>JBGTDA010000184.1:0-10829 GCA_041748555.1 Rhodonellum sp.
CATGTGGAATATTTTTAATTCTTTAACATGTTTTTCATTTTTAATATTCATGGTAACCTAAGTTATAAAATCTTACCAAATTCACTCTCTTTCAGCAATTCATCTAACTTTTTCTTCCTACTCTTATTAGCCTCTACTTCTTCCGTTATCAGAATTAGCTTTAGTAACTTCAATCTAAGATCCTTGTCCCTTAAATCCAGTCCGTTCTTACTCAGGGATTCTTCTTGCTAAGGCCTAATCCTTCTAAAAGCAAATACTCCTACCACAGCAAAGCAAAGAAGAGGTAAGACAAAAGAGAAACTGACTTCCGGCACTCCCAGGATCAGCGTATCGGCATAACCTGTTCCCCCAATATCCAGAATCATTCCCTGAAGTGTGGGCATGATCGCACCACCCACAATGGCCATCACCAAAAATGCGGCTCCGTATTTGGCATCTTCCCCCAGACCTTCTAAAGCAATTCCGTAAATGGTTGGAAACATCAGCGACATGGTGAAGGACACCCCCACCAGGCAATACAGCCCGGCCATTCCCTGAAGGAAAATCGTTCCCAGGACCAGGATGATTGCCATTATTGAAAAATAAAGAAGCAGCTTTCCCGGTGCAACAAAACGCAACAAATAGGTACAGAACCATCTACCTATCAAAAATAAAATCAATGCCGCATAGGCATAGTTTACCGCAGTGGCATTGTCAATGCCCAGTACCTCGGCATATTGATAGATATACGTCCAGCACATGATCTGGGCCCCAACATAAAACATCTGGGCAATGACACCTTCAACAAAATGGCTGTTAGTCCAAAGTCTTTTCATGGAAGGGAAAAAATCGAGACGGCCGTTTTTTTCCCTGTTCTCAGGCATTTTGACCACGGAAATCAAAACAATCATCAGAATCACAAAAAGGCCCAACATGACATAGGGATTTCTGATCACCAACAAATCATTTGTCCGAACCAAAGCCTTTGCAGTTTCATCCAATGTCTCATAAATGAGATTCCCGTCCGCATCCCTGTTGTTGGATTGCAATGCATCAAGAATAAATTCCTTGGCAACAAACAATCCCGCCAAAGCACCCATGGGATTGAAGGCCTGTGCAAGATTCAACCTTTGGGTTGCTGTTTGTTCTTGCCCCATTGAAAGCACATATGGATTTGCCGTGGTTTCCAAAAAAGCCAGGCCAAATGTCAGAATATAAAGTGCGGTAAGGAAAAAGAAATAGCTTTCAAAAGCCGCAGCAGGGAAGAAGAGAAGTGCCCCCAAAGCATATAGGAACAAGCCAAAAAGTACTCCCTTTTTATAAGTGAATTTTTTCACAAAAATTGCCGCAGGAAGGGCCATGGTAAAATATCCGCCATAAAAAGCCAGCTGCACCCAAGAGGCTTGAACGTTGTTCAATTCCAGAACCCGCTTGAAGGTTGCAACCATCGGATTGGTAATGTCATTTGCAAAACCCCATAGGGCAAATAAAGAAGTAATCAGAATGAAAGGGAGGAGGAGATTCTTGGGTATTAGGGGTGGTTTGGGCATATTTTTAATATATAATTTGAAATAAGGTAGAGATAAAGTGAATATAAGTTAAAATAAAGTGGATATAAGGTGGAAATAAAATAGATATAATTTTCAAAAGCAACCGTTTAATTTGGCTTACAAAACGCTTGACCTAAGGATTATATCGCCGAAGGCATATTTCAAAGTATCTCGCGAAGCATGTCTCTTTTTAATATTTCGCAAAGCCTATCTTTTTTATAGTTTACCCATAAACCACTGAAAACCCAATATCTCGCAAAGCATATCTCTATTTATCTCGCGAAGCTTATCTCAATTCAATATCTCGCCGAAGGCAAATCTCTTTTTACAAAGCCCTATCCAAATGCGTATAACCCCCATCCACATACAGATGCTGCCCGGTGATATGGGATGCCCGGTTTGAAAGCAGGAATACCACCATGTCTGCTATTTCCTCAGCTTTGGTCATCCTATTTTCTAATGGAATTCTCTTTTGGATTTCATTAAGTTTTTGGACGGGTTCTGCAAATGAGTTGAGCCAGTTTTGGTAAAGCGGTGTCATGACTTCGGCAGGAATGACGGCATTTACCCGGATGGAATATTTCAATAATTCAACCGCCCATTCTCTGGTGAGTGAAAGTTGCGCCCCTTTGGCTGCTGTGTATCCAGAGGTATTTCCCTGTCCCGTCACCGCTGTTTTGCTACTGATGTTGACTATACTTCCTTTGGATTTGATGAGTTCGGGAAGTGCATAATGGACCAGAGCATAGTAATGCAAAAGGTTGTTTTCTACTGATTTCATAAATGCCTCAGGTGAACCTTTTTCCAAACCTACACCATCATTTGCTCCGGCATTGTTGACCACTCCATCTATTCTTCCAAAATATTCAAGTGACTCATCAACTGCTTCTTTACAAGCATCAGCTGATGTGAGTCTTTTAAGTATATGGAGGGATTTTATTCCTTTGGAATCAAACTCTTCAACAAGTGTTTTACCTTCTTTTTCTGATGGATCGATGACAACAGGATAAGACCCCTCCTCGGCAAGTGTACGGCTGATAGCAGCGCCAATTCCTTTGGCACCACCACTGATCAGGATTACTTTTGCATGCAGATTCAGATTCATTTTGTTCTTGAATTAATTTGATCCTTGATTTTTTTAAGTGTTTAGTTAAATGATTAAGGCAAAGTGTTTGTTCGTCATTGGGTTCAACATCATTCCTTAATACCGTAAAAACGGCAGGCATTCCCTCCAAATATCTTTTCTTTTTCAGAAATACTGAATTCCTGAAAGTAGGTATTTGCCAGATCATAGACTTTACCATAATCAGCGGCCACTAAACAAACAGGCCAATCACTTCCGTACATAAGTCGTTCTTTATTAAAATTTTGAATGATAAAATCCAAGTAAGGCTTGAAATCAGATACTTTCCAATTTTGCCAATGAGCTTCGGTGACCATACCTGAAACTTTACAGTTCACGTTTGGCAGAGAAGCCAGTTTGGTTATGCCCTTGCTCCAATAATCAAACTCTCCGTTTCTGATATTCGGCTTGGCCAAATGGTCCACCACAAAAGGTTGATAAGGGAATTTTTCGGCAAAGACGTATGCGGCTTCCAGATGATTTGGATATATGAGAATATCGTAAGTAAAACCAAATTTTTGCAACAGCCCAATTCCCTTAAGGAAATTTGGGGCTTCCATAGCTTCAGTTGGATACGCCTGAAGGGCTTTCCTGAATCCCGCTAATTTCTTTTTTTGAGAATAATTTTCCAGGTCCCGCTCTAGATTTTCAGAATCAAAATCAATCCATCCCACAACTTTTTTGATCCATTCGTACTCATCGGAAAGCTTTAAGAGGAAATCTGTCTCGGCAGCTGATTCAGCTGCCTGTACGGCAACACATCCCTTGATCCCTTTGCTTTCCAGTTCTGGAAATAAATCGTCAGGCATAAAATCCCTTTTTATGACTTTCATGGAGTCCTCTATCCAGGAATAATGTATGGGATCATATTTCCAGAAGTGTTGGTGGGAGTCAATTTTCATGTTTGAGATGTGAGACTTGAGATTTGGGACTTGAGATTTGCCTCTACGCCGAAGGCATCTACGCAAAGCATCTCCGCCGCAGGCATCTACCTAATGTAGGGGCTTATATGACACGGCTTTTTGTTTGGAAATACCTAATCCATCTATTCCCAGTTCCACGGTGTCTCCTTCCTGAAGATAACGCGGTGGTTTTAATCCCATTCCGACTCCCGATGGTGTACCTGTTGAAATGATGTCTCCCGGTAGTAAACTCATGTATTGGCTGATATGGGATACGAGCGTGGGGATGTCAAATACCAAGTCAGAAGTATTGCTGTCCTGCATCATATTCCCATTCAGTTTAAGCCAAAGCCGAAGATTGTGTGGGTCCTTGATTTCATCCTTCGTGACCAGATAAGGTCCGAGGGGAGCAAACGTATCTGCGCTTTTTCCTTTGACCCACTGACCGCCGTGATGAAGCTGAAAATCCCTTTCGCTGACGTCGTTGTGAACACAATAGCCGGCAACATAGTCCATGGCGGATTCTTTCGATACATAAGCAGCTTTTTTTCCAATGACTACAGCAAGCTCCACCTCCCAGTCTGTTTTCGCTGAATTTTTGGGAATGATGATATCATCATAAGGCCCGCACAGGGATGAGGTAGCTTTCATGAAAATAATGGGAATTTCGGGTACGGCCATACCGCTTTCTTTTGCATGCATTGAATAATTCAATCCCACACAAATAATCTTAGAAGGTCTTTTTATCGGTGATCCTATTCTGGATGAACTGTTGATTTCCTGTAAATTATCTAAATTTGATTCCAGCCACACTTTAAGTCTTTCAAGGCCGTTATTTCCAAAAAAGTCTTCTGTCCAATCTTCCCCAAAAGTACTGCAATCCAGCCTTTTCCCGTCAAGGGTTTCTATACCGGGTTGTTCTTTTCCAATTGCTCCAAATCGAATTAATTTCATGGTGTTTTTAGTTTTAAGGTTTAAATAGTTAAGAGGAATTTTAGTAATATATGTATATCCGCTAATCTGCCAGTTGCCTTGATTTTTCTAGGAGAACAGTTTGAAGACCGAAGACCGATCCCAATATCGAGTTAAGCGATATGATTGCGGAAAATCATGTATTTGTTAGAAGAAGAAATAAATTTAAAAGCTTCGATTGGTTATTGTACTTACGATTTCTGAATCACATTTTCAATCCCAAGAATCCTCCGTCAATGGGGAAGTTGCTTCCGGTGATAAAAGATGCTTCATCAGATGCCAGGTAATAGACCAAAGCTGCGATTTCCTCAGGTTTTCCCATACGACCAATAGGTTGGCTGGCTGCAAGTTTTTCAAACATTTCGGCTTCCTTTCCCGGATAATTTTTGGCGATGAACCCATCAACGAAAGGAGTGTGGACTCTGCCCGGGGAAATGCAATTACAACGGATGCCTTGATCTACGTAATCTCTGGCGATGGAAAGTGTCATGGATAACACCGCACCCTTGGTCATTGAATAGGCAAACCGATCGGGGATTCCTATCGTGGCTGCAACCGAACACATATTGATAACGGAGCCGCCTCCATCTTTTTTTAATTTTGGTAAAGCCGCAAATGTGCAATTGTAAATACCTTTAACATTAACCTGAAAAAGTCTGTCAAAATCAGATGCTGTTGTATTCTCCAGGGAGCCTACATGTGAAATGCCGGCGTTGTTGACAAGTATATCAATTTTGGATGGAACCTTGGCAATGATTTCCTGCATCTGATCCTGATCAGATACATCACCTTGAAGAAAAGTCACATCATAACCTTTTTCTTTTAATCGTGTTTCTACAAGTTTTCCTGCTTCTGATTGATAGTCAACAAGAAAAACTTTATGGTCCTTTTCAGCAAACAAATCAGTAATTGCCAAACCTATGCCACTTGCGCCTCCTGTGATGATTATGGTTTTTTTATTCATTTTTCAATAATTATCAAAATGATTATAAGATTTTATTTCAGACATTTTTTTTCTGTCCACGACTTCTTTAATGATGAATTTAAGAGAAACTTATTCAACATCAAATGATCAATTCCAAGAGCGGTAGGATTTCAATTGGTTTTTTTAATTTCTTAAATTTCAATGATGAGTGGAATGAGGAATGTTTTATGTAAAAAATTATAAATCTGATTTCATCTATTCATTTTCATTATGTTAGTATCCAACAAGTTATCAATTCCCGCATTTTGTTTAATAATAATGTTAAGTTCACGCTTTAGCGAAACTGACAACAACGATAACACAAGCCCGGCTGAGGGATCAGCCGTATTTTTGGTAATCGATGAGGAAAGCATTGACAATGGCAATGAACCCAATGATTTCTCCGAAACAGATGTAAATGATCAGCTTGCTGATATTGGTTTGCGAACACCCTTAAGATACTTTCAGGAAAATATTGGCAACAGTATCAACCTGCCTAGAGTTCGTGTAAAAATTCTTGATACAACAGTAGTTAGGGATTATCAACTGAAACTTTTTGAAAACGCACCTGTACCTGCTTCAAGTTCCGAACCTTTTGATATCAATCCTCCCGCAAGTGTTCCCAATGGATCATTTATTGATGCCGACTGATATTTGAATTCAAAAAAACGGGCAATTGTCTCTTTGCATTTTATATCCTGCATGGCTTCCAAAGATACCGGTTTTTCAAAACATCCAATGACCTGATCATAAGCAGAGGCTTTTAATTTATCAGCTTTACAAAACAGTTTAAGCAAAATTTAAATTTTTTATAGCGCTATTCAGAAATAGGAGCATTTTCTATAGATAGATCATTTTACCCGTTTTTACGGATTCATCACATGCAAAAGCAATCCTCAGACTGCTTACCGCATCTTCTAAATGACTTTCCAAATCCAGATTTTCAATAATAGCCTTTAAAAAATACTGCTGTTCCCGGTTGCACAGCTCCTGATGATTGGGTTCGTCAGAAAGATCAATCCACCTATCAGGATGAACAAATCGATTTTCCGAATCAATTTCAGAAAGATGGATCTTAATGCTTTCGGTTTTGGTATGGGAATCAATATCGTCGGATTTTCCTGCTTTTCCTGCTTCCTTTGCTACAATGGAAACAGCACCTTTCGGACCAAAAACATCCTTGATGAAAAATGCATTGTCACTGATCATCGGTCCCCAACCTGCTTCATACCAACCTACAGAACCGTCTTCAAACCTTATCTGAAGCTGACCATAATTGTAATTATCCTTGCTGATATCGTCGGTAAGGCGGGCACCAATGGCTGCAACTGATATCGGTTTCGATCCTGTCATCTGGCACATGACATCGATATAATGTACGCCGCAATCTACGATCGGACTCAGGGATTTCATCAGACTGCGGTGAACATCCCACATATAGCCCTGACTTTGTTGGTTGAGATTCATCCGTATAACAATCGGTTTGCCGATTTTCTGTGCTTCCTCTATAAATTTTATCCAAGAGGGATGGTGACGAAGAATATATCCAACCACCACTTTTTTATTGGCTTTTTTAGCTGACCTAATGATGTTTTCGGAGCCGGCAACAGAATCTGCAAGAGGTTTTTCTATGAAAACATGACAACCTTTTTCCAAAGCCAGCAATGCAAAATCTTCATGTGTTTCGGGATAAGTAGAAATACAAACCGCATCAGGTTTTGTGATATCCAGAGCATGGACATAATCCTCGAACAACTCATAATTGCCACCAATACAATCATTCAATTCTGTCTTGCTTTTGCCTCGGGATACCAAACCACAAATACTGAATTCGGGCATTTGATGATATGCAGTAGCATGGGAGGCCCCCATATTTCCACAACCGACGACAAGAATTCTAATTGGTACTTTCATATATTAAAGGGTTTGATGAGGGTAAAGAAGGAAGACTGATGGCCGCTGACCGATGACGGATTGAAGACGGTAACCTTTGAGGTTTCTAAAAACCTCGAAGGTTTTAAGGTAAGGTTGTGAAGAAGGAAGTGGGAAGTCGGAGTCGTGTGAAGAAAAGGTGTGGGATGACAGACCGGGACGGAAAATGAGGGGCCGAAGGTCTGTAAAGCATAAAATTGAAAACAAGAACTGTGACTTTTTATCTTTCAAATTTTCATCTCTTTCAATTCCCTGACTTTCCATTTTACCAACTTTGAGTCTACTCCGATAAGAACACTTTTACCAAATAAAATAGCCTATAACTTTATTTTAGAGTTTAAATTTCTCTAAATGAGTGTTTTCGAAGTGGACGCAACCTTATAACTTTTAAATCTTCAAATCTTCCAATCCTCAATCCTTCAATCTGCCGATTTTATTCTGACCAAGATAGTGGATTTTAATTTTGAAAGTAAAGGGAGATAAAGGATTTCCATTCATATTGATAGAAAATATCGGTAGCGGGAGAAAGATTCAGACAGGGACATTTGATATAGGAACCAACCGATCAAATGTTTCAACAGGCCGCTCTTGACTTTTTAACCTTGATTTTATTTTTAGTAGCGTTGTTTGAGAAAGTCTGTTGAGGAAAAATGCAGGCAAGTATTTTAAGAGTAAATAGGCTTTGTTGGCTGTGCCGGGGATAATCACCTGCCGTTTGGCCAATAATTGTTCGATCGCAATTTTAGCCACTTCTTCAGGTTGCAAAATGGAGAGTCTGGAGAGTATCCCACTATTGTTGTGGAATCTGGTCAGGGAAGGGGATGTATTCATCCCACCTGGACAAAGAATGCTGACACTGATGTTTTTTTGATGCCGGAGTTCCTGTTGAAGAGCCTTACTGAAATGATAAATATAGGCTTTGGTGGCTCCATACACCTGTTTATAGGGAAAGTGAAAATATGCTGCCAGACTGCTGACATTGAGAATATAGGCCTGACTATGACTGGACAAAATTGGCAAAATCTCGTAAATGAGATAGGTAGTCGCCCACACGTTCAGAAATATCATTTTCCTATAGGTATCCAGCGGCATTTCCCCAAAAGCAAAGGTGCCGCCGATTCCGGCATTGTTGATCAATATATTGATGGGAAAAGAGTTGGCTTTCAAATCGGTAATAAAGTCCTTGCAAGCCTGCTCATCCGTTAGATCTAATTCATAGCAATGTACTGTCACTTCATAATTATCCCGGATGAATTGGGCAATTTTACTCAAGCCTGATTCCGGAAGGGCAAGCAACACCAGATTCATTCCTCTTTCAGCACAGTGGAGGGCAAAAGCTTTTCCCAAACCTTCACTAGCCCCGGTGATCATGGTAAAGTTTTTCATGGTTGCTTAATATAAGTATTGAACAGTTTTCTGAATCCCCTCCTCAAACGGGGTGATGTGGTAACCCAGTTCACGGATTGATTTGGAGCAGTCAAACATAAAGTTCAACCCGATCCTGTTGGCGAGTTCCGGTGTCAGTTTGGGTTCTGTATTGGTGCAAAGGGCTTTAAAAGATTCTAAATAAGCCATTAGTGTAATCAGATTACCGGAGGCCGGGATCAGGAAATTCCTCTTATGATCGAATTTCTTCACCGTACGTATAAGTTCGGCATAACTCACGTTTTCCCCTCCGAGTATATATTTTTCTCCTGCGATCCCTTTGTCCATGGCCGAAATATGTCCGGCCACGATATCATCGATATACCCATAATTGCCGCTTGCTCCGTTTTTTTGGGGTATGGTGACAAAGGTGTTCTTTAATAATTTCTCAATAAATAGATTGACCCCACTGGTCATGGTTCTGATACCGGGACCGTAAATCCTTGTTGGGCTGACAATCAGCGCATCCAGACCAAGGTCAGCATATCTGAGCACTTCTTTTTCTGCCAGATATTTTGACAGGTCATAATCATTGGTAAAGGAAAATGCACGCTGGGAATCCTCATTCAGCGGGGTTTTGAGTGTATGGCCCATTACTCCGGCTGTGCTGCAATAGACGAATTTTTGGATGCTGTATTTCCAGGATGCTTCAAGCAGCATTTGGGTGGCTTCCAAGTTGATTTTATAAGAGAGATCCACATTTCGGGACCATAATCTCGCATAAGAGGCCAGATGAAAAACCTTGTTGCAGGAATACAGGTTTTTGAGTATTTCTTGTGGGTTTGTAAGATCCCCCTGCACCACCCTGATATTTGGATGATCCAAAAATTTGGATTTTGATGCGGTATGGATCAGGGCTGTTACCTTTGTACCTGAATCTGCCAAATGAGTAGCCAACCTTTGACCTAAATAGCCACTTGCTCCCGTGATAAAAACACTCATATTTTCTGGTATTTAATTCTTTTCATGAGAACAAAATTCAATTCGTAACTCAGTGATAGCGACAGGTGTATCAGCATCGCAGGCCACGCTGCCCCTATCCACCAACATAGGAGGCATAGATAGGCCCCAAACGGAAAACAAAGCCGGAATTCTCTTTTATCTGAAATAAAATGAAGCAGACTGTATAAAATAATATTGATGAATATGGCTGGAACCAGCTGTAAATGTTTCACTAGAGTAACCAGCAATATGCCCCTAAACCAAAATTCATAAGCCAGCAAATACAGGATTCTGTAATAAACATAGCTTTGGATATAATAGTCCTTCGGCTTCTCTTGTCCGGAAAATGAAGAGGGCAGGTTAAGGGAAAGTATTTCTGATTGCTTGATTCCGATTTTAAAGGCTAAAAATCCGCTGAAAAATACCACTAAAAACTGATGCAATAATGGGGGTTCCTGACCTATAATGACATTAATTGATGTCTGGTATCCCCAAATCGAAAATGGGATAATTCCCCAGAGAATAATCCCGAGAATCATTGTTAGGAACAGTGTTGGCATTTCTTCAGCCCATCCGGAATGCGAAAAGAGCTTAAAACTGTTTTTCTTATGGGCATAAATACTCAAACCAAACAGTATCAGGTAGGTTGCCATCAAAGAAAAAAAAATAGTTATCAAACCAGTTTCCATCGCTTTTGGGGTTTTTGATAACCCAATTTAGCTAAAGACAATATTTGGAGCGAATGGGAAAATCCACCTTCATGAGAAAGTTTGGCATAAATAATAATTCCTATGTAATTACCGCTGGACTTTAGATAGAAAACCAAAAAATCTAAATAGGACACACTATTCTGGCAGGAAATGCAAATAATCTTTTAGCTTTATCCAAAAATTCTCTAAAAATTCTTTAGGGCAGTCAGGGCATCTTCCAAATATTCCTTTGGTTTGGAAATTTCTTAAAAATTTAAGAAAATCATTTCCTTTCCGATGGGTTTGGAATCGACCCAATTGACACATCATTTCTGTATAACTCGAATCACA
>JBGTDA010000185.1:0-23164 GCA_041748555.1 Rhodonellum sp.
TTATTCCAGATTTCCACGTTTGATTTGGCTTCTTCTACACCTTTCTGGTAATGAAGTGCGATACCGTCCCAAAGGCTATTTCCGGAGGACAATTGATAATCCCAGGGGAGATGGTGAAACCATAGGAGGTACTTTTCAGGAATAGTTTTGGGATTGCTCCATTGCTTTTGGATTTCAGGGGTATATTGAGCCAAGGCATTGCTTCCTGATGCAGTCCGGTCAAAACCGATCCCTTTCTCTGTTGCCTTATGATAATAAGTTGCGGTCCAATCATCACGGCCGCCCCCCGTCACCCAGGGTCCCGGACCATAATGATGTCCTCTTCCCATGATATGGTGCAATCCCAAAGGTGTCATGTAATTTACAACCATCTCATGGGAGGCGAGCATCATTTTTTTGACGGGTCCCACAAATTCCCTATCATTTGTAAAGGTCAGTTTAAGCCATTCATCTGCAATTTCTTCTGAATTGGAATCAGGATCCCAGGCAAGTTTCCCGTATGCAAACCAGTTTGCCTGATGAAAATGATGGCCGGTCCAGTTGCGGTCGGTTCCTATATTTGCAACGCCGGCCATAGCTGTTAGGGGATATTTATGGAGACTTCCATCGACCACTTTGCTTACTGTAGAACCCGGACCTTCGGTATATGTATCAGCCTTCAGCACTTCTTCAAACAGCGGACCCAGATAGGCCAAATGTGTATCCTGGCCAAGATATTCCAATGTAATCTGGAATTCCATCATCAGAGGTGTTTCAGGCATAGCTCCGAAAAGCGGATGAAAAGGTTCTCGCGGCTGGAAATCAATCGCACCGTTTTTCACCTGCACTATTACATTGTCTCTGAATTCCCCATCAATGGGTTTGAATTCATTATAAGCTTGTTTATGCCTGTCATCAGGAGTTTTCTCACTGTAAACAAAAGCGCGCCACATTACGATTCCTCCAAAAGGTTTGACCGCATCGGCAAGGACATTGGCACCTTCGGCTTGGGTTCTGCCGTAATTGTGTGGCCCGGGCTGACCTTCCGAATCTGCTTTTACCAGAAACCCTCCAAAATCAGGAATGTAGCTATAAATTTCCTTGGCTTTTTCCTTCCACCATTCCTGCACCTTAGGATCTAGCGGATCTGCGGTGGGTAATTTACCGATTTCCATAGGGGAAGAAAATCTGGCGGTGAGGTACAACTTAATGCCGTAAGGGCGAAAAACATCTGCCAAAGCTTTGGCTTTTTCAAGGTAATCCGGCGTAAGCACCAAAGCGTTTGCGTTGACGTTCGTTACGGATGTGCCATTGATGCCGATGGAGGCATTTGCGCGTGCATAATCATGGTATTGTTGGTCAATGTGGCGGGGGAGTCGGTGCCAGTTCCAGATGCTGGATCCTGCATATCCTCTTTCCACGGTTCTGTCGAGGTTGTCCCAATGGTTCAATACGCGATGTTTGATTTTTGGAGAGTTACTGAATCCGGCTTCTGGGATTTCTTCTCCCAATTGGATCATCTGCAACAATCGGAAAGTGCCATAGAGCAATCCGAATTCCGAATTGGCGGTAATCAATAATATCTCGGTGCCGTTATCCCTGATTTTTTTGATCAGATATCCTTCTTCTCCCAAGGATGACAATTCTTCCGGCTTGACATTTTGTTTTACCGCGGGATGATTTGATAATGAAATAATCAGGGTTTGCAGGCTGTTATTTGCCTCCGGTAATGCTTCGCCGTAAAATCCCTCGTGAGCTGTCTTTACTTCTTTTCGGATGATGTCCAGTGTGGGAGAATTTCCAGGAACATGAAGACCCGTAAGTGCGGTCTGGTAGACGCCGGTCGGATTTTCCAGGGGATAGTACTGCAACCAGAGTTTGTAGCCGTCATTTGCCAACAAGGTAAAGCAGGTTAAAAAAAAACTGAGGAGAAGACAGGATTTTTTCATGATTTAAGATTTTGGGTTGATGTAGAAGAAAATGATGCGTTTTCTCATCCTTATGTTTTTTGTTTTGAGGAATCCCTAATAATCAGTTCTGATTGTAAAGTAATCTTATTGGCCTTTTGAGTGGTGCCATCACCTTGTCCCTGGATATTGTTGATCAGGTTTTTCATGGCAACTTCCCCCATTTCGAAGCCTGGATAATTGATGGTGGTAATATTGGGTTCGATTAATCTGGAAATGACATCGTTGTTGAACCCGGCAACTGAAATATCCCCCGGGATATGCAATCCTGCCATTTTAAGTTGTCGGATACAGCTGGCTGCGCAGGCATCATTGGATACAAATAAACCGTCGGGCCTTTCTTTCATTTTCAAGAGTTCAATGATGATGTCTTCACCGGCCTCTTCATTAAGATCTGAATAAATCACCAAAGATTCGTCAAATGTAAAACCGTTGTCCATCAAAGCGTACTTATATCCTTTCAGTCTGTCGGCATACACATTAATGCTGCCATTTCCCAGCACGTGCAAAATTCTTTTGCAACCGACTTCGATCAAATGGCAGGTGACATTATAAGCCGCCTGAACATTATCGATACCTATTGAAGTAAAATCCGATTGCTCACCCGTTCTGTCAAAAAATATCAAAGGGATACCTTTTTTCAGAAAAGGACCGTAATGGTCGATGTTTTCCGTATTTCCCGCCAAGGAGACCAACAAACCATCCACGCGGCTGTTGAACATGGTTTTGGCATTGGCTTTTTCTTTTTCTAAAGATTCCAGCGATTGACTGATGATGAGGTTGTAGCCCGCTTTGTTGGCAATGTTTTCCATGCCTGCAAGTACTGATGACTGAAAGGAACTGTTCAGTCGGGGAACGATTACGCCAATGGTGAAAGTTTTTTTGCTTCTCAGGTTGGCCGCAAAAACATTGGATTGATAACCCATTGCCATGGCTGCATCAAAAATTTTCTTTTTTGTTTTTTGATTTACAGCGGGGTGGTTGTTCAGTGCCCGGCTGACCGTAGTCGGTGAAACACCCTGATCTTTGGCAATATCATAAATGGTTATTTCCTTATCCATTGGATTTTTCCGATGAGCAGCATCTCCTGTTTTTACAGCGTATGATTTAAAAGTATTATAATTAAATTTCATTTAAAACTAATTCTATGAAATCGGTTGTAAATTTTTTTCAAGGTATTAAAATTTTGGTGGGGATCCATTTTTTGATCAAATGTGAGGTTCTATATTTTAAACCTTAATTTTGTAAACAAATAGGGTTATGGATCAGATACCATTTATCATCAAACCATTCCAAAAAAGTAAAAAGCAGGGAGAATTCAAAAGTTAATTATGAAATCGGTTGCAATAGGAAAAGTTTTTGTATATGTTTATTTTGCTCTTTACATAAATCCTGATATGAAACATATATTGAGATCCATCCTTTCGATTATCCTATTTACAGGAGGAAATTTTTTAGCCTATTCCCAGGAGATCGCTACACTTGAAATAGAAGTGAAGGACAATAATTTTCCTTATGACATTCCTGTAAGCACAGATTTGAACAGTATCACCTTCTTGGCGGATTCACTTTTGGAACTTGTTGAGGTGTTGAACGGAGAAAACCAAAGCATCAATTTTCAAATAGAAACCAGGGCAGATAGAACTTTGATTTGGCTGCTGGAACCGGGGAGCGCTTCGGCTAAAAGAACGTATAAGCTCATCCAAAAAAAATCATCTTTTGCCGAACCCCATCTTACTGCCAAAATCGAAGATGGAGATGGAGGAGTAATCCTAGGCACCGCCAACCGGCCACTTTTGCGATATAATTTTGAAACGGTTTTTCCACCGGAAGGTGTAAACGAGCTTTACAAGCGAAGTGGATTCATACATCCTTTTTGGACACCTGCCGGCAAAGAATTGACAAGAATACAGCCACCTGACCACTACCATCATTATGGATTGTGGAATCCCTGGACAAGAGTGGAGTTTAAGGGTGAGGTTTACGATTTGTGGAATATTGCCGATAATCAGGGGACTGTCAGGTTTGCCAATTTTATATCCAGAGAAAACGGGACTGTATATACAGAATTCAAGGCACTTCATGAACATGTGGTCCATGAGAAGGAAGGAAAGGAAGTTGTCTTAAACGAGGTACAGGGTGTCAGGATTTTTCAGCAGGAAAAAAATGAGGAAGCATATATTGCTGATATCTCCATCATGTTGAACTGTGCGACAGACAATGAGGTGATTCTGAAAAAATACAGATATGGAGGCCTGGGCTGGCGTGCCACCGAGAAATGGCATAAAGGAAACAGTGAAACGATTACCTCAGAAGGTAAAAACAGGGTAGAGGCGGATGGCAGCCTGGCGAGATGGTGTATTTTGCAAGGTGAACTGGATGAGGGATATGGAGCAGTTCTAATGATGTCGTATCCAACCAATTACAATCATCCTGAGCCATTGAGAATCTGGCCGGAGGATATGTATGATAGGGGAGATGTTTTTGCTAATTTCTCGCCTACAAAAGATAAGGACTGGCAGCTGGAACCCGGTAAAACCTATCATTTGAATTACCGCTTTTTTGTGTCGGACCAGAAAATTGCTCCTGAGGATGCCGAAAAACTTTGGCAACATTATGCGCATCCACCACAGGTTAAAGTAATGGCGCAGTAAAAAAGGGTAACCTTTTATAAAATATAAGGGCAGCGTAAATCATTTTCCTTTTAGGCCAACATTTAATTTACTTTATTGAATACAGATAACAAACTATCCAGCAGTTCTTAAAATCTAAAAACAGAAAATCAAATGATGTCCTTATTAAGAAACACAACACCTTGGGTTATCTGCCTATTGATCAGCCTGTTTTTTTTCACAGAATCTGTTATTGCCCAAAATGAAAGTCTGAAGGGCTTAAAGATGCTGGTCTACACCAAAAACGGGGAGGGCTATGTCCATGACAATATACCTTTTGCAGTGAAGGCAATACAAAAACTGGGTGATCAACATGGATTTGAGATTAATGCCACTGATGATCCAACGGTATTTTCCGATTCCAATTTGAAACAATATGACCTGCTTTTATTTCCCAGCACCAATAATGATGTTTTCGATAATGACGAACAGAGACTTGCTTTCCGTAGATACATGCAGTCAGGTGGAGGATTTATCGGAATCCATTCAGTGGTAGGCACAGAGCGAAATTGGGAGTGGTTCAAACAGTTGGTAGGAGGCACCTTTGTTTGGCATCCCAAATTTCAGAAGTATCAGATAAAAGTAATTGATCCGGATCATCCCACAGTGCAAAATCTCCCGGTGGTCTGGGAAAAGGAAGATGAATGCTATTTTATGAAGGAACTTTATCCGGGAATAAAAGTCACCATGGTCCATGATCTGGAAACCCTTGATCAAAATGAAAGAGAAAGAATCATCGCCTCAGCCGTACCATTTGAAAGGCTATATCCGGCAGTTTGGCACCAGTCATTTGATGGAGGCCATGTATGGGTGACTGCCTTGGGCCACCACATCAAGGATTATGAGGATCCGACATTCATCCAACATGTTTTACAGGGAATCCAATATGTGGCAGGCCGACTTGATCCACTGGATTATTCCAGGGCTTATGCCACTGATAGAGATAGTGAAGTTATATATTGATCACATCCCGTTTTAATTAACCACAGCATTCCATGAAAAAAGACAACAAACCCAAACTTACCAGGCGTGACTTTATGAAGTCGTCTACCAAGGGTGCCTTGGCAGCTTCTTTGGCCATTTCCGGATTTCCCACAATAGTACCGGCATCTGTATTCGGTAAAAATGCACCCAGCAACAAGATCAATATCGGGCAGATCGGTTTTGGAAGAATCTCCAGAGGGCATGATTTACCCGAAACCATGAAGAACGAAATGGCCAGAGTAGTAGGCGTGGTGGATGTGGACCGTAAAAGGATGGAACAGGGCAAGGCCTGGATTGAAGATTATTACAGTAAAAAAACCGAGCAGTCCAACTATATGAATGTCAAAACTTATGATGATTATCATGAGATGTTGGCGGATAAAGATATAGATGCGGTCATCATCAGTACACCTGATCATTGGCATGCCCAACCAGCTATGGAAGCGGCATATGCCGGCAAAGATATATATCTTCAGAAGCCTACTTCTCTTACCATTGAAGAAGGCAGGATGTTGAGTGATGCGGTAAACCGTACCGGCGTGATTTTCCAGATCGGAAGCCAGCAAAGATCAGTTTCCCCCTGGCCGCAGTTTAAAAAAGCCTGCGAATTGGTCAGAAACGGTAGGATTGGAAAGATTCACAGTGTGCATATAGGTCTTCCGGGGGATCCTCCGGGAGGAAGTACAGTGATGATGCCTGTACCTGAAAACCTGAACTACGATATGTGGTTGGGTTCTACACCGAATGTATATTATACATTGGACAGGGTTCATTCCCAGGCAAATCTTGATGATCGGCCGGGATGGTTGCGATGTGAGCAGTTCGGTGCCGGCATGATTACAGGTTGGGGTGCTCACCATTTGGATATTGCGCATTGGGGAATGGGTACAGAATATACAGGGCCTATTGAGCTGGAAGGAAAAGCGGAATTCCCCACTTCGGGACTGTGGACTGTCCATGGAGATTTTGATGTAACAGCCAAATATGCCAATGGCGCAACCATGAATATCGGTGGAGATAATCCAAACGGGATAAAATTTGAAGGAAGCGACGGATGGATTTTTGTGGCAAGAGGAAATGTCGGTGTTACCGCCAGTGATCCGACAGGGAATGAAAAACCCAATGAAGCTTTCAAAGCCAGTGATTCAAAAATACTGACTTCAGTAATCGGTCCGGATGAAATTCATTTATATGAAAGTCCGGAACAACACAGAAACTGGTTGGATTGCATCATTTCACGGCAGCAACCAATTGCCCCTGCGGAAGTGGCCCATAGATCCTGCAGTGCATGTTTATTGGCCCACACAGCGATGAAATTACCTCGGAAATTGTATTGGGATCCGGCCAGGGAAAAGTTCAAAAATGACGATGAAGCCAATTCCATGTTGTCCAGACCCCAACGGTATCCGTATGGAACCAATTATGTCTTAGGTTGAGGTCCAAAAATTTTAACTTCACAAATTTAAAATCTGGATAACGGCTTAATACCAGTAATGCTTCAAATAAAAATAAGATGGGTAAATTTCGATTCATGCCAGCATCGGTCTTCGGTCATCCGTCTTATGTCCTGAAAAGCAAAGGAAATTAGGTTGTTGGCATAGATTCCATTCAATTAACTTCTAAATTTAATATATGTCTTTAATCCAATCGTGGAGATGGTATGGACCCAATGATCCGGTTAGTCTTCAAGATATCCGTCAGGCGGGCGCCATAGGTGTTGTTTCTGCCTTACACCATATTCCTCACGGAGAAATCTGGCCTTTGGAGCAGATTCTGGAGCGAAAAGCAGTGATCGAGGCAGCTGGTCTTCAATGGATTGTTGTGGAAAGTGTACCTGTTCACGAATCTATAAAGACCCGGGATGAAAACTGTGAAGCCTATCTTGAAAATTACAGAAAGACGCTCAAAAATCTGGCTGCATCAGGTTTAAAAACCGTTTGTTATAATTTTATGCCTGTTCTGGATTGGACCAGAACCAACCTGGCATATGAGTTGGAAAACGGAGCTAAAGCCCTGTATTTTGACTGGGTGGATTTGGCTGTTTTTGATTTTCATGTTTTGAATCGGAAAGGTGCCAAAGATTTTTATTCACCTGAAGTATTTGACAAAGTCGATGAACGGTTCCAACAGACATCTACAGAAAAACTTGATGCCCTCACTGCCATCATCCTGATGGGTGTGCCCACAGAAGGAAGTATAACTTTGGAATCTCTTCATAAAAGTATTGAAACCTATAAGACAATCGGAAAAAACGGGTTACTGGACAATCTTGGTCATTTTCTGCAGAGCATTCAGGAAGTTTGTGAGGAGGAAGGAATTTTCATGACCATACACCCCGATGATCCACCGTTTCCCATCCTTGGTCTGCCAAGGATAGCGACAGGAAAAGAAGACTTAACGGACATTCTCAAAATAGTTGACCGGCCTTTCAACGGCATTTGCTTTTGCACCGGTTCTCTCGGAGCGGGAAAATCAGACGAACTTCCACAGCTGCTAAAGTCCTTGGGAAACCGTGTATATTTTGTCCACTTGAGAAATGTTAGAAAAGATTCCCTGGGTAATTTTTATGAATCCGATCACCTGGACGGAGATGTAGATATGTATGCGATCATGAAGGAACTGGTATTGCTCAATGAATCACGGGATAAACCGATTCCTTTTCGGCCGGATCATGGACATCAGATGCTGGATGACCTCAATAAAGTGACCAATCCCGGGTATTCTGCCATTGGCAGATTAAAAGGACTTGCCGAACTTAGAGGTCTGGAAATGGGAATTGCCGGAATTTTACAGGAAGTAGCAAAATCGAAATGATTTATTGATAAATGAATTCCGTTTCATTTTACGAAGTATGCGAAATCCCTGAATATTGATTCTGAAAATTTCGCTATTAACATCAAAACAACGAAAATATGATATTGATAAAAAGATTATTATTTGGTCTGAGTTTACCATGCATGATTTTTTCATGTTCCCCAAAAAGCAGTCTTATGGAAGAGGAAGCAAAAACAACCTTCACAGGTGCGGAAAACGAAATCAAGTTGATGACTTTGGACCCTGGCCATTTTCATGCGCATCTGGTAAAAAAGAAGATGTATGATCAGGTGAGTCCGACGGTATATGTCTATGGGCAGGAGGGAAGTGAATTGGATGCTTACCTGGCTGCAATAGAAAATTTTAATACCCGGTCGGAAGATCCCACCAACTGGGAAATGGAAGTTTATACCGGTGAGGATTATTCGGAAAAAATGATCACAGAGAAAAAAGGCAACGTGATGATCACTGCCGGAAACAACCGGGACAAAACCAGAAACATTAAAGCAGCTGTGGATGCTTCCATCCATGTATTGGCCGATAAACCCATGGCCATCGATACCGAAGGATTCGAAATACTCAAAGAAGCTTTTGCCTCGGCAGAGAAAAATGATGTGCTGCTATACGATATCATGACCGAGCGTTTTGAAATCACATCTATTCTGCAAAAAGAATTATCCCGAATTTCCAGGGTTTTCGGTTCGCTTCAGCAGGGAACTTTGGAAGATCCTGCCATCACCAAGGAAAGCGTTCATAATTTCTACAAGCAGGTTTCAGGAAGCCCATTGATCCGACCGGCCTGGTTCTATGATGTCGATCAACAGGGAAGCGGTATAGTGGATGTCACCACACATTTGGTTGATTTGGTTCAATGGGAAAGTTTTCCGGAGGAAATTATTGATTATCAGGAGGACATTGACATTATCAATGCCCGTCAATGGACTACGGAACTGACATCCGACCAATTCAAAAGATCCACAGGATTGGATTCTTATCCGGATTATCTTGCTCCATTTGTTCAGGATGGAATCCTGGAAATAAACAGCAATGGAGAAATCAATTATAAAATCAAGGATGTCCACGCCAAAGTGTCTGTGATCTGGAATTATGAAGCACCTGAAGGAGCAGCGGATACGCATTATTCCATCATGAAAGGAACAACAGCCAACCTTGTGATCCGACAGGATAAAAAGGAAAATTATGTTCCCGAACTTTATGTAGAACCTGTGGGTGAAAATGACCCGGTAGTTTTTGAGCAAGGTTTAAAAGAAAGCATAGCCGAACTACAGAAATCCTATCCCGGGATCGGAATTGAAAGGGACGGGGATGCAGGATGGAAAGTGGTCATTCCACAGGAATACCGAACGGGTCATGAAGCGCATTTCAGAGAGGTGACAGAGAAATATCTGCAATATTTGGTGGAGGGGAAATTACCCGATTGGGAAGTCCCCAATATGATCACCAAATATTACATCACCACAAAGGCACTCGAAATGGCAAAGGAATAATGGATGATTTTAAAATTGGAATCAAAAGTAAGAATTGATAATCCCGATTTCCTGAAATAAACTTAATGTTAATTATGGAGATCAAAGTGGCTTAAATTGATGAGTATGAATCAAAGGTTGAAAAAAAGTCGCTATCAGCCCACGGAAACAATCAATATTTAAATTCAAGGTATTGATTCCCAAACAACAAACAGATGATTTTTATGGTGATCTCGATTTTTCCAAAAGATATCTAATGTATGTGATAAAAACCGGGTATCACTTATACCCACAATTATCAAAAAACTTAAAAAACATAACCTTAAAAGTTTAACTTTGAAACTTCTCAAAATAACTATGACCCCACCTTATTAATTCATCTTATGTTATTAGAACCGTTAGACCTCGTCGTTTTTATTGGTTATTGTTTACTGATTATTGGAATGGGCCTTTTTGTCTCCAGAGAGAAAAAAGGCCATGTTAAAAATTCCCAGGATTATTTTCTTGCTTCAAAAGCACTTCCCTGGTGGGCAGTAGGAGCATCTTTGATCGCTTCCAATATTTCCGCCGAACAGTTTATAGGAATGTCGGGATCAGGATTTGCCTTGGGCTTGGCTATTTCAACCTACGAATGGATGGCGGCAATTACCTTATTGGTGGTTGCCATTTTCTTTTTACCGATATATATCAAAAAAGGAATCTATACGATGCCCGGATTTTTGTTGGATCGGTATGATACCCGTGTAAGAACAACAATGGCCATTTTCTGGCTATTGCTATATGTGTTTGTCAATCTTACCTCCGTACTTTATTTAGGAGCTTTGAGTTTGAACACCATTTTAAATGTTCCGATGGTGTATGGTATAATCGGATTGGCCCTATTTGCAATGATTTATTCTATTTATGGTGGACTGAAAGCTGTGGCATGGACAGATGTTGTTCAGGTTTTCTTTTTGATAGCAGGCGGCCTGGCCACGACATATATATCTTTAACAATGGTGGGTGACGGAAGTGCCTGGGATGGATTGGGTTTGTTAAGAAGAGAAGTTCCTGGTCATTTTTCCATGATTCTTTCAAGAGGCGAGATGATGATACCCGACGGTCAGGGTGGTGTCAGAGATGCCTATCAGGATCTTCCGGGCATCAGTGTGCTGGTCGGTGGTATGTGGATTACCAATCTGAGTTACTGGGGATTCAATCAATATATCACCCAGAGGGCCTTGGCAGCCAAGAATCTGGATGAGGCTCAAAAGGGGATGATTTTTGCGGGATTTTTGAAATTATTGATGCCGCTGATTGTGGTGATTCCCGGTATTGCTGCTTATGTCATTGTGCAGAATGGAATTGATCCCGGTTTTGTAGAATCCATGAAAGACCCTGTTACAGGTATCATCAAATCGGATAGAGCATATCCAACTTTGCTGCAACTGTTACCTGTCGGCCTTAAAGGATTGGCATTTGCCGCACTGACTGCAGCGATTGTTTCTTCATTGGCTTCCATGGCCAACAGTACATCGACCATTTTTACAATGGATATTTACAAAAAATATTTTGGTCAGAATGCATCCGAAACGGCACAGGTTAGAGTTGGACGTATCGCTGCAGTTGTTGCTTTTGTGGTTGCGGCCATCGTTGCACCGGCTTTGGGTCAGCTGGATCAGGCATTCCAGTTTATCCAGGAATATACAGGTTTTATCAGCCCCGGCGTTTTCGCGATTTTCTTTTTTGGTGTATTCTGGAAGAAAACAACTTCCAATGCTGCCCTTGTCGGTGCTGCCTTGAGTATTCCGTTGTCGGTAGTTTTGAAAATAGGATTTCCTGACTTGCCATTCCTGGATAGAATGGGAGTAGTGTTTTTAGTTCTGGCTGCATTGATGATCATTATCAGTCTTGTTGAAGGGAAAGGCAAGGATCATCCCAACAGCATTGAAATCACACCTGATTTGTTCAAAACAAGTACAGCCTTTAAAATCGGAGCTTTTATTATTGTCGGCATTACAGCTGCACTTTATATTGTTTTTTGGTAATAAAAACATAGAATAATGAAAAGATTATTAATTGGATATGATATTGGAAGTTCCTCTGTCAAGGCTACCCTATTGGATGCGGATTCAGGAAAGGTAGTGGCATCGGAAGGCCTTCCAAAAGTAGAAATGACCATTGATTCCCCACAAAAAGACTGGGCCGAACAGGATCCCATGATGTGGTGGAAATATATTATTGAGACTACACAGGCAATTGCCAAAAACGGAAATATCCAACCGGGAGAATTAAAAGCCATCGGGATATCCTATCAGATGCATGGATTGGTGCTGGTGGATAAAAACCGGGAAATAATCCGTCCTTCCATCATCTGGTGCGACAGCAGGGCAGTGGGTATCGGCAACAAAGCTTTGCAGGAGTTGGGAGCAGATTATTGTCTTTCCCGCCTGTTGAATAGCCCGGGTAACTTTACAGCCTCCAAGTTGAGGTGGGTAAAAGAAAACGAACCTCACAATTTTTCCAGGATTCACAAAATCATGCTTCCGGGAGATTTTATAGCCATGAAGCTGACGGGAGAAATCCTGACAACAGCATCCGGACTTTCGGAGGGCATCTTTTGGGATTTTACAGAAAATGCAGTTTCAGATAAATTATTGGATCATTATGGAATTGATCGGTCTTTTTTGGCAGATGCGGTGCCGTCATTTTCGGATCAGGGAAAAATTTCTCCACAGGCAGCAGAAATTCTTGGGATTGAGGCGGGAGTTCCGGTAACCTATCGTGCAGGCGACCAACCTAATAATGCATTTTCACTGAATGTACTTGAGGAAGGCGAACTTGCTACCACGGCCGGTACTTCCGGTACTGTATATGGTGTAAGTACACAAATAGTCTTTGATCCAAAATCACGGGTCAATACTTTTGTCCACGTCAATCATACCACAGATAATCCGCATTACGGAGTTTTATTGTGTGTAAATGGCACCGGTATTCTGAACTCCTGGTTGAAGCGGTTTTTGGGTTCAGAATCCATCTCATATCCTGAAATGAACCAACTTGCGGCAGAAGCTCCGATCGGTTCTGAAGGATTGAGCTTCATCCCTTTTGGAAACGGTGCTGAGCGCATCATGGAAAACAAATCAGTAAATGCCCATCTTTCAAATCTGAATCTGCTGATGCATGACAAGAAACATGTCCTCAGGGCAGGGCAGGAAGGGATTGTAAGTGCCCTTACCTATGGTTTCAATATCATGAAGGAAATGGGATTGAATCTGAATACGGTAAAGGCGGGTCATGCCAATATGTTTCTCAGCCCATTGTTCCGGGAGGCTTTCGTGAATATGAACCAGATTTCTCTGGAGCTTTATAATACAGACGGCGCTCAGGGTGCGGCAAGAGGTGCGGGTATAGGGGCGGGAATTTACAGCGCTCCGGCCGAAGCTTTTCAGGGTCTGGAAAAACGCGCCGCATATGATCCCGAACCGGCTTTAACAGAAGCCTATGGGGAGGTTTATGGGCGTTGGGTGGAGGCGTTGGAGAAAGTTGTTTAGTATCAAGTATTTAGTGATCAAGTATCAAGAGCAAAGAACCAAGTATTTAGTATATAGAGTCTAGTGTTAAATCCAGGAAATAAAAAGCCTGTAGGTAAGAATCAATAATTTTCGGTCTTCGGTCTTCCGGCTTCGGATTTCCGACATCCGTCTTCATTCAAAAAAACAAAAAGCTATAAAACCATGTCAAAAACCTATTTTCCACATATCGACAAGATCAAATTCGAAGGAAGGGATTCTCAAAATCCCCTTGCTTTCAAATTTTATGATGAAAACAAAACAGTGGGCGGGAAGTCCATGAAAGACCATTTTAAATTTGCCATCGCCTATTGGCATTCCTTCTGTGGCACCGGCGGAGATCCATTTGGCCCTGGAACAATCGTGCATCCCTGGGATGCCAATGAAGATGCTGTGCAGCGGGCAAAAGACAAAATGGATGCGGCATTTGAATTCATAACAAAAATAGGAGCACCCTATTATTGTTTTCATGACATTGACCTGATAGAGGAAGGATCAAGCCTCGAGGAATATGAGGAGAGGATCAACATCATCACCGATTACGCAAAACAAAAGCAAAAAGAAACAGGCGTGAAACTGCTTTGGGGAACTGCCAATGTGTTCAGCAATCCCCGCTACATGAACGGCGCTTCTACCAACCCGGATTTCAATGTTGTTGCTTGGGCGGGAACTCAAGTGAAGAAGGCAATCGATGCAACTATCGCCCTTGGTGGCGAGCATTATGTGTTCTGGGGAGGAAGAGAAGGTTATATGTCTTTATTGAATACAGACATGAAAAGAGAAACCCAACACCTTGCGCAATTCCTGACTATGGCGAGAGACTATGCCCGGTCAAAGGGTTTTAAAGGTAATTTTCTTATTGAGCCGAAACCAATGGAACCTACAAAGCATCAGTATGATTACGATGCCGTAACTGTGATCGGATTTTTGAAGCAACATGGTTTGGATAAGGATTTTAAACTGAATCTGGAAGTGAACCACGCCACACTTGCCGGACATACCTTTCAGCATGAGCTTCAGGTGGCAATAGATGCCGGCATGTTGGGCAGCATTGATGCCAACAGGGGAGACTATCAAAACGGTTGGGATACTGATCAGTTTGCGATCAACCTGCAGGAGCTCACCGAAGCCATGCTCGTCATTCTTGAAGGCGGCGGTATTGGCGGCGGAGGTGTGAACTTTGATGCCAAACTCAGAAGGAATTCAACAGATACAGATGATCTTTTCCACGCCCATATCGGAAGCATGGATGCATTTGCAAGAGCCTTGCTGATCGCCAATGATATCCTTGAAAAGTCCGAATATAAAGCGATGAGGAAAGCAAGATATATCTCTTTTGATGCAGGTAAAGGCAAAGATTTTGAGAAAGGAAAACTGAAGTTGGAAGATCTGAGAGAACATGCCCTCAGCAGTGGCGAACCGCAACAATCAAGCGGAAAGCAGGAGCGTTATGAAAATATTTTGAACCAGTTTATTTAGTAGAGGGGTAGAGGGGTAGAAGGTAGAGAGTAGAAGGGTAGTGATTGCTTTCTATGACTTTTAAGGCTTTTGCCTTGGTGATCCTTTTTCATGAAAAAGAAAATGCCGATTGGAGACTATCGGCATTTTTTATGATTGGCTTGCTAAATTTTTTTGACAGGGATTTTTTCCATGAGATCCATAATCTCCTGTGGAGGAAGGTAGAGTTTATTGATTCTACGGATATATTTATCCGACATACCCGCCTGATGTAGGATGAAATCTTTGGTGGCAAGAATATAATTTCCCATTCCATGATTTACGGCATAGGTATCAGCCACCCGTTCCGCTGACATAAAGAACTTTTTGGAGGCGAGGTACGCCAAACCGTAAAAAATCAATCCGAAGGTTGTCTTTTCCCTGTAGTCCATGATGTGACCAAGTTCATGACCTATCCAACCGATCAAAACGTCTTCAGGCAGATCCTGAATAGGAATTTTTGTTCCTTTCAAAGAAAAATAACTGCTAACCTTGATGACGTAAGCTCTTTTTTTTCTCGGCTTCAGCATAGAGGTGAACTTCGGTTGCGCCTGCATTACTGACTTCCTGATATTTTCATTGAATTTAAAGTCGATTTTCACATATTGGAGTTCCGGGAAAAAGGAAAGTGCTTTTAAGGTGTCTTCTTTTATCTCTTTGGGAATATTGTGTTGAAAATTTAAATCAGTATCCTTTAACATAAAATGGTTCTCTGGATTCGTGAACAGGTTTAAGTCCAATGTAAAACAAAAACCAATCCGATATTGGATTGGATTGGTTCAATCGGCGAAACTGGGATATTGTTAGTTTATTCAACTATTTTATGGCTTTTTATTATTTGATATAATCATTCAATGAACCCTATCATTTTTCAATAAAAAAATATAAAAGTTTTTTCCTAAAATCCGCAGCATACTTCCACAATCAATTGATTCTTATGAAGAAAAACCTGACAGGTTTCACTTGTTTGATTCAAGCATCTAAGTGACAATCAACAAAACCTGTCAGGTTTGCGGATTTTAGGTTTTTACTAAAAATTTGTTTTATATTTTCTTTAAGATTTTTTGTAAAAAATAAATGAAAATAAATCGAAAAAACTTCTTTGATTAAAACCGAGGTTATTTGCACTTTATATGGAATTTATTCCTATATAATGGTATAAATCCAAGAAATAAAATGAATTTGAAAAATGACAGAATCTTACCGGTTTTGGCCGGCTTTTTACAGGATCCGGACAGGAAAATGGATTTTATAATTCTGTATTGTTATTATATAACAAAATATAATTTTACGTAACTTTTTTATTTAAAAATAAAATACCCTTAACAGGGTATTTTTATTATCAAATATTTTTTGGTCATTTGGGATTAAACATTTAATCTGTTGCCATGAAAATCACATCGCTGCACAAAAAAATCCTATGCATCCACCTTTTCTGCATTTTGGGATTTGTAGAATCTTTTGGACAGTTGCCAAGCGATGTTTCGTCCCAGGTTCAAAAATTAATACCAAAACCTGCCCAGCAATCCCCGAATTCGGCAGCAATTCAAAAGTATGGGGATTACAATGTAAACCTCTATACCGGCATACCTGATATAAGCATTCCCCTTTTTGAAATTGAGGCAGGAGCCATTAAGGTTCCAATAGTACTGTCCTATCATGCAGGAGGCACTCGATACACTGACCGCGCTTCTTGGGCGGGACTCGGATGGTCGGTGCAAGCCGGTGGCCAGGTGACCAGGACAATCGTAGGAAAACCTGATGAAAGCAGTTTTTTGACGGGTACCAATAATTATACGGTGGACACGTATGATTTCTGCAATAATCTTCCTTACAAAGAACAAACGGCCTCCGGTTCCAATGACCGGGAACCTGATTTGTTTTCCTACGCTTATCCGGGAGGTTCAGGTCGCTTTGTACTTCGGCAGGGCGGCTTACCGCCTCTTCTTTTTCCGGAAAGTGCCATAAAAGTCACTAGAAATCCCAATTATTACGATGTCACTGATACCAAAGGAATGATGTATCGCTTCGGTTCTGATTGGACTGGGGCAAACGCGGCCAGGGAATCGATGAGTGCATATTCCGGTTCCACAGTTACATCAGGGGTGGTGACCTGGTATTTACAGGAAATCAAATCCCCTCATACCGACGACTTTGTCACGTTCAAATATCAGGACGTAGGGACATATACTGTTTCAGAAATTGAGAGCAATATCTCTTTAATGGACAACTGCAATACTTCCAGTACTGAATTTCTTCCCTGTTCCTCCTATAATCCGGTAGAGACGCTTGTTTCGATTGCCAATTCATCCACCCAAATGGGTATTGATGAAATATTTTTTAATACCGGAAAGGTAAAATTCATAATGGGAGCAAGCAGATCTGATGTGCCAGGTGGAAGCAGTTTAAAGAGGCTGGACAGAATTGAAGTTTACTCCAAAGTAAACAGCAGTTATGTTCTTATGAAATCCTATAAACTTCTAAACAACGGATACTTCAAACTCGCTGTAAACAGTTCCGATGCGAGGTTAAAATTGGACGGACTGGAAGTAAGAGACGGTGCAAACACGCTTATCAATAAATATGGATTCACTTATAATACCACTGCTTTTTCCTGGGATACATCAGAAGGATCTTTCAGACGGGATTTGTTTGGGTTTTATAATCATAAGACTACAAACACCAATTTGATCCCCAGGGAAACAGTGCAATATAGAGCATTGAGTATCCATCCAACCACCAACATGAGTATTGGTGGAGCGGACAGGAGCACAGACACTACTTATTATAAAGAGGGGATTTTAAAAAGGATCACCTTTCCTACAGGTGGGTTCAGCGAATTTCAATTTGAACCGCACAAATATTCAGACGGAGGAGTGACCAAATATGGAGCAGGTCTCCGGATCAAAAAAATAACCAAAAATGACGGTTTGAACACCTACTCGACGCTTTATAAATACGGTGCCAATGAGGATGGCTTCGGCCATAAGAATTTTGATGTCAGAAATTTCCACTTTATGAATTCGCTATACAAGCGTGATATCTATAATATCCAGCCCGTCCCGCAACGGCAATATACCGTGCGGACCTGGGTTTCCAATTCCGTGGTCGGGCCCGGCTTTGATGATGCTCCTGTTGTATATACCAACGTATCCGAATATGCGAACAGCACCAATGGTAATGGAAAGACTGTCTTCCAATTTGACAACAATCAATTTTTGGGTGACGGTGTGTTTGCCGTGCCCTATTCCAATAAAATCTGGCGAAACAAAAAAAGCTGGCAGCGGGGGAAACTGACGAAAGTCTCCAAATATGATAATCTGAATAATATCAGGGAAGTGACTTCCAAAACCTATACAAAATATAAAGGGCAGGCCTTAAAAGTAGGTCAGGCTGCACTTCAGATAATCGTGGGGGAAGAGTCAGGAGGTTATTTCTACAATTGTCCCGGTATCGGAGGTGGATCTGCATTTGACGGTCATCGGTATATGATTGCGAATATTGAGCAGGATATTGGAGTATTCCTTGAGACGGCGACAAGAGTTACCACTTTTTATGGTTCGGATTCTATTCAGCGGATTACAAACAAGGCACATCATGCCACATACTTACAGCCCACTTATGAGGAAGTCATATCCTCCGGGAATCCCGGTACAGTAAGGACAAATTTCAGGTATAATTATGATATAGTAGGGATCGGCACCACCTATACCGGATTGCCTGATGTTCTTAAGCAGATGTTATTAAAGAACATGATTTCCATTCCCGTTGAACAATACACCTGGGTAAAGGAGGGAACCGGCGCAAATGAGTTCATTTCCGGTCAGGT
Organism: Rhodonellum sp.; assembly: GCA_041748555.1. Taxonomy (GTDB): domain Bacteria; phylum Bacteroidota; class Bacteroidia; order Cytophagales; family Cyclobacteriaceae; genus Rhodonellum. The sequence continues at coordinate 18,781 of JBGTDA010000185.1, forward strand.
AACCGAGTACTCGGTTGTTTCGGGAACCACCCTTTATGTACCCGCTTCTGTGTACTTTTTCGAAACGCTTACTTTGGCTACCTCCTATTCTACCGTGGCGGTATCCGGTACAAGTTCCCTGACAAAGGACAGCAGGTATAAATTGAGAATGAGTATGCAGGGGTATGATACCGGAGGAAATTTAATCCAGTATACGCTGACCAATGGGCCGGTCGGTTCATTTATCTATGGGTACGATGGAAAATACCTTATAGCTGAAGCAACCAATTCAATTCCGGGGAATATAGCCTATACTTCTTTTGAGACAGGTGAAAAAGGAGGATGGACTTATGCGGGAGCTGAATCTCCGGTAATGGCAGGTCAGGCAAAAACCGGAGGCAAGGTTTATCTGGTTGATAACGGTCAGGTTTCCAAGTCAGTGACGGGCAGTTATAAACTCAGTATGTGGGTAAGAAGGAATTCCACCTCTGCGGGAACACTTACAATCAATGGAACTGCCTATACAGGCACCATAGATGACACCTGGAGATTGGTGGAAGTCACCGAATCAAGTTCGGCTACAATCAGTGGGTCAGGAACTATCATCGATGAGCTGAGAATCCACCCAACCACTAGCCAAATGACAACCTATACCATTAAACCACAGATCGGTATCTGGTCTTTGATGGATGCGAAAAACCATGGAAACTATTACCATTATGATCATTATGGCCGGTTGGAAACCGTGAAAAACGAGGATGGACACATACTCAAGCACCTTGAATACACCTATATCAAACCTTAATCCACGTCATTTTTACGATATGAAAAAATTAACAATCCTGCTGACTCTTATGGTGATAGGCTTCAGCAATCTTTCGGCGCAGAAATTGGTACAGCCGGACTCCTTGTCGGCAGATGAAACCGGACTGGTCGGGGTTTGGAAGGTGAATCTATCGGAACAGAAAAACAAACTGGATACCGAAACCAAGGCCCAGGTTTCTCAATTGGACAGCATAAAACAGGAGAAATTTTGGAACACGGCAGAATCCCGGGTGTATGCACTGGATGGGGAAAGAAATTTTGTAATGACCTGGGTGGCTGACGGATCCCACCATGAAGTGGTTGGGAAATGGAGGATGGATTCTAAAACGAGAATTCTTAGGTTATTTTCAGAGAATGAATTGTTTGAGTATCAGGTTGAATTCAATGGAAAAGACCGGATTTGGATTCCTGTTGTCAAGTCTAATGAAGGTTTTAACATTCTGTATATCAAAGGACCGGGTTTATGAAAAGAATCATCCTGCTCCTGATCCTTTGGTCTGTGGTGCTGACCGCTTCCGCTCAGATCGTATCCACCTCTCCCTGCGTGACGGTAAATCCTTCGGCTCCTGCTACCCTTATCACTACAAGTCAAGCAGTGACTTTGACGGCAAATCCTGCACCATCAGGTTTTTCCTACCGATGGTATGATTCCAACGGAACCACCCAACTTTCGACTTCACAGACTTATGTTACACCAACGCTATCGGCCGGCAAGACCTACTATTTAGCCTATTCCCATAATTCCACAGCCTGCCTTACGGTAAAAGTACCTGTCAGGGTCAATTATTATGCAGAGGACCGTAACTGGACCCGGGAGTATGCTGCAAGGGATACGCTCACCGCGGATTTTGCATTAAGGAATTCTTCCCTGAAGGCATCTTATAAACAGACCTCGTACCATGACGGATTGGGAAGGGTAAATCAGCAAGTGGCGATTCAGGCATCGGTCAACGGATCTGATGTGATAACTCCCATTGTCTACGATGCCTATGGAAGGCCTTATCGGGATTACCTCCCCTTTCCGAAATCAGGTTTGGGATTATACAGGCTTACAGCAGCTTCTCTTCACGGCACCTATTATGACAGTATCTATCAAGACACCCGTGGATATGCGGATAAGACCTATGAAGCATCGCCCATCAACAGGGTGACAAAGCAGGGGGTAGCGGGGACTGCCTGGGTAGGAAAAGAGATCCAGATCAATGAAAACACCAACGCGACCGCAGATGCGGTTCGCATTTGGAAAGTGGACTCCAATGGGCTTCCGATCACCGCCGCGAATTATCCCGCAGGTGCCCTCTCCAAAGTGGAGACCCAAAACGAAAACTTTCAAAAATCCATTGAATATACGGATAAACTGGGAAGGCTGATCCTGAAAAAAACGCAGAATACAGGTACTCCCGGGGCCGACCATGTAGGTTGGCTGAGCACTTACTATGTCTATGATTCCTTCGGCCGGCTTCGGGTAGTAATGCCCCCAAACGCTGTGGAGGCGGTAGTGATCAACGGTCAGCCTTCCACTTCCGCTACCATTCAAGAGGGACTCTATTACCTCTATACCTACGATGCAAGGGGAAGGCTGATCACCAAAAAACTTCCGGGTAAGGTAACCGAGGAAATGGTCTACGACCTGCAGGACAGGCTGGTGGCCATGCGGGATGCCAATTTAAGTTTGACCGGTAAGTGGCACTATACAAAATACGATGCCTTGGGAAGGGCAGTAATGACGGGTTTGGTCACCTACTCTGGCAACCGCGCCACCCTGCAGACGCTTGTGGATAGTCTGTTGGCAAACAATGCAGTGATCAACGCCACATCGGGAAAAGCAGGCACCACCAATGCCGGGGGCTTTCCCCGGGCAACTGACGGCAACGGAGAGGGGGATGTATTGACTGTCAATTACTATGACATCTATACGTTCCGGAAATCCACGCTGACTTATGCAAAGCCCACAGGGTATCACGACAGCAGTACAAAATTACATGGACTCCTGACCGGAAAGCTCGTCAGAAATCTTGGAAACGGCATCCGCTATGAGACGGCTGTTTATTACGACAGCCAGGGAAGGCTGATCCAGACGGTGGAGGACCATCATCTGGGAGGAACGGTACGGGCATCGACCAAATTCGATTTTGAAAACAAGCCGGTGGAGACCATGACCCAGTTCACCACTCCGGGAACGCATACTGTTACCAAAACCTATCAATATAACCAGGCGGGTTTACTGCAATCCATCCAACACAAAATCAATTCCGGGTCTTTTGTCACCTTGGCGGATTTTTCCTACAACCAACTGGGCGAACTGACCAACAAGACTTTCCCAGTGGCGGGCAACGCCGCCACCTCGTTCACCTATAACATCCGCGGCTGGCTGAAAAAAATCAACGACCCCCAGGCCAGCAACTCCTCCTAGGGTGTTTTTGCACAGGAACTGTTCTATGAATCCGGGGCTACGGCCGTCCAATGGACCGGAAACATTTCCAAGGCCGAATGGAGAGGGAAGGATGACATCAAGCGGGTCTACAACTATACGTACGACATCGCGGCCAGGATCAAAACCGCCACCTATACAGTACCCCTATATACCGCCCAAAACGGAAGATACAACCTGGGATACATCAACTATGACGCCAACGGCAACATCACCACTATGCAGCGGGTCAACCAACAGAGCTCGGGCATCTGGGCACTGGTGGACAACCTTACCTATTCGTATGGGACGAACAGCAACAAGCTGACGAATGTCTATGATAATCAGACCACGAATACCTATCTGTCCAAGGATTTCAAAAACCTTGGGACAACAAGCTATGTCTACGACGCCAACGGCAACCTGACGGCCAACTCGGACAAGCAGATAACGGCAATCACTTATAACCACCTGAACCTGCCCGCCACCATCACCTTTGCGGGAACCAACAAAAAGATCGACTACTGGTACAATGCCGAGGGTATAAAACTCCGTCAGGTCAACACAGACGGGGCGGCGGTGAAGACCCTGGATTATATCGGGGAGTTTGTTTTTGAAAACAACGCGCTTTCCTATATCCTGCATGAGGAGGGAAGGGCGGCCTTTGAGGGTTCTGTGTTCCGGTACGAGTTCTTTATCAGGGACCATCTGGGGAACGTAAGACAGGTGGTCAGGGCACAACTTACCGGGGCAAGGATAGCGACCATGGAACCCGAAAACTCGGAGGAAGAGGAAAAGCATTTCAAAAACATCCGGGAATCACGGCAGGGTGCAGCCGAGCACAACAAAACCCCGGGAGGCTATGCCACGGCCTGGTTGAATGCGGACCGGGGTCGGATTCTGGGTCCTTCAAGAACGCAGGAGGTGCAGGAAGGGGACAGTGTGGAACTGGGAGTGTTCGGGAAATACGTCGATCCCAAAAAGATCAGGTTAAGTCCCGCGAGTTTTGTCAGGACAGGTGCGAACAGGAAACTGATCCAACAGCTCGCTGAATTCGGCCAAAACATGAAAGCAGCCGGACCAAATGAACTGGCCATTGCCAATGTGATTGCTCTGGTGATTACAGAACTGCAACAGAAGCCTGCCCCCGAGGCCTATATGGGGTATGCA
>JBGTDA010000186.1:0-2537 GCA_041748555.1 Rhodonellum sp.
CATTACAGCAGTCGCATTCAGTTTTTGCACCACATCCATGGCAATGTCCATGTTTTTGGTGAATACAGCCGCCTGAAAATGATAATCCAGGTTATTTGCCAATTGAATCGCCTCCTGACGGTCAGAGTAACTATAAATGCAGACAACTGGCCCAAAAACCTCCTCCTTGGAAACTTTTGCCTCCTGAGGCGGATTCAATAATACCGTAGGAGCGTAGCAGGTATCCGAAATCCTTTTTCCACCGCAAAGCAATTCCGCTCCCTGACTGATTGCTTCATTGACCCATTCCTCTATTCTGTTTACCTCCTTGGGTAAAATCAGGGGGCCGACTTCTGTGTCTTTGTCCAAAGGATCACCCACTATTAACTTTTCAGCCAGCTTGGCCATTTCTTGGCCAAGATTTTCGGCAAGTGATTCATGGGCAAAAATTCTTTGTACAGACACACAGACCTGTCCGGCATGATAAAAGCCGCCTTTCATCAAAGGAGGTAAAATTTCCTGGATATCCGCATCCTCAGCTACAATAACGGGAGCTGCCCCGCCATGCTCCAATGCACACCGGGTTCCGGGAGCCAATTTGGATTTCAGGTACCAACCGATTTTTGCAGAACCGATGAAAGTGAGAAAATTGACACGCTTATCGGTTACCATCATTTCGGCCACATCATTTTCACAGATGATAAATTGAACCCAATCCTTGGGAACCCCTGCTTCCTGCAGAATTTCTACAAAAGCCAAACAGGAAAGCGGCGTCGTGGAAGCCGGCTTTACAAGCACAGGACACCCTGCGGCAAAAGCTGTTACTGTTTGATGTACAATCAGATTCAGGGGATGGTTAAATGCCGAAATAGCCGCTACTACGCCAATCGGCTCACGCATCGTGAAAGCCAGTCGGTTGACAGAAGATTCAGTCAGTCCCATGGCAACCTGCTCACCTTTAAGATTTCCGATTTCTTGGGCTGCTATTTTTACACCGTTTATGGCACGGTTAACTTCCACTTTGGAATCCTGATAGGGTTTTCCGCCTTCCTGAGCGGCTGTTTTTGTAAGTTCTTCAACCCGGCCCTGCATCAGCTCCACCGCCTTCTCAAGAATCGCAATCCGCCTGTGGGCAGGAATCCATTTTGACCTGTCCAAAAACAAGTTATGTGCAGCTTTAAGAGCCGACTCTACAGCGTCTTTGCCAACTAGTGGTATTTCCTTGATGAAGCTTTGATCATAAGGAGAGTATACTTTTAACATTTCAGTACCGCTCATAATTTCTCTTTTTTTTCTTTTATTAAAACATTTAAAATCGGATGGTTTAAAGAATAATCCACCGGCAGATCAATGACATGAACTCCGTCCGTGCTCAGACAGTTGTCCAGAATCTCCTGGAATTCCCCATCGCCTGAAGGCCTATAACCTTTTGCGCCATAACTGTCGGCGTATTTCACAAAATCCGGATTGCTGTAATCCAACCCAAAATCATCGAATCCCATATCTTCCTGTTTCCATTTGATCATGCCAAAAGCATTGTCATTCAGAATGATGACAGTGAGGTTTAACTTGAGGCGGACTGCTGTTTCAAGTTCCTGCGAATTCATCATAAATCCCCCGTCTCCACAGACAGCAACTACCTTGCGGTCCGGATGGACAATATTTACTGCCATTGCAGAAGGAAGTCCGGCACCCATTGATGCAAGCGCGTTGTCCAGAAGAAGTGTATTGGGCTCGTAGCAAACATAATTCCGGGCAAACCAGATTTTATATACCCCGTTATCAAGGGTAATGACATCTTTTTTGGATAATTTTTCCCTTAAAAGATTCACCAGTCTTTGTGGCAACATGGGGAAGCGGACATCTTCAAAATACTTGCTCAAATGTCCTGCAACTTCATTTTTTATTTTTACAAAAAATGAAAAATTCCAATCGGTTTGTCTTTCTATTTTAGCGGCAAGGGCTTCGACTGCGCTGGTGATATCTCCCACTACATTGAGTTGGGGAAAATAAACCGGATCAATTTCTGCCGGTGAAAAGTTCACATGTATTACCTTTTTCCCGCCTTTTTCCATAAAGAAAGGCGGTTTTTCAATCACATCATGGCCTATATTAATGATAAGATCAGCTGCATCCAGAGCGGCATGCAGAAAATCATTGCTGGAAAGTGCAGCAGTACCAAGGTATTGAGGGTGCCGCTCGTCAATTACTCCTTTTCCCATTTGGGTGGTGAAGAAATAGATGCCGGTTGAGTTGATCAGATTTCCCAGAGCTTCGCAGATGATTTTTCTGTTTGCTCCTGCTCCGATCAGAAACAACGGCATTTTGGCACTTTCTATCATTTTGACTGCTTCGTCAATCGCCCTTTCATCGGGTTTTGGGATGATATGTCCCACTACACCGAAAACATTCGGATCACAATCCTCTTGGGCAATATCTTCAGGTAATTCCAGGTGAACTGCTCCCGGCCGTTCTTCGATTGCAAGTCTGAACGCCTCTCTTACATCGGAAGCAATGCTGTTGCTGTTGACGATTTGTTTGGTGAATTTGGTGATCGG
>JBGTDA010000187.1:0-1663 GCA_041748555.1 Rhodonellum sp.
TCAGCGTAAAGTAGCTGAGGGCAAAAACAAAATGTCAGCCGCCGGGGCCCGGTAATCAATGCGGTCAGAAACAAACTGGTCTTACGTATTTTTGCAGTCGTAAGAAGTAATCAGAAATATGACCGGGCCACGGCGGCAAAAATTATAACTACGTGCTTGCATAAGTCATAGAAATCGGTCCGATTCATCAACAAGTACCAGCCACCAACAATGCGGCCGAACGAAGTCTGCGACCCGCCGTGATACACCGCAAGGTAAGCTGCGGAAATAAAACTCGGAAAGGAGTCACCGTGGCGCGGCTTGTACTTGGCAAGTGCTTGCCTCAGTGGTCACCACTACTGAACAGCGCAACACTGTGCCCTTTGAACAGAAAGTAGATGACGTTATCAAACAACGCCTCCACACGCGCTAATCACATACTAACTTTAAAGTTAGATTTAAAAAGTTTACTGGGTAAATAATAATCTGTGGTGATGACTTGTGCGCCTGATGCCTTCGCTTTTTCAAACCTATTATAATCATTTTTCCTTGCCTCCTGTGTGTCTGCGTCTGCTCGTGTGCGAACCATATATCCTAATGCTACCAGGTTTTTGATCTTCTCAAAATTTCCAACAGGATCATTAATGATCCTAAAGGCAGCATCAGGATTTCCTTCTTCTTTATTGACAAATAAGGTAGCTCCAGTTGAATTTGGAAAATTGGATAGATATTCATTTGTCTTTTCATTCCCCTCATCCAAAACAAACAAAAACCGGTTCTTTACCTCGTTCAACAAAGGCCACCCTTTGGTGAGTACCGCTTTCTCCAGCGTTTCAAAATTACCCCTAACCATAGCGGGAGTGATTAAACGCTCTTCGTCGAACACCTCCCGTATCTCTGTATCGATACTTCGTAAAGCTTCAGCAGTAAATGGGAGTGGCTTTCTGGTATTTGGAATCTCGCCGTCCTTGGCGTTAATGGTAATGATTATTGGCGTATGTCCTTCATTGGCCTGAGACCATTTTTTTATTTCCTTCAGGGCATCCTTAAACACAAGTTGATTACTTCTAAAATCAATTTCTTGAATATGAAAAACCTTTAGCCCTGGCAATTGCAGCTTTTGTTCTACATCAAAAGGTTGTGGTTCTTCACCTAAAGATTTAACAATTTCCAATCCTTTGGGATCAGCGTAATAACCTCCTTTTGGATCATAGAAAACATCTAACTCCAGGCCACGCAGCCCCAGATTCAATTGCTCTGATAGTGGAATATGTTCATACTCCAAACCACTCATTGCAGGTCTATTTTCTAACAAATAATCGAACAAAGGCTTTTCAATCCTGATCTTATAACTGTTATGACTACCAATGACCTGAATTTCATTTAACTTAATTTCCGCTAAACTTTTGTGCGCTGAATGACTGAAAAACAGGATAGGTATGACAATCAGCAATATCGTGTACGATGTTTTCATTTAATACCCAGGGTTTTGTACTAAAAAACCTTCTTCACTAGAAGCTCCATCAATGGCTCTTTGAGGAATCGGGAACAGCCTTTTATTGATATCGCTATCTGTCTTCCCTGTCCAGCTTCCTTCATATTTACCAAACCGTATTTGATAGTTTCTTCTAAAACCTTCCCAGTAAAGTTCAAATCCTGTTTCACGGAACAATATATCCAGGTC
>JBGTDA010000188.1:0-4973 GCA_041748555.1 Rhodonellum sp.
ATCTGATAGTACCAGCACTCCCAATAAAAATAAAATGCCTCTAAACCATCTCATGGCTACCCTATTTTAATCTTTATATGAACAGTCGGGCAAGAGTATCAAACCTGACAAAAAATCTGGATAAATTTTTTATTGATTTTCCATTCCTTAGCCCCTGGTTGGCAAAAGTGAAGCATACAGACAAAGGATCTATTGGTTTTGAAAGCTGGATGCATTTGGTTTCAACGCTTTTCTGCTATGCATTTTTGCCTGCTAAAACCGCTCCGTTATATATGATGTTTTATTGAAAATTAATAAATTAATATGTGTATCCGCATGAATGCACGTAACAAACTTTGACAACTTGTGTCATTAAGTTGCAGGAGTGTTTTACTGGTTGTTTCTTGTACTAAAACAAGAAACATTATGACCATCTTAAACTTTATGCAGTATTTTCCTGATGAGTCAAGTTGTGAAACCTATAACAAAGAGATCAGGGAAAAAGCCGGAATATGTTGTAAAACCTGTAAATCCATCACCGGACACTACTGGTTCAGCGGTGGAAAATTCTTTGAATGCAGCCGGTGCAGAAGGAGAAGTTCCCTGAAAAGCGGAACAGTGATGGAATGCAGCAAAGTTTCCCTCCATACCTGGCTGTTGGCATTTATTTTCATGTCCGCGACCAAAAAGGGGTTTTCCTGTCTGGAATTCAAAAGGCAGGCCGGACTTTCAAGATACGGAACTGCTTTCAGGCTGATGCATAAAGTCCGGGCAATGCCGGGTAAAAGAGATTCCCTTTACATCCTGAAGGACATGATCGAATTTGATGACTGTTTTGTGGAGGTGGCAACCAAAAAACAAGTGAAAGAGAACCTGAAAAGGGGCAAGGGGAGCCAAAGGCAGGCAAATGTTGCAGTAGCAGCGGAATCCATTCCTCTTGAAGATCCCAAAACCGGCAAGAAAAGCAGGGCGTGTGGGTATTATAAGATGGAAGTCCCGGGCAAAATCGATGCGGACCATGTCAACAAATTCATCAGGAAAAATGCCGCAGGGGATATTGTCCTGTTTACTGACAAAAACACTGCATATGTCGATATTTCAGACATTGTGGACACACATTATATGGTGATTTCAAACAAAGAAAATGTGAACGAAACCCTCAAATGGGGTTCATAAGGGTATCAGTAATCTAAAAAAGAAACTTTTGGGAATCCATCATATGATCACATATAAGTATTTACAGAATTACCTGAATGAATTCGTATATATGCTTAACAGAAGATATTTTGGTGAAAGGTTGTTTGAACGGTTCGTTATTGCAGCTGTTCATCCTTACGTGCATTGAAGCGGATACACATATAAATTAAATATAATTTTTTGTTAAAATGTCACAATTATGACATTTAAAATTTTTGCTAATAATTAAATTTAAAAAAAATTCAAGAACAATATTTACCTAAAATAATAAAAATATGAAAAGTACAGATTGGGAAGTAATAAAAGCGGCTAAAGAAGCAGGGATTCCGGATCCGGGTTTTAAAATTGATAAGAAAACCGCCATTGTAATAACCGACCCTCAGAATGATTTTTTAAGGGACGACGGAGTAGCCTGGCCCATTGTAAAGGAAAGTGTAAAAGAGAATAATACCATAGCAAACATGAGCACCGTTTTCCGGCTTGCAAGGGAAAAGGGATTGAAGATCTTTATTTCGCCTCATTATTTTTTTCCTGAAGATGAGGAATGGCAGTTTGGAGGGGCCCTCGAGATTTTTATGCACTCAAAAGGAATGTACAAAAGAAAGGGTAGACTGGATATGAAAGGTTTTGAAGGTTCCGGAGCCGATTTTCTCGAGGAATTCAAACAATACCTTAAAGGTGAGAACATTATTCTTTGTAATCCCCATAAACTGTACAGCCCTAAGAATACAGATCTGAGCCTGCAGTTAAGAAAAAATAAGATCGAAAAGGTTTTAATGGCAGGAATGTCTACTAACCTTTGCATGGAGTCACATACCAGGAATCTACTGGAAGAAGGTTTTGAAGTAGCGGTTATTGCTGATGCCAGTGGTAGTGCGAAACTTCCTGGGCTAGATACTTTTCAGGGTGCGTTAATGAACCTTCGGATGATCACCAGTCACGTCTTCACCACAGAGGAATTTGAAGAAGACCTTAAGGCTGCAGATCTGGGGTAACAAATCCTTATATCCATCTGGCTGCACGCCAGAAGGAATCTGGTGGTCTCCAAAACGTATGTTTTCACCTTGGTGGAAAAGCCACTTTATCCTTATAAAAGAGTTTATTTGTTAAATGCTTAACTCAACTCAAATTCAAAATTTTCTCAAAAGATGGGATAGATATAACAATTCAAATACAGACTATAAAAATATTTGTCTTAGTAATATAATTTTGTGCAGTCAAGCAAGCAATTACTTGATAATAAAGATATAAGAAATTCATGGTATTGATTTTAGAAGATGTTCCCCAGGATCTTAAGTAAAGAGAATAGAAGAAACTTGATTTCCATAGGAAGCATAAATATTTTCAAATGCATATAATTTATCAATTTCCTTAACCAAAAAATGAACTTATGAAAAAGAACGCTTTAATCACAGAATCTTCCCCTATTGGGGGGACAAGGCTAAATCAAATTCTCGTTTTATTATTTGCCTTTACGATAAGTCTGCAGGGTTGTCAGTATTTGGATCAACTCCCGAAGGATAATAATGGAACCGATAAAAATCAGTTTCCATTAATACAACTACCCCCTGGTTTTAAAATAAATAAAGTTGCTGACAAACTTGATAGACCTACATCAGTCACTTGGGACGATGAGGGTAAAATGTATATCATGACTGCCGGAAACGACTTTTTACCGGAACAGGAAACTAAAATGAGTATAATGGAACTCAAAGATGACGGAACAAAAAAAGAAATTGCAAACCTGGCCAGTCAGGGTATCCAACCTTCTTTGGTAAGCATGATTTGGCATAAGGGATGGTTCTATTTTACCCACCGAGCGGAAGATTTATCAGGCGCTGTATCCAGGGTGAATAAAGAAGGTAAAATAGAACTTCTTTTTTCAGGTATTATAGACAATCAAGCCGAACATCAGATCAATGATATACAGGTTGGCCCTGATGGAATGATGTATGTGTCTGTAGGAATGGCAGGCAATGCTGCTGTGATGGGCATGGATGTAGGTCCCTTTGTGATGCGCAGCCCTGAGGTAAAAGCCAGACCATGCCAGGACATTGTTTTGGTAGGACGGAATTATCTCGGACCTGATTTCAGAACAGATGATGAGAATGACATGGTACTTACCGGTGCGTATGTTTCCTTTGGAGTGGAAACTTCTCCCGGTCAGGTGATCCAAGGCGTAAAGCTTTGCGGTGGATCCATATTGAAATTTGATCCCGAAAATTGCATGAACACTATATCTACTTATGCTTGGGGTTTCAGGAACCTAATAGGTTTAACTTGGGATTCCAAGGGCAATATGTATGCTGCGGAAAATGGGTATGATGTAAGAGGCTTGAGGCCCGTAAAAGATTATATGGATGCCTCTCTAAGAATCCATGAGGGTAAGTGGTATGGTATACCTGATTTTTCCACAAATAGAGAACCTCTTACTGATCCAAGATTTGAAGTTCCTGATTCATTGCAGGCAGAAGTCTTTATTGGTGGTAACTCCATTGGTAAAGGGCTAGGTTTTGTAATTGATCACGAAGCAAGTGGATTGACTCCTCCGGATCCCTCAGTAGTTTTGGGGAAGCATGATTTCAACTCTTCTCCAAGTATGTTAGATGTAGCTCCTCACACTTGGGGAAATTGGGCTGATCATGTTTTCATAGCAGAATGGGGAGATTTGGCCCCGCCTACCAACCCACTTAGGGGAAATACGCCGGCAATAGGCTACAGAATCGTCCGAGTAGATCCAGGGTCAGGAATAGTGAACAGTTTTGCTGAAAACCTTGGCGGTGGTCCGGCCTCAAAAAGAGGCATGAGAGGAAAAGGTATAGAACGTCCATTTAATGTGAAGTTCGGACCTGATGAGTCTATGTATGTGGTGGATTATGGGGAGGTTCAGATAGACTTTTCGAAGGCTCCACCTTATGACTATCAAAGAAACAGCGGAGTGGTGTGGAAAATCACAAAACGCGACTAGTGTCATGTCAACTTAATATTGTCGTATAATTATCATATCTTTTGTACATGATAAAATACAAGGTGACCTTGACAAAAGACGAACATGATCAATTAATGGGAATAATTGACAAAGGTGTCCACAGTTCGCAGCAGTACCGTACGGCATATATACTACTCAACAGCGATGAAGGGGAGTATGGGGATAAGATGAAAGGCAAAGAAATCAGCCGGGCCTTTAAAGTCAGCATGCGGATGATAGACCGGGTAAAGCAGAGATCTGTGGAAGAGGGGTTTGATGCCTGCCTGAAGCGTAAGCCGCTGAGCAGAACCAAAGACAAGAAAGCGGACGGGGAGCTGGAGGCCCGTTTAATCGCCATAAGTTGCAGCAAAGCGCCTGTCGGCTTTTCAAGGTGGTCCTTAAGAATGCTTGCAGATAAGATGGTGGAACTGCAATACGTTGAGAGCATCTCACACGAAACCATCCGGAAGGTTTTAAAAAAAACGAATTGAAGCCATGGAAAACCGTTGGCTGGATCATTCCCCCAAAACAGAACAGCGAGTTTGTGGCCAATATGGAACAGATACTGGATGTGTACAAAAGACCCTATAATGAAGCATTCCCCGTGGTGTGTATGGACGAATCGCCCAAACAGATGATCAAAGAAACCCGTGCCTCCATCCCGATGGGGCCTGGAAATGAAGCAAGACAGGACTTTGAGTATGAGAGGTGCGGTGTGGCCAATATTTTTCTTGCCTCCGAACCGTTGAAAGGCAAAAGGTATGTATCGATAACAAAAAGGAAAACAAAAATTGACTGGGCTACATTCATCAGACATATAGCAGAGGAT
>JBGTDA010000189.1:0-21606 GCA_041748555.1 Rhodonellum sp.
ATTTTCATAATAAAGTTTTTGCTTAAAAATAGTTGGCGTAGTACTGCCGATTTCCTTGAGCCAGTTACGGATAGTATAATCATACTCCAGATCCACATCCAAAAAAGATTTGGTTTTCAGCATTCCAAAATCGTCATACCCTGAACTGTTAATCAATACTTCAGCAGTTTGGTTTACCTGATGATACACGTCTTGAAGTGCACCGGCAATGTTGTATTCAAAGCGCCTTTTAATCGTTACTGGTTGGGCCCCTGTAAATTCAGTTACCGTTGCAACTGCTTTGTTTTCGAAATTGTATTTGGTACTGGTTTTAACCTCTCCCGAAAACCGATGCGATTCGATCTGCTGAATAATTCTGGCTTTTCTGTCATAGAAGAAACGGGAGGTAACAAACACATCATCGGTAAGATTTCTGATTTTCTTTCCTGCCAGAAGGCTGTGTATATTTTCCGAGGCTGAAGGGAAATCCGGATGTCCATTGGGTTTTTGATAATTAAAACCTCCAAGGAGACCATAACTATCATAATAATAGGCAGAAAAGACCTTTCCCTCATTAGTAGGCCATCCCCCCGTACAACTTGGAATAGCCGATCCAAGGAGAACGGCGTTGTTGTTCCCTGTAATTCCACTTGTAATCCCCTCCCTTCCTCTACTGTCAATGGTAATACCTGTCATAATAAGCCTTCCCAGCCCATCAAATTTGGAATAAATCCACTCGTTATTAACCCGGAGATTGGCATTCTGCATTCCTATCATCCTGTCTTGCAAGTCATAGACAAAGAACTCCCAACCTTTACCCGGAAGCTTCTTTTCAATGAGCCTCCGACGATAATCGTACCTGTATTGATAGCACAGTTCATTCAGCAAATCGCTGTTTGTAGATAACCCAAAATTATTTTGACCATGCAGAATGCTGACCGCCTGAGGAGGAATTACCGCGTTTAGCTGTCCAAAATCATCAAAAACATAGTAGGTCTCCAGCCAGCCGTTACTGTTTCCTTCATAAGTTGGCCAATCCGGTCCCTGGACTTTTTTGAGTACAACCTGTCCCAGCTTATCTGTAAATTCCTGGAATATCCTGTTGTGCTCATCTAAGGTTATTTTCACCCATAATTCTCCTGCTGCGTAAAATGAATTCGTTACAGGTAAACCTGCTGAATTGACAGTAAAAATCCGGACTACGTCAGAGGAATCATTGGCCCTTTCAGTAAATTTGATTTCCCTTCCTGACCCCATCTTCCATGGTTCACCTGGACTTGTCGCCTTAAGTATCCTGTTCAAAGGCGAATTTTCAAACAGCTTTTCCGTGTAGCCAATGGAATCGCCATAGCTTTGAATCATCCTATCCCTCTGATCGATAATTGCATTGGTTCTGAACCTGCCATCCTGAATTCCGGAAGTCTCAAAATAAGGCAGGTATTCTCGTTGTTGCCTTCCAAAAGCATCATAAACAATAGGGGCAATTAAATCTTTCCCATTGACAGTGGCTTGAATATTAACAGTCTGAATTTGCCTTCCCAGTCCGTCAAAATAGGTTATACTTTTGTAGGATTGGCCGGGTGTTCCACTTATCACCTGTGAAACAGAGGTCATCGTATCACGGGCTATGAAAGTTTTAACATAATTTTCAGTGATCTGTCCAATTGCTTCTGATGATGCAATCACTAAGAGGAAAAGGGTGAGGATAGGGTAAAGTCTCATATTAAAAATAAATTAGTTTTCTTCTCGGTAGCGCTCAGGGATAGGGAGCTCTCGGTTTTGCCGTATTCTAAAGAGCTTATTTCTACATCGACCTCAAGCTTCTCTTCCAATTCTTTGATAAGTCTGGCTATAAGTTTCCCCGATTCCTTCCGGTCTTCGTCTCCCCGAATCTTCTTCAGGTCATCAGAGGCTGCGGATAAGGGATTATTCTGTTGGTAAGAATCATCCACTCCCATGGGTACCTCCTCAAATATGGCGTAAGATTCAACAATGCTGATGGGCTGGATACTAATGGTAAGATCAACTGAAAGAAAATCAACCCTTGCATTATTGACATCCGATGGAAAACTGTTAAAAACGAATTCGGATGTACTTGATGTCAGGGCAAATACATGGGTTGACCCAATCTGTATCAAAAAAGTCAGCACTAATAATAGCGGCATTCCTTTTCTTCGATTATATAACAACATACTTGGAGGGATAAGGTATAACTTTTCTATAATCTGCTTTTTGACCGGATCTATATTGGATAAAATTAAATGTAGTTTGGCTGACACGGTCGACTCCATATTCAAGACTCCTTTCTT
This sequence comes from Rhodonellum sp., assembly GCA_041748555.1. Taxonomy (GTDB): domain Bacteria; phylum Bacteroidota; class Bacteroidia; order Cytophagales; family Cyclobacteriaceae; genus Rhodonellum. The sequence continues at coordinate 2,289 of JBGTDA010000189.1, forward strand.
ATTCTTTCTGGCTTTAATTTGCCATGTCAATTACCATCAAGAACTATTTCTTTCCAGCGGGTGAATGTTTCTCCTGCAGTATTGTCTATTCTTACAAAGACCTCGTATCTGTCACCGGGAATATTTTTAAAAAAAAAAATTATCTCACGGTCAGTCAAAATAATCCCGTCCTTACCCGGATTGACTACCCTCTTTTTTACATCAGAGAAATCAATTACCTTTTGGTAGATGTTTTCAGCCTCCATACCCGAAATACGTGCAAGTTTTATGAAATATTTGCTTACGTCTTTGACAGGTTCAATGTCGATACTAACTTCCACGGTATTTTTTGACTTATTTGATTTATCCAGTGATTCCTGACTGTAATTGACTTTAAAATCAATGGCATCGGATTTTGATTGGGACAAGGCGATATTTGGTTTTAACAACAGATTGATTAAAACCACAACCGTAAGACCCGCTTTGAGAAGAAATTCCTGTTTTTTCATTTGTTTGGATATATTAATTACCATCGACAGTTACTGAAATATACCGGGTAATCCCGCCTCCAACCACCCTAACCTCTGCGTGTAATTGCTGACCCAAAGGGGTGGATTGATTTTTTACAATATTCATCGTTAAATCACCCGTCCCCGAAGCTGGTTGTAGCATTAACCAGCCGCTTCCTGACCAATAGGTTATCTGTGTACTCCAGGATACATTTGACTGGATTGTTACCGGTAATCCCGATGTTCCCGAACCGAATGTTAAAGTAGTTGGGGTGACTGTTAAAATAGGGCTGCCCGTATTTTGGGTTATATTTACAGTACTCTGTAAACTATCTCCTTTAACTATAAAATTGCCGGTTCTGATAGAAGAAGTGGTGTTTTGGCTCACATTGACAGTCAATGTCTGATCTCCAAAACCGGAGGTAGGTGAAACTGAAACCCAACTTGAAGCCGGAGGTATTTCGACAACCCAATTGATTGTAGACGTGACACCGACACTGTCCGAGGAACTGCTTCCCGAAAATGATAGGGCATTGGGTGATAAAAGGATGGATTTTTTGTAATTATAAGAATAGGCTTTCAATATATCCTTGTTGAAATCCTTGATGGTAATCAATCTCCCAAATTCATCATAATCCATAAATGAAGCATCGTCAAAAGGATTTGATTGGGAAGAAACGCCAATATTCGGCTGATACGTATAGGTGTTGATCAATGCCTCTTTGGGGTAAAACCTGACATCATCAACCTGCCCCGATAATGAAATATTGTAAGATGTAGTGGGACTTTTCAACGTCACTTCAGTGGTAAGATAAACCCAGTTGGATGATTGCTTTTGCCAATAGCTTAAAATGTAAGTTTTACCCGTGGTCAAACCGGTCAAGGATTTTGAATAACCTCCTGTTTTGCTTTTAGTTCCTGACCTTGCATCCGTGGTCGATACACCTGTTGTCTCTTCTTCAAAACTCGTGAAGAAAAATTCGTTTTTTGAGGCATTATCCACTTTTGCTATGGGAAACATATCCTTATAGCCCCAAAGGAAAGATGAAGAAGGGTTGGTCCCCCTTTTACTTTCAGTCAAGTTGCCATTTAAATCATATGCATAGTTAGTTTTGATAAATTCACCTGTTCCTCTGGGGTAATCATCGATGGAGGTCAGCAAAATTTTATTGGTAAATAGTAACTGATAATTATTTACCTGAAGGTTTTTCAGAACATCATTGACAAAGGTACTTTCCCTGATTACCGGGGAGGTCATATGCCTGTATTCTGGAAGAGTATTATCCCACATGACAGCCGGAGCACCGGACCCGGCATCCAAGGAATAAATGAATTCCTTTCTTACCACTTCCCCGTTACTGTTGGTTTCGGTAATTGTTTTCGGATTGGAATGCTTTAAATCAGAGGTATAGGTATAGTTGATCTCCTTGGTTACTCCATCCTTTATTTCGATTGTTTTATCCAGGAGATAATAGGCACTTTTAAGATAGTATTCTGTATAAAAGGGTATTAATTCGGCACAATCCCCATTTGGATCATTATAGCAAGGAAGTAATGCGACTTTAAAGGTATAAGTTGATTTAAGGGAGTCTTTTTGAGAGCTGATATTATCAGAAAAATATTTATTTATCCCCAAATTATCTTTATGCGTGCTACTTTTTAGTTCTCCGGATCCGAAATCATATAACGGAGGTGCCGCAGGAAACTTTAAGTCAAAATTTGTGGGATGTCCATTAACATAGGAAAAAACAATCTGGCTGTTATCTGATCTCGTTTCTGTGACATTTGTATAGCCAATATGGTATCCCAATGTGGTTTTTAAAGGAGGATTCGGTGATGAGCTAATAATGGTACCGATATTATACCCACTATAGTATAAGTTTGACTTATAACTTTGACTTTTTGGATATTGGTCATATTTAGGTAAGCCCGCATACAAAATTCCACTATCATAGGTATAGTTTTTAATTATTGTCCCCCCACTTCCATCATTGCTGGTGATTTTTTTTACCCTCAATCCTCCTACTATATTAGTCACGCTATTTCCTTCTATAAACTTATGAGCTTCATATTCATATAATGTAGAACCGCCGGTAGGGAAAGTAATTTCATTAAGTGTCCAGAATTTCATCTTGTTTTCATTTGAGGTCCTGTTTGCACCACCATTAAAATTAATGTTGCCGCAGGGAATTACAAAAACAGTCATGGTAGGAAGCAGGCCCTGATTTGAATCCGCACCATTATGGTAGCCCCAGGCATCTTTCCCAAGTGAATATCTTCTTGCCATAGTATATGCAGGTCCCTCGATATAGGAAAATTGATGGGCAGGGAAGAGAACGGATCCCGTACAGGAAGATTCCTGGACCGACATCAATTTCAATCTTCTTGTATCAAATGTACTTCCATAAGCCGGATAGGAGCTGGAAGTCAGGCTTTGAAAGTAAGAATGTTTTAATGTGAATTTTTTACAAATTGAGCCGTTCTTAATTTCAATAGTTTCCAGGGATTTTGCCTGAGTATTGTCCTGCAAAATTGAATTGAATGAGGTTAAATCTGTTCGAAGACTTGCTGAGGCAATAAAATTGATTTCTGTATAAAGGGAACTGGTTGTTATTTTACTTAACCTGATTCCATTGATATTATTTATTGTTGGTAGTGTTTCGGCATTAAAAGAGCCTATCAAAGGGCAACTATTACCTTCTTGGTATGTCATGGAATGTCCCCCTCTTGTACCGTAACTATAATTTTCAGCGGTATAGGTTAAAAATATATTGTGTCGTTTATTCGGAGATTCAATTCTTGTAAGATACCAGCTGGTTGATACTTTAGGCATGTCCAATGTCGACAATCCTGAATAGCTGTTTTCTGTAGCTCCCGATCCTCCAAAATAAAAGACCATGCCGTCAGGAGCAGTCAAAGTCCAAGCTGAAAATTGAGCATCAACCGGTTTTATCACATAGTCTTTTCTGGGTATAAAGTGTGGAATTTTATCTTTATCAAAGAAAAATTTTCCGGAATGTCCCATTACATTGAAAGTAAATATGTCTGGTTCTGTATCCAAATATCCATTTGCCGCGTCCTGATAATAATCCAGGCAATTACAAGATTGACCGGTTTGAGTAGAATTACATCCAGGATTATCACTTCCACATTCAAACATTTCAGGGGGATAACCTCCATCCTTGTACCAGCCCCAACCTGAACGGTTTGACCTGGCATTGCCGTTTAAGGGATAACCACCTTCATCCGGAGCACCTACCACACTTCTGGAGATCATTCCCCCGGCATTGAGGCTCCATCCCAAACCGATCCAACTGGCCACATCATCCACTTTAATTCCTGATGCATGATAGTTTAATGAGATCGGGAGGCTTAAATCACCTTCCTGGACTGTATATATCGGGATAGAAATATCAGGCACACCGGTATGATGACTCACAGGATAATCTCCATATTTACCCAAAGAAGCAGCATTGGCCGACGGAAATCCAGGTTCTTTAATCTGGGCTTGAAGCGCGATAGGGGCAGTTACAAGCCAAATCAAAAAGGTATAATAATAGATTCTTGTCATAGCTCCAATTTTGATTTTATAACTTCGATTTCTTTTGCCTGATGGAGAATATACAAGGTCAGTTCTTCGATTTTTTTAAGCAGGACCGCATTCGTCTCTCCCAAATCGATTCCTGTGGCAGCTACCTCGGATTCAGTAGGCACATCCGGAAGGTGTCTGTTTTTTCCTATAATTTCTGAAAGGTCAGATAGTTCAAGGAGGCTGTATGCTGGATCGAAAACATAATCCGGCCAGTTTGCGACTTCTAATTTTCTTTCCTTTGCTTGAATTGTACCGTTTACCCCGAGTTTGTTCCCCGGGTTAAAAGTTTTGATGCCACCGTTGGTGTTGGTTTTTATCCGCATTCTTTCTGGGAAATATCCGGTCTGGATGGCCAGGTCGTGTTTTGATTCGGTGGCCAGTACCCCCCTTGCTTCTCCCCCCCAATTGGAATGCGCAAAGAGACCGATTTTGACGGTATTTATATTCGATGAGACAAGGAGCTTGGCACTGCCAGATCCGAAAATCTCCATTGCTCTTTCCCATCCCTGCACATTACTTGGTGCTGTGGTACCTAAACCTAAATCTCCATTGGAAAGTATTGTAAACCTGTCTGCTCCTCCTACATTGATCCGAAAAGGGTTGGATTGATAAGCAATGATCTTTGAAGGATTACCAACCAGCATTAAATCCTGATTAAATGCAAAATAAGGGCGATCAGTATAAATATGGGCAGCACTATTATTTAAAGGCCCGAAATCTATATACCCATTCGTGTTTTGGAATCTTGCTGTTGTAGCACTTCCGCTGTTGATGTGCAGTGGAAACTGGGGACCGGTTGTCCCTATGCCTACATTTCCTGAGGATGGAAAAGTATTGCTCTGTGAAAAGGATGCGAAACTTATACCAAACAGGAAAACAGTTGCGATAAAGTGTACTTTCATAGTTATATGTTTTGATAATGCGGGTTTTCGTCATTGTTTAGACTCCCAACCTCCTGTCGTGCCAAGAAGTACCTGTATAAAACCACTGGCCGTCTTTCGGAATAAAAGTCGATATCAGCGGTAAGATGTGAAACAGTTTTCATTTAAAAAATACCGGGTTCAGGGTATTGTTTTAAAGAATAATTATAAATAAATTTCTGGATTTTTAAAAAATAAAAAAGGTGTTTATTTGAATATTAAAATATGATTTTGAAATTACGAAAAACGGGATTTGTGGAAGCTGTCAAAAAAACCGTTTTTTTAACAAAATTATATTTTGTTTTCAGTCTAAAAAAGTTTAAAAATTTTTTATAAAAATATTTCATAAAAAATATTTTTCAAGGTTTTAGCGCTTTTTGAGGCCCTTCGTCTTCTACCGGCACCATTCGAAAAGCGTGCGGCGCACCTCCTCTCATTTGTTTAGAGATGAGATCCCAAAATAAAATGATAACAATGAAATTTCGATCTTATCCCAAAAAATTGGTACAGTGTAAATAATCATCTTAAATTTAGGCTGGAATCCCTTAAAACAAAACAGGCTTTAAAAATGAAAATATACATTGGATACCAATTCGCCACTGCCGATCGTGCTTTGTTTGACAGCGTAAAACTGCCCGGTGACCAATGGTTTTTTTCACAGGACTTGCCCGAAAGCGAACGGCTAAAGGCCTTTTCCCAAGCTGAAGTGGCCTTTGGGAATATTCCCCCCGAATGGATAGAAAAAAGCGAAAAACTGCTTTGGCTGCAATTGTCTTCAACCGGATTCAATGCCTATCTGGATCTTGAATGGAAAAATTTAACTCACATTCAAGTCTCCAACCTCAGGGATTTTTATGGTCAGCCGGTAGCCGAAACAGCATTGGCAGGTATAATGGCTTTTTACAGAAGTATCAACACGCTTTCTCAGCTTCAGAATCAAAGTAAATGGGTCGGATTAGCTTTGCGACCTGAAATGGATCTGCTGTTTAAAAAAAGAGTGGTTCTTTTGGGTGCAGGTGCGATCGGAGAAATTATACAAAGAATGTTGGCTGCCTTTTCATGTGATGTCACTGTAGTCAGGAAATCAACTTCCCCTACCTTGGTTGATCTTGAAACTTTATTACCTGAAGCGGATATCATTATTGCGGCTCTTCCTGAAAACGAAGAAACAACAGGGGTTTTTGATCGAAAGAAAATTGCCTTGATGAAAAAAGAGGTACTCTTTGTCAATGTAGGAAGAGGCTCTGTCATTGATGAAGAGGAATTGATAAAAGCCTTGGAAAGTGAGAAGATAAAAGGTGCTGTGTTGGATGTAACGCAGGAAGAACCATTACCTGAAAACCACCCGCTTTGGTCTCTGCCCAATGCCATTCTTACCCAACATACAGGGGGAGGTTATCGGGAAGAAAAATCGGATATTGTCAGGGTATTTATCAAAAACCTAAAGAGATACCGATCCGGAGGAAACCCTGAAAATCAGGTGGATTTTTCAAAGGGATATTGAAAAATTGAAATTTTCCATAAGCTCTTTGACCTATTTTTATTCTATATCAAAGAGGTTTCTCCCGGAAACTTTCTAGGGCTTTGGAGAGGATTCCTGCCAATCAAAATTTGCTGCTTTACCTAATGAGGTTTTCACTATCTTAACAAATACATTTATCTCAGCAAATACATTTTCCCGTACCCCTGCTTAAAGGCTTTGTCTCCGGCGGTTCCGCGGGGTTCCATAAACTGACCGTTGGTCCGGACCAACACCCGATAGATGTAAACTCCGTTTGCCAACTGATCCCCAAACTCATCTTTGCCATCCCAAGCATATTCACTGATGTTATTCCCGATGCGGAGCGGCCCCAACTCATCCTGTAGGATTTCCCTGACCACTCTTCCGGTCACGGTCATGATCTGGATTTTTACCTGATCAGGCACCTCGGATCCGGTGACTGTGAAAACAAACCGGACACTGCTGCTGAATGGGTTCGGATAGGGATAGAAATTGGTGATGGTAGCTTCATTGATGACCTCAAAGTTGATTTCGTACGGTTTGTCCACTCCCAAATCCTCCGTCACCATCCGGAAGGTGTACAAACCATCCTCCAAAGGACCCGGCTGAAGGTCTATTTTAAAACTGCTGTTTTCAGTTGCAGGAGACCAGGATATCTTTGGACTTGAAAAATTCATTCTCTCGAAACCACATCCTTCACATGGTTTTTTGAGAAACAGCTCCAATCCTAAAGTATCTTTTTTTAAAAGCAAAGTATTGTCATTTTTGAGCAGCGTATTTATCATCACAGTGGGAGAAACAATATCCCCATCCATGATATACACCCCGTCAAAATTCACATCCAATATCGCTGTACTGTTATCCGGTGTGACTATGAAATATTCTCCAAGGTCGATAAAGTTATTTCTGAATGTCTGTTCCATTATAATCCTTGGATTGGCGAAAATATCAAATTCCACATTACCACTTCTTCCGATGGAATTGAAGTCAATGCTGAATCCAACCGTTTCCCCTGATTTCACGGCAGGAATTTTTTTGGTGAATCTTTCCAATTTTCTTTGGGTAGTGTTGTTAAAATTCCACTCTACCGTAATGGAATCCAAAAAGTCCAGCCTGGAAATATTGATAAATTCAAAATTCAGGGTTGCCTCCTCACCTTCCTGAAGCGTGAATTTTTCTTCTTTGTTCTTCAGGATCAGTACACCCTCGGGAACACCTGTATAATTGACCTGCCACTTGTCAAGTTGGGAGGGTGCTGTGGATTCTTCATCATTCATGGCATATCTCAACCTGATATGCGGATACAAATCAGAATTGATAGCGCTGATGTCCAGCTGGTTTTCCTGAACATCTGTAAATAGCGTCTGCTCCTCTCCATTTGATTTTATCCCGATCACATCAAAGTTCGCCAATTCTTCATTGAACCACTCCCGGGTTTTTACAGTATTAAAAAACCGCTTCCATTCTGAAGAAGGTCCGATCCTAGGAGTCAGGATGCTTCCCGAGGTAAAATATCCGGTAAGATCAGTATCAAAGTCAATGATCTGTTGATTACTTTCCAGTTCCGAATTGGGCTGGGAAACAATCTCGACTGCCTCTCCGGGTTGCATTCCCTTTTTACCGAAAAGTACATAAGGATCACCGGTTTTCAGGTTTCTCAGTGTTGCTTCATTTGCTCCGACTTCTTTTAATTTCTCAAAAGCTGCATCCGGCCAGGCACTGAAATTCACATTGCCCACAGAAAAAATCACTACATAATCCCCCTGCTTTAAGCCATTGATATAATCCAGTAACATTGTCTGACCTGCACCGGAAATCCAGGCATTCCCGATATTCTGTATCACCTGAGGGACTCTTCCACAGCTTCTTCCATCCAGAATATCAAAACCCGGAACAGGAATAACCAAATAGGGAGTGAGTGATTTTTGATCAAAGGCCACAAGTCCCAAGGATCCGTTGGCACAGAGACGGCTGTTGGCGTTGTTAACATTATCAAGAATATAAGGAACACCATCCAGATAAAACTGTGTATTTCGGAAAGTAAGACTGTCAGCCTGGGTACCAAAGGTAAACACTCCGATATTCAGCTTGGTGTCTTTGTATTTCCACTGCCGTTGGTTGGGATCTATTTCAAGATTATTCAGCTGATTGATTTCTAGCTGCGGGTTTTCACGTTGGGTCCAGCCTTCGGGTCCATTTCTGATATAGGAAAAACTGGAAACTGTCCAATCCTGACTTTCCCCTTCTCTAGGTTCCAGAAATCTGGACCTCCAATACAAAGTCATCGAATCTGTTTCCGAAATATTCTGGGAAATATTCAGCTTCCAACTGGCGAGACCGGATGTTGTCAGGCGGTTTTCCCTCCGGAAAGATGAACCGAAATTTGCTGCGGTATCAATTTGAATGATGAGGTTTCTATCTTCCACGGATTTTCCCGGGATCTGAGTGATTAACTCAATCTCATTTTCATTTACAATAGCAAAGGCATTCGGCAATAAGTTGAGTGTACCACTCAGGGGAATCAATTTGGTGACGGTGATTGCATTGTTAGCGAAGGTGATTTCTTCAATGTTTTTGGAAGAGTTGATTTCCAAGGTGAAAATATTTTCTCCGAAGGCAGTGATTCCTATGTTGGGTACCGCAAAATCCACTGTATCTTTTCGGTAAACAGGTGCTATCAATTCTGTTTCGTAGGCAATATTCGTCCCATCAGGAAGTCTTCTGCTGATTTTGAAATCGACAGAATCCAGATCCACCCTACCCAAATTTCTGACAACAAAAGAAAGCTTTAATGAATCCGCCAACGCATTGAAAGGTTCATCTCCAAAACTTCCGAGAGTCACTTCTTCTTGTTTTAAGGCGTAATCCGCATGTTTTGCAGGAAAAAGTCTGATGGCAGGATCTCCGAGCATCACCAGCTGCTCGGCATGAGAACGGTTCAAAGGTGAAGTTCCATACCTCAGAAAAAAGTGTTTTTCGGTTTCCCTCTTCACTATCCCCACAGGCTGGTAAATCAATGAAGAATCCGAAAAAGCTTTGGCATAAAAGGACTCACTGTACCTCCGCAGATAGACATCAACACCCACATTGGCATGTGCCATAAAATTGGTGGAACCTTTGGCCGGAGCCAAAACCCAGTCTTCTCCAAAAGTATAAGCATTTCCGAAGGCATTTCCCGCATCACAACCGTTGAGCAATAACATGGGATATCTTCCCTGATTTTTGTATCCCATTGTAGGATCTGAGGCAAAACCGATTTCAATATCAATAACAGACGGCGCCCCATGACCGAAGAAAGTAATCAAACTCGCTCCCCTGTTTACATCTCCGGAGATATCAATCAGTTCAATGGTAGAATTGGATCTTTTTCTGTAGGTGGTGACATTGGCCCCCATATAAGGTCCCTGAGCAATGGTTTTGAATCCATTTAAAAAATTAAAATAACGTTCCAGTTCGAAAGCGGAGATGCCTCCACTCAGGTGGATGATTTCTTTCTGCCAATCCTCCGAGGCGCCCAAAGCATCTTTTTCTTTTGCCTTCTCCAGGTAATTGGCGACATCTTCCGGAGTCCTTGCCGGGATCCTTCCTATTGCTACGGCAGCAACAAATGGATTTTCTGGATCAAGGCCTACTGAGTAATTATTGTCGGCATAGGGATACCCGGCAGGAGGTATCAGATCCTGAAAAGTAAAAATGGAAGGATTATTCCTATAAAAATAATTTATCCCACCTTCACGGGCTGTTGAAAACATTCCCATAGACCTTCCCATCAGCAACAAAAAGTCAGGTTTGTGTATCGGGTAATACTTTCTTAAGAATTCATAAATTGCCAAGGGGGTTTTTTCTCCGAAAGAAAACTGATCATACAGTTCATTCATATTGATGACAAGCGTATCATATCCACCACCAGCAGCGGAAACGCGATGGGTGGCATAGGCAATCACCGGGTCACTATAAGTAGTAGATGCCTTTCTCAAGGCCTGATGCGTAAGGATGATAAAATCAGCAGGTTGATTAAGCACATTCCTGAATTTCATCGGATACATTGACTCTATTTCTTTGATATCCAATATATTTTCCAACAAAATCCTGCTGGCCCTTTCCGCGATACCTCCCTGGAACTTGAGGGTATTCCCATCTTTCCCAACGATAACCTTCTGCGGATTGATTGGATCAGTGACATCATGAGCAAGATATTCCGATAAAGTACCGTTGATGGTGATGGCTTGATTTTCCTGACCGGTCAAGATTGTCTCTTTTGAAAATTCACCTGAGATGGTATTTTTTGGATAAATAACTTTAAAATAAGCAATAGATACATTGTCCACAGCTTCGCTTCCGGAGGACACAATCTGCAGGGTCATGCTTCCCTGAGGATTTAAATCGGAAGCCAAAAACGGGAGTTCAACATTGATCGCTTCATAACTACTGAACTCAAATCTTCCAATCTCCCTTAGATTTCCTGAATTAGAACCAACATTGATAATGGTGAGGTGGGGATTATCCGACCTTCCTGTCAACCCGATTTCAACTTTCCCGTTTCCGACACTAGGTATTATTCCCAATTCATTAAGATTGAAATTTCTTGGGGTTCCTTTTACTACCGGTGAACTCATCCAGCCCTGTCCTTCTTCGAATCCGGATAAGCGGGTGCCGGGATTATAGATGACTCCCAGATTGTATTGATCCGAAAATACTTGAAAGTGTTCAGATTGGTAACTTAGACTAATTGGAGTATTAGGATCAGGAAGTGCTCTTGTCGACATCCTTTTTCCTTGGATTCCCGGAGAAACGGTCAGAAAAAATGCAGTGGAATCGTTGTGGGTATTGTATTGAATATTTCCTACGTGTGATGGATCTGAATAAAATTTGGTATCCAAGGTTCCATCATTTCGCTTTCCATAAAAGTCAATATAATCTCCGGTATCAAATTTCCCGTCCTGCTGACCCTCGACAAAAATAGCTACTTCTTCCCCACGATGATACACCCGGATATTTCTTGGATCCAAGGTATTGGGATCAATACCTGAAGCGGATAATGCAGAAAATGAAACTCTGTGGATACCGTCTTCCGCTGTGAGTATTTTATAATATGTTTTGTTGAAATCTATCCAGTCATTCTGGGCAACTGCCAAAAATTGTATCCCGAAAAACAGTATGGAAAGAAATATTTCTTTGTAGATCATCCTTCCCATCAGTTGTCCCAGCCTTTATTTAATCTCAATTTACTGTCATGCTCATTCAGGCTTACCTTGATACTTACAATATGTGAATAGGGTGTTTGGGAAATCCCGCCGATATCAGATAAAGCATAATCTATGTAGAATTTTTCCTGAAGAAAAATCCCCAAACCGAAACTGGGTTTCCAGGCAAAATAATAAGAGGAATCAAAATCTTTTATCCGCTGGGCATTGCTGGCGCCTGCACGGAGAAACACCATTTTTTTATAGCCAGCTTCCAGTCCGATCCTCGGATCTACACTTACGATCTCGGACCGAAGTATGGTATTTCTTTTTCCATCGAAGGTTAAGTCAAGATCCAAAACTCCCTGAAGGTTGAATTCATCGTTGATCTGAAAATCCCTCGTAAGACTGAATATGGCCCTTGGCAAAGTGAGTTCTATCGAGTTCAGCGGTATTTCATTGTCGGTCTGAGAATAAATATCCCTAACCATTTCTGCATTGTGGTTCCATGCATTAAAAGTAGTGGTTACATCTCTCAACATCACACCAAAACGCCACTGATCCAGCAGAAAAATCCCGCCTACATCCAGCCCAAAACCCCAAGCCTTCGCAAATTTTCCAACATTTCTATGGATCACTTTGGTATTCACACCGAGTTTTACAACATCGCTGACATCCCGGGCATAGGATAAAATCAGGGCATAATCCGCAGCATTGAAAAATTGGATATTGCTGTAATTCAAAGCCCCGTTGGCATCATATAAAAAACGGGTATCGGGAATATCATCCACACCAAAGCGGATCACCGATACTGCAATCTGATTATCCGACTCAATATTGGTACTGAAGCCTGCATAATCGAATTTGGCAATGCCCGCAAAATACTCAGCATGCATCAGCGAAAACTCATATTGATGCCGGATCCCCAAGAGAGCAGCCGGATTCCAATAGGCCGCAGTGACGTCCCGGACGGAAGAAACCTGAGCCCCACCCATCGCCAATGCCCTTGCACCAATGCCTATATTCATAAATTCATTGGAATATTTAGGTGTGATGGTTTGGGCCCAACCTGAGCCAAAACTAAAAATCAGAAGAAGGCAAATGATGTATTTGAAAATTTCCACCCAATACGTATAAATCACGCCTGCAAAGTATAAATAAAAAGCAATGTAAAAGCCTAAATACTAAAAAATTAAATAAGGCTGCAGGCTGCCAAACTGTACGGTACTGAACAAACAAATGTCCACTTCAACATCATCTACTTACCTGTTTCAAATTTGTGTATCCACACTTCAAAATATTTATTCTCAAAAGAAATTTGATGAAAAGTGGCTCTATTTAAATATAATGAAGAAAAAGAAAAATATTTCAAGTCGGCAATTAACATACCATACAAGGAAACTGGCATTACAAGGTAGCTGATTTAACTTTGGTATAGTTTTTCTTTAAAACAAGGTTAACCGGGAAAATCGATGCGGAAAATCATGTCAGGTTTTTCCCGGTATTAAAGCTAAATAACAAGTCATATGAATGCTTCAAACACCCAAATTCAAATGCGGAAAGGACTGTTGGAATTCTGCATTTTGCAAATCATATCCCGAGGAGAGGTTTATGCTTCCGATATGATCGAAGAATTGACCGAAGCAAAGATGATCGTGGTGGAAGGCACCCTTTATCCTTTGCTGAACAGGTTGAAAAATGCCTCTTTGGTCTCATACAAATGGGTGGAATCCGATTCCGGACCTCCCCGAAAATATTACTCCATCACCGAGGAAGGAAAACAGTTTCTGGAAATCCTGACAGAAACCTGGCAATCTTTGGTAGTCTCTACCCAATTAATCACCTCAAAGCGTTAGGCCATGAAAAAGACGATAAGCATAAATATAAGCGGTATTCTTTTCCACATAGAAGAGGATGGATACACCAATTTGAAAAAGTACCTTGATGCAATCAACAGGCACTTTTCCCATTATAAAGATAATCAGGAGATCATTTCGGATATTGAAAACCGGATTGCAGAAATTTTCCTGAGCAATCTGAAAAACAACAAGCAGGTCATCACAGCTGAAAATGTCAGCCAGCTCATTGAAAAAATGGGGACTATTGCTGATTTTAAAGCCATCGAAGAGGACCTGGAACAGGAAAATACAAATCAATCCACCGCGTCAGCCGATGAAAATGATTTCTATAAATATATCACACCCCCTCACCAAGACGGGAAGGGTTATAAAAAACTGACTCGACTGGAAAACAGGAAGATCATTGGAGGTGTCTGTGCAGGTTTTGCAAATTACCTGGCGATTGATCCTTTATGGACCCGTTTGATTGCTATTCTGTTGCTGTTCAGTGGTAATTTTAGGTTTGGAAATATTGGGTGGAATTTCTTACCGTGGGACATCAACTTCTCCCTAGGATTTTCCGCAGTGTTAGCATATGTGGTCTTATGGGTGATACTGCCGGTTTCTCATGAGGAACCTGAGGATAAAAACATCAAAAAACTATACCGTAATCCAGATGACAGAACACTGGGGGGCGTAGCTTCGGGATTGGCAGCCTACTTCAATGTGGAAGTCATCTGGGTCAGGCTTCTTTTCATCGGCCTGATTTTCGCCGGAGGAGCAGGCTTTGTGATTTACCTCATCCTATGGATCATCACCCCTTCCGCCAAATCCATTACCGAAAGGATACAGATGAAGGGCGGTGCCATCACTTTGGACAATATTGAAACAACAATAAAAGAGAATATGAACCCTGCCCCTCCCCGGGAGGAAAGTCAGGGACGAAAAATCATCATGGCACCTTTTAGGGTCATAGGCATGATCATAAACGGAATCGGTGAGGCTTTGGGACCTTTTGGAAGATTTTTGGTGGAAGTAATCCGGGTAATCTTCGGGTTGATTATCTTCTTCATAGGAATGGCCATTACGATCACACCCATTGTAGCCTTGGGAGTTTACTTCGGACTGGTTCCCCAGGATGATACGTCATTCAGAATAGACAATTTTCCATTGGAATGGGTCAATGAATTTGTTCCAATCTGGTTGGCAATAGCTGCAGCTGTACTGATCATCATACCGGGAATCATTCTGCTTCTTTTGGGTATCAGTGTCCTGATCAAAAAAAGTATTATCGATGGTAGGTTTGGATTGATTGCTTTGGGGGTTTGGTTATTGGCGGTGGGTGTATGTGCCTTTCAGGTTCCGAGGGTTGTCAGTCAGTTCAAAACAGAGGCTACACATGTGGAAGAAGTATTGATTCCAGCCAGTAAAGGGACATTGGTGCTGAGATCCAGTCCTTCCAATGAAGAATTTGGAGACTTCAACATGATTTCGGTGCGACTGGAGGGAGTTGAGGATTCGACTGTAAGGCTTATTCAAAACTTCAAATCTCGCGGCAAAAATTATGATGAGGCCGTAAAAAATGCAGCTGATATTACCTATTCATATGCCGTTCAGGATTCTATTATTGATTTCACCAGATACCTCAATCTCAATGACATGAGTAAATTCAGAGGTCAGGAATTGGATATGATTTTGGAGATTCCATATGAAAAACCCTTTACGATGGATAAATCATTCCTCACCGTAATTGAAGGAACTATCCATAGTAACGGTTATAAAATCCGGGATGTAAATTCCAGAAACTATTGGACTTTCAATGAAAACGGTTTGCTCTGCCTTACTTGTAGAAACGATCATAAAACACAAACTGCAGACAGCTTGTCAAGAGCCAGATTTGAAGGTTATTACTTTATGAACCGTTAATAATAAGAGGGGTCAGCATTTATGGAAATAGTTTTTGGTTTTCTAAGGAATAAATGGGCCGGATCCCGGCAATAATCCGGGCGAATACCGAAAAAAAGTCATACTCGAAGAATTGGATGTGGCTTTTGAGCCAATATCTCCACATTGTAAAATAGCGGATATACATAAATACTAATTTCCAATAAAACATTTAAAACCGTGGCCTGATCTGATATCCGAAAATGTTGGAACAGGCCACGCTTATTTAACAGAAGTCAATTTTGAATTAGGGACATTTAAAATAATTATTCTACCAACCGGGTTTTTTTTTATCTCCACCGAGTAAATTCCCTAACATTGATCCCAAGCCACCGGATCCAATGCTTTCAAAACCACTTTTCCCATTCAGTCCTCGCAGTGTCGAAAGTATAGACCCAAGTCCTCCCCCTTTGCCGGTTTTTGAGCTACCACCCATCATTCCGCCGGCCATTAAACTTCCTAAAATTCCGCCAAGTATGCCGCCTCCCATTCCTCCTGACCTGCCGCGTCTTCGGCCACCGCTCAGCATACTTGCTATTATTAAGGGAGCAGCCACGCCTAACATTCCTTTGGCCATTTTTGGAGAAATCCCCACTTTTTGAAACATTTCATCCAATCCGGAACTGCTTAGAAATGATTGTGAGGTAGGATCTTCCCCATTCTTCTGTGCGTCATTGGCCTTATTGACAAATTTGTCCAAAATGCTGAATTGATCCTGGTTGATGTCAAGATAATCTGCGATTTCCTGCACTTTTTGCTTTTCATCTTCCGTATATTTTCCATCCGATTTTGCAAAACTGATTATATCTGTTACAAACGAGAATCGAAGCTGACTTTTCTTTAATACCTCCAAGCACCTTTTCAAATTGATAACATCGGCATTCTTGGCAATATCAATCAACTCATCCCGTACATTGGCCGGAAGTTCTGCTGCTTCAGCCATCAGGGCAAGAAATTCAAGCTCTTCAGGAGACGCATCCCCATCAACTGATGCCATTGTGGCTAATGCTCCAAAATAGGCAGCTTTTTCTTCATTGGTATAATCTTTCAATAAAGGTGGATCCTGGTTTTCCATATAGAATTATTTTGGTTGTTTATAATTTTTCCGTTTTGTTCCTTGTAACGGGGATATCAAAAAGATGTTGATTGGAGCCGAGAATCAAGATCAAGAGCCGAGAATCAAGTATCAAGTATCAAGTTTAAAAATCTCACGTCTCATATCTGAGACTATTCAAATCACAAACTACCAATTGATTTCCGCTAAACCGTTTTCCCTGAGGTAAGCATTCGCTTTAGAAAAATGGCCGCAGCCCAGAAAACCCCTGTGTGCGGAAAGGGGACTTGGATGGGGCGCAAATAGTTTCAGATGCTTTTCGGAGGAAATGAAATCCGCTTTTTTTTGGGCGTAAGCTCCCCACAACAGAAAAACAATGTTATGATGATGCTTATCTACAGCTTTTATAACTGCATCCGTAAAAATCTCCCAACCTTTTTTTTGATGCGATCCGGCTTGATGCGCTCTCACAGTCAAGGTGGCATTCAATAATAAAACACCTTGATCCGCCCAATGTGAAAGGTTTCCGTGTGAGGGGATGGGTTTCCCAAGGTCCCTTTTGATTTCTTTGAAGATATTAAACAAACTAGGAGGAAAAGGAACCCCCTCCGGTACAGAAAAAGACAATCCATGTGCCTGGCCGGGTCCATGATAGGGATCCTGACCCAGAATAACAACCTTTACATTATGAAAAGGACAATGTGAAAAAGCGTTAAAAATCTCTTTTCCATGCGGATAAATAGTGTTGTTCTGATATTCGCTTTTCACAAAATTCACTAAATTGCCAAAGTATGGTTCGGAAAATTCATCTTGAATCACATTTTGCCAGCTAGGTTCTATATTGACTTTCATTATTTTTTTAATTGGTTGGCAGAGCAGGAAAACATTATATATTTGAGATCAAAATTTATTGATTAATCATAGACATCATGGTAACAGCAATTACGGATGGAATTAAAGTGACTGTTGAAGCCACTTATCAGGCTGAGTTTTCAAGTCCTCAACAGCACCATTATGTTTTTACTTACAAAGTAAATATAGAAAACAACAGCCGGCATACCATGCAGTTGATCCGAAGAAAATGGGAAATTTCTGACGCAGGAGATGCCTTGAAAATTGTGGAAGGAAGTGGTGTGGTAGGTCAGCAACCTATTCTGGAACCTGGAGGCTCACATCAGTATGTTTCCGGGTGTAATCTCAAGTCGGGATTGGGGAAAATGAAAGGTTTTTATTTTATGGAAAAAGTGCAGGATGGCAAGTCAATCGAAGTGGCCATTCCTGAGTTCCAATTGATTTCAGACATATTTGACAATTGATTTGCTTAAACAGTTTCATGCTTTTAGAGCCTATTTTTATTATTGGCTGTTGCAGGAAGACAGGCACGCTGTACAGTCTCCCCTTGTTTTTGATATTTATGATGGTTTGTTCAAAAATTCCAAACTTTCAGTAAACAATGATCTGGATCTCGAGATTATCAGGATAAAGCTTCTGGGGGACTATCAGATTTTGAATATCGAAGATTTCGGCGCAGGATCTAAAAAACTCAAATCCCCTAAAAGAATCACTTCCAATATCACCCGACACAGTACCACAGGCAGAAGATTTTCTCAGTTATATCAATATTTTTGCAGAATGACACCTGCCCGACAGGTAATTGAACTAGGTACTTGTGTAGGCATCAACACCCTTTATCTTTCCCGTGCGGTGAAAGGTACTTTGTATACATTTGAGGGTTCAGAGGCATTATATCGAAAAGCTCAGGAATATTCCAAACCGGCAAATATTAAATACATCTATGGAAACATCAAACAAACCCTGCCTAATCTGCTTCAGCATATTGATCAGGTAGATTTTGCATTGATTGATGCCACCCATACTTATGAAGCCACCCTCTCCTACTTCGAAACCATATTACCATATATTAAATCTTCAGGAATCTTGGCTGTCGGTGATATTCACTGGTCACAGGAAATGGAGGCTGCCTGGAAAGAAATCAGAAACCACCCTTCCGTTAGCATCAGTATGGATTTTTATGAATGTGGAATCCTGCTGATTAAAGAAGGTGTTCCAAAAAACCATTATGTATTACGTTTCTGAGATTTCTGAAGGGATACAAAAAGTTCGCTTCCTTTTCCGGGAGGAATGGAGTTATAGCAGGGTTCCAACTTTAAATATCAAACCACTTCCCGAAGATAGTTCTATATTCTTCCAAAGAGCCGCCATAGGGAGGTCCCTCATGTTCGAATTTCCTGTTGAAAAGAACTCCCACCAACTTACCTCCAGGTTTTAAAAGTTAATGAATCTTGGATGCATAATTTTCTCGCATAGCAGGAGGCAAAGCACAGAGGAAAGTCTGTTCCAGTATGAGGTCATATTGAGCGTCTTGCAGAAAAAAGTCTTCATGATGAATCAGGGATTTGGGGAAATCCGTATAATTCTTCTAAAAATTTTCTAACGGTAATTCAGAAATGTCCAAAATATGGCCATTATTAAATCCCTTCATGAATGCATATCCGGCCTAATATGCGTTTCCTGCACCGGGAATGAGGATTTCTAGATCTTTATTTTCAATTTGGTCTAAATATTGTTGAAGCGGCGGAGAGACAAATCCCAAATCCCATCCTGTCTCATTTTGATGATATCAGGAAGACCAAAACCAGGGAAATCGCCTTTAACAATTCAGTATTTTAGCCCTGAAATCATCATCCATGGCAGCCCTATACCTTTTCTGAGGTTTGGACATTTTTGGAGTGGTCTCTTTTTCTATCAGGACGAGCGCCATCTTGGCCATCAACCCA
>JBGTDA010000190.1:0-49190 GCA_041748555.1 Rhodonellum sp.
TTTATGGAAACACCCTTTCGGAACAATGCACTGCTGGAGGATTTGAAAAACACCCTTCATCCGGCTACCAAACTCTGTATTGCCAAAAATCTCACCGGATCCGACGAGCTGATCCAAACCAAAACCATAGCAGACTGGAAAAAAATAAAACTTGATCTTCATAAGGTGCCAACTGTTTTTGTATTGTATGCGGGATTTAGTATTTAGATATAATTGCAATAACAGGAAGACCTTCTATCCGAAGACGGAATGAATGGGGTATAGGGTAACTATAAAAATTTGAAAGATATTATTGTTTATCTGAATTTAAAATATAAATTTGCGCACCCAACAAAAATAAAGCTTTATCATTCATTTACCCATCATTAAATTTTAATTCAGAATATTATATTAAACTACCGAAGGTTGTAAATATTATTTTCTTCATCAATTATTAATAAAATACAACTACAACTAGAATTGCCCCGAAACTTATTTATTTTAGGAAAGCTGTTTGAAACAAATTACCCAATTTACAATTCAATATAAATATCATCATTCATCTATTTTAAATTTTAATTATTAAATCAAAAATCTACAGATTACATTTTACCGGAAAGTGAACAAAACTTCAAGTCTTATTGGAAAGAGATTATACAACTACTCCTTTGCACTTTTGCTAAATGCTTTTTTATTGTTGGTCTCTTTGGCTTCATGTACTGAAACAGGGCAGGATAATTTAAGTATTGATTCAATAACCTTAGAGCCCCAATCTGTAAACCAATCTAAAAATTATGAGGAAAAGCTGAAGGCATTAACTATGTTTTTTGGGGAAGTTATGAAAGATCCTGAAGCATTGGAGGAGTTATATTCGCTTGCAGAAGTGGAAGGTTCGGCAGATGATATTAATTTCAACCTAAAAAAAATTATTCAAAGACGAATTAATTTCTCCGTCCAGAAGACAATCGGCCATAGTTGCAGCATTTAAAACTAAAGGAAATGAACTTTCTCGTCTAAACCAATCTTATTCTGAAGATGAATTTATCAGCTTTATTTTGGAGAATGATACATCAATATTAGCACCCTATCTGGTAGATGATTTTAGTTTAAGCGAATTAGACGAAATTACCGTTTCGTGGTGGACACAAGAATTTGAGGCGGAAAATCTTGCGATAGATTCGGATTGGAAAGGAGCAACCAAGGCTGTGAAAATTAACCTTAACAATTCTTCTGACATAGACCAAAACATTCGGGATGCTAGCGAAACTGAATATTTCTTAGCGGATGATAAATGGGCAATAGCAAATCCGACTATAGTATTAGGTGCTTTTGATAGAGACGATGAAAATATTCTAACGGAGGCGGAAAATGAGGAAAAAAATTACAATCCAAGAGCTATGTTAAACAGTGGACCGGTCACCCTTTGTGGTACAGATGATAGATCCAGTCAAAACCTTGTTGTAAGAATGCCGGCATTTAGGCTGGATGATAATATAAGAGCTTGGCCAAACTCAAATGAAATCTATTTTTGGGTTGCAAATGGGGATTTTGTATTAAATTCAAATGGTTTGCCCACCATAAGCGCAAATGTAAATATGCCCTTTGCCGGTTTTGAGGTGACCAGAAAAGAAGCGAATATTAAAAGATGGAAAGTAACACCGGTTTCGTTTATTATATCTTCATGGAAGCCCGAATCAGGCAATATGTATTTGGTTTGGGGATGCACCAAAACTAGTGTTCAAACAAATGTGAGTGGTACATTAAAAGGCTCAAAAGGTGGACTTACTGCAGAAACAACAGTACAGGTAGCTTTTCGTGAATCCGTGGAACCAGAGTCGGCTCTTGGTTTTGATAAGTGTTTTACCATAAAAAATAATGTAAATTCAATCAACCAAGGGTTTGGATTTTATGGTACTACCAATTATCCTGTTTATGCCTTCAATAGAATCAGGGCCTATTTTACACTTGAATCAATATAATTATGAAATCTCTGTTCCTATTACTTTTGACAATTTTTTATGTTGGATTAACAGCAAATGCCCAAAAAGATGAAAAAAATACCCTCTATTTTGGGTATTCCCTTATGGAAGCATCTAGCCCGGTAACAGGAGGCCGGATCTCGGCAAAAGGTTTTGATCTGGGTTACTCCAGATATTTGATCAATAACCTGTATGCTGATATGACTTACGGGCAGAAAAACTTTGAGGGAAGGAATAATGCCTTTTTTCTGGATCCGGCTGAAATGGATCATTTCAACATGACAATTTTCACCTTGGGTTTTGGCTATGATGTATTCCGCTCAGAGAGGTTTATCCTATCGGGTGAGCTGGCCTATCTGAGACAGAGCAATCAGCAACTGATCGGTATATTGGAGAGCGGGGGACTTACCATCCGGGAAACGGGAAGATATGTCGACCAAACAGCCCGGGCTCAAATCAAAGCCAGGATTTTTATTACCCAAAATTTACAACTGGTGCCTGCTGTAGCACATGGTTTTAGATTAACCAGGTATAAAAGCAATTGGTTTCGTGTCGGTCTGGCTTATTCTTTTTGAAAAATGATCATTAGTTTAGCTGAAAATGAGCCTCGCATTGTGACGAGGCTCATTTGTTTTTATTAGTCTTTGAAAAACCAATGCTGGTTAAGCCATTGAACATCGGTCATCCCAACATCTGACATCCAACTCCCTAGGGCTTTACCAAGGCCCGATAAGAATCATATACTAACATAATATCCTCCACATAGCTTACGGCAAGATGGCCTTTGGCATATCCGCTTTTCACTATGGGATCCAAATAGAATTGTGGGTCTGATTTCAACTTGAGATAATGGGATACATCCTTCCAGGATTGGATATTCTTGCCATATTTCAACGTAAGCTTCCAGGCATCCTGAACATGCCCGTGACCTATATTATAAGAAGCCAGAATAAATTTGATCCGTTCGTTGGTTTCCGGAACACGTTCACTCCAAAACTTATCCAGATACCGGAGGTAATTCACCCCTCCTCTCAGGCTTTCCAAAGGATCATTTGGGTCTTCCACACCATAACGTTCCAGGGTCACGGGCATCAGCTGCAGCAATCCCGTTGCACCGGCATAGGAAAGCGCAGTGGTGTCAAATCTCGATTCTTTATAAACCAAAGACGCTAATAACCGCCAATCCCAGCCCAAATCATCGGCTCCGACTTTTATTAATTCATCAAACTGTGAAATCCTGTTTCCTGATATTGAAGAAAAGGTACTGTTGCTTCGAAAATAGCTGTTTTTGGAATTCAAAAAGTATTTTGCATAAAGCATCTTGAAATAGGCTGATTTATTTCTTTTTTCAATCCAAGTATCCAGGATTTTGAGTAAGTCGGGTGCATTTTTTCTGACTGCCCATGACACCTTGGATTTTTCGCTGATTTCCAATTTGACGTCCAGTTCATCGTGATAGGTAGCATTGACAAGAGCCACAGGCTTTTCAACTATAGTAAAATCAATATCTTTATTTAAAACTTTGTTGACCAACGATTCCTTGTCATCTCCGGACTCCACTATGAAAAAATTTATTTTCTCCTGTTCCTGTAGTAAACACAGTTTTTCCTTGTAACCTGTGCCCTGTTGGACAAAAACAGTTTTATCATTCAGTTCTCTTTTATCATCTACAGCATCCGCGGATTTATTCTGTACCAAAACAGTACTCATTTCGCCAATGGGTTGGGTCAATGAGGCATTTATATTTTTTTCAGATGAATTACCAAGATTCATAGCAATGATATCTGCCCGGCCGGTATGCAGTAATTCATAAGCTTCTTGAATGTCTGATTTTATTATCAAATGAAGCCTGACGCCCAATGTGTTTGCGAGATTTCGGAGCAATTCAAATTCATATCCCATCCTTCTGCCTCTGTAGATATAATAACTGGTAGAAGAATTTTCAACAACCGCCCGAATATAGCCCCTTTGTTTAATCTCATTTAAATCAATTAGTACCGGCCCTTCGACTAGCAAGGATTTCATTTTGATTTCCCTTTCAAAAAAAGTGCACTGGACCCCAAACAATGTTAAAATCAATAATATAAAAAATTTTGTGCCGATCTTTTTCATTCATTAATCCCTTTCAGGCGTTGGTGAATACTGGAATCCCCGTTAGCAAATAACATACCAATACAATATTTGCCCAATAGCTTCAAAAAAGAACAATATAAGGTTAAAAGATATTTTTACAATGAGTATTTCTAAATTAGAAATGCGAAACTTCAATCAGAAAGCCTGAGAAACTTAATAATCCGAATCCAAGGGTTCCATGCTGTTCTGGAAATAGATTTTTCCGGAAAGCCGCATAAGTTCAATTTCCATTTCTTTAATGTTGAAAATGGTAGAGATGAGCCGGTCTTCGGCTGTCAACAAATTTACCTGAGCATCCCGGAATTCCAGATAATTGGCAATCCCAAGCCGGAACCGTTCCAGTGCAATGTCAGCACTTTCCACAGCTACCTGATAATTTTTCCTTTCAATCTCCAAAAGATTTTTATTGTTCAAATAAGTATTGTAAGCCCGATAAATATCAGCATTCAGCTGAATTTCATATTGTCTTAAGGCAAATTCAGCATTTTGCCTTTGTACCTTTGCACTCTGAATCCTTCTGTTTAATGTTAATCCACTGAATAAATTTAATGAAACGCTTGCGCCGTAGTTAAAACCTTCCCTTTGATTTTGAAGTATAAATCCAGCTTGAGCATTAGAAGTGTTGTTGATATAATTCCCTGTGAGGTTTAAAGAGGGAAGTCTTTGTGCCTGAATCTCCCTCAACTGTAAAAAAGCCACATTTTCCAACCTTTGTGTTATCAGAAACTGCTTGTTGTTTACATAAGCATTATCAACCAAATCTTCCAACAATAAATGATCCTGTACAAGAATCGTATCGTTGACCAAAAATTCCTTTCCCGCAGGAACTGCCAAAAGTTCATTCAGGTTCACTCTTGAGTTCTGAATTATTTGTTCCTGATTCACTATAAGAGACAGATCAGAGTTGTAATCGACTTGGGCAGTCAGAAAATCTCTTTTCCCGGCTCCACCGAGTTCGTACCGGGCTTCAGCAATATCCAATCGGGATTTCGAGAGTTCTAGCGTTTTATTCAACACCTCATATCGCTGAAGTTCCAATACCAATCGGTAATATGCAGAGGAAATTCCAGCAACTATGTTTTCTATAGCTACTTTTGCATCCAGCTCGCTGATTGCGGAAAGTTGTCCCAATCTTCGGATAGTTACTATCGACTCGGGATTGAATCCATAAATACCTGCTATCGTAAAATTTTCTGTATCAGATCTTGCGTTATCAATCTGGTTTGGTTCCGGATTGGTCGCAAATTGTTGCTGCACATCTTCTATGCTGTAATTCTGGGTATAGATCGCATTTACTACAGGTAAGAATGCGGTGCCAACTCCAATTTTTTTATCAATGTCGGCTATTGCTACGTTGTTGATAGCAATTTTAACATCATAATTCTGCTGCAAACCCAGTTGCAAGGCCTTTTCAAGATTCAAAAGCTCAGCCTCCTGAGCATAAAGCATAAACCCTCCTTGAATTAAAAGGGAAAGGGTGAATATTATTTTTTTCATTAGGCTCTGGCTAATCTTCCTTTTTTGGATGTTAAGAAAGTATAAATGGCGGGTATGACAAATAAAGTCAACACGGTGGCAAATGCCAAACCACCTACAACAGCAACTCCCATCGGTACCCGGCTTTCTGCACCTGCGCCCAATGCAAGGGCTATAGGCAGAATACCAAGAATGGTGGATAAACTGGTCATCAATATCGGTCGGAATCTGGCGCCGGCTGCTCCGATTATGGCATCATCAATGGACATTCCCTGGGCTTTGCGCTGATTGGCAAATTCCACGATCAGTATTCCATTCTTTGTCACCAACCCGATAAGCATAATAATACCGATCTGACTGAAAATATTTAAGGTAAAATCAAAAATCCACAAAGAGAACAAGGCCCCGAACAATGCCAACGGTACCGTAAACATGATGGTCAATGGATCCAGAAAACTTTCGAACTGTGCTGATAATACCAGATATATCAATACCAGGGCAAAAAGGAAAGCAAAGATCAAACTGTTAGAACTTTCCCGGAATTCTTTTGACTGACCTGCAACATCCGTACTAAAAGTCTCATCCAAAACCTCTCCCGCAATCCTATCCATCTCCTCCAGACCTGAACCAATGGTGTGTCCCGGTGCAAGTCCAGCGGAAACAGTGGCACTTACAAAACGGTTGTAACGATAAAGCTGAGGAGGTGTACTGTTTTCACGGATGGTGACCAGATTATCCAGCTGTACAAGCTGCCCGTCTTCTGCTCTGACATAGAGCATTCTCAAATTGATAGGTTCATTTCTGTTGTGAAGACTCATTTCTCCCACCACCTGATATTGTTTTCCGTTCATAATAAAATAAGCGAACCGCTGACCGGAATAGGAAAGCTGAAGGGTTCTTGCGATTTCCTGAACAGAAATACCAATATTTCTTGCCTTCTCCCGGTCAATTTCCACTTCGATTTCCGGCTTGGTAAACTTCAGGTTGATATCGGAAAAGCTGAATACGGGGCTTTGTCCTACTTTTTCCATAAATTCAGGAATCACACCTTTCAATTTCTCAAGAGTTTGGGATTGAAGAACATACTGGATAGGTAAACCACCTCTTCTGTCACCAATTGAGGCCGGTTGGGTAGCAAATGATTTTACTGCTGTATAATCATTGAGCATAATTGATACCTGATCAAAAATCTCCTGCTGACTCCGTTCTCTTTCCTGAGAATCTTTTAATATCACACGCAAAAAACCTGAATTGGTACTTGATGTTCCGAATCCCGGTGAGGTTACTGTGATGATACCCTCTCTTTCTTCTTCCGGAATGTTTTCCAGAAATCCGGCAGTCATATTATCCAGCACATCATCCATATAATCGAAGGTCGCCCCTTCAGGTCCTGTCAGGTTGATTCTCATTTCACCTCTGTCCTCGACAGGAGCCAATTCTGTTGGAATCACCTGTACCAATAAATAAATTCCGAATCCCATCAAAGCGATAATGCCAAAAGATGCCCATCGCACTTTCATAAAGCTGTTCAGCCATGATTCATACTTATTGTTTATCCAGATAAAACCGGGCTCTGTTTTCCTATAAAACCAATTTTGGCTCTCTCTTTTCTTCAACAGATTTGAGCTGAGCATCGGGGTCATGGTCAATGCCACAAAAGAAGAAATGATAACAGCGCCGGCCACAACAATGCCAAATTCCCGGAAAAGTCTGCCCGTTGTTCCTGTAAGGAATATTACCGGAAGGAATACTGCTGCCAATGCTATTGTCGTCGCAATTACCGCAAAGAAAATTTCTTCGGCACCCTTTTCAGCCGCAATGTGGGGGTCCTCCCCTTTTTCAATTCTGGTATAAATATTTTCAAGAACCACAATCGCATCATCCACCACCAGACCAATCGACAGTACAATTCCTAAAAGAGTCAATACATTGATGGAAAAATCCATCACATACATCACAAAGAAAACCCCGATCAAGGATATCGGAATAGTCAATACAGGAATAAATGTTGTTCGCCAATCTCTCAAAAAGAGAAAGATAATCAACACCACCAATACAAAGGCTACGAAAATCGTCTCCTGTACTTCACTGATAGAACTCCGGATATATTTGGTCGAATCAAAACCTATCCCCAGCTGAACATCTTCCGGGATGTCCTTTTCTATGATGGCAAGTCTTCTATAAAACTCATCAATGATTTCAATATTATTGGATCCCGGCAGAGGCACCAATACGACACCTACCATGGGAATACCGTCACGTTTAAGTACGGTTCTTTCATTTAAAGCTGCAAGTTCTGCTTTACCTACATCCTGAAATCTCACCACATTGTTTTGGTCTTCCTTGATGATCAGGTTATTGAATTCCTGAGGAGTACTCAACCGGCTTTTGGTCCGCACAGAGAGCTCTATATTGGAACCCTCAATCCTGCCGGAAGGAAGTTCGACGTTTTCACTCTGCACTTTATTGAGGACATCCAAAGGTGTAACACCATATGAAGCCATCCTAAGGGGATCCATTCTTAAGCGGATGGCATATTGTTTTTCTCCCCAGATCTGTACTGTACTTACGCCGGGAATGGTCTGCAGCCTCTCCTTAAAAGTATTGGTGGCGATATCCGAAAGTTCCAACAGGTTTCTTTGATCACTCTGAACGTTCAAAAAAACTATGGGCTGGGAATCAGCATCTGCTTTGGAAACCACGGGAGGTTCAGCATCAGGAGGGAGGTTACGCTGTGCACCGGAAACCTTGTCCCGGACATCATTCGCTGCTGCTTCAAGATCGCCTCCCACATCAAACTCCACGGTAATGTTACTGGTACCGTCATTACTGGTGGAGGTCAATGATTTGATACCCGCAATACCGTTGATGGCTTCTTCCAGGGGTTCGGTGATCTGTGCCTCGATCACATCGGCATTTGCACCTACATAAGTTGTCCGTACGCTAATGATCGGAGGATCAACGCTTGGGAATTCCCTAATTCCAAGCAGACTGATTCCGATGATGCCAAAAAGTAATATTGTCAAAGACATTACTATGGCCAAAACGGGTCTCCGTATACTTACGGTCGATAAACTCGCCATAATTAATTAATTTTAGTAAAGTTTGCACTCATGCCTATTCTTGCTTGTAAGACCCCGGTTGTCAATACCAGGTCGCCCTCATTTACCCCATCGACTATTTCCACCAATTTGTCGGTTCGGGTACCGATAGCAATCTTCTTTTCTTCAATCTTATTCTCATTGTTCACCACAAAAACCTTATAACCGTTAAGTTCGGGAATTATAGCCTCTGAAGGTACCATAAAAGCATTTTCTTTGGTCCCTAAAACATATCGTATCCGGACAAACATTCCGGGTAAAAATCTACCTTCTTTGTTGGGACTTTCAGCTCTAAGCTGCAATGTTCTTGTGGCCGGATCGATTGTAGGTTCAAATGCATAAACAACTCCTTGCACTTCGGCACCCCCCTCCTCGCTGGAGAAGAAAATTTTTGACCCAACCTCCACTTCATTTGCATATCTCTCGGGTATAGAAAACTGAATCTTGATCGGATCCAAACTCACCACATTGGCAATGACATCTGAAGTACCGATGACGCTGCCTTCAGAAATTTGTCTAAGCCCCAAAACACCATCAAAGGGTGCTCTTATCACTGTTTTCCGTAACTGTGCTTCAACCAAGTTCAGATCCGAAAGATTGGTGTTGAACTGGTTGAGGGATATATCATACTCCTCCTGGCTGATCGCTTCCCTTTCCAGTAGTTGTTTTTGTCTGTTTTCTTGACTTTCAAACAATTTTTTGGAATATTCAAGTCTTTGATATTGTGCACTGAGTTCATCATCATTGAGATAAACCAAAGGTGTTCCCCTTGTTACAAACTCACCTTCTTTAAAAGCCACTCTTTCTACCAATCCTATGATTTCAGGTCTAAGGCTTACTGCTTCATTGGGTAAAACGGTGCCTGTAATGCTCAATATATTTTCTAATTTTTCAGGTCTAATTTCAACTACTTTTACAGGTAATTCCTGATTTTGACTGCTTCCTGCCGCTGATCCTGCGGCGGGTTCCTCTCCCGAACCCAAAAACTGATCTAGTCGGGGATAAATAAAAATGATTGCTATGACAATCAGGATACTGAAAATCACAATAATTTTTGTTTGCTTTTTCATTCTAACTATTCAAAGGAAATTGGAACGGGTTGACTTTGGTTTTTGAGAAACTTTAATGATAAGCGGTTGAAAATTTCGGGTTGTTCTACGTTTACGACGTGGCCACAGGCTTTGACAATATTGAGAAAGGAAAGTTTATGTTCTCTGACAATTTTTTTTACAGGCTCCAAAAACATGATGTCTTCCTCTCCCATGATATACAGGGTGGGTATGAAAAGATTTTTTTCTTTGAAATACCGCAATAACGGGTTGATGTCCTTTGTCAGTTTGAACCAACGGATAAATTCTTTTTGACAAAGTCTTTTCGCTTCCCTGATAAACAGGTTTCTGGATTCCGAATGATGTCTTCTGGGAAGAATAACCCAGGCAAACAAGCTGTACAACCACATATAGGGAAGTAGACTTTTGAATGCATTCCCAAAAAATACAAGTAATCGGGAAGTAACGTTCAGCCTGGTGATCGCTCCGGCCATTATGAGAGACTTCACCTTTTCCGGAGCCATTTCGGCAAGTTGCCTGGCCAATATGGTTCCAAGTGAAACACCCATAAAATGAGCCGGTGGAATATTTAAATGGTCCAAAACTTCAATAATATCTTTGGTAACCACAGGAAAGGTATATTCCTCTTTCCACAGATTTTTAAATGCGTCTGCGGATTTGCCGTGCCCCCTCAGGTCTATCAGGAGTAAATTGTATTCCTCCCTGAAATCCCTTATTTGCTTGTACCAAATAGAGGATGATCCTCCTGCTCCGTGAATAAAGACGACCCATTCCTTACTCGAAGAATGCTTGTATTTTTTGTAATATAACATGCCCTTTTTCATGGTGAATGAGTCTATAACCAAAGGGAAGGAACAAAGGTTACCAATGCGAAAGCTATAACGAATAAACGGGACGAAAAATAAATAAAATACAGGTGGCTATAGCTTGCTATCAATGGTGATTATGTGAAAAGTACATGATGAAAAAAAGACATAAAAATCACTGAAGCTCCAAAATATATACGTTTTTAAATCTGTCAACTACTTCAACCTTTATTCTGGAGGATGGGGTTTTAGGTTTAAAGAAAAACATGTGTCCGTTATTTTGGGGAACAACCCATGAATGTTTTTTGGGCGTACCGTTGTTTGAATATTTTGAAATTGCAATGGGATCAAGTGCAATCCTCTGTTCGGGATTTCCTGATAGCCGATCATCTTCATACCAGGACACTTTCCAATAAGGATCCCAGTTCCAAATATTGATGCAATACTCGCCAGGAAAATCGGGATGCTCACCGGGTTTGTAAACCCGAAATTGATGGTCCCATTCCTTTCCTACACTTTTATAATACCAGGACAGCTTCTTATTCATTTTATAAACCCCATATCCTTTAGGTGAGCCATCATAACAAATGGGCCCTGACCACCAGGCACCACTGATCGCCCCGTGGTTATGTTCAAAAATATTACCTTTGATATTGTTTTCGTTCCAATGTACATGCCCCGACATCAAGTGGACCTCATAGCCATACAGCAAGTTATAAAGAGCGGCTTTATTGATTAAGGATTCCCGATTTGGATCTCTTCCGGGATTGAATTGAACAACATTTGAAATGCTTGGAATATGTAAAAAGATAACCAAGGGCCTTTGTTTAGGTACAAAGGCTAGATCTTTTTCCAGCCATTGAAGCTGCATTTCAGAGAGGTAACCGTAATCATTGCCTGTTACCCAAAAAAAAGACATCCGAAAGCACCACGTAATGGCTTTCTCCTCTATTGAAGGAGTAATAGGGTGGTCCATACTGTGAAGAAAAGGCTTCTTGACTTGATTCGTTGGAGCGTGCATCCAAATCAATGTCATGATTTCCTATTACCTGAAAAAAAGGAATTCCGGTTTTTTTTATTCCCTCATTATATTTTTCAAACAAGTCAAATCTGTCAAAAACCAAATCGCCTACACTTACTCCAAAAAGATTTGGATCATTCAAATCGGCTTTGGTCTCCACTAAGTCGGTGGCAGATTCAGAGATGAAAAGTACTGCTTCATCCTCATCCAAAAGCTGTGGATCTGCTATGACTACAAAGCTGTGATTCGATTCCGGAATTGGATTAGGTTTTAAATCGAATCGTACATCATTTTTTTCTATATTTAAATCCAGTTTTCTAAAAAAATCAACAGAACCGTTTGAAAGAAGATTAAATAGATACCCTGAAGGATAAGAGATAAACACATAGGGCTGATCTGTCTGAAATGAAAATCCACCATTATTATCACTTTGAAAAATGTTTTTCCCATCAGAAATCACCACATCTTTAATTCCCTTTCCTTCTGAAAGAACATGACCGTCAACTGTTGTATAAAGAAAGTTACTTTGCAAATCGTTTTGCTGAAGTGCAGTCAATGAATGGGGATATATAACCATCCACACCATCATCAGGAGGGTTATTTTATAAAAACTTTGGGGAAGTTGGTTTAATTTGGTTTTCATAAAGCTGAAGAATGACAGTCCAAAAATAACAGTCTAAAACCTACCGGGAGAAATTAATCCCTTCTGGCTAAATAACAGCAAAAAAGAGCCCCCAAATTATGAAGGCTCTTTTTCAGTTGTTAAATCTTTGATATCTTAAAACACAATAGGTATAAAGTGTTTTAAGATATTAATTGAAAGTATATCTTAATCCGAATTGGATTCTGTAAACATCACTTACGTTTACAGTTGACTGATAAGATTCTGAAATAAGGTTTGATCCAAAATTTCTAAGTCTAAATACCGGCTGATCTAATTCATCTGTACCCCTTGGGATCAAAGGTTGCGTTGTAGTAAAGGTCTGACCGATACCCCAATCAGAATTCAGGAAGTTTCCGACATTCAGAATATCCGCTCTGAATTCCAAGGTGTTTCTTTTTCCCGCAAGATTTGTGAATAAAGTCTGAGAGAAATTGAAATCTGCTCTCCAAACCATCGGCATGATCACAGCACCTCTTTCGGCTACATTACCTCTGTTTGCGCTCAGGTATTTATCCTGATTGATAAAGGATTCCCACGCCTCAGCTTGCTGAGCTGCAGTGAAGGTTGTTCCTGAAGAAGTAAATTCTTCGAAGTTCATTTCATTGGTACTTCTATGAATATAGATCAGGTCATTTGAAAATCCCCCGTCGCCATTCAGATCGCCACCATAAGCATAACTACCGTTACCAATAGTTCTACCCTCCAAGAAAATAGATACCGAAGTAGTTCCGAATGAAAATAAATCTTTTGAGTAACTTGCTGCTGCAAAGAATCTATGACCCATGAAGTTGCCTGAATAACCAAGACCTGGATTGTTTGGATCCCCTTGGTGTTGGTTATTGTTCCATGACCCAAATGCGATTGATCCCGGATCGATGGTATTTCTTGCCTCACCGTAGCTGTAGGCAGTTTTTACATATAATCCGCCTGCAAAAGGTTTTTCCAGGGAAACAGAAGCTACCCAGGATTTTCCGATTGCTTGATTGGAAAGAACCACGGCATTGTCAATATTTGGATTGATTCTGTTTCCGGTGCTCCATCTTGGTCTAGGATCAGGTCCTGCAAAAGAACCGTCAGGAACAGAAAGGTTGGCATTATAATAGGCAACACCATTTACATCTGAATTATAAATAAATTCTGCAGTACCTATTATTCCACCGGGAAGTCTTTGATCCACGGCAATGTTTGTTCTCCAAACCTGAGGAAATTTAAAATCCGATTCAGTTAAAGACAACTCATAACTTTCAGCAGGAGCTCCTGTAACATTTGTAGGTTTATAAGCATCCGGGTTGGGATTGAATGGTCTGCTCAGAACGGGTTCATCTTCAGTCGGATCCAGTCTTTCAAATCCTGTTAGGATACCATTGTTACCAATTTGGTTGGAGATCCAAACATAAGCAGGTCTTCCTGTAAAGATTCCTGATCCACCACGGATTTGAGTGGTTCTATCACCTGAAACATCCCAGTTGAAACCAACTCTAGGAGACCAAAGTGGATTTGCATCAGGCAATTTGTCGGTTCTAAATTGAACAGATTCTCCGGTAGGATTACGGAAAGTCAATGCCTCAGCCGCTTGGTTTCTGAGCCCTGTTTCGGAGAAGAAAGGAACATCAATTCTCAATCCGAAAGTTAAACTCAAATCAGGATTTACAACAAATTCATCTTGACCATAAATTCCTGCATAGTTAACTTTAAGAGGCTGGATTGGTTTTTCCTGGCCCGGAATGTTTGACCATCTTACCTGAAATCTTCTTAATCCAACATCAGATGTTGTTCTGTTTGGATTTTGTAAATAACCATCAGCATCAGCATAGAAATCCTCCAGGGAGTTATAAACATATGCAGATTGTGATCCCGGAAAGAACACGTTTTCTGATTCATATCTCTCATAGCTGAAACCACCTGTGAAAGTATGTTTCCCTTTGAAAATCTGGATGTTGTTCTGAATTTGGAAAGTTTTGTATCTCAACTCGTTATTAGGAGTGAAAGGCTCAAAACCAAATGTAGTATATGTAGCTCCGTCTTTTAAAATGTCTACCAAAGGAAAGAATTCTCCTCTAGAATCTCTACTCTCATCCTGATAAGTGTAACCTATAATAAGGCTGTTATTGACATTTTCACTTATTCTGGAATTAAGTTCTCCAACAATTGACCTGATATTTTCCAAGATCTTATAATTGGAATTTTGAAAGTTTAAGCCATTAAGGTTTGTTCTTCTGGATCCAAAACCCAATGAAGAAGAGTTTGACAGCAACACATCAGTGGAAGAATCAAGATGGTTGTATCTCAAGCTGAATTTGTTTCTATCATTGATGTTGTAATCCAGTTTCACCAAAAATTTGGTAGCTGCAGTATTGTGATCGTAATCCTGGTAAGGACCTGTTTCGTAACCAAAATTTGTACTTAAATAATTACTAAGTTGATCCAGATCAGAACCTAGAACTCTAGTGACATTTCCTTCTGCTGTTTCGTTTCCTCTATTGGCTCTGAAAGTGGTGCCTGGCTCTGTTAATTTTTCATCTTCAAAAGAAGCAAAGAAAAAGAGCTTGTTCTTGATGATTGGGCCTCCAAGTCTAAAACCGATCTGTCCATAGTCAAACTGACCGGGATTGAAATCATTTTCACCTGCTTTGGTACCTACAAGGTTTTCACCTCTCCAAAAGTAATAGGCAGAACCTGAAAACTCGTTTGTACCGCTTCGGGTTACGGTATTGATGCCGGCTCCGACAAAGTTACCCTGCCTCACATCATAAGGAGCAACGTTAACAGAAATCTGCTCAATGGCATCCAGAGATATGGGAGAAACTCCTGTACGTCCACCGGGATTACTGTCACCACCAAGACCAAAAGAGTTGTTGAAGTAAGATCCATCAACTGTAATGTTATTCAATCTTGAATCCTGGCCTGCAAATGAAGTCCCGCTGGCTTGTGGAGTCAATCTTGTAAAATCATTGATTGATCTGGAAACAGTCGGTAACCTATTTATCGCCTCATTGCCAATAGCAGTGGATGCACCTGTTCTGTCGGAGCTAAAAACCGCATTTTTATCACCTACCACTATAACCTCACCTAGCTCTTCGGCATCATCGCGCATTACAACATTAAGGTTTGCAGATACACCCAAGCTGAGGAATAAGTTCTCAGTTGTTTGTTCCTCAAAACCAATAAAAGAAACTGTAACAGAATATGGACCTCCTACCCTCATACCCGGAATGGTATATCTTCCTTCCATGTTAGTCACTGCACCATACCTTGAACCAGAGGGAGTATGCGTGGCCACAACATTTGCACCTGGTAGCGTTTCACCGCTGGTTTCAGTTACTCTGCCCGTCAAGCTGGCGGTAGTAACTCCTTGCGAGTAACTTACACTTGTAGTTGCAACAAGCATAAACACCGCAAATAGATTTTTTAGTAATGTTTGCCTCATAATTTTGTTCTTTGTGGAGATGTGGAATAATTGATTAGGATTCAATTTGGTTTCCTGATGCAAATGTATGCGAGATATCCAAGTATCTTTCTTTGTTATTGTTAAGTTTTAACAATATTTCTCAAAATAACTTAACATTTAATTAACAATGGGTGAAGAATGAAATTTTCTTTTTGTGTCAATTTAATGTTTAAGGGTGCTTCCGGCAATGTTTTTTGGGATAGATAGCAATTATTTAGTATTGCCGCTGTTTTTGACATTACCAAATCTTTAACAGAATGTTAACTGAAAAGTTTATCCAAAATCGGCCCACGAAATTTAGATTCTGCATATATTTAGCTCGAAAAATCAAAAAGGATGAGTAAGAAGAATATTGTTTTGCTATATTTATTTTTGTTTATTGGGATTATCGACCTTTTTTTTACCGCCCAGGGACAACATGAAAACAGGTTGTTTTCCAAACCCCTTATCATTCTAAGTCTTCTGATTTATTTCATCCGGATCAGTAAACCCATCGAAGGCACCATTCTCAGAAAGGCTATAACTGCTGCCCTGTCCTTTTCCATAGTCGGTGATATTTTACTTCTCTTTCCTCATTTGTTTCTTTATGGGCTTGGGGCCTTTTTGATGGTGAATATTTGTTATATCATTGGATTTAAATTGAGCCAGATCAAACCGTTTGTCATCGGTCAGGTCAACTTTATCAGACTATTCCTTCAAAATCTGCCAATATATATTGTTGCTGCCATCGGCTATTATCTTATCCATCCCAATCTCAACGATATGAAAATCCCGGTGGTCATATACCTGTTGGTTTTGGTCACTATGGTCACAACCGCCCGTGAAAGATATAAAAAGACCGTACCTGAAAGTTTTTGGCAGGTTTTTATCGGGGCTCTGCTGTTTTTGATCTCAGATGGAATTCTTGCTCTGAATTTGTTTTTCAAACCCTTCCAAGAGGCGGGAGTTCTGATGATGGGCACCTATATGATGTCGCAGCTGCTGATCATCATGGGAATCAGAAGTCATCTTTTGCCCTTGAAATTATAATTAATATGAGTTTTTATATTTGAATTCATAGTATATGTCCAATTATTCACTGTTGAAAAACAAAAGTTATATTGATCGGTTTTCCGGATTAACAAAGAATTTTTAGCTGTTTTTAGTACCTTCGTTTTTAGAAATCATAAATAATAAATATATATGGAAATCAGTGGAAAAATCATTCAGGCTTTACCTGAACAGAGCGGAAACGGCCGGAACGGAGTTTGGAAAAAAAAGGATTATATTCTGGAAACTGAAGGAAATTACCCAAAAAAAGTATGCCTAACCGTTTGGGGTGATAAAATAGACCAATTCAACATGCAGGAAGGTGATCAGGTAAACGCCGGAATAGAGATCGAAAGCAGGGAATACAATGGAAAATGGTACACTGATGTGAAGGCATGGAAAGTAGACAAAGCACAAGGAGGTAATGCATCCAATCCAAACCAACCTGGTGCAAAACCGGATGTGAGTACATTTTCTGAAGACAGTGGCGACGATGTTTTGCCTTTTTAATTTTTAAAAATCAAATGATCAAGGGATTTGCCTTTGGCTATCGGCTCAAGGCAAATCCTATCCATAAATGTTTTTTTACCGACTAACCCCTAACAATATGTGGGATGATTTTGATGATGATGAAGGTTGGGATGAGGATGACGAATCAGATTTCCGCAAGAAAAATGACGAAACCCATAAACACCCTCTCATGCTGAAAAGCATGGAAATTGCAAAGCTTACCCATGCTTTGGTAGGATCCCTGGATGAGGCCAGAAGTGAACTATACGGTGGGTTGATGATGGAAAGTGCTACAATTCTTGCAGCGAAATTTGCAGGAGCGGAAGCTGTGGACGATTACATTCTGAAAATGGAAAATGCGGTTCTTATGAAAGTCCACGCCAGATCCCTGAATGCCTTTACTTATCAGCTGGCTCTCGAAGGTACCCACGCAGAAGAACATCTAAATCTTTTGAAAGCTTCCATAAGTGAGTTCAAGGTGCTTTTTGTGAAATGGATCAGCACATTCAATAAGGATGATAGAATGAATGACGGCTGGGGATTGTTTGAGGACTGAAAAGCTAAACCAAACCTAGCCCAAACAGGTAGCCCAGATAGGCTCCTCCAATGATCATAATGAGCGTGATTCCCAATAGCAGCAGCAATACTCCCAGAGGCATTTCCCAGTTTTCACTGCCGATTTTGAATCGGATATTTTTTTTGAGTTCCATGTTTAGAAATTTTGAAAAGCAAAATTAACAAACTATGCTTAAAGTGATTTTTTTGACCCATAAAGTCAATGGAAAAAATATTTTTATTTCCCAATAGTTATTGTTTTTTTAGAAAAGCGACGGGAATACGGATGACCGAAGTAGCCGTTGACTTTAAATCTGGTGCAGGATTGGGGTTTTTGGATGCACAAGGGATCATTTAGGTGTACAAAAACAAATAAAAAAAGCGGGCTGTAAAACCCTCTTAACCAACTAGTCCAGTAAACTTTATTCAATTGTACCTTAATCTTTTAACTGATCTTTCCAGCCTTTTGTTTCTATATCACGAGCGGAATCTTCCACTTTCTCTTTCAGTTCCTTTTTGAACCGGTCCAGATTTTCTGCGACCCTTGCATCAAATGCACCAACTATGGAAGCCGCCAGAATGCCTGCGTTTTTGCTTCCGTCCAATGCCATGGTGGCAACCGGAATGCCTCCCGGCATCTGCAAAATGGACAAAATACTGTCCCAGCCATCTATGGAATTGGAGGATTTGATCGGCACGCCAATCACCGGCAATGAAGTCAGTGAAGCTACCATTCCCGGTAGGTGTGCTGCTCCCCCGGCACCTGCAATGATCACCTTTAAACCTCTTTTCCTGGCAGATTCTGCATAATCAACCATTCGGTGCGGCGTACGGTGTGCAGATACCACTGTCAATTCGTATCCTACTCCCAACTCATCCAAAACCTTTGCGGCTTCGGACATGACGGGAAGGTCAGATTTACTGCCCATTATTATTCCTACTAATTTGCTCATGCTTTGATTTTGATCATGTTTTTAATTTCCAAGGCTTGTTTTTTCAAAGTGTCAGCGGACTCACTCAAAATTGTGATATGTCCCATCTTGCGAAAAGGCTTGGTTGTTTTTTTTCCATAAAGATGCAAATAAACTCCTTTTAACGACAAAACCTCATCTATTCCCTCTACCACTGCTTCACCTGTATATCCATCTTCACCCAACAGATTGACCATTGCGGCAGGCATTCTGAGATCAGTATTTCCCAGTGGCATATTCATCACGGCCCTCAAATGCTGTTCAAATTGGGAAGTAAAATTCGCTTCTATGGTATGGTGGCCACTGTTATGAGGTCGGGGTGCGATTTCATTGACAAGAATTTCTCCACTTTTGGTAACAAACAGCTCAACAGCCAAAATGCCTATCAGATCCAATTTTTCAATTACATCCTTTGCGACGGCTTCTGCCTTTTCTTTAATTGTCTCTGTAATATTGGCCGGGGCAAAAAGAAATTCCACCAGATTGGCGGTTGGATGAAAAGCACATTCCACCGGTGGATATGCCACCATTTCCCCACGCTTGCTCCTGGCTACAATTATCGCCAGCTCAGTATCAAAATCTATGAGTTTTTCCAACAATCCCGGAGCATCAAAGGCTTTTTCTATATCTTCCGGGGTTCTGAGCACCTCCACTCCCCTACCATCATATCCTTCTTTTCCCAATTTATTGACTGCAGGAAGAAAACCTGCATTGGCCAATACTTCAGCTTTGTTGTCGGTAAGAATAAAATCCGCTGTTGGAATATTATTTTCTTTATAAAATGCTTTCTGGGCTCTTTTGTCCTGAATCATGCGAATAAGATGAGGCTGGGGATAAACCTCCTTTCCATCTTTTACCAGCGCTTCCAATGCCTCGGTATTTACATGTTCAATTTCAATCGTGATGATGTCACAATTTTGTCCAAAAGCATATACTGTGTCAAAATCGGTGAGTTTTCCTTCTACAAACCTGTGTGCAATGGCTTTGCATGGGGCATTTGGATCAGGATCAAGGATATGGATATCAATGTTGTAATTGATGGCAGACTGGATGACCATCCTTCCCAACTGACCTCCGCCTAAGATGCCCAGCGTCTTTTGCTGATAATTGTTTTTCACTTAAAAATAATTTGATTGACCCAAAAATAAGATAAAATCAGCCGATAGAAAAAAAGGAAATGGATATAAAAAAAGCCTCAAATCAATTCCGAGGCTGTTACTACTTATATTAATATACAGGCTAAATGGTTCTTCCTCCAATAATTTTGAAAAGAATTGCGATTACTGCTAGCACCAGCAGAATGTGAATCAATCCCCCTACACTGTACACGAAGAATCCAAGGACCCATCCGATAATCAGGATGACGGCAATTA
Source organism: Rhodonellum sp. (assembly GCA_041748555.1). Classification (GTDB taxonomy): domain Bacteria; phylum Bacteroidota; class Bacteroidia; order Cytophagales; family Cyclobacteriaceae; genus Rhodonellum. The sequence continues at coordinate 20,116 of JBGTDA010000190.1, forward strand.
AATACAATAAAGAGCTCATAGCTAGTTGGTTTAAGTTTAAAATAATTTATAACCCCGATAAAACAATTACTATGCCAAGGAACCGTTAGCCCTCAAACCTGATCCCCATCAGCTCCATCAGCTTATGCGCGTTAAAACTTGGACAAGGTCCTGATTTGATTTTGTAATCAAACCAAATTTCCTGATCATCGATTTCGCTATGAAAGCTTTTATTGACAAGGTAATCCAGAGAATCCTGAAGCGCACTGAGTTCGATATCATGTGTAGAAATGATCCCTTTGCCCCCTGCTGCTGCCAGCTGTCTTATGAGGGCTTCACTTCCCATTATCCTGTCAGTGGTGTTTGTCCCTTTGAGAATTTCATCCAAAAGGAAAAATACCCGGATACCTGAATCCGTTTGCTTGAGGAGGCTTTTTATTCTTGCAAGTTCTGCGTAAAAAGAGCTGACACTTTCTCCCAGATTATCAGTATTGCGCATGCTGGTAAAAAGCTGGAAATTCCCACAGTGAAATTCCTGTGCAAATGGATTTACGCCAAGATTAGCCAGCACCACATTTATCCCCAAGGTCCTCATGAAGGTTGTCTTACCGGACATGTTTGCGCCCGTAAGCAGCACTATTTTTTCTGAAGAGGACAATTCAAAATCATTTGCAATGGCCTCGGAGGGATTTATCAATGGATGGCTGATCTGTTTTACTTTTATTTGATCATTATCAATCCAATTTATCCTGCCGTCAAGTTTTTCTTCATTTGAAAATGAGGCCAGAGATACCAAGACCTGCCATTTTTCAAAACATTTTTCCCAATTTTCCAGCTGCTTGCCATGTCGGGCCTGCCATTTGGACAATCTCCAATAAAGAAAGAAATCAAGCCAAAAAAGAAGATTGAATATCAGGTACATGAGATTGAACCTGTTTTGAATCATAAAGCATTTTTGCTCCAATGATTTGAGGGCGGTGGAAGCGGTCGATTCCTTATTGGTAAAAGGATCCTGAAGATCCGAAAGCAAGGAGCTTTCGAATTTTTCATTTTCCAATAAAGAAGCCCATAGCCCAAAGGTTTTTAAATCCCCTTGATTGGGCATAGCAAAAGCTGCTTTTTGCATTTTGCTGAAAATCAAGGATAAAAAAAACATCCCCAACAGAATCCAAATGCCGAGCCCGGCGGGAGACATACTGGTATATAAGGTCAGACCCAAAATGATAATGCCTCCCAAAGGCCCAATTATCATGGGTAAGAAATACATGTTTTTCCATTCGCTTTTTTCTGTAAGCCAATCATAAAACATGGATTTTGATTTCTCTTTTTTTAAAAAAGCTCTTCCAAATGCTTCAAACTTCTTAACAAAACTTGTTTTGGATCTTAAATTCTGAATGCCTCCATGCCTTTCCCGGGCTGTTTGGGGATCGATGGATGATTTCATCCAACCGACCAACAATTTTTTACCGCCTGCATTAACAGTATGATTCAGCATTTGGAACAAGGAATGCCGACCAAAAAGATCAAGGTCATTGGCAAAAGGATGGGATTTGTCTAAAAATTCTTCTCCCGGGTCAAAATCCCTTAAATCCCTTGCAGACCTTCTGATCTTTTCATTTTCCATCCTGATCAATTCATGAATATATGCCTCAATATCTTTCTGGTCATTAAACCGTAAAATCAGGTATATAAAAAGCCCTATCACCAAGGGGAGCAGCAGCAACAGCAAATTCCATTCTGATAAACCTACAATAAGGATGGCAAACATCAGGAAAAAAACAACAAGCCTGAAAACCGATAATGCAGCAGCATTTCTTTTGGCTTCCGCCAACGATTTGGTCAGGTCCTTGATTTCTATATTAATCTTCATGGGCCAAAGATATAAAAAGTATAAACAGAGGAAATTTAAAAATTATTAGCGCAACAATATTGCATGTATAATTTTTATCGTTTTACCTTTGAACCTCATACAAACTGTGGTGTTTGATGAATATATTTGGGATGATCCTGTTATCTGATTGATTATCCCGTGACCTTTTGTAAAAACAAGTAATATGAAAAAAATGACTTTGGCTTTATTGACCGGATTGATCATGCTCAGCAGTATGAAAAGCGTAGAGCAGGATATGTGGGCATTGTTTTCCAAAACAAGTTTTGTTGAAAAGCTTAACCGGGAATTCGGAATGTATTTTTTGTACCCAAAATTTCCCCAAGAACTAAAAGCATTTGAGGGCAAAGAGGTTACGGTAATGGGTTTTTATATTCCTTTGGATATGAACGCATCAAATGTTGCAGTGCTTTCCAAATTCCCCATGGCGGAATGCTTTTTTTGTGGAGGCGCCGGTCCTGAAAGTATTGTGGTTGGTTATCTGAAAACCAAACCGGGTAAAAAAATAAAGACAGATGAAATCATCAAAATCAAAGGGCGTCTAAAACTTAACGGAGACGATATTGAAGAATTGAATTTTATACTGCTGGATGCTGAAATTGTTCCTGACTGATGAAAAAGAAAACTATTAAGAAAGAAGAAGTTGCCGAAGATTGGGATTTTTCGGACGGCTTTGGAGGAATCCCTGATAATGTGGATCTTACCAAAAACATTGGCTGCGCTTCCAACAGCAAAAAGAAAAAACGGGATAATAAAGACAAAGCGGACTAACTGCCTATATTGAAAATTAAATTTTCAACCCGCAGTAAATCAGTCTTTTTCACTTCGGGATATTAATGATTTATATCTCGCTGGTGCTTAGAGATAGCATACAACTCTCCAACGAAAAGCCCATTTCCAGGAAATTTCCACAGTTTGCAAACCTGATTGTGTCAATATCCTGATCCAATCAGATTTACTGAAACCCCTCAAAACAGAAAGTGGCCCATCATTTTTCACCATAGGTGAACGGGAAAAATATTTTGTTAAAAGCTTGATACTGTGGTAGGCCAATGAGTGACGATGGAGGTCGTTGATGACAATTCCGTCATTTGCCTTCTGTTTAAATGCGCTGAGCAGAACGTACAACTCCTCGTCGGTAAAATGATGCGTAAAAAGTGTACAGGTTATGATATCCACTTTCTTTTCCAAAAAAGCCGGATCAAAAACATTCTGAGTATAAAAAGAGACATGGGAAAGATCCTGAAGGTTTTTTTTAGCATGTTGAATGGTATTGGGGTTGGCATCAATGCCAACAAATTCACAGGATAAGTCTGCTTTTTTTGCCCAGTCAGCCATCACCCTGATCATATCACCACCTCCACAGCCGATATCCGCTATTACAAATGTCTTCCCAGGTTGGTTATTAATAATTTTCTTTAAGCCACTTGTAGTTACATAGTTGCCTCCCAGAAGCCTGTTTATTATCCGGAGCTCCTTTAAAGTCTGGTCCAGAACAGGGCCATCAAACTCCAGGTCATCCATGATTTCTTTTTGATAGCTTCTTTTGCTAAACTTCCCCATTATTTTTCGAGCAAAAGGGTTTCCAACGTCAATCCCGGACCAAAACCCATGGCAAGAATTTCACCGATTTTGTCCGGGTTGTCAAGCCATTTTTCCAAAACAAACAATATGGTAGCCGAGGACATGTTCCCACAGCTGGACAACACCTCATGGGAAGGCTGATTTTGATCGGACTTGATCCCAAAAGCTTCCTCCACCTTTGAAAGAATCTGTTTTCCTCCCGGATGAATGGCAAAATGCGGTATTTTGGAAAATTCAAAAAGCTCCTCTAGTTGAGAATACAACCTCTTTATCCCACTGTTCAACAGCTCGGGAACATATTTACTCAGCCTCATTTCAAATCCGAAATTACCCACTGACCAGGCCATGTCCTGCTCACCTTCTTTGACAAGCTGACTGTTGTACTTTTTGATTTGCAATCCTGAATTTTCTTTACAAATCAAAGCTGCAGCAGCTCCGTCGCCAAAAATAGCATTGGCAATGAGGTTATCCTCGTTGTAAAGTTTTTGAAAATGTATTGTGCACAGCTCTACCGAAACCAGCAATACTTTAGCAGCCGGATCACTGTCACAGATTCTATCAGCCAGTTTTATGGCATTGAATGAAGCATAGCACCCCATAAACTGAATGGCATAACGCTCCACGTTTTTACGGATACCCATATGATGTATAATTTCTATTTCCACTCCCGGAGCATACATACCGGTGCAGGAGACCAGGATCAGATGGGATATATCTGATGGTTTTATGTTGGTTTTTGCCAAACATTTATTGATCGCTATAATGGCAAGACCAGCTGCCTCCTCCTTGAAAACCGCCATTCTTTGTTGTGTGGAGGGAAAAGGTTCCAAAGATTTATTGTTCGGAAAAAAACTGAAGTCGGAAGGATCTTCGTATTTGAAATCTTCCAAAACACTGTGCCGGGATTCAATCCCCGAATGGCGATATACAAAATTCAATTTCCTGGCATCAATATCATCCAATTCGTGGGCCATTTTCATAAAACGGCTAATCTGAAGCTGCGGAATAGGTGCCCCCGGATTCACCGTACCTATACTAACAATATTGTTGTTCATCACTTAAATTACGCTTTAATTTCTAAATTGGATGATGGAATCTAAACAGCTACTTTCAGCAAAAGTTATATACCAAAAATAAATTCATGTTTAAAATAGGCAATTGGAAGCATCTTCGCATCACATTTTCTTTTTATTTGATGCCCATCTTTATTTTTGCACTGGCTTTTACTCCCAATCTGAATCCTGAAAGGCTGCTAATTGTTTTTGTTGCCCTTCATTTTTTTCTGTATCCTTCCAGCAATGGCTACAACAGTTATTTTGACAAAGATGAGGAAAGTATAGGAGGGCTTAAAAATCCACCTAAAGTGACGCGGGGTCTTTATTATCTATCCTTTGCCTTCCTTTTCGTTGCGCTGCTGGTGGGGATTAAAATCAACCTGGAATTTGCTTCCATGCTGCTTGTTTATAGTCTAGTTTCCATGGCATACAGCTATCCGGCTATTCGATTAAAGAAGTACGCTTATCTAAGCTGGATTGTTGCGGGATTCTTTCAGGGATGTTTTACTTTTTGTATGGCCTATGCCGGTTTGAGTGATTTTGGATGGGATGTGTTTTTGAGACCCCATGTCTTCATTCCGGGTTTGTTGACAAGCATTATGCTTTGGGGATCATATCCCTTAACTCAGGTTTACCAACACCGCGAAGATAGCAAAAGGGGTGACCATACGCTGAGTATTGAGCTCGGTATAAAAGGAACCTTTCTTTTTTCCTCAATATGGTTTCTTTTTGCAGGAATTTGCTTCAGCTGGTTTTTCCTGAATGAAATGCAGGAATGGGCTTTTTATGGATTTCTTGCGGCCATGTTGCCTGTTATTCTATACTTCTTTATTTGGTTTACATTTATCAAAAAAGATCCTGAAAAATATGCAAACTACACTTGGGCAATGTGGATGAACCGGATTTCAGCCACGGCTTTGAACATTTTTTTTGCCTGGTACTTTATAGAGAGAACCCAGATTTTACAGGCGATTTAAAGTTGATAGATCAATGATCAAAATTCACCCAAATCCTCATATATAAATTTGGTGATGAAAACGGGCCTTATTTAAAGACCTTCAAAAAATCTGTCCGTGGGTTCTCTTCATAATTTGATTTGCCAAAAACGGTGATTTGTTAATCATGTTGACCGAAATTTCAGAGACGGAATTTGAGCCGAAAAGCCATTGGACTTTTCTTCCAATCCACAGCCTGTTTCTAAAATTTTTTGACCATTGCCAGAAATATTGTTTTTCTATCATTTTCCTTTCATGCTGCTGCAGTATAGCATCTGCAGCAAGTTTTCCGGTATGGATGGCAATGGCCATTCCGTTTCCGCAGAGGGGCGTAATCATACCTGCCGCATCTCCCACCATCAATATATGATCTTCCACCGGCTGTTTCGATGCAAAATTAACTTCATTGATCACTTCCGGCCTCTCGAAGAGAAATTCGCTGTTCTCAAACAGCTTCCGTAAATGGGGATTTTGATAAAGGACAGCTTTTTCCATTGCCTCAATACTGCCAAAATCCCTTAATTGCGTTTTTGAACCCAGGTAACACAGATTGAAAGTTTCCTCTTCGATCTTGTTTATCCCACAGTATCCACCTTCAAAATTATGCAAAGCGACGATGTCAGGTTCATGGTCTGTCTTGATGTGGTATTTCACGCCGATATAGGGTGTTCTGATTTGGATAAAGGCCCTGTTCAATGACTTATCAATTTTTGATCTTTTGCCGAATGCACCGATCAGGTTTTTGCATTGTAGCTGCTCACCCGAATTCAGCTCAATTGTGAAGCTGTTTTTCGAAGCATCATATGATGTATTTTCTACCTGGGTCTGTAACAGAAAATCAGCCCCCATTTCCTTTGCTTTTTCATATAAAAATCTATCAAAGGCAAATCTGCTGACTCCAAATCCTCCCAAATCAAGGTTCATATCCGCAACCTTACCTTTGGGAGAAGTCAATCGGAATTTTCGTACAGCTGTGGGATAGAGTTCATGTGGAAAAAGTCCTTCTTCGTTTAAAAAATCTTTAACTTCATTAGAAATATATTCTCCACAAACCCGGTGAAATGGGTAGGTTTTTTTTTCTATCAGGAGAACATTTCGGTTATTTTTTGCCAATTGATGCGCTGCTATCAGACCTCCCAAGCCACCTCCAATTATAATGTTTTCATAGGACTCCATCTTTTATATTACCTTTTATTTTGAGGAATAACCGTTCATAAAGTTTTATCCTTTCGAATTACGAAAACAGCTGAATTACGGGTTAATTTATAAACTTAATTTAAAGTCAACTTAATAAAGCATGAAGAAGTTTACCCTAATAAAATTACGGCAGTCCTTAATGGGATTGTTGATGCTGGGAGCGTTCCTTTTTGGAGAAGATGCCTTAGCACAAAGAAAAAAGAAAAAGGATTCAAAAACCACTCCTGCCCAATCAACAACTCCGGAACCCGAGAAAGCCGAAGCGGCCCAGTCAGGACCTAAAACGTATAGTGAGGTCATAACCGAAAAAGCCAAAACCCAAGAAGGCCTTTTCAATGTTCACGAAATTGAAGGAAAATACTACTATGAGATTCCTGACACCTTGTTTGGCAGGGAAATGCTGATCGTTACCACCATCGCAAAAACAGCAGATGGCATCGGTTACGGTGGAGAAAGAACAAATACCCTCATGGTCAAATGGGATAAAAATGGTGATAACATATTACTGAAAGTAGTCTCTTACAGCAATACGGCGGCGGATTCACTTCCGATTTCACAAGCGGTAAAAAATTCCAATCTGGAACCGATCATCCAGAAGTTTGATGTAAAAGCCAAAGCCAAGGATGGTAACGGCGTGGTCATTGAAGTTACCGATTTGTTTGCACAAGATGTACAAGCTATCGGATTGACAAAAAACAGGCGCACACAATATAAAGTGACCAAGCTGGATACTGATCGGTCCTATATCGAAAGGATCAGTACTTATCCTATAAACGTGGAGGCCCGCTACGTCATGACTTATTTGGCTACCGAACCCCCATCAAACAGCAGTACGGGATCGATCACTGTGGAAATGAACTCATCCATGGTGCTGCTTCCAAAAAAACCGATGATGCAGCGATTGACTGACCGAAGGGTGGGCTGGTTTAGCAGATCAGTGGTGGATTATGGATCCGAAGATCAAAGGGCATCAAAAAGGACATTTTTGGATCGATGGAAACTTGAAGTGAAGGAGGAAGATTACGAGAAATTCAGAAACGGGGAATTGGTGGAACCTGTAAAACCTATAGTCTTTTACATAGATCCAGCTACTCCCGCTAAATGGGTGCCTTACCTTAAAAAAGGGGTAGAGGACTGGCAGGTTGCCTTTGAGGAAGCGGGATTTAAAAATGCCATTATCGCAAAAGATGCTCCCTCGCCGGAGGAAGATCCTGATTGGAGCCCGGAAGATGCACGGTACTCCGTGATCAGATATTTTGCCTCAGATATTCAGAATGCCTACGGGCCACATGTTTCGGATCCAAGATCAGGAGAAATCATCGAATCGGATATTGGGTGGTATCACAATGTGATGAATTTGTTGAGAAACTGGTTTTTTATCCAAACAGCAGCAGTAAATCCTGAAGCAAGAGGCGTTAATTTTAGAGATGAGGTGATGGGAAGACTGATTAGATTTGTTTCTTCTCATGAAGTTGGCCACACCCTTGGACTGCCACACAATTTTGCATCCTCACATGGATATCCTGTGGATAGTCTTAGATCTGCAACGTTTACCAAGGAATTTGGGACCGCTCCATCCATCATGGATTATGCTCGGTTTAACTATATCGCCCAACCTGAAGACAAAGATGTGAGCCTGATGCCGGATGTGGGTCCTTATGACAAATACGCAATCATGTGGGGATACCGTCCGATTCTGGATGCAAAAACTCCTGAAGATGAGCAATCCACGCTGGATTCATGGATTATGGCTAAACAAGGTGATCCGGTTTTTAGATACGGCCGTCAGGGCAATGCCTATGATCCAAGTACCCAAAGCGAGGATCTGGGTGATGATGCCATGAAAGCTTCGGATTACGGTATAAAAAACCTAAAACGGATCATGCCTAATCTAAGTGAATGGACGGCTCAGGAAGACAAACCTTTCAAGGACTACAGTGATCTTGAAGAAATGTACGGTCAGGTACTCAGTCAATTCAACCGTTACATGGGCCATGTCCGCACCAATGTAGGTGGTGTCTATGAGGTTTATAAATCTGCGGGTCAGGACGAAGCTGTTTATACCCATACAGATAAAGCTTCACAAAAGAATGCCGTTAAATTTCTGAACAAGGAATTGTTCACGACACCGACTTGGCTCATTGACGACAGGATAATTGCACGAGTGGGCGATTTTGGAGCTTTGGAACGAGTACGGGGAGTTCAGGTAAATACGCTGAACGGCATTCTGGAATGGGGTAGATTGGGAAGGGTCATTGAAAATGAAGCCCTCTACGGTGCAAATTCTTATAACATCATTGAGCTTTTCGACGACCTCAGGGATGGTATCTGGACAGAGCTTGCTTCAGGAAAAACAATAGATGTACATCGCAGAAGTCTGCAACGAGCCCATCTTGAGCGCCTGAACCTGTTGATGACAGGAGATGAACCCGATCAGGGTAGAGGAGCGCAGATCAACGCTTCTCAATCTGATATCCGACCACTGGCAAGAGGTGAATTGAATACACTTCAGAAACAAATAATTGCGGCTATTCCAAGGACATCTGACAGGCTGTCCAAACTGCACCTCGAAGATGCTTTGGAAAATATCAAAGCAATGCTGGATCCAAAATCTTAAATATCAACAATTTCTAATGTAAAAAAATCAAATCGGGGTAGGGTGAATTCATACTACCCCATTTTTGTTTGCAAATGTGTATAAGGAAAAATATTTTATATTTTTACCTTCAGCAATAAACAACCAATAATGTCTTTAGCTCCAATAAAAATACTTCAGGAAAATAAACTTAGAATTACGAATTGCAGAAAGGAAGTACTGGAAACTTTTTTGACAAAACAATCCGCTTTGTCCCATTCTGATCTGGAGGGAGTATTGAAAAAGGATTTTGACAGGGTAACTATTTATAGAACTTTAAAGACTTTCCTCGAAAGTGATGTTATTCACAAGGTTTTGGATGATAGTGGAGCGACTAAGTACGCCTTGTGTTCTCATACCCATGAGGGCGAACATGCACATGATCATGAACACGTACATTTCAAATGCGAAAAATGCGGAAAAACTATTTGTATTGAAGATGCCCAACTTCCAAAAATAAATTTACCTGAAGGATATGTGAATAAAGAAACTAGTTTATTGATACAAGGCATTTGTGATAAATGTAACTAATGATCAGACTTCCATCGGATCTGACGGTCTCCTGGATTTAGGAGAATTGGATGGCCAAATTACACCGGGTGGCAAGTCGATTTTGGGCGGAGTCAAATCCTCCACGCCACCGTCTCCATCATCATTTCTGTCTTTTCCACGTTGTATTTTGGCTTTCGTCATAGTAGCGACAAAATAGATTAAAACCACATAGGCCATGCCGCACAGAACCAGATCCACAAATAAGCTGCTCATATTGCTAATTTTTTATCAATGTACCATAAAACTATTTATAAGTCAATTATTTAACTCCCATAATACCATTTTGATTTGAATTTTTTGAAAAATCTTTTGATGGTTTTTTAATACGCTTGGTAAATAGGGGAGATCATCGGATATTTGCGGACTGAAATTTTAAACAATGATAGTTAAAACCAAAAAATATAAATTGGAAACGGGAACCTATATCAAAATGGGACTCGTCAATGTGCTCAAACAACAATGGTGGGTGGTTCTCATCGCTATTGCAATTGCCTGCGGATATTTTTGGATTCCTTCCTGGTGGTGGATTTTCGCAGCTGTTCTTGCCTATGTACTTTACCTTTTATTTTGGGTTGTTCAGTTTGCAGGGGTAACCCAAATGGAACAGAACAAAGTAATGTTCGAAAAAATGTCATACGAGATTGATAGCCGTCAGGTCCTGATGAAGATCAATACCAAGCAGGGAATGCCGATCAACTGGTCCATGATCAAATCAGCTGTTATCAATAAAGATGCTTTTGTACTTACTATGTCCAAGGCTCAGTTTATCCATCTACCTTTTAAAATTTTTAATTCGGACAATGAAAGGAAGTTTGTCGAAACCATACTTAAAAGAAAAGGATACATCCAATAATAAAAAAGCACTGACAGATCCGCCAAGGCATTTTCAATAATCAGAACAGGAAATCAACTTCCTATTTTTTACCTCTGAGAATTATAAAAAATCAGAGTATACAGAATTCTGCAAGTTTAAAGCTTCAAAACCGGCAGTAAGATTTTTTTCCAGTGGAACTCTAAAGAATACCCACTAAAAGAATTTCAACCAACTTCCTATGGAGGAAGGAATGGAAAAACCGGGTTTTCTATTGGGTTAAAATTGATTAATTTCAGCCTATGCAGATCAAACTATTAGCTGTCGCAAAAACAGATCACTCAGCTATTCAAGAACTCATTACAGAATACAGTAAGAGACTTGGTTTTTATATCAAGTTTGATCTGGAAATAATACCTGACCTCAAAAACACGAAAAGCCTCAGTGAGGCTGCTCAAAAGGATAGGGAGGGTGAGCTGATCCTAAAGAAACTTCAACATTCAGACGAGCTTATTCTTCTCGATGAAAATGGAAAACATTTTAGCTCAGAGGGTTTCGCAGACTACCTTCAGAGAAAAATGAATACCGGACTCAAGAAATTGGTTTTTGTAATCGGAGGACCTTATGGATTTTCGGAAGCAATCTATCAACGGGCAAATGGAAAAATATCACTTTCGAAAATGACGTTTTCACATCAGATGGTTCGAGTATTTTTTATTGAACAGCTGTATAGGGCCTTTACAATTTTGAGAAATGAACCCTATCATCATCAGTAGTTGAACCAACCAAAATTATTATTAACAGGAAATCCAACATTCCTTCGGATCATAGCCCATTCAAAAATTAATTATTCCAATATTAATAAACCCGTTTTTATAAAAGCGGTCCCCTCCTTTTCATCTGTCCAGGCCAGAATGATACTATTTCCATTTTTAACCATCTGCGGAAATCCACCGGATCTTTTTTCTGTAGAGGTCGCAACCGGAATAACCTCTCCAAGCACTCCTGAGGCAAAAACCTTCCTTGCATAAATATCAGATCCTTCCATCCAGCTGACCATAACAGTACTATCATTCAGCATAATCAGGTCTACCCTTCCAATGGTATTCCCCAAATCTATCTTTATAGGATTTTGGAAGGATTCTCCTCCGTCTGTTGAAAAAGAAACTTTTACTTCAGGTTTATCATTCGCACCGGAATACCATGCTACGGCCGATACATTTCCTGTTGCATCTGCCCTAGGACCGTTTACAGGACATCCGGGTACTTTCCAAAAATCATTGAAGACAGGTAGGGTTCCTGTCCATTCGTCCTTGACAAATCTCACCATTCCCAGATCCCTGAATTCTGCTCCGGTCCGGTCTCTGAAAACAACCAACGGGCCTGAATCCGTCAGGATGGCCGAGGTCTGACAACAATCACATACCCGATCATCCAATTCCCATTCAGCGGTTTTCTTGCCAGTCACAGTGATTCTGGCCCCTCTGAGGGTCATGGCGCCACCATGACCATGATCATGTCCACCTTCATTTGCCTGCTCGGAAACCGTGTTTCTTCCGTCAAGCCAAGAAACGAACAAATCCTCTCCCCAAGGAACCATGGAGGCAAAGCCGTGCTCGGTTTCAGTACCGTCATCATGAAGAACAAAAGGTTTCTGCCAGGATTTTCCATCTCTGGAAATCGACATTTTGATATCATAGGCATAAGGGCCGGCACCGCTTTTCTCCAAAAAGAATGCTGCTAAAGAACCATCCTGAAAGGAAGAAAATTGCGGATAATCGGCCCAGTTGACAAACCAATTATCACCTTCTGCAATCAGAATGGGATCAGACCAATGTTCATTTTCCAACACAGCATATTTTAACCTGCTGATGGACTCACCCTTTTCAATCCATGATAAGAAAGTTTTTCCATTATGATCGGTATATAAAAACGGTTCACCTACTCCGGCATCTTTGGCAGTGATGGTTTTTAAAGTTAACACGCGGGATTTGGCAGTCAGGTCTTCTGTCAGCTGCTTATTTTCAGAGCAGGCAAGGCTTAAGAAAGAAAATAAAATGCTAAAAAAAACGAACCTGTCTTTGTAAAAGTTGATCATGTGTTATTCAGTTACAACCATTTTAAATCCTTCCCCGTGGATCGTGATGATCTGTACTTTAGGATCATCCTTTAACAACTTCCTGATTTTACTCAGATACACATCCATACTCCGCGCATTGAAGTAGCTGTCATCCCCCCATATTTGCTTAAGTGCGTGACTCCGGTTAACTAGTCTATTGATTTCCGAGGCCAATATTCGGATAAGCTCATTTTCTTTGGAGGTTAATTTTTGTTTTCCTTGAGGCCCTTGCAAAATCTGTTCATCATAATGAAGAACAAACTCACCGAAACTATAGATTTTTAAAGTATTTAAATCCTCCGGTTTTTGCGTCCTTCTCAAAATCGCCGCAATCCTTAATAGCAGCTCTTCCATACTGAACGGTTTGGTAATGTAATCGTCCGCACCGATTTTCAACCCCTCGATAATATCTTCTTTTAAATTTTTAGCGGTCAGATAAATGATGGGAAGATCCGGCTGGACCTGTTTGATCTCTTTACCCAACGTAAACCCATCCTTCTTCGGCATCATGATATCAAGGATACACAAGTGGTATTTGTCCTTTCTGAACTTGGACCATCCATCATCTCCATCCCTGCACAATGTGGAGTCATAACCCTTCATCGTTAAATATTCCTGTAGGATATCACCCAAATTAGGATCATCTTCCACTACCAATAGTTTTGATTTGTTCATTGCTTTCTGGGGAGTTTAAGGTTGAATACACTTCCTTTTCCAATTTCACTGCTTACCTGGATCTCTCCATGATGGGCTTCCAGCATAGTCTTGACATAAGCCAATCCCAAACCGAAACCTTTTACATCATGCACATTTCCGGTGGGTACTCTATAAAATTTATCGAATATTTTCTTAACGGTTTCTTTGGGCATTCCGATTCCATTGTCTCGGATTGATATATGGACGGTATTGCCATTGTCCCAAGTCTCAATTGATATTTCAGGTTTTTCCCTGGAATATTTGTTGGCATTGTCCAACAGATTATTGATAATATGGGTCAGGTGAAAAGGGTCCGCCTGAAGATAGGGATCATTTAGTTCGGAGTTCAAATTTATTTTTCCGCCCTTTTTCTCTACCTGAAGTTCAAAATGATTTTTGGTGCTTTCCAGAATATCATTCATGTTGACGGTTTCTAGTTTTAGCTTGAAATCTTTTTTGTCCAAAGTCGCAGCCTGAAGTACTTTTTCTACCTGTACACCTAGCCGTTTATTTTCATCTTTGATTACACTGAGGTAGCGGGTTCTGAAAGTTTCCTGATTGATAAGCTCCGGGTCCTGAAGCGCCTCCACAGCAAGACTCACCGTGGCAATAGGTGTTTTGAATTCATGCGTCATATTGTTGATAAAATCGTTTTTGATCTCCGAAAGATTTTTCTGTCGGATGATGACCTTGATCGCGTAAACAAAACACAAAATAATGATGCTCAAAAACAACAGGGAGCTCAACAAAGGAAGCCATACCTGTTTTACAATATAAAGGCCCTTGTTAGGGAAATTAACCACCAGATAATTTTCTTTTCCCCACAAATCCCCCGGAAATAACCGGGCCTGAACACCTCCTACCTTCAGCTTTTCAAGGTCTTCGATTTCTGAAATCGGAATCAGACTTCCTTCTTCTTCCTGAATGGCCAAATCAAATCTTTGGTCAATGCCCCGTTCCCTCAGATGATTTTTCAACAGCTTCTTCACCTGGCCTGTATCCAGTCTTTCAAGCACATCTTTTTTCCCCTCTGACAGTTCCTCCCATGCCCGGTTCATCGCCTCGATTTTCAGATTGGTACTTCTTATTTTTTCAAGGGCATCACTGGGAATGTTGTATTCTTCTATATAATCCGGCTCCTTTTGGATGCCATATCTACCTCGGTTACCATATTCGGGTTGATTGAGGTACTGCAACTGTCTTTCTCTTTCCTGTAAAAGGATTTCCATTTCATCAGGAGTGAATAAAGTGGAAGCGATTTCCGGTGTCAGGTTGGTAAAAAAATTATCCAGATCCATAAAAACATTGATGTCAACGCCCCGCGATTCTATGATCCTTTTGAATCTTGAGCTCATTTGAGGCAACGGTTCTTGCATCATGGAGTCCGTAACGGATGGTCTTTTTCTTACTACAGGCCGCTGTCGGACCTGCACCACTATCGGCTCGATCCTTTGAAACAAAGACCGCTGCAAAAGGGTATCCTCAGCCAGATAGCTGAGAAAAATATCGCTTGTTTCTCCCTGTTCTATCTGTTGAATTGTGGAAGTTAAAGATTGATAAACATTTTGCTCAAACCTTTCTTCGTTGATACGAAGAGCATTATTAACCCAATAGTATTGAAATCCGATCAATCCAAGGCTCGCCAGGGACATGAGAAGGATTACAATTTTCATTTTGGATTTAGACATGCTACAAATTTAAGGTTAAAACCCGGTACCTTATTGGGTTAACATTATTTAACAGCAGAAAATTCTGCTGTTATTTTCATTAATTAAAAACCTTCTTAATTTTAGTTCGCAGATGTAAATTGTTTCTTGACTTAAGCATAATGCAGATCCAAATACCGAAAAAGGGAGGCGAAAGCCTTCCTTTTTTTTTAGGGTACTATGCTTATCTTTGCGGTTTAATTACTGCATATGGAGATTTCAAATCAAGCTTATCGGATCCAAGGGGTTTCCCTTGATGCACTTGCCAAAACCTACGGAACACCGCTTTATGTATATGATGGTGCGAAAATCCTCAATCAGATCAAGCTTTTGCAAAAAGCTTTTTCAACTGTCAATCTCCAAATAAAATACGCAACAAAAGCGCTTTCTAATATCAATATATTAAAATTGATGAAAAAAGCAGGTACGGGGGTGGATGCTGTTTCTATAGAAGAAGTGAGGCTTTGCCTCAAAGCGGGTTTTACACCGAAGCAGATCATGTATACTCCCAACTGTGTTTCTTTTGAGGAAATACAAAAAGTGGTGGAGTTCGGTGTGATGATCAACATAGACAATATCCCGATGCTGGAGCATTTTGGATCCTATTATGGAAATCAGGTGCCTATTTGCATCCGACTTAACCCTCATATTCTCGCCGGAGGTAATGCCAAAATATCAGTTGGACATATCGACAGCAAATTCGGTATTTCAATTTTACAGCTTAAAAATGTTTTGAAAGTAGTCAAAGATTATGGCTTAAATGTCATCGGCCTTCATATTCATACAGGATCTGATATTCTGGATGCAGATGTATTTCTCAAAGGTGCAGATATTCTTTTTGATGCAGCTAGGGAATTCAGGGACCTGAGATTCCTGGATTTTGGCGGAGGGTTCAAAGTTGCTTATAAAGCCGGGGATATTTCTACAGACATTATGGAAGTGGGATCCAAAGTTTCCGAAGCTTTCAGAAAATTCTGCAGGGAGTATGGCCGTGAACTTGAAATATGGTTTGAACCGGGAAAGTTCTTGGTCAGCGAATCCGGTTATTTACTGGTTAGGGCCAACGTAATCAAGTCAACACCCGCCTCAACATTTATCGGTGTGAATTCAGGTTTAAATCACCTGATCAGGCCCATGATGTATGATGCTTATCATACAGTAGAAAATATTTCACGGCTGGAAGGTCCAGAGCATGTTTATACCATTGTAGGATATATCTGTGAGTCGGATACTTTGGCAGCAGACAGGAAATTGAAGGAGGTGCATGAAGGTGATATTCTGGTGATCAAAAATGCAGGAGCCTATGGTTTCAGCATGTCTTCCAATTACAATTCCCGGTTGAGACCGGCTGAAGTATTGGTTTTGGATGGAAAAGCACATCTCATTCGTGAACCTGAAACATTCGAAGATATCCTTAAACATCAGGTGGATATTGGATTGTAATTATTTATTTAATCAGCTTTTTCAAGAAATCAGTAATCTTTTCCTGAAAAAGAATATAGATAAATTAATTGTAGACCCTGAAAATCCGGAATAGTATTCCGGATTTTTTTGTTTGGAAAAACATTTGAGTTTACTTTTTTAAGAAAAGGGTGATTTTCTATAAAATTAATAGTTTTACTTGCGGTCAATCTATAAAAACACCATCTTTGAATTGATAGAGGGGTTGGAAAGACAGAGAATCAAGATTACCCAATGATTAAGCCCAACCTTGCCCTAGTAACGCTTCATCCCAAAACTTCGAATTGATTTATCATCGTTGTCAAGCCTATATTTGAATCCGGCAGAGCAAGCTATTATGGAGAAACATTCCTCTCGATACCTATTATTGTTACTCACGGGGATTTTTTTCTGTGTAGAAACCTTTGCCCAGGATGTTCAGTATTCCCAATTCTATGCTGCTCCCCTATTCTTAAATCCCGCGATGACAGGTGCTACCGAACTCACCAGAATCGGTGCCAATTACAGAAACCAATGGCCCGGCCTTGACCAATCCTTCAATTCCTATTCCGCTTACATTGATCATTACATTTTTGATATTAATAGTGGTATCGGATTGATCTTCAACGGAAACCGGGAGAGCCAGGCAAATCTGAGCACAAACGAAGTAGGCCTTTTGTACAGCTACCGGTTGAGAGTCGGCACTGATAAATTTTTACGCTTAGGGGGGCAGGTGAGTTATATTGCCAGAGATGCATTTTTTGGCAATCTGGTATTCGGCACACAAATCGACATTGGCCAAGGTTCTGTAGGTCTGATCACAGACGAGCTGGATGGCATACCTATTGATGCGCGGCACAGATTTTTGGATTACAGCTTCGGCACTCTCTTTACATCTAAAAATATATGGTTGGGTGTTTCAGCACATCACATTACCGAACCCAATATTTCTTTTGTTGAAGGTGCTATCAGCAAATTACCCGTGAAATTTTCAGCCCAGGGCGGCATCAGATTTGATCTGGGGTATGGCGGCATCAACAATACCATCAACAATTTTTATCAGGAAAGGTCAATTTCTTTTGCGTTCAACTACAAGCAGCAATCCCCCTTCAACCAACTGGATATCGGAACACAGATATATCTGGAACCCTTGGTTTTTGGAATCTGGTACAGGGGGTTGCCCACCAAATACAACCTGCCAAACAATGAATCACTCATTGCATTGATGGGCGTATCATTGCCTTCAGGGGTTGATATAGGATATAGTTTTGATTTCACCACTTCCAAATTGGGCTTAAGAAACAGCGGAGGCGCCCATGAGGTATCCATCAGATATACATTCCTTTGGGGAAACCCGAAAGGCCGAAATCAAAAAGGAAGGGCTATTCCTTGCTTCTTTTATTGAGCAATACAAAATCTTCACCCTGTGTAATGTAGAGATTTCGATTTTTTTCAAAACAAATTTTTATAGTCAGACTTTTATTACAAATGCCTGAAGAAAATGGAAAAAAAACTGCGGCTTATCCTTGTTCCAAGAAACTTTTTGGCTGATTTTTTTAAAGGAAAAAAATCCTACCTGATGGAATCCTTCTATCACGAAATCCGCCGAAAATACAACATCCTGATGGAGGGGAAGGATCCGCTGACAGGAAAATGGAACTATGACCATGAAAACAGAAACAAGCTCAAAGATCCGCTGTTGTTGAAACCACCGAAGGAGCATCCGAAGGACGTTTCGGAAATTGTCAGCCTCTTAGAAAAATCGGGAGTGGATACAATAGGATCAATTGATAAAAAAAAATTCCCATGGCCCGGGACACGTGAAGAAAGTCTTGAGGTACTGGATTATTTCTGCGAAAAGCTCCTTCCCCGATTCGGGGAATATCAGGATTCGATGTATACGGGGGATGTCTTTCTTTTTCACAGCAGGTTGAGTTTTGCCATGAATTCCAAGCTGATCTCACCGCTCGAGGTGGTGGAAAAAGTGGAAAAACATTGGCTTCAGCATCAGGGGGAAATATTGATAGCACAGACAGAAGGTTTTATCCGTCAGGTTATCGGTTGGCGGGAATACATGCGGGGAGTTTATTGGGCAAAGATGCCGGAATTCAAGAAGATGAATTACTTTGGACACAATAGAAAAATGCCCGGATATTTTTGGACCGGAAAGACAAAAATGAACTGCCTTAAACATGCAATTGGCCAATCGCTACGACATGCATATGCCCATCATATCCAGCGTCTGATGATTACCGGAATTTTGCTTTGCTCGCAGGAATAGACCCGGATGAGGTGGATGAGTGGTACCTGGGAATTTATATCGATGCGATCGAATGGGTCGAAATCACCAATACCAGAGGAATGAGCCAATTTGCGGATGGCGGTATTGTTGGCACAAAACCTTATGTTTCTTCCGCAAATTATATTGACAAAATGAGTGATTATTGCGGAAGTTGTTTTTACAAAAAAAATAAAAAATTCGGCGAAAAAGCCTGCCCTTTTAACAGTTTTTATTGGCATTTTTATCACCGAAATCAGGATCTTCCAGCAAATAATCCAAGGATCGGCATGGTCTACCGAATCTGGGAAAAGATAAAGAACAGACAGCAAATCTTGGATCAGGCAGAATTTTATCTGGAAAATCCGGAGGAGTTGTAGAATCCTGAGCATTTACCTTTTTCTATTATGGATATCCGCAATGACACCGGTAAATGCCAAAAACCAAAGGAGACTCTGCCAAATGCCAGATTGATGGCTTCTTCCGACTTCGGTCTTCTAGCCCTTTGCTCGATAAGCAATTGCTACCGGCAGAATAGCGGATATACATATTTTCTATTTATCCAATTCAAATTCAGTTAAACGCTTTATCAATCACACTTTAAAATTCTTTTTTAAATGCCGAGCATGTGTTTATTTTCATTATGAATCAAAAAGGATGTCAGGTTAAATTAGCTCCTTTTGCACAACCTGTTTTGGTATCATTATTTCTTTATTTTCTTCTAATAAAACCATAACTTGAAAAATGGATGGAAGATTAAAAAAAGTAGCTAGAGTAGGCTTTGTCGCAAAAGGATCAGTATATGCCATAGCAGGCATTCTGACTTTTTTGTCAGCCTTCAATATGGGCGGAGAAAATGCCAGCAAGATGCAGGTGCTGGAATTTCTTGATAAACAGGCCTTCGGCAACATCCTGCTTATTTTGATGGGGCTGGGTCTGGCCTCCTATTCTGTGTGGAGGTTTATACAGGCTTTTTCTGATCCAGAGGGTATCGGAAATGATATGAAAGGAAAAGGGAAAAGAGTTGCCTTTTTCATCAGTGGACTCATCTATCTGGGTTTTGCCGTGCTCGCAGTTTTAAGAGTCCTGGGTTCGCAAGGAGGAAGCAGCGATGGAGGATCCTCTGATTCAGTTGAAAATTCTTCATTTTTAGCTACAGAAGTAGGTTTGATCGTTATTGGAATTGCCGGCGCTATCACAATAATTCGGGCAATCATCCAATTTGTAAAAGTCTATAAGAGTGACTTTACCGAAAAATTCGACCTCAGGGCGCTTAAAGAGGAAAAACGGCGAAAAAGTATAAAGAACACTGCAAAATTCGGAATGAGTGCAAGAGGTGTTATCTTTTTGATCATTGGGTTTTTTGCCCTTAAAGCTGCATTTAGTTCCGATCCCTCAGAGATCAAATCAACTTCAGAGGCATTTTCTTTTCTTCAGGAATATGCTTATGGTGCCTGGCTGTTGGGAGTTGTCGCTGCCGGATTGGTTGCTTATGGAATTTACATGTTTCTCATGGCGAAATACAGGAGATTTAATGATGGAAAATCCTTTTGATCGAAAATAGTGGGTTTACATAAAATTAATATACTTTGGTCACCACCTCGGGATAATAGCGGAAATCATTTATCTGAAATAAATATTTCACAATGGTATATTATCTGCTGTCATAGGATGGAATCACTCCCCAAAAGTATTTGAAGAATGTCTAAACAAAAAAACAAAAAAAGGTTTGTACGCTATTTCCCGATGTTCGGAAGTATGGCGACGGGATTGATCTACATGGGTGTGGGAGTTGTAGCTATTCTCTCTTTTTTACAGATAAAGGAAGGTGGAGCGGATGAAAGCAGTCTTCTGGCCTTTCTGAATGATTATCTGGTGGGAAAAATCTTGGTATGGCTCGTATTACTTGGAACATTGAGCTTTATAGGATGGCGGATATTTGAAGCTATAAGGGATCCATACAATTATGGCAGTGATATAAGGGGAATAGGTAGAAGGATGGGAATAGGCTTGAGCTCAATCGCAGATATGCTAATGGCTTATTCGGCCATTATGGTTTTGCTCGGAATAAGTGGTTCCCAGGAATCAGGAGATCCCGAGGAGGAACGGGAAATGGTAGGATCAATGCTTCAGGAAAGCTGGGGCGACTGGTTGATAATCGCCATGGGGATTATTATTGCAATTACCGCATTGGTACAGTTTTATTACGGTGTCACCCGAGGTTATAGAGAAAGATTGGATATCATTCAATTCGGTAAAAAAACCCGAAGTACTATTCATTTTTTGGCTTATGTCGGTTATTTTGCCCGAGGAACAATTATCGGAATCATAGGTTTCTTTTTCATTAAAGCAGGCATATCAGATAACCCCGACTTTGTTGTCAATACCGATAAGGCCTTTGATTTTATTGGCGATCATGTTGGTGGTCTTCCTTTTATTCTTGTGGCTTTAGGCACCATCTGTTATGCCCTCTTCATGTTTTTTATGGGTATTACCTATGATACGGATAATAATGAGGATTCTCCCAAGAATAAACCCGCTTAAGGGCCGAATTCTTGCCGATTCATCTTAAGAAATCAATAAGATAGGGATTGCCGCTTATATGCAAGTAGTTCTCGTTTTCTAGAAAAAGGATCGGTAATAAGGAATCAATTTATAACCCGATTACAATTTTTCATTATCTCCATCACTTTAGGTAAAGGAAGGGCATTCACAGTTCTTCCATCCTTTCCAATCATATCCTCAGCTGCAAAAAGTGAATTGATTATTGCCTCTTCAGTAGCTTCAATGGTTGCCAAAAACAAAGCTGTCATATCATCATTTCGCAGTGTTTTGGTTTCATGGAGTTGTAGTGATTTAGCATCATGTTTTACCCTTACATCATTGTTTGTTGAAAAGGCAAGAACATAATCTCCCGAACCGTTTGATGCGATTCCACCGGTTTTGGCCAAACCCATCATGGCTCTTTTTGCCATTCTTTCAAGATTGCGCTCAGAAACAGGAGCATCAGTGGCCACCACTATCATACAGGATCCATCAGCAGATTCCAGTTGGTTTTTAAAAGTATATTGCTTCAATTCCTCCCCGATCGGAACTCCGTCAATCTGCAGAATTCCCCCGAAATTTGTTTGAACCAATACTCCTACAGTGTAACTTCCGAGATTGCCGGGAAGTTTTCGGGAGGAATTTCCTATACCGCCTTTGAATCCGAAACAAACGGTGCCTGTTCCTGCACCTACATTTCCTTCCGGAATATTGCCTGATGTCGCATCATTTATCGCAAAAATAACATGCTCTTTCTTGATATGTTGCCCACGGATATCATTCAAATAACCGTCATTAGTCTCTCCCACCACAGCATTCACGGATTGAACTGCGCCGTTTCCGGGTTGATCCAGCGTGTACTGGACGACACCTTGAATTCCGGCAGCTACACTCAAGGTATTGGTCAAAATGATAGGGCTTTCGATATTTCCCAATTCCATAATCTGAGTGGTTCCGGCCGGTTTTCCGAAACCGTTACCTACATATACTGCTGCCGGCACTTTATCCTGAAACAAATTCCCCTCGTGGGGAAGTATTGCCGTCACCCCTGTTCTCACATGTTCATTTTCTATTTTGGTGAAATGCCCTACCCGAACTCCGCCCACATCTGTAATGGAATTGTTTGCGCCTGTTGACAATACACCGATTTTAATGCCGAAATCCCTTGCTCGCGTCTGCGCTGAGACTGGTAGATTTGTCATGATAAAAATTAATGCAACAATAATTATTTTACAATTTTTCTCCATTTAAAACCATTTTAACAAAGCTTTCAAAATCTTTTTGCCTGAAAATCCATAAGGTGGATATAAAGGTCTGGACGCTGTCAATCCTATCCTTTGTTTCATCACTGCTTTCTCATTGCTGAATGCCAAAAATCCAAAGTATCCATGGGCTTTTCCAAAACCACTGGTATTGACCCCACCAAACGGAAGTTCTTTTTGTAAAAACTGGATAACACAATCATTGATTACCACTGCACCAGCTGAAGTCTCCTGCAAAACCTGATCGGGCACATGATTTTCATTGGAAAAAACATAAAGTGAAAGGGGCTTTGGTTTCAGATTGATGTACTCGATCGCCTCTTCTATTCCTGAATAGGAAATAATCGGTAGTATCGGACCAAAAATTTCTTCCTGAATTACCTTCATGTCTTCTTTTACCTCTGACATTAGGGTAGGTTCAAAATAATTTTCTTCCCCGATACTGTTACCGCCAAATATGATTTTAGCACCTTTTGAAGTCCCATCTTCGAACAATTCATTGAGTCTGTTCCAATGTTTTCTGTTTACAATACGTCCATAATCCCTTGAATTTTCGATCCCCTTTGATTTGGGATCGTACATCTTCTGCATTTGAACACTCAACTCTTCAATAAAAGCATCTTTAACTTCTTCGTGGACGAGCACATAATCAGGAGCAACACAGGTCTGCCCACAGTTCAAAAATTTACCCCAGGCGACTTTGGTAGCGGCATCCACGATATCCACATTTCTATCGATGATGGCAGGAGACTTTCCTCCAAGTTCCAATGTAACTGAGCTTAGATTTTCCGCAGCGGCCTTCATGACAATTTTTCCTACCGACGGGCTTCCGGTAAAAAAAATGTGATCAAAAGGCATTGCAAGAAGCATTTGAGAAACCTCCACATCGCCTTCAAATACTGCTACAAGCTCAGGCTCAAAAACTTCCTCTACCAATCTCCGAATAAGTGCCGAGGTATGAGGCGTCATCTCAGAAGGCTTTACAATTGCTGTACAACCCGCAGCCAAGGCAGAAACCAGTGGTCCCATGGCAAGATTGAAAGGAAAATTCCAAGGTGCAATAATGAGGGCTGCACCCTTGGGTTCATACTGAATATTGGATTTGCTACCGACCATTGTCAGAGGAGTGGAAACACTTTTTGGCTTCATCCAATCTCCGAGATGCTTGATCGCATGATTGATTTCCGATGTCACCACAAAAATCTCACTGAGGTCAGTTTCCGGAAATGGTTTTTTGAAATCAGCATAAACCGCTTTCCTAATATCCTCTTTGTGAGCCTGAATCCAGTCCTGCATTTTGTTGAGATTTGATATACGATGGATTGCGGTACTTTTCCTAAGCTTCAACGACCATTCTTTTTGTCGATTAAAAACTTCTTCGATTTTCGATTTTTGTATTACCTGTTCCTGTGGCTCCATGATGTAACAATGATGGTTATAAAGTTTAATTTACCATTTAAATCTCTGGGACCAAATGAAGTAAATGATGCTGCATGTAAAAATTGCACACAATTATAGCCCAGACGGTGGGATGTATTCCTAGAACTAATTTAACGGGCATATCGTTTGAAATTTGTTTACTAAACAGGAAATAAAAAATGCAGTGGAGTCTAGAAAGGATTATTCCCCAGAAGGTTTTGGGGTTTAATCAAAAAATGAGACTAATTAATGAGTATCTCAAAAACATCAAAGCAGAAAAATCAAACAAAACCAAAAGGGGCTAAAAAACCCTTTTATTTTATTGGGTCCCGTTCATTGGGTATTCAAGGATTTATAACCCGGATTAATTTAATGGTTTTTCCATTTCACTTTTTGCCAAAAGCTTTTCCGGGTCCTCCTCAATTTGTATAGAAGCGAGTTGCTGTAATTTTTCCATTTTCACCTGATCAAATGCAACCCTGTTTTCCTTTGAAATCGGATCTGATGGCGGGATTTTTTCTTTCAACCAGTCTTCCTGCCTGCCGTTTTTCCAAAATCTGAAGCAGAGATGTGGACCTGTAGCCAATCCGGTACTTCCTACATATCCGATAACCTGACCTTGTTTGATCCCAGTTCCTGATTTTACACCGGAAGCGATTTTAGACATATGAAGATATTGTGTGGTATAGGTACCATTATGTTTGATTTTCACATAATTTCCGTTGGCTCCGGTATACCTTGCATCTACCACTGTACCGTCACCAACCGAACGGATTTCAGTTCCTCTCGGTGCTGCATAATCTGTTCCTAAATGGGCTTTATACCTTTTTTGAACAGGGTGGAATCTCCTGAGATTATATCTGGAACTTATGCGGGTATATTTTAATGGGTCTCTCAAAAATGCTTTCTTGAAACTGTTGCCATCCTGATCAAAAAAGTTAACCTCACCGTTTTGCTCAAAAGGAATGGCAGAATAACCTTCACCCATATGCTCAAAGTAAGCTGTCTCAATCCCTTCAATACCTATAACCTGGCCTTCAACCAGCTTTTCCTGATAAACAACTTTGAATTTATCTCCCTTTTGAAGTCGTTGAAAATCCACAGCCCAGCCATATAAATCAGCAAATTGATCAATCAAATCAGGAGAAATTCCGTTTTCAACCATGTTGACATATAGATTGCTGGAAATGGTCCCCCCAACTTCCACCTTTCTTAATTCAACAGGTTTTTCCTCTTTGTAGATTTCAATCTCATCAAGTTTGAAAACCACATATTCTGATGAATTA
Source organism: Rhodonellum sp. (assembly GCA_041748555.1). GTDB lineage: Bacteria > Bacteroidota > Bacteroidia > Cytophagales > Cyclobacteriaceae > Rhodonellum. The sequence continues at coordinate 45,562 of JBGTDA010000190.1, forward strand.
GGTTCGTATATGAAAAACTGTGCTTTTGCGGAATCCTTGGGGGTTAAAACAGTAAACTTCTTATTGAATCCGATTTTTCTTACATCAAAAATATTTTTGGACTTTCTTGCGATCTCTTCAATAATCTGATACGGAACATTAAATGGAGCCAGCAAAGTAGATAAAGTTTCATTTTTTCCTACCAAGCCTTCTGTAATGTACAATTCGTTAACATTGATGCCATAAAGTATCCGGTCTTCTACTACTATCTCTTTTTCCTCCGGAATAAAAGTTTGTAAAACCTCTGGTTTAGTTTCATTGGACTTTCCTAAGTTCCCTTTTAGAAAAAATCCTCCTGCAAGCACTAATACAAATGCGCCTGTACCTATCCATTTTTTATTCATTGCACACGATCGGGTTCAATATATCCCAAATAAATTTAAATTTGGGTCAAATTCCTAATTTAACCTACCCAAAATTATTATTTTGACCTTTCTTTTCTTCATTTTAAACGCCTCAAAATCCCACAACTTATAAATCTTCCATTATAAATTTTTAAAATCCCAATTTGCCGGATTACAAAATTTACATTTTTTCTCCTCATTCATTACTTTTTCCAGCGGTATCAATGCTTTATTTTACACCCTTTTGGAATACTCCTGGGGGTTTGTTTATCTTTGACCACTTTAAATAATAAAGAAAATCAATCATGTTGAGAACCCATACTTGTGGTGAATTGCGCCTGACAGATATAAATAAAGATGTGACTTTGGCCGGTTGGGTACAAAGAGTTAGAAACAAAGGTGGCTTGATTTGGGTGGACCTAAGAGACCGATATGGGATCACCCAGCTGATTTTTGAAGAAGGTTCCTCTGAAAAATCACTATTGGATAAAGCCGCAAGCCTAGGTCGTGAGTTCGTCATTCAGGTAAAGGGAGTTGTAATTGAAAGAACATCTAAAAATGATAAAATTCCAACCGGTCATATTGAAATCAAAGCAGAATTCTTAAATGTACTGAATACGTCAAAAGTTCCTCCTTTTATTATCGAGGATGAAACTGATGGAGGAGATGAATTGAGAATGAAATACCGCTACCTGGATCTGAGGAGGAATGTGGTTCGGGAAAAACTCCAGCTTCGGCATCGCATGATGCAGGAGACCAGGAAATATATGGATGCACAGGATTTTATTGAAGTAGAAACACCTGTGCTGATCAAGTCTACACCGGAAGGTGCCAGGGATTTTGTAGTACCCAGCCGCATCAATCCGGGAGAATTCTATGCTCTTCCCCAATCCCCTCAAACATTTAAGCAATTGCTGATGGTAAGTGGGTTTGACAGATATTTCCAGATTGTGAAATGCTTCAGGGATGAAGATCTGAGAGCTGACCGTCAACCTGAATTTACCCAGATTGACTGTGAGATGTCATTTGTAAGCCAAGAAGACATTTTGAACATGTTTGAAGGTTTGGTAAGGCATTTGTTTAAAAATGTCAAACAGGTCGAATTGGAAGAAGTGAAGCGGATCACCTATGCTGAGGCCATGGAAAACTATGGAAATGACAAACCCGATCTGAGATTCGACATGAAGTTCACAAAACTCAATGATGTTGTTCAGGGGAAAGGTTTCAGCATTTTTGATCAAGCGGAATTGGTGGTGGCAATCTGTGCAAAAGGAGCGAGTGAATATACCAGAAAGCAGATTGATGAATTGACCGAATGGATGAAACGACCTCAGATAGGAGCCAAAGGGTTGGTTTATCTGAAATGTAACCTCGACGGAAGTTATAAGTCATCCGTGGATCGTTTTTACAGCCAGGAAGATTTAAAAGGTTGGGCCGAAGCCACAGGAGCCGCAGCAGGGGACCTGGTGTTGGTCTTGAGCGGAGAAGAAAAAGCCACCCGGAAACAGATGTCTGAATTGAGGCTCAAAATGGGCGAGGATCTTGGGTTGAGAGACAGAAATGTCTTCAAGCCCCTTTGGGTTGTGGATTTTCCTTTATTGGAATGGGATGAAGAAAGCCAAAGGTATCACGCCATGCACCATCCTTTTACCTCTCCGAAAAAGGAAGATATTGAGTTACTGGAAACTGATGCGGGATCTGTTCGGGCAAACGCCTATGACCTGGTCATCAACGGTGTAGAAATCGGTGGCGGATCCATCAGAATCCATGACAGGGCAACCCAACAGCTTATGTTCAGACATTTGGGCTTTACCGAAGAAGAAGCCCAAAAACAATTTGGATTTTTGATGGAAGCATTTGAATATGGTGCACCGCCACATGGAGGAATCGCTTTCGGATTTGATAGGTTCTGCGCCATCTTTGGCGGATCTGATTCGATACGAGATTACATTGCCTTTCCTAAGAATAATTCCGGAAGGGATGTGATGATTGATTCTCCGAGTTCTATAGCAGAAGAACAGCTGAAGGAACTTTCTATAAAAGTTGATATTCAAAATTAAGATCGGGAGGGTGCTTTTGATACTGAAGCAAGAAAACCATCTTTAATTGGGTTTTTTCCGTATTTAGTATCAATGGATAAAGTTTAAAATATTTTCCCGCTTCTGCCGGTGGCATTTGTTCCTTTAGAAACTCCCCTTGACAGGAATCCGGGATTACATGACAGGAAAATATAAATTCCGTTAAAACGCCCTGATCCCATTTTGGAGTTCCAAGTTGACGGTCAGCACGTTTTTTTGGGTATAAGGATTAGAGAAATTCGATATTGATATTCACATTATCAGTATATAATTTTATTTTTTTTCTTTATAAATACTAATTATTTTACTCTCCCTTGATTTTGTCAGTATCCTTTTAAAAAAACCCATTAAATATTGCATGAATGTTCATGAATATATACATTTGAGTCTCATGGTAATATTTGTTTCAAATTAAAATTATAATATGGCATAAACCTCTACGTTATTTAAAAGTCAATTTGTATGAGTAAAAGGATTAATCCTAAAGACAGTGAACTGATAGCTCAGTATAGATCTGGAAGTGAAGCTGCATTTGAAATGTTGGTGGAGAAGTATAAATCCAGAGTTTACACAACCATCTTCTTGATTGTAAAAGATCAGGGGGTTGCTGAGGATTTATTACAGGATGTGTTTATCAAGGTAATACATACCTTGAATGCAGATGGATATAACGAAGAAGGTAAATTTCAACCCTGGTTGATGCGAATAGCGCACAATCTTGCCATAGATTTCTTTAGAAAGAACAAACGCTATCCGACAATAGTAATGGAGGATGGCGGTAATGTATTCAATACGCTTCGATTTGCTGAAGAAAATGCTGAGGATCTTCAAATAAGAGAAGACACATTTGCGTTAGTGAGACAGCTGATTGATGAACTTCCCGAAGCGCAAAAACAAGTGCTGATTATGAGGCATTATAATGATTTGAGTTTTCAGGAAATCGCAGAACAGACAGGTGTAAGTATCAACACTGCCCTTGGAAGAATGCGGTATGCTTTAATTAACATGAGAAAAAAAATGAAACAGTTAAATGTTGCCTATGACAAAATATTTTACCTCAAATGACCTGGTTAGATATATCTATCAGGAAATGAGTGAAGAAGAGACTGAGCTGTTAGTGCAGGCCTTGCGAAAAGAAGATTCTTTGATGCAAGAATATTTGGATATG
>JBGTDA010000191.1:0-11620 GCA_041748555.1 Rhodonellum sp.
TAAAAATAGAACATATTTATTTGAAAGACTTGAAAACTTTCAAAATAATGAACTAGTTGCAATAGAAGGTAATTCAGATATTACAATTGAGCATATTTTTCCTCAAAACCCTGATCCAAAATGGCTCCGGTTCCTTGATTCCCAAATGAATAAACTTGAAATTATAAATCCTATAGGCCTTTTCCAAAGTGTACATGTGGATATGCCGATCACATTCGGGGTATTCAAACCCGTCATATTGATTCCAGCCAGTCTGATGTTTCAACTCAGCCCTGCCCAACTCGAGGCCATTATTACGCATGAACTTGCTCACATCAAGCGCTACGATTATCTGGTCAATATTTTCCAATCTCTTATGGAGGTAATTTTCTTTTACCATCCCGTATTTTGGTGGATTACTAAAATAGTGAAGGAACAGCGGGAGAATGCCTGCGATGATCTTGCCATTCAGTCAGGTATTGCGCCAAAAGACCTGGCCTATGGTTTGGCAAATGTATTGAACAATGCACAGAATCCGGCTCCTGAAATAGCCATGGCTGCAGCCCAAACTAAAAATCCAACCTTGGACCGAATCAAAAGAATAATGGGGATTCAAACTTCCCGGACTCAACCTACCACATTTATCAGTATGACTATGATACTCACATTACTGCTGGGCGCCTCCTTGATGGTGGGTGCCAGCGACCAAAAACAACCCAATTCCATGGAAGACATAATGGAGACTTCCTTGAGTAACCAAACCTTTGGCGGCAACTGGAATGGTCCTATTGATCTTCAAAATATAGATACTGTGCCACCAAAAAAGGCAATTATTCCGGACAAGAACCGGAATAATATGACGGAGGAAGAAATGATTGAATTTGAGGAGAAGATGAAAAAATCTTTCCCTGGCTTTGAGATGTTTAGCGGTGACAGTCTGGGAGGATTTGTATTCAAAGATTTTAATTTTCCAATTCCGGACTTCAGCAATATGCCAATGCTGGATCTAGATGAAATTTATCTTCCTCATTTTGAAATGGAAAATATGCCCCATTTTGAATTCGACGATAAGCATTTCAAACATTTCATTCCTGACAGTCTTTTTAAAAACATGCCATTTGATGGCATAATCATGGATTCCACAGCTTGGACAAAACATCCAATGATAATAATAGACAAAAGATCGTTCCAGATGGATACTACCAAAAAGTCCAAAGAAGAACGTGAGAAAATGCGTTTTGAAATGAGGGAAAGATTGGAGGCACAGAGTGAGGAAAGACAGGCATATCTGGAGAAAATGCAAAAGGAAAGAGAAACAATTCTTCAGAAATATGCTGAAAAACAGGAGGAATATCAGTCCCAGATTCAACCACATGTTAAGGAATTCCAGGACAGAATCCAAAAATGGCAAGAGTCCAATGAACCCATGTTGGAAGAATACAAAGAAAAAATGAAGGTTTGGCAAGAAGAAAACCAGCCTAAAATGGAGGAATTTCAAAAGCAAATGGAACTCTGGCAAAAAGAAAATCAGGAGCAGCTGAAGGAATTTCAAAAGCAGATGGAAAAATGGCAACAAGATCACGCCCAAGAAATGCAGGAACTGCAAAAAGCAATTCAGGAACAATTTAAAAAAGGGGACAACTGATCCACCCTTTTTTTGATAAGCTTTTCCAAAGTTTTAAAACTTTGGAAAAGCTCTTCCTCCCAATATTAATTTGACTTTTTCAGATAGGCCTTAAATACATTAAAATCATTCTCCATCAATTCTGTTTTTTTCTTTCCTTCCAAGAATTTTTCAAGCCTTTCCGGCAATTCAAGCTGAATATTCAAGGTCTCCTCTACGCTGGACTTGAATTTTCCCGGATGCGCCGTTTCCAAAAAGATGCCGACAAATTCTCCCGGATATATATTCCTGAAATTTCTCAATCCGAGATATCCTACTGCTCCATGAGGATCCAGCATATACCCGGATTTAGATTTCACTTGGATCATAGCGCTTTTGGTATCAGAATCATCAAAATAAAAGCCTTTTACTTTTTGGCGAAAGCGCTTTTCATCATTGTCATAGAGTGCCAAAAGCCTATCAAAATTACTGGGATTACCTACATCCATACTGTTGCTTATGGTAGAAACAGATGGCCGGGAAGTGAAAACAGAACCGAGCAGGAAATCAGGAACTACTTTGTTGACATTGGTTGAAGCAATAAAGGTGTCGATCGGAAGACCCATACGCTGGGCAAGAATACCCGCACCCAAGTTTCCAAAATTGCCACTGGGAACGGAAACGGCAACTTTCTTATCCGTTTTAGGCAACCTTGACCACCCATAAAAATAATACAGACACTGAGGAATCCACCTTGCAATATTGATGGAGTTGGCGGAGGTAAGCAACATTTTATCATTCAGCTCTTTATCCAGAAATGCCTCTTTTACCAGTTTTTGACAATCATCAAATACGCCTTCCACCTCAAGCGCAGTGATGTTTTCTCCCAAAGTGGTGAATTGTTTCTCCTGAAGCTCACTCACTTTTCCTTTGGGGTATAGGATCACCACCTCCACCCCGGGAACTTTGTAAAAACCATTTGCAACGGCGCTTCCGGTGTCTCCGGAGGTAGCTACCAGCACTCGGATTTTCCGGCTTTCCCCTTCCATAAAAATAGACATCAGTTTGGAACAAAACCTTGCACCAAAATCCTTGAAAGCCAAAGTAGGTCCATGAAAAAGCTCCAGGCTGTATATGCCCTCTTCCACTTTTATCAAAGGCGCATCGAAAATCAAGGTATGATCCACCAGTTCTTTTATCTGGCTTGGATTTAGATCTTCTCCGAATAACAAGCTGATGACTTTATATCCAATCTCTGAAAAAGTCATATTCGGAAGTTCTTCAAAAAAGGATTGAGGAAGTACAGGAATGGTGACCGGCATATAAAGTCCCTGATCAGGGGCCAAACCACTGACAACGGCTTCTTTCAGCGTTACCTGATGTTGGGGATTATTGGTACTGTAGAATTTCATTTTTGTCAGTTTTGGTCTGTAACGTAAGCACCTTTTGCATTTATCTCCGAAACATAAATGTCTGCACCGATTCCGATTTCCCTGAATATATCATCACTGATTCTGGAAACATCCGTTGCTATTTCCCTTGTTGGGGAAAGCACAAAGATGGTTGGACCGGAGCCGGAAATTCCCGAACCCAAAGCGCCTGCCTCTTTGATGGCCGCTCTCAATTCATAAAAGCCGGGAATCAACAATCCGCGGGAAGGTTCGGCGATGACATCCTTTAAGGATCTGCTGATCAATCCGAAATCCTCCTGAAAAAGACCGGCGATCAAACCTGCAATATTTCCGGATTGGATTGTAGAATCCTGCAAGGAAATCTGTTTCTTCAAAACACTTCGGGAATCAGCGGTATTCAGTTCCAGATGTGGATGAAGCAATGTACAATACAATCCCTTTGGAACATGTAATTTGATCACATCCAGGGGATGATAGTCTCTGATCAATACAAATCCCCCTAACAAAGCCGGCGCTACATTATCGGCGTGTGCGGCTCCGCAGGCGATCCGCTCTGATTCCATTGCAAAAGGAAGAAGTTCTGTTTTCGACAAGGGATTGTTCAAAAGCGCATTGGCAGCTACCAATGCGGCGGCGGCACTTGCCGCACTTGAACCCATTCCGGAACCTAAAGGAAGACCTTTATAGAGTGAAATATCCATTCCTCCTTTATATTCCAACTTATTCAGCATTGCTTGGATGGCAACCGTGCAGGTATTTTTTTCTGCTTCGAAAGGCAGTTTACCTCCGTCACCTTCAATATGCACCATTCTGAGCCCGGATTCTTGGGACAGCTGTACCGTCACCCGATCTCCAAGTTCATCAATGGCAAATCCCAGGATATCAAAACCGCAAGAAACATTGGCAACTGTAGCCGGTGCGAAAGCTGAAACAGATTTTATCATTATCTGGAAAAATTACCTAAGCGGATGACATCAGCAAATACCCCTGCAGCGGTAACATCCGCTCCCGCTCCCGGACCTCGGATGATCATAGGAAAATCATGGTATCTCTCAGTAGTGAACAATATCATATTGTCACTTCCTTTCAGATTAAAAAACGGATGATTCTTATCGAAAGCATTCAATCCGACTTTCGCCTTACCATTTTCCAAAATCGCCATAAATCTTAACTTTTGCTCCTTTGCTTCGGCGTCTGCCAGCAATGCTGCAAATTCATCATCATGACCCTTTAAATTTTTAAAAAAGGAATCGACCGATTCTGCATTGGCACAATCATCAGGAACCATGCTCTGAACAGTGATATCATCAAAATGAAGATCCTGTTCTGCTTCTCTTCCTAAAATCAGGATTTTTCGAGCCACATCCATTCCGCTCAGATCGTCCCTAGGATCAGGCTCAGTGTACCCTTTTTCCTTAGCTACTTTCACCACTTCACTGAAAGGAATTCCTTTTTCCAGTTCACTGAAAATAAAATTCATGGAACCGCTTAAAACTGCTTCAATCCTGATCACCTTATCACCACTTAGCATCAGATCCTGAAGTGTGCTGATCACAGGAAGCCCGGCTGCCACGTTGGTTTCATAGAGAAACTTAACGCCTCTTTTGCCTGCTAATTTTTTTAAGGCTTTATATTTTTCTAGAGTACTTGAATTCGCCTTTTTGTTTGGTGTGACAATCGGCACTCTTGCTTCCAGAATTCTCTCGTAGGTTTCAGATACTTCTTGGCTGGCTGTACAATCGACAAAAACCGAATTAGAAAAATTCATTTCAACCATCTTATGGATAAACTTCTCCATATCCATCGGTTGATCATGGCCATTATCCCCTGGTATCGGGCAATTTTTCAGATCAAATCCATCTTCATGAAAGGACATATACCTGGAATTGGCCAAACCGTGAATCTGAATGTCCAAAAGATTTTCTCTTTGAAGTTTTTCCTGTTGGTTGGCTATCATTTTGATCAGAGCTTTTCCGATCAAACCGACACCGACCAGAAATACGTGCAATACTTTATGATCCGACAGAAAGAATGCCTCATGCAACGCATTCAGCGCCTTTTGTAGGTCAAAACGAGAAACAACTGCTGAAATGTTGAGCTCCGAGCTTCCCTGGGCAATGGCAAAAACATTGACATTGTTGCGTCCCAAAGCTTCAAACATTCTACCGCTGGCTCCCGGATTGTGTTTCATGTTTTCTCCCACAGCAGCTACTACTGCCATGTCTGAAACAACCAAAACAGAATCCATTTCAGTGTTTTTGATTTCGTTTATAAATTCTGACTCAATTATTCCTTTTGCCTTTGGGACATCCATTGTCCTTATGGCCACACAAATGCTATGTTCGGAAGAAGCCTGGCTGATCAGTATCACATTCACATCAGCATCTGCCAACGCTCCAAAAAGCCTCCTGCTCACCCCTACTACTTCAATAAGACCGGCACCAACGATATTCAGCAGCGATATTGCTGACATAGAAGAAATCCCTTTGATCAATTTTCCGCTTGGTGCATCACCGTTGATCAATGTGCCGGCATTATCCGGTTCAAAAGTATTTTTGATGAAAACAGGAATATCCTTTTTCATTGCCGGCTGCATGGTCGCAGGGAAAATCACTTTTGCTCCAAAATGGGACAATTCCATCGCTTCGTTATAGCTCAGCTGAGGGATTGTAAATGCAGTGTAAACAAGTTTCGGATCGGCTGTCATCACTCCGGAAACATCAGTCCAGATTTCCAGTCTTTCGGCACTCAAGGCTGAGGCAAAAATAGCAGCAGTATAATCTGATCCGCTCCTACCTAATGTAGTGGTTTCACCCTTTTCGGTGGAAGCAATAAAACCTGTAATAACTTTAAGACCTGGATGGGAATGAAAATAATCAAGGATCAGATCGTTGGTCGCAGAAAAATCCACCTTGGCGTTTCCGAACCTATCATTGGTACGGATCACATCTCTTGCATCAAGATAATGAGTGGAAAACCCTTCATTTTTCATCGCCTCGGAAAGGATAAAAGCGGACAAACGCTCTCCGAAACTACCCACATAATCCAATGTTCTTGGAGAACATTCCTTTATTAAATATATTCCATGGAAAAGGTCTTCCAACTCATTGAACCTTACTTTTACATAGGTAAGCACAGGAGCCTGTAAACGAATGGGAATAAATTGCTTTACAACTTCCAAATGCCGGTCTTCAAGTTCTTTGATCAGATCTATATAGGATCGGTCTCCTTCTTTAGCCAATACCGCACTGTTCAGTAAAATCTCCGTTACCCCTCCGAATGCCGAAAACACCACTGCTATTTCGCTCTCTTGTTGATGTTTTTTGATAATCTGAAATACTTTTCTAATATTTTCCTGATTGGCAACTGAGGATCCTCCGAATTTTAAGATTTTCATAAAAATAAATACTGATCTGTGATTATATATAATGATTTTATGATCCCAACGGACCTTTTACGAAAGGGCAATATGTAATTGAAATAACGGGAACTACCCCGTAATGGTGCAAAAAGTGAAAAAAGTGATTGTACCCCTCCCAAAAACAAAGCATCGCTCTGAGAAAAATCTCATGCTGCCGGAATAAGAGTTATTTTCAGCTGGAGTAAACATGGTCTTTTGTTTGATGGGGCAATCTTACTGACATTTTTTCAAATTCCAAAGATGTTTTTACTGTTTTTTCAACCATCTGAGATATTTTTTACCATAAAACCAACTAAACCCAGCTTTTATGATATTAGTAATATTAAACGAATCAAACTACGAAAAACACTTTACCTACACTTTCAGACAGACATTCAAAGTTTCAAATGAGAGATTAGCTATAAAAATGATAAAGACGATCCAAAAAAAGAGCTGGCTTTCACCAACCCTTTATTGATTTAGGTTCCGATTAACAACCCACTTTTCTCCGGGTATCTATGATATAGGTGACCTTCCAACCCTGATCTGTTTTTATGAATTGAAATGAATTGACACCGCAATGGCTGAAAGCATCATTTACATAAAATTCATAAGGGGTCCAGGCAGCAGCCATATTACCATCTACTTTGATCTGATAATCCAATATTCTTTCATCAAGCTGTGTTTCGGCAGGAGTAGTAGCAACCCTGTTAACAAAGTCAGAGACTGTATTTGATCCTAATGTCGCTCCCTGCTCACCCGAAATAACAGTTTGCATGATAGCCTCCTCATGGAAAGCCGCTTTCAGTAAATCAGGATTCTTGGTCTTCATGCCTTCAAACAGACTCTTGATAGCCTCTTTTACCGCTTCTTCATCAGAAATCATCGTTGACTGTCCAAATCCAATTCCGTGGAATAAAACCTGAATTACAAGAAGTATGAAAATTGACTTTCTCATTTAACCTTAATGCTTCCGCCTGTATTGGTATTTACATCAATTATTTTGGGATCCCCGACATAAGTTACTCTTGCTCCTGTTGAGGCACTTCCTTTGATGGATTCACTCACCTTGAATTCCGATTTGGCAGCAGTATTGGCCTGCACTTCCGCATTTTGAACCTGTAGATCTTTGCCGTCAACTTCCGCACTGGTAAATATCCGCAGGTTTAAATCCTGGGTTGTTCCGGTTACAAATATCTTGGCGCTGGTAGTTGCTTCGGCATTTAATTCCTGGGTATTTACCTGGGCCTCAATATATGAGCTAGTGGTAGCAAAAAGGTAAACCCCATCCTGTTCCAATACGTCCCGGACAAATACCTTTGCGCTGGTAGAAGCCTGTACTTCGTTCAGATCAACATAAGTGATGGTCACTTTTACCGAGCTGGATTTGAAGTTTCCCCTGGCAATTTTTACCTCTAACGTGTGGTCTGAAACAGTGGTCAATACTTTGTCCAACTCTATCCCGGAAGCGACTATTTCAATCCCGTTTTCATTTCCCTGGATCAATTCAGCTTCAATGGAGTTTGAGATTTTAATAGTGTTGAATTCTATAAGGCTTCGAGTTTCATTTCTTGTTTGCGCCTGCGCAAAGATCGAAACCATAAAAAAAACCACCAATGCCAGGGAACTTGTCTTTTTCATTCTGTTTTAATTTAAAATTAAACACCTCCATACAATTTGAAGGTCATGTTTCTTAAGGAAAGATTGTTTACCGCATAGTGCATCGCTTCGGCTATTTCAGCCGGGTTTACCCAATGCGAGAAATCCGCATCCGGCATCGCCTCTCTGTTTTCAGGAGTATCAATGATGCTGGGAACAAAAACATGCGCCCGGATTTTGGTTTCCTTGCTTTCTTCTGCTACATAATCCGCCAAACTCACAACCATACCTTTACTCAAAGCGTATGCCACTGTGTTTTTCCCATCCTCTGCCTGTAACGAAGGTCTGGCTCCGACGAATAAAAAATGACCGAAATTAGCCTTCTTCATTACAGGAAGGAAGTTTTTAACCATATTGAAAGCACTGAAAAAATTCAGCTTTATCATTTTATTCATTGTCGACAGGTTCGTATCTTCTATGGAACCTGTCTCAAAACCGCCCACCAGAAGTGCGATAGCATCTACTTCTCCGTATTGAAGTTTGTAATCTTTGGCAAAATCTCCAACTGACTTTTCGTTGGTTACATCCACCTCATATACATCATCCGCCTCTTCTACATCCTCTCCTGACCCTGGAGCTATAGTTGCAATGATTTTGTACCCTTCCCTCTTGAATTTTTCAACTACAGCTGAACCTAGATTACCTGCTGCACCTGTAATAATTATATTTCGATCCATATATACTTTATTGTTATGTTTGCAAATCGTTTACTAAAATTAGGGCTTAATTTCCTAAAGTCTTATGAATATCCAAAAATCAACTGCCCATTTAAAGGAAAACAAGAAGAGATTTGTCTTTTTCATTAAGCTTTTTTTGTTTGTCATCATGATTTTTGGTTTTGAAATAATCCCACAAATCAAAGAAACCCTTATAGAAAATCCCGGGCTCCACAGCATCTATAGAGCCGTAATTTTTCTTTTAGGAACAAACATTCTGATTTCTTTGGGAAGAATCATTACTGCAAGATTTTACCTGAGAAAATCCAGAGAAGAAAAATTTCATGGTAACTTTCTTTTGGGCATCACCTGGATCTCCAACATCCTTAATGTACTTGTCTTCATCATCGCTTTTATGCTTGCCTTCAACATCAGGCCTCTGGAATTTTTGACAAGTCTTACCATCGTTGCCGCGGCTATTGCGATTCTAACCAAAGATTATGTCACCAACATGATCAATGGGCTCATTATCATGTTTACAGATCAGTTTTCATTGGGAGACACCATAAAAGTTGGTGAGCAAAAAGGCACCATAGAAGACATTAATCTTCTTAATCTTGTGTTGAAAAACGAAGATGGAGATAAAGTAATTATACCCAATACCTTGATTCTGACTTCCCAGGTAATCAATCATCAATCGGGAGCTTTGCAAAAACTGACCTTTGATTTTGAGTTGCCGCATTTTCCTCCTGATCACATCAACGAGATCGAGCAACAAATCCTAAATGACATTCAAGCCTCAGGAACATCATTTTATCCGGAAAACTTTTCTTTGAATATAATTGCTATCCAAAAAGACTTGATAAAACTACAGGTAACCATGATGATAGAAAAACCCAATTTTAAAAATATCGAAAAGATCTTAAAACATGCTATTGTGAAAAACACGAATGAAATCATCTAAAGAAAATTATTTTGATCTGGTTTATCAGGTTGTTCAGCTTATTCCAAGGGGCAAAGTGACCTCATACGGTGCCATAGCCAATTACTTGGGAATCAAAAGCGGTGCTAGAATGGTGGGCTATGCTATGAATGCTTCACATACTTTGGGGAATATTCCAGCACATCGGGTAGTCAACAGAAACGGGTTGCTTACCGGAAAGCTTCATTTTTCAAATCCTGAAAAAATGAAGGAACTGTTGGAAAGCGAAGGACTTACCATCCTAGATGATCAAATTCAGAATTTTGAAAAGCATTTTTGGAATCCAAACGAAATTAACTTTTAAAAAATAATCACCAGAATTTGGGTATTTAACAATTAAATAAATTTTTTTTCAACATTTTATCTTAAAATTTGATAAATGTGTATGCTTTTTGCGTAGGCTAGCTTAAAAAAAATCGATTATGGAATCAGCATTAAAAAGCCACATTGCCGAGAATCTTAGAAAACATCGTGTTCTGAGAGGTTATACTCAAGAATACATAGCAGAATATCTTGGAAAAAGGGATTATACTGCCTACTCAAGATACGAACAGGGGCGATCAAACCTCAAAATGGAAGACGCTATCAAATTGGCAAACCTTTATGGGGTGGATGTCCAAGAACTTATCTCCATTTCCCCTACGGTTGCACAACCAACAGACAACCATAAAAAAGCCAATGGATTGGTTACTATTCTGGTTGATTTGGACGGAAGTTCAAGTACTCTAGAGGGAAATATCAACAGGCTGAAGCGGATCAATGATCTTTTGGCACGTCAGGAGATTTAACCCGAATCCGAATGAGATATAATCCTAAAAACATGAGGAGCCCATTCAAAATCAAAATCTCAAAACCGAATTTATAGCCTCCCAGCCACTTCTCGGAATTGCTACTGATAATAAAAGCCAAAATCGGGGCCATCACAGCTAGATATGGCACCCACTTATCACGGACTTCCCATGAAGTGAATAGTCCAAAAGCATATAGTCCCAATAAGGGTCCATAGGTGTATCCTGCAATAATAAAAACGGCATTGATCACACTTTGGTCATTTATCCACCTGAATCCTATTATCACCAGAAACATGACCAAGGTAAATGCCAGGTGCACTTTTTTCCGAAGTTTTACCTGTTGATTTCGGGGATAATTTTTTTCAATTTCCAAAAAATCATAGCAGAATGAAGTGGTCAAAGCCGTCAAGGTAGAATCCGCACTGGAATAAGCCGCTGCCGTTATACCTAAAATAAATACAATCCCAGCAAAAGCAGTAAATTCCTGTGTTGCCAACAATGGATAAAGATCATCTGATCTGGTGGGGAGGGCAATGCCCCTTGTTTCAGCATAGAGATATAACAAAATTCCAAGCGAGAGAAAAAGCAGGTTTACAAATACGAGAATTATTGTAAACCAAAACATGTTTTTCTGGGCATCTCCAATATTTCTGCAAGTCAGGTTTTTCTGCATCATATCCTGATCCAAACCTGTCATGACTATGGTGATAAAAGCACCGGCGGCAAATTGTTTGAAAAAATTAGTCCCGGATTGCCAGTCCCAATTGAATATTTCGGATCTTGGATCATCCGAAATTTCCCCTATTAATGTTCCGATATTGGTAAATCCCAGATCAGAGGCAATGAGATAAATACTCGTCACCACTGCAACCAACATAAAAAATGTCTGTAATGTGTCGGTCCAGACAACCGTTTTGATTCCTCCCTTATGTGTATATAGCCAGATCAGGGAAACAGTAATCAATACAGAAACCCAGAAAGGAATCCCCCATCTGTCGAAAAGAATCAGCTGTAGAACCCCGGCTACGAGAAAAACTCTGATGGAAGAACCTAGGGTCCGGGAGAGAATAAAGAAAAAAGCGCCGGTTTTATAAGACCAAAAGCCAAACCTGTCCTCCAGGTAAGCGTAAATAGAAAC
>JBGTDA010000192.1:0-8870 GCA_041748555.1 Rhodonellum sp.
GCCATTCCAAACTTTCTCTGTTTGTTTTGACCCAAATGAAGTTATCATACTTATCCGTTTCGTTACTAACGCTAAAGGTAAGTAATTTGTTTAGGTGTTCTACCACATGGATTACTTATTCTTGGTACCCGGTTAACTCAAAATCCCCATTCGCATCCCATCTAAAAGGCAGAAATATCTCCAAAGGATGGCTCAAAAAATACTGGGGCTCATAAAACAAGCAATGTCCCAACCTTGCTCCCAGGATCGTTCCCAAGAAAATACAGATCGTCAATTTATCAAGGGAATATATGAACTCATTTTCTCTGATGTATATATTTTTGACGATCGCATATCCGAGAATCAAACCCGATAGAAACAACAGACTATAATAACGGATGGGAATTACCCCGAACAGTTTTATTATTTCAGGGTCCATATTCCAATTGATATTTCCGATCATTGCTTATTTGTTGTCAGCTTACACGTTAGTGTTTTTTTGTTTTCAGGAGGGGCGGTTATTTCGGTCTGACCATGCCAATCATACCGGTCAAACCGCGCCACATTGAAAGATCATCTGAAGTAGGTTAATTTTTATTCATTTTTCAAAACTCCCTTCCTTAAAGATTCTCCTTAATGTCATCCCAATCAATAAGTTTTTTGTCGTCTTCTGATTCTTCGTATGATAAGTAAACCTCTTTTTTTTGTTTCCCGGACCAATTTCCCCATATCTGACCCTCAACTGCCTGTCAGACGCTACTTAAGAAAATCATAAATTGTCCGAATCAATTCCTCATTTTCAATCTCATCCAAGATTTTATGTAGGTCCGATTTTAGATTAATGGCCCCCATATATTATAATTTTGGTTGAATCAAATTTATATTTTCAGGTTTTGTTTTTACTCCTGTTTCCGGTTTAATATACCTCAACTATAAACCTCAAACAGGTCTATTACGCTGAAGATTCAAGACTGTTGTTATCAATGAGACATTCCACTTTGGGATGCATCCAAAGAAAGGAGGCGGGACATTGTGTGGATATTTTTTTTGATAAAACCTGAGTGATGGCTTCTTGTTTTTGTTTGCCGGAAATCAGAAAAATTATCTTTTTGGTCAGCAGGATATCTTTCATCCCGACACATAGCCCGTAGGCAGGTTCAATTCCCTGTGACAAAGCAGGATCATGTTGGATTGTTGATTCCGCTAATTTTGCTTTATGAAATTCGGGTTCCAGATGTACATCTGGTTCATTGAAGGCAATATGCCCGTTTTTTCCCAATCCAAGGATACAGATATCAAAAGGTCCGTTTTGGGAAATATAAGACCTCATGTTTTCGATTTCCGATTCCACTTTTTGGGGTGCTGTGTCAAAACCTTTGTAATGTTTCTCCGGAATTTCAAGAGGTCCCAACAGGTGCTTTTTCAGATAGGTTTCGCAGGAGTCCGGATGGGTTAGCGGAATAACACCCCATTCATCCATCTTGACTACCCTCATGCTTCGGAAATAAGCATGGTTTTTTGCCATTTCCGCATACATGCCTGTGGGGGAATTTCCCGTGGCAGCACAAAAAAGCAAATCCTTTTTTATTTGGACCTCATCGATGACCAATTGAGCAGCCAACTTGCTCATGGATTCATAGTTTTCACAATAGTGGATTTTCATAGCCAATTGATTTTCAAATCTGACAGTTTTACGATACAAAAAAAGAAATAACCCGGGACAAAATACAAGCTTGTACGCCTCTTTCAAAATATCACCTCTACCTTAAAGCTTCTCGCGATAGCTTCCGAGTATATAATTATAGCCAAAAAGAATCTCGCGATAACTTCCGAGTATCTAATTATATCAAAAAAGTATCTTGCGATAGCTTCGGAGTATCTAATTATAGTCTCATAGTATCTCGCGACAGTCTCAGAGAATCAAATTAGGGTCGACATTGTCAGGAATATTCAGTCGGGGACTTATTTCCCCACGCTTCGTGCCGTTTCCCAACGGGAAGGGGATACCGAAACCCCTTAGCAAGAATCAAGAACCTCAGGTGGTTGTCAAATAGGACAATCTGATTCGGGGAAGGAAGAATGGCTTAGGGGCGGATTCATATCCTAACCTTTTTTAAGATGGGGATTGGGATACAAATTGGTCTATTCTTAAGGACAGTGCCGACTGCATAACAAGAGCCGTATGAACCGAGTGGTTCACGTACTGTTCTGGGAGGGGTTTAGGGGGTGGAATTCCCCTTTACCTACTCGATTGGGCACAGTACTTATTGGTTCCAGTTTTGAAGTCGGTCGAGATATAAATAGCTTTCAACAAATTTCCTATGTTCCGGACTGGTCATTTTTTCCAATAGCTCCAAAGCGGAAATGTAACTTGCTAAATTTCCGTTTGATGATAAGAATTTCCCATCCTCAACAAAGGTTACTAAGCTGTCGTCTTGCACTTTTAGCTTTGGATAATCCTTTTGAAGTTGCTCGCCACCTCCAATCCAAGTCACGATTTTCCTTCCGTCCGCAATTCCCGATTCTCCAATCAATTGTGCTCCTGCACAGTTGCTTATCGTATACTTGGTTTCCCTGTTTTTCTCGCTTATAAATTCCACAATTTTCTCGTTATGAACTTGAGCGTACATATCATAAGCACTTGGCACAAAAAGAGCTTCCAATTTCGGACAATTCTCAAATGTATAATCAGGAACGAACTTAATTCCTTCTTCAGTTATGATTGTATTTTCGGTTTCGGCTATCGTAATTACATTAAAAAGTTTTTTTCCGTCTTCGGTTGGTTTTGCAAAAACATCTGATGATGCAATTACTTCGCTTTGAAGTACTCCATTGTACATTAAAAGTCCAATAGTCGGTAATTCCTCATTGAAGGGTCTTAGGTGTTTTGTCAAGGTGTCCGATTCAATTTCATTTTGATCAATGTTTCGAACCTCGGAATTGGTTTTGGTTTTATCGGTACTGCAACTGCTTAAAATACTTGTTAAAAACAATATTATCAGTAGTTCAATTTTTTTCATTTGTCTCGTTTTTGTTGTATTGTGCCTAAAGGAAGAGGCTACCAGCTGGCGGGCGATTAACACCCACGTACCTGTTCACCGAGACCAAGGTAACTGAAAGATACAAAACTTCCCCTTAGCAGTAAACCGCCCGCTTATTTGGTAGCCAATGTTGGGTGTTCGGCCTTCTTTTTTTTTAAGCCAGTTTTACAAAGTTGTCTTCCATTTTTACATGAAAGTTAATTTCCGCTTTCAGGGCTTTAAAAACTTTCAAAATGGTGTCAATGGTTGCGCTGTTGGCACTGCTCTCCAGTTTAGAAATTTGGGATTTTTGAACGCCTATTAGTTTTCCTAATTGCTCCTGCGTCATATTTCGTTCTTTTCTCGCAGATTTAATCATCTTACCCAATACTTCCATTTTCAATTCGTACTCGTATGAATCCCTTTCAGGTGTTCCTTCCTTGCCGATATATTTATCCTTCATTTCGGCCAAACTTGTCTTTCTCATTTCTTTATTAGCCATATCAGTTTTTATTTTTTTTGCTTTCAAAGTATTCCGCTCTGATAGCAACTGCCTTGTCGATTTCCTTTTTAGGTACTTTATCGGTTTTCTTTACAATTCCGTGCGTTGCCAATACAAACGTTTCTTTGCTATCTTCCTTGTCCCAAAATGCAAGCAAGCGGATTTGGATTCCTGAATACTTGGTTCTAAACTCCCAAATTTCACTTTCCGGATTTTTGAAAGGTTAGGGTCTTTGGTTTGTTCTGCCAAGTCGATATTGTAAAGCACCTTCTTGATAGCTTTTGTGTCAAGGGTAGCAACAAAGTCTTCCGTTTCATCAAGGAAAATAGTTTCAAAGTATCTCATTAAATGTCCGCTTATCTCAACGCTTCAAAAATAGAGAAAGTTTCCAAAAATAGCAACCTTGTAAAACATGGAGGGAAATGTGTGGTGGTTCTTTGGCTGACACCCAGCATATTGCTATCGAAATCGCTCTCCATTCGGCATAAATAGCATAACAATTGCGGACATTTCTTAATCATCTAAACATAAAACTAATTTTAAATATCCAATCCGGCATTGACCTTTTGAGCCTATTAAACTTGCGTTCTTACTCGTGGTTCAGGAAATTATCGTGGACTGCTTGAATTAGTGCCTGTTTTAATGGCTTTAATTTCTGTTGCCACTTGCAAAAGGTTCTATAATTTGCATGCAGTTAATTTCCTTTCCTTTGATTCAATTCCTCAATCATGATTTTGGCATTGCTGTTTTGGGGATCAAGGCTGAGGGATTTTTTATAATTATCAATGGCGAGATCAAGGTCTCCCATTTTCATGCAGACCTCAGCATAGCTGTCATATACATTTGAACTGCCGGGGTAAAGAATAGTATTTATCTTAAATACATCCCGCGATAATTTTAAATTATTCAGGTTAAGAAAATGGTAGCCCAATCCGTTCAAATTGTTTTCTGAAACAGCCGGATTCTCAGGATTTTCTTTTGCCAATAATTGATATCCTTCCAGCGCTTGATCAAAATCTCCCGCTTCCAGATACTCGATTGGGAGTTTTTCATTTTCTTTCATCCGGGTAAAAGTAGCAGACAGGTTCCCGCTATGATAACGGCTGATGAACTCCTGATTTTCGTTTTCCGGATTGAAGAGGAATTGGAAGGTTCGTTCATCATCATCCCGAGTGACATAAGTGCTGTCCGAAATTTTCACCAACTCAACAGGTTTTTCTCCCATATTTTTTTTAAATAGTTGATTATCGGACTTATATATCTCAACACTGTTTCCATCATTTATCCGGTATCGCCCTTCAACCTTTTCAATATCATTTGTATCTAAATCCAACTTCTTGAATTCAGTAACATACCCATCCCAAGCATAGGTAAGGGCCACAGATCGAATAAGTTCACTGATAAATTCCGGATGGTTGGAGTTCGTTAACACAACCACACCGTACCCTTTGTCCCGATGAGCAACTAATTCACTGGAGAATCCTTCATCCCAACCTCCATGGCCAAAATATACCTCATCTTTCCTTTTATTTATAAAAAATCCAAGCCCTACAAAGTCTTCAACAAAAGGAGTAAGCATAACGGTCGTCATTTTTTGAGATAAAACCAGTTCACTTTCTCCTTTCAGTGTCTTTAGAATATTGACCGTAAATTTAGCAAGGTCTTCTGCGGTAGTCCATAATCCCGCTGCAGCCATCTCCGGATATGTATGTCTTTTACCTTTCGTCATCTGCCCATCGGGCAGATAACCGGTTGCAGCTTTCTCCAGTTGTGCGCTTTGAAGCGGTTGATCATAGGTACTGTTATTCATCGCCAATGGCCGTAAGACTAAATCGTTCATAAGCAACGGGTAGGGTTTTCCTTCTATATCGATCAGCATTTGCTGCATGATCGTATAGCCACCACCGGAATAGCGAAAACTTTCTTCCGGAATTTTATCCACGATGAGAGCTCCTGAATTGGCCGGTGGAGTTCCGTTCAAAACCTCAACCAACGCGGGTACGGGCAGGTCAGGACTATAGCCCAAAAAGCCATGTACCGTTATTCCCCCGGAATGGTTGAGCAGGTTTTTAAGGGTGACTTTCTTCTCTTTGGTAAATTCACTGTCAGGCAATTTCCAGGATGTTAGGTAAGTATTGATATCTTCATCCAGATTGATTTTCCTCGTTTCGACCAACTTCAATGCACCGTATGCAGCTACCGGTTTGCTGATTGATCCTGCCTGAAAAAGGGTTTCTTTGAGGACCGGAGCTTTACTCTCTTTATCCATGACGCCATAGGTTTTCGTAAACTCAATTTTGCCCTCGTTGATTACGGCTAGGCTTACCCCGGGAACACCATAATACGCCATGCGTTCTTCTATAGACCATGTAGAATCCCCCTCAATATATACCGGGTTTATAAGACCGGATTCTACTTTTTTGATTTTATCGTTTAAGCCATCATCAGGTGAACATGATTGGAAAAGAATTAGAACCGGGAGAATAAATAGCTGGTATTTCATGATTTCGATTTCTGTTATGGGATATTGAATGTAAAAAGTAATTCGGTTCTTTAGCCATTTCTTATTCTGGCTGATGTTTGGGCAATAGGAAATTGAGAATATCATCCCCATTGGCAATTGAAGAGCAACAATTTAGGATTTTAAATTATCTAAACATAAAACCAAATCTTGAATATGCAATTCGGGCTTTTAATGGGATTAAATCCCTTTGATGTATATGGTTCTTTGGAAGATTCCTTTCCTGAAAGCTATTGGGAAGTGGGGTGTGAGGAGTTTTGAGGAATTACATCCGTCTCTGGATTTTGATGATTATGCAGCAATCTTAATTCCTGTCTTTTTGATTTCAACGACAAATGGGTTTCCTGAATTAAAATCATCATGAGATATTGGGTGTGGTTCAATCCTTGAGTCAATCTTTGCTGCTAGCAACATCAATTGAACTTGTATGTCAAATCGCTTTGAATCATCCAAATTAGTAAAAATAAGTGCCAAGTCAATGTCGCTATCGTCTGTAAACTTTCCTTTTGCATAAGAACCAAATAAATAGGCACCTTCAATATCCGAGAACTTCGCCTTAATCAAATCAAGATATTTAGCTATTGCGATATCAATGTTTTTATCCATAGTCTTATTTCTAAAAATATAAAGACCCAATCCTACAAATAAGCCTACCAGGATAATGACCGCCGGTCTCCATTTCTTTGGTGGAATAAGATTATATCTGAAAAGAAATCGCTTTGTTTTTCGAAATCTCGCCCTGGATTCTGTTTCTTGTTTATTTTACTGAGATATAAAATAACTAAATATAAATTGTTAAAATAATGATTAAAGTCCATATTATGGTGGAGATTATTAATATCAGAATATATATCCGCTATACTGCCAGCACCCTTTGTTTTTCTTAGAAAATTGCTAGAAGACCGAATACTGATCGCAATGATTATAGCTGGAGATGTACCCAGAAATCTGATGTCAAACCTAGAATCCGTTGGAATTTTTCATTTACCGTTAACCTTGTGGATAAACATACATCAGAATAAAAAGACATCCAAGTCTTTTATTTGGGAAGATTCCATTTTACCTTTAAATTTAGAATCAAAAATTTCCATGGGATTATCCTATTTTCATTCTCTTAATAAACTTCCAAAATGAAAACAAAACCAATAAAAAGACATCCTGCATTGATTCCTGTTTCCCAGGATCACCATTTTGGATTACTTCTGGTTTGGAAAATCAGGAAGGGTATTAAAATGAAAATCGAAACGGAAAGGATCACGGGTTACCTCAACTATTTTATGAGGGAACACCTTGAACCTCATTTTCAAATGGAGGAAAATGTCTTGTTTCCCTATTTGGCCAAAAATGATCTGCTAAGAAAGCAGGCGGAAGAGCAACATCAGGAACTCCGGCAAAAGCAGGAACGGATAGCCAAACATGAAAATGTGCCAGTTGATCAGTTAGCTGATTTTGCGGACGGGCTTGAATCCCACATCAGGTTTGAGGAGAGAAAGCTTTTTCAGCACATGCAGAAAGAGTTGATGGAAAAAGATTTGGATGAAATGGATCTGGCAATAAAGACAATCCATGAAAAAGTTGTGGAAATCTGGGACGATCAGTTTTGGATTTAATAATTATAAATAAAAAGTATGTTCTCGAAAACATGTGAGTACGGCATCAGAGCTGTGGTTTATATAATGACCCAAAGCAGGCAAGGAAAAAAAATGGGTGTTAAGGAAATTGCCGCAGAAATCGATGCTCCCGAATTTTTCACTGCAAAAATTCTTCAGGCACTAGCCAAAAAGAATGTGATCAGCTCCGGCAAAGGTCCTAATGGAGGTTTTTATATCGATAAAGATCAGGAGGACCTGAAGTTGATAGATCTGATTATTGCCATCGATGGGGACAGGATATTTACAGGTTGTGCATTGGGATTAAAATATTGCTCTTCCTCAAATCCCTGTCCGATTCATAATGAGTTTAAGGTCGTGCGGGATCTATTGGAAAAAACGTTATCCGAAAAATCCATAAAAGAACTTGCTCAGGAAGTAGTCAGTGGCAACGCCACTTTGGCTAGGTTTGCTTAGAATGGCTAGAAGACCGAAGACCGATGAGACCGAAGCCGTCGTCATAGCGAGGAGTGCTACTTTAATCTATTATTTGTGAAAGATTGAATGCACGACGTGGCTATCTCTTTTTGATGTCAAATGTTCGAAAACCGATCCCGATAGTTTTCGGAAGGATGGACCGCCAATCCAATGTCAAACAAAGGATTTGATGGATTTTGACAATTACCGGGAACATTGTGAATATTTAAATAGAAAAATTTAGTTTTTAAGAAATAATATGATTGGGTAAAAGAACCATTCATATAAAATATTTTATTTTTTTTATTTTCTTTTTGAGATATATAACTATATTCCTTAAGTTAACTTAAGTTTTTCTTTCGTCCATGATGTGGATCTGGGTTTAGGGATCATCAATCTTTCGATCAGCAAAATTTCATATAGAGAAACTTTTTGAGGAGTAGGGTAAGGATAAATAACAACCAACTTTTATATGTCATTATCTCAGGAAGAAATTACATCACCCAAAGTCAATGAAAGTGATATTACCCATTCACCAAAACCTGTTCTCAGTGTAGCCGATGCAATTGCACTTATAGTAGGAATAGTTATCGGCGCAGGCATATTCAGGACTCCATCGCTTGTGGCAGGAAATGTCGATTCAGGAGGAATGATGCTGACGGCCTGGTTGGTTGGAGGTACAATATCATTGATAGGAGCTTTATGTTACGCAGAATTGACAACTACATTTCCCAATACAGGTGGTGACTACCATTTCTTAATGCGGGCCTTTGGCAAACGAA
>JBGTDA010000193.1:0-6244 GCA_041748555.1 Rhodonellum sp.
GCTATACAACGACAAGAAAGATGTTAAAGGACCATTCGACATTATTGGTGATGTTCATGGTTGTTTTACAGAATTGACAGAACTGCTGATCAAGCTTGGTTATACTATAAATCGCACCGATGAAGGTCAAGGGAATCATGGCTTCAACGTTGAAACTCCTGAGGGTAGGAAAGCGATCTTCCTAGGAGATCTGGTTGATAGAGGGCCAGATTCTCCAACTGTGCTGAAATTGGTAATGAGTATGGTTAACTCAGGAGCAGCTTATTGTGTACCCGGAAATCACGACATGAAGCTGCAAAAGTACCTGAGCGGAAAGGATGTCCAATTGAAGCACGGCCTTGCTTTGACTGTTGAGCAATTGAAAACTGAAAATTCGCACTTCATCAATCAGGTGAAAGATTTTCTCTATGGTCTGGTGAGTCACTACGTATTTGATAATGGTAGACTGGTTGTTGCACATGCCGGATTGAAGGAAGAAATGCAGGGCAGAGGGAGTGGAGCAGTGAGATCGTTTTGCATGTTTGGCGAAACGACTGGCGAAACCGATGAGTTTGGATTACCTGTTCGTTTCAATTGGGCGTCTGAGTATAGGGGAAAAGCTATGGTTGTTTACGGTCATACACCTGTGCCCGAAGCACAATGGCTTAACAGAACTATAGACATTGATACAGGATGTGTTTTTGGTGGAAAGTTGTCTGCCTTACGTTACCCTGAGGAAGAACTTGTTTCTGTGGACGCAAAGCAAGTCTATGCTGAGCCCGCCAGACCATTGAACTGGAAAGCAAATGGCGTGCTTAGCCATCAGCATGAGTACGATGACGTGCTGGATATTGATGATGTGATCGGTAAACGAATTATCAGCACGAGGCTGCGAAATAATGTTACTGTACGAGAGGAAAACTCCATTGCAGCATTAGAAGTAATGAGTCGCTTTGCGCTAAACCCAAAGTGGTTGATTTACTTGCCACCCACCATGTCACCTTCTGAGACAAGTGAATTGGACGGATACCTCGAGCATCCGATTGAAGCTTTGAAATATTTCAAAAGTCAGGGTGTTGAAAAGGTCGTGTGCGAAGAAAAGCACATGGGTTCACGGGCGATACTGATCATTTGCAAAGATGAGGAAACGGTTCGCACTCGATATGGAATTGAGAATGAGGGGATAGGAGTTTGCTATACCAGAACAGGAAGGAACTTCTTTACCGACAGCGAACTTGAAACCCAATTCATAGATCGAGTAAACAAGGCTTTAACGAATGCTAACTTCTGGGAGAAATTCAATACTGATTGGGTTTGTCTTGATGCTGAGTTGATGCCTTGGTCTGCCAAAGCGCAGGCATTGTTAAAAGATCAATATGCTTCTGTTGGGTCAGCGGCTTCTGCGGCATTGGTCAATGTGGTGGATGTTTTAAATCAAACCGCTAGCAGAAAAATCGAAGGTGTTAATGAGTTGTTGCAAATGTATTCTTCCAAAAAAGAGATGATAGCCGATTACACGGATGCCTACCGAAATTACTGTTGGCCGGTAAATGGAGTGGATGATTATAAGCTTGCACCTTTTCACATACTGGCAACAGAAGGTTCGGTGCATACAGATAAAGATCATGCGTGGCATATGCAAGAGATCAGTTTGATCTGTGAACAAGATCGTCAATTATTTTTGGCAACACCTCATAAAATCATTGAAGTCAATGATGAAGCTGGCATCAATGAGGTTGTGAGTTGGTGGACAAACCTGACTGAAAAAGGAGGGGAGGGAATGGTTATAAAACCCTACGATTTCATCACCAATGGAAAGAAAGGGCTTGTTCAACCAGCCATCAAATGCCGGGGTAAAGAGTATCTTCGTATTATCTACGGGCCTGAGTATTCAGCTCCCGAAAACATGGCGAGACTTAAGAACAGGGGGCTTTCTGGAAAAAGATCACTGGCTTTAAGAGAATTTGCTTTAGGTGTTGAATCGTTGGAACGGTTTGTAAAAAAAGAACCTTTGAGAAAAGTGCATGAATGTGTATTTGGAGTGTTGGCTTTAGAAAGTGAGGATGTTGATCCAAGATTGTAGAATTGGAAATATGAAAAGAGAAAACAAAAGCAAGGTATTAGGCGATCATAAGAAAGAAGGTAAAAAACTTATACCTCCTCTTATGGGGCTTGGCAATTTGAGAGAAACAAGCTACACCCAAATAATAATTCCGGAGATAATTTGGATTGCGATTCTGAATAAAAAGTACGGAATACAAAGAGGAGCTGAGCTAGGATTGGAGTTAGTGCGGTCAGTCTCAGAAATAAATTCGAGCAAGTACTTCTTTGCTTTCATAAGTTCATATGAGCTTTTGACAGAACAAGATCAGGAGAGAATAATCGAGGAGCTTAAAAGAAAAAATGTGTTAGAATTAATTCAAAAACCATTAGCTAATTTCTTGGCTTTATATCCACAATGCCCTATTTCATTTTTAGCCGACTCTTCGTTCAAAAAAAGTGAAAATGCCCTAGCTGAAATAAAAGATGTATTGATAGACCTATATGATCAGGTCGGCCGTAGTGCTACTTTCATGATGGGCGATGTGATTTATTTCCTTGGGGCCTTAGGACGGCTAAGGCTAGTAGATGGGTCGGTAATGCAAAAATTGCCCGAATTGAAAGACTATCCAAATACTCAAATATCCAAAATGATTGCGAGTGGCATAAGAGCCTCGATGTACGCATTTATGAATGATCAATTCTACAACTCAAAAGGTAACTGGAATAAATATTTCTGGAATAGGGGCATTGAACTTGAACCATGTGTGATTTAATTATGGAAAATGAACAGGCACGGTTAGATATAACATCAGCTATCTCGATATATATTGATAATATATATTTGGAACTCAAAGACCGGTGGAATAATTGGGATGTAGACTTAACAAGGAAAGAAATCAAGGAGGTTGTTTGTGGAATACTATCTCGACAAGTGGCTATTCTTACTAACTACTCCTCTTCACCCAATTTATGGAACGGAGATATGGCTCCAATAATCCTAAGATCATTGGCTGATAACTATATAAACCTTGCTTGGATATTAAGGAATCCTGAAGAACGATCCAGAAAATTCATACTACACGGGCTTGGGCAAGCTAAGTTAACCTTAGAACATCGAAAAAAACAATTAGAAAATGATGGTTTTGATCCTAAAAATGATCCTATAATTGACGCCACTGAAAAGTGGATAAATACCCATCGATATACATTTTGGACAGAAGTGAATCTTGGCAGTTGGTCTGAGATGAATACAAGAAAAATGGCTGAAGAAGCGGGCTGTATTGATTTTTATAATCACGTCTATCAGCCATTTAGCACAGCCTCTCACAATATGTGGAATCATATATCAAGATATAATTTGACATATAGCGAGAATCCTCTTCATATGTTTTTATTGAAACCCATTGTGGTTCGCTTTGATCCAGAACTAGAATATTTAGAGCTTGGAGCTAAGTATTTAAGTAAAATGTTTAAGCTATTTGATACTACATTCAACTTTAAACCAAAAGTTGAACCTTCCTTTGAGCATTTAAGGAACGAATTAAATCGAATTGAAGCAGAATTTAGAGATGGAAAAGACAATCCAGGAAAGGATCAAAATAATTGACAAAGAGTATTGTGTTAATACACTATTCTCTTGTGAATCCGGCAGTCGTGCTTGGGGTTTTCCGTCACCAGATAGCGACTACGATGTCCGTTTTATCTATGTACACCCAAAAGAATATTACCTAAGTGTCGATGAGCAAAGAGATGTGATCGAATTGCCCATCAATGATCTTCTGGATATCAATGGCTGGGAGTTGCGCAAAGCACTCAGGTTGTTTAAAAAGTCAAACGGGCCACTTTATGAATGGCTACAATCCCCAGTTGTTTACAGTCAGAACAATGAGTTTGTTGATGACTTAAAGAATCTAATGCCTCACTATTTTTCTCCAAGGGCAACCATGCACCACTATCTAAGCATGGCCAAGACTGTTTTTGAGAGCGATCTGGCAGGAGGGGAGGTGCGGTTAAAAAAGTATTTCTACGCTTTAAGGCCAATACTGGCGTGTCGTTGGATAGCCGACAGGAGAGAAGTCCCGGCTATGGAATTTGGGAAACTGAGAGTTCTGCTTGCCAATGATTTAAATAAAATAGTGGACGACCTTCTAAAGCAAAAAGCAGTAGTGGATGAAAAGTACGTGATCAAACCAATTGAACAACTTCATTCATTCATCAAAAGTGAAATTGAATATTGTGAGAAAGCTGTACCTGGACTAGCCTCAGTAAATGCAAATTCAGATATGTTGAATAATTTATTTAGAAAATACGTTGGATGACACTTCATGATTTAAATAAGGATAATAATCATCTACTCTTAAAGTGTATTAGTGGCAGTCAGGCGTACGGCCTTGCACTCCCGCATTCTGATACAGATGTTAAAGGGGTGTTTGTTTTACCAAAGGAAGAATTCTATGGCCTTCATTACGTTGATCAGTTAAACAATGAAACGAATGATGAAATGTTCTATGAAGTCAGGAAGTTCTTTGATCTTCTACTGAAGAACAATCCGAATCTTCTTGAGCTCCTTAATACACCGGATGATTGTGTATTGTACAAACATCCATTGATGCTCAGTATAAAGTCAGAGCTATTCCTGTCAAGACTTTGCGCACAGACATTTGGACAGTATGCTTATGCACAAATTAAGAAGGCCAGAGGACTCAATAAAAAAATTCTAAATCCCCTCGATAAGAAACGCAAAACCATTCTTGATTTCTGCTATGTGGTTAAAGGGTATAGTTCAATTCCGTCTACCCAATGGCTTCAAGAGAAGGGCTTTGATCAGAAAGATTGTGGTTTGGTTGCGATAGACCATATGAGAGACATGTATGCAGTATTCCATGCAACCCAGGCCAATCAAAATGTCAAGTTTAATGGTATCTATTCAGGAGACGCTGCGAATGATGTTTCGCTAACGTCCATTCCCAAAGGAATTGAATCTATAGCCGTTCTGAGTTTCAACAAAGATGGTTACTCTAAATATTGTAAAGACTACAAGTTATACTGGGAATGGGTCGATCAACGAAATGAGGAGCGCTATGAAAACACCGTGAGTCACGGAAAGAACTATGACTCCAAAAACATGATGCACGTTTTCAGACTATTGAATATGGCTGAAGAAATTGCGCGGTTCAAACAAGTCAATGTGAGACGGTCAGAGCGAGAGTACTTCCTGAAAATTAGGGCAGGAGAATTTGAGTATGAAGATTTGGTGAATCAGGCTGAAGAAAAGATTCTGGTGATTGATGAGTTATTCAAAAGGTCAGACCTTCCAGAATCACCTGAATCAATGCAAGCAGAAAGCTTGCTTGTCAATCTACGTGAACAGTTTTACAAGGAAAGAACTTAAAAAAAGAGCCCCCTAAAAAGGGAGCTCTGAAACTGCAACCTCAAGCCACAAGAACCTGAGGAAAACCTCTTTGATGCCAGAGGGAAAGAAAGCAAACAGGAATGGCCTAACGCCAAACCGAAAACCGAACGACAGCCACCAGCCACCGATGCGGACACGAAATATATATTTAAACATAATGCGGCCACACGGGACCGGATAGAAAGGTGCAAGGGCTGCCGTAAAAAAATACTACCCGATGGATGTGCGGCTGGCAGTGGGAGGGTGGAGATTTTTTTACGAGCAGGCGTAGCGAACCCTTGCAGCTTTCTATTCCGCAAGCCCGTAACTTTGTGTTATGTTTAAGTATAATTAACTATGGAATTAGAGCAGCTTCGTACGGAATTTCTTCGCCTTCGTCTTTGCGTTACTTTAGATGATTGCGTTTCAATGCTAGAAATGTACTCAGAGTACTTTTTCAAAGTGATTTTGAATCATCAAAACGAGCAGCATCACTCAATTGCAAATCGCGATGCTGCGCTCATCAATCAAATGATGCTTACAAAGACGCTCCATGTTATGAAACTTATAGAAAATGGAGGTGTTGGATTTATTTCAGAAGGCGGGAAAGAACTACGTCCCATAGTCGATCCCACAATAATTGCATCCTTGATAAGAAACATCTTTGAGACAGTTGGTTTATTTAATCTAAACTGATAATCCGTAAAGATACCTAACTGACAGAAGCTGTCTAAGCTATTGGTGACCTTGTTTAAAAAAAACAAGTGTTATGAATCTAATAGAGTTTATGAAGCATTTCCCCAACGAGGAATCATGCCGGGTACATTTTCG
>JBGTDA010000194.1:0-1681 GCA_041748555.1 Rhodonellum sp.
GGCATGACGGGCCTCAACAGAGACGATCTTGCCGGCAATCAACAATAAATCCGGATTTTCCAATAATCTACCGGCTCCGTTATAGGCAGCAACTCCCAAATCCTCGAATGTTTTGGCAGTAGCCATTACGCTGTTCCCATCATTGAAATCGACTGAACTAAAATCAAAAGTCAGATCAATGATTGCATCTTTTCCCAAAGCTGCTTTCAAAAAATCCCGGTGAGCGATTTCATGGTCCTTTAGATCTTTCAAAATCCGGGAGGCTTGTGATGAAATGCCTTTATACGGATGTGCAACAGCTTTGATGTAAAACGACGCCTCCAATTGTTCAAGGGTATAGGCATAGTTTAATATTCCTGTATCACCTGATCCTAAATTCACTGTTGTAGCATCTTTGATAATGTCTTTTCCCTTTTGGGGAATGGCATCAAAAATTTCCTGGCACCCCGTAAACAGGATTCCTGTGGTAGCAAGAGTGGCTCCACTGAATTTCAGAAATTTTCTGCGGGTGCGGGCCAACTGGATTTCCCGCGCTTCTTCAATTGATTGTTTTGGTTTTAACATGGTATTTGGTTTTAAAAGGTTAATAATAATTTACTATAAAAACAAAGTAGACCAACCTTTGAAAGATGATAGAGTATTAAAAATTTTGAAAATAAAAATCTTTAATACAACTACTCTGAAATTCATTTTTTGAAAAAGAAAATACCCTAAAAATCTCCTGTTCAACGACCAATTCATGGTTAACTATTTATCTAAACCCACAAAAGGATATTTTCCAATTATATTTTATCATATCGCACATAAAATATATATTTCCATATACGATATGCTTTTATGGATTGGATCAGTATAAAAAAAAATATTTTTATTTATATTTTTAAGGAACAATCCTTAGACCAAAAAAGCAACAACACTATTTCTGGATGTTACTTTTTATTAGACTGATATCAAAAGGTGAAATTTGTAAATAAGGAATAACCATACTTATTGTTCGATGGTATATGGAAAGGCAGTTAGGGATTAATTCCCTAACTGCCTTTAGGAATATAAAAGTGTAGCGGCTGTTTTTTTAATTAACAATAAACAGTCCCCCTATAGCCAAAACCTCCTCCATAGTCAAGGGCTCATCAAATGATTCGGTGATCCCGTCAGCACCAACATCGGTCACGGTGGTGACATTGACACCACCCTGCATCAGGTTATCTTCACCGTCATAGACAGCTTGGGTGACAGGAGGCATACCTGCGCCTCTTTCAGCTTGGGTAATCCATCCTTTCAATCCCCGAAGCCTTCTCACTTCGGATGCATGTCTGGCTTCAACAGAGTGAATCTGCAATGCTGCAGTCAAAACATCTCCGTTGCTCATCAGATTGGCAGCCTGACCCTTATAGGCCCTCACTCCTGTATCTTCAAAAGCCTGTGCCAGCACCATAAACTGTGAATAATCATTAAACGGATCAAAATTGCCCCCTGCGGTAAAATCGAAAGTAGGTTTATCTACAGGAGTACCTCCCGAACCGGAAATGGCAGCCATCAGAAAAGCGACATGATCCACTTCGTGTTTTTCTATCACTTCGAATATCTGCCTGTCTTTTCCCATAGGAATAAGCCCGCCGGAGGCCAGGCCCATGGTATAGAATTCTGCTTCCAGATATTCGAGTGTCAAGGCAAAATTCAA
>JBGTDA010000195.1:0-49111 GCA_041748555.1 Rhodonellum sp.
TGCCAAAACAGTTAAATAAATTGAAAAAATTGTCATCTCGATCATGTTTGAATTGGTATAAATAAAAAAAAAAAACGCCATGAAAAGCAGATTCACCAAGATGATGATGAAGTACCTGAATGATTTCAATGGGCATGGCAGCAAGTAATCATACGTGAAAAGAACCAGATTTCTGAATTTATTTTGGGGGCGGGTTAGCCTGTTGATGATTGCGAGGATTACCAAAAAAATCAGATACACCGAAACAAGGCTCACAGCGATCAGCGATGTAAGGGAGGATTTGGCATGGAAAAGGTTTTTATTGATCAGGTAGATCGACCATACCGGCTGGTCAAAGGATTTATTGTCGATAAGCTGCAAGACTCCTATGTATGGCTGTCCGTTCAGGTAAAGGCTGACTTCAAAATGTGAATCATCAATATGGATTTTGACATTATTCTTTATAATTTCCGAGATTTCTGTCCATTTTTTAGAAGAGAGTCCATCTTGTAAATTGTCCAAGGGGATAAGGATACGGCTACTTTTAAAAAGTATTTTGCCATCTTCTTTAAAAAGGAGAAACCTCTCATTTTTAACTATGTCCTCTCTTTTTTTAAGCACAGGATCTTTAAGTGTCAATTTTTTGTCAATACTACCCAAATCGAAAGTAATGGCGTGAATGAGATCATTGGGGATTTTCCTGCTAATCACTCCTTCAAGTTGACCGGAGCCTAAGGAGTAGTGGGCTCCAATATATTTTGTGAAATCCGATTCTTTATAAAAATTGACGTAATCCCTGTGTCCAATATCAATAAAAGAAGTTTCTTCACCAAAATTCAGGGTATCTGATTTACTCAAGTGAAAAACCTGCAGTTTACCTTTCTGGATTTGGAGCAATTCCCTGACATGGTATTTTTCGGACCAAATTTCTGAATTTACCTTTTCGAAATTTAAATGGACAAGGTATTTGTTCAGTTTCTCAAAATCCTCCTGATAATGGGTTTTAACGTTCCTAAATTTTTCTGATTTGGATTCCACATAATTTTCTAAGCTTCTTAGCTGGGAGAAACCAAAACCGAATGCAGTCATCAACAACATCAAAGACAATCCTGCACCAAACACCTTAGACTGACTCAGCACATCTCCCTTATCCAAATTAATAATACTCAGAATCGGTACGGACATTAATAGAGCAATCAAACTAAAAATCAAAGTAGTCAGAAGATTAAAGTTGATCCGTATGCCCACTTTATCAAACTGCTCTGCTTCCTTGATGCCCATGATGATCAATGTGGTCCCATTCAGATTCACGGGAACCCAAAAACCAAGGTAAGTATTTTGGGAAAGGTAAATTTGAGTAATGCGAACCCCTGTTTGAAAATAGGGAAAGGAATCGACCGGATTCAGATTTGTCAGATCCAAGTACTTTAACCCTGCCATCGGGTCTGGAAAAACTGCTATTCCGGAAGCGTCCAACAATAGGATTTCATCAAAAAACTTATTGGTTTCTTCCTTTTTCATCAGCTTTTCCAGCGGTATATTACTGCTGATCAGCCAAGTTCCTTCTTTAATATTATCAACTTCCAAATCAAAATTTTCCGCATCAAAATCTAGCTTCTGATTAAATTGCTCAGGAGAAAGTTTTTTATAACTATCATCCTCATAAATTGAATTCCCCTCAAATTGATAATTTTGATCAATCAGATGAAAAGGTTTGCGCTGAGAGAGGTCGGTGGTTGGATGTGGAATTAGATTGGAAGTATCTTTGTGGTAAACACTCCTCTTAATGTTTGGGGCATTTTCGCTGAATTTATTATTGAGAATATCAGCAATGTTTCCTCTTTTGCTGGATTGTTTCTCTACTGTAGCTACAAACTTTCTTTTAATGTAACCTTCCATTTCCTGATGATAAGCCGCATAGGCATTAAGGAAATTATGCCGGGTGATTTCCATTCCTTTGATGGCTTGGCTTTCCAGTTCATGACGGTTGCTTCTAGACTGTTGGAACAAAACCGCACCAATAATGATAATCAGGACAACCAAAAAAATCCACAACTTAAAATTTCGCCATCTCATAACAAATCATTTTAAAAAGTGTTATCTAAATTAGTTTAATCCCACTGATTTTCAAAGATTTAGTCATTAAATAATAATTTTTCCCGGAAAATAACAAAAGGAATTCTTTTTGATAAATTAGGTTTCACCTTCACCATTTGAAATCCAAAGGAGAAAATGAATACTATCTTATGGAGAAAATCGTTACCTTTTGGTTATCCTCTCTGAAAAGGCACATTTATTGTTTCTTCATCAAAAATAAAAATCCACCCCATTCTGATTAGAACCGAGTACCAAGAGATCCACAACAGCATGAAAAAATATTACGTTTTTACCTTGTTCACATTTTTAATGTCCTGCTCCCTTAGCTTCTCCCAAGAGGCACAAGAAGATACCACAGCACAGGAACCCAACTCTCTAACCGGTGGAACTATCTCCAGCCAATTCGATTATATCAACAGAGTCTCCAATAGTTTTCAGGAATATAAAGTGATCAAGCAAACCAACCTTGATCAGATCCGCTCAAATGTGCTGGATTCGCTGGATGTCTTTAAAAATCAACTGGTTACTGTCAATCAAAAGCTTGCCGAACAACAAACTAAGATTGAAAATATTGACGCGGAAACTGAAGCTATCCAGCTCGAATTGAAGGAAGCGCAGGAAGCCCGTGATAGTTTTTCATTTCTGGGAATACCGATTCACAAAGCAGTTTATAATACCATCATGTGGGCGATTGTGGCCGGACTTTTAGTGGCACTCCTTTTCTTTTTATTTAAATACAGCCAAAGTCATAAAGTGATCGCAAGGGCGAGAAAAGATCTGGATGATACTGTGGAGGAATTTGAGCAACACCGTAAAAATACCCTTGACAGAGAAAGGAAGCTGAAGCGGGAATTGGTGGATGCTTTAAATGGAAAAGAACATTGATTATTTTTTTATAACTGATTCCTATTAATAAAATTATCCGCTTCCATTTCAGTAAATGGTTCAATTCCAAATGGCCTCGGCAAGCTGACCCACCTCCTAAACACAAGAGCCTCGGCACCGAGTTTACCGAGGTTCATTTTAAATAAAATTAGGCTTGAGACATAATTGCGGAAATTCATAGGAACAATAGAAGGAATGCTTTTTATATATTTAGCCTCCGGATTACGGGATTCAACCCAAATCACAAAAAAACATATTGGCTTTTAAACAACAAATCCCTGTAGAATTGGGTCCTACAGGGCTTTTAATTAATTTAAGTTGATATTAGGTCAAAAGAATCAGAAGCAGAACAATAAGGATAATTGCTCCTACCGAAAGGTAAACTCCATCGCCGATAGCTCTCGCCTCTTTGTTCATATCCTTCAATTCACCTTTAATTTCTTTTCGCTCAGCCTTAGTCATACTGGCAAAATCCATTTCCTTGATTTCAGCCAGCCTGTAATCAATTTGCTCCAAACGCAACTGCTCTTCTGCAGTCAATTCTGATTTTTCATTTTTCTCGTTTTTTACATCTTTTGCCATTGCTGCAGGAGCAAATGCTGTAAACAAAAACATTACCGAGAGAAAGTACGCGATCTTTTTCATAGTGAGTAGGTTAGGTTAATAAATTGTTTAGATGATGAATGGACACAGGATCCGCATCTTGATGTCATTTTACCAAGAATCAGACCGGATGAGAATTCAACTTCTAAAAATAGTATTATTATTCAATATTAGACTATCCACCGTCCCCATCATTTTCATTATTATTCGTATTTTAGCCATCCCTCCTCAAAAGAGTGTTTATTCTATAAAATCAAACTCAATAATGTTTAAAAAAGGCGATAAAAAATTATTTCTACTGGATGCCATGGCCCTCATTTATAGGGCACATTTTGCATTCAGCAAAAATCCCAGAATCAATTCCAAAGGCCTTAATACGGGTATCATGCTTGGTTTTACCAATACCTTATTGGAAATCATCGAAAAAGAAAAACCCAGCCATATTGCAGTAGCATTTGATACCAAAGCGCCGACTTTTAGGCATGTGCAATTTGAAGCTTACAAAGCGAATAGGCTGGAGCAACCTGAGGACATCGAGGTAGGAATACCCTGGGTGAAGCAAGTAGTGGAAGCATTCAATATTCCAATTCTTGAACTGGATGGGTTTGAGGCCGATGATATTATCGGTACAATAGCCAAAAAGGCGGAGAATACAAGTTTTGTAGTTTACATGATGACCCCGGATAAAGATTACGGGCAGCTGGTGGAAGACCACATCTACCTTTATAAGCCTGCATTCATGGGAAACGCGGTGGATATCATGGGGCCAAATGAAGTTTGCGCCAAATGGGATATTGCCAACGTTGATCAGGTAAGGGATATTCTTGGGCTTATGGGTGATGCTGTGGATAACATTCCGGGAATACCCGGAATCGGCCAAAAAACTGCCGTAAAACTGTTGAAAGATTATGGAAGCCTGGAAGAAATAATTAAAAACAGCCATCAGCTGAAAGGGAAGCAACGGGAAAATGTGGAAAACTTTGCTCAGCAGGGTTTGCTTTCCAAGGAGCTTGCAACCATTAATCGGGATGTTCCTGTTGAATTTGATGAAATTTCCCTTAGGTACGAAGGACCCAATGAGGAAAAGTTGAAGGCACTTTTTGCGGAGCTGGAATTCCGCACTCTCACTCAGCGGGTATTCGGTGAAGGAATCAAGAAGCCAAAGATAAATGTAAGCGAACAACTTGGGTTGTTTACAGGTGGTGGAAATCCGGAGGAGGCAGAGGTTGTTGTGGAGGAAATCAGTCCCATACCTGTAAGTCAGCTGCATGACAATATCCTCACAACTGCTCATGATTATCATAAAGTTGACGGGGAGGAGGCAATCAGGGAATTGATTTCTTATCTGGAATTCCAGGATGAATTTTGTTTTGATACCGAAACAACTGCCCTCAATCCCAATGAAGCCGAATTGGTAGGTTTATCATTTGCATACCTGCCGGGAGAGGCTTTTTATGTTCCTTTTTCAAACAACTTGGAAGAATCAAAGTTGAAGCTGGAATTATTCAGAAATCTTTTTGAAAATGAAGCCATTACAAAAATAGGTCAGAATATCAAATATGACATACTTGTTCTGAAGAACTACGGGTTGGAGGTAAAAGGTAAATTATATGATACCATGCTGGCCCATTACCTGATAGAGCCTGAAGGAAAACATTCTATGGATTGGCTCGCTCAGCAATATTTGAACTATAAGCCGGTTTCTATAGAATCCCTGATTGGGAAAAAGGGAAAAAACCAAGGCAACATGCGGGATGTGGAAGTGGAGGAAGTAGTTGCTTATGCTTCCGAGGACGCTGATGTCACGCTTCGGCTCAAGCAGATTTTTGATCCGATGATAAAAACCAACGGGTTGGAGAATCTTCTTCATAATGTAGAAAACCCTTTAATTAAGGTTTTGGCTGTGATGGAGTTTGAAGGGGTTAGAATCGACACCCAAAGTCTTGCGGAGTTATCCACATTGTTGGAAACCGAAAGTAAAGAAATCGAAATCCGGGTTTATGAGCTTGCTGGGGTTAAATTCAATCTGGCATCACCAAAGCAGTTGGGCGAAGTTTTGTTTGTGAAATTGGAATTGGATCCAAAAGCAAAAAAGACCAAGACCGGACAATATGCTACCGGGGAAGAGGTGTTGAGCAGAATGGCAGGGGAGCATGAAATCGCAAGAGCCATATTGGACTATCGTCAGATGGTCAAGCTGAAATCCACCTATGTGGATGCCTTGCCCACCATGATCAATCCCAAAACGGGGAGAATCCATACTACCTACAATCAGTTTGTCGCTGCTACCGGTAGACTTTCCTCCATCAATCCGAATCTGCAGAACATACCGATCCGCACAGAAAGAGGAAGGGAAATCAGAAAAGCTTTTGTGCCAAGGGATGGAAACCATGTGATTTTGGCAGCAGATTACTCCCAGATCGAGTTGCGTATTATGGCCTCTTTTTCCAAAGACGCCTCCATGATCGAAGCTTTTAAAAACGGCGTGGATATTCATGCAACGACAGCCGCAAAAATATTTCAAGTGCCACTTGAGGAGGTGACATCAGATATGAGAAGAAAGGCCAAAACCGCCAACTTCGGAATCATTTACGGGATTTCCGCTTTCGGTTTGTCCCAAAGATTGAACATTCCACGAGGTGAAGCCAAGGAAATAATTGACGCTTATTTCAAAGAATTTACTGCTGTAAAAGAGTATATGGATGATTGCATAGAAAAAGCAAGAAAAAATGAATATGTCGAAACCATCTTGGGCAGGAGGCGGTATCTTCGGGATATCAACAGTAGGAATCAGACCATGCGGGGCTTTGCCGAGCGAAATGCCATCAATGCCCCGATTCAGGGGTCTGCAGCCGATATGATCAAGGTGGCTATGATCAATGTTCATGAATGGATGATAAAGGAAAACCTCAAATCCAAAATGATTCTTCAGGTACATGATGAACTTGTTTTTGATGCGCATATGGATGAAGTGGATTTGTTGAAAAGCGAAATCCCAAAACTCATGGCCAACGCCGTAACAATTGAAGTCCCTCTGGAAGTGGAAGTCGGAATAGGTCAGGATTGGCTTGAGGCACATTAGGATAGTATCAAGAGCCAAGAATCAAGAGCCTGGAATCAAGTAGCAAGAATCAAGTTTTTCTCATCTCAATTCTCACATCCCACGTCTCACAACTCAAAGATGTCAAAAATAAAAACCACCTTCTTCTGTCAAAACTGCGGAGCACAAAGTCCGAAATGGACGGGTAAATGTCCTGCTTGTGGGGAATGGAATACTTATGTGGAAGAAGTTATCCACAAAGAAGACAACGGCCGTGGGGCATGGAAGCAGGCTTCAGCTGGAAAGGAACGGAAAAGTGCCGTTCCAAAGAATTTACATGATATCAGATTTGAAGACCTTCCGAAGTTAATTACACATGATGCCGAGCTTGACAGGGTATTGGGTGGCGGTATCGTGCCGGGTTCACTTATCCTTATCGGCGGTGAGCCCGGCATTGGAAAATCCACTTTGATGCTTCAGATTGCCTTGATTATGAATAAACTGAAGGTTCTGTATGTTTCGGGTGAGGAAAGTGAATCTCAGATCAAGATGCGGGCAGAGCGGATGCCTTTTAGAACGGAAAATTGTTTTGTGCTTTCCGAAACCAATACCCAATCCATTTTCCAGCAGATTGAATCTTTGGAGCCTCAGCTCCTGATCATCGACTCCATACAGACACTTCACAGCAAGCATGTGGAATCTGCGGCAGGTTCGGTAAGTCAGGTACGGGAATGTGCTGCCGAGCTGATGAAGTTTGCCAAAGAAACCGGCACTCCTGTTTTTTTGGTGGGTCATATTACCAAAGACGGAGCCATAGCAGGCCCCAAAGTATTGGAACACATGGTAGATACGGTATTGCAGTTTGAAGGTGACAGACACCTGTCTTACAGGATACTCCGAACCTCAAAAAACCGATTTGGCTCCACCAATGAATTGGGTATATATGAAATGCGGATTGATGGACTAAGACAGGTGGCAAATCCATCCGAAATTTTACTTACCCAAAGGGAGGAAGTGTTGAATGGTGTAGCCATTGGGGCGATGTTGGAAGGTAACAGGCCTTTGCTGATTGAAATCCAATCCTTGGTGAGTCCTGCTACATATGGAACCCCACAAAGAAGCAGTACCGGCCATGATGCCAAGCGGCTGAATATGCTGTTGGCCGTGTTGGAAAAGCGTGGAGGAATGCGTTTGGGACAACAGGATGTTTTTCTGAATGTTGCCGGTGGGATGAGAGTGGATGATCCTGCCTTGGATCTTGCCGTTTGTGCTTCACTGATATCATCCCATGAGGACACGCCTGTTCCTGATGATATCTGCTTTGCTGGTGAAGTTGGGTTGGGGGGAGAAATCAGAGCCGTTAACCGCATTGAAAACCGTATTGCGGAGGCAGATAAATTGGGATTTAGAAGGATAGTGGTTTCCAAATATGCTATAAAAGGTTTGGATCTTGAGAAATTCAAAATCAAGGTTTTGGCACTCAGTAAACTGGATGAGATGTATGAACGGTTGTTTTCTTCCTGATCATTAAATAATAAAGAACTGATTCAAAATAATCAGTCCCTCCCTATTCCTTTATAACCAAAAATTTATTTTTAATTTGATCCTTGAATAATCCGATGTTTATGCGCCTGATTTTGCCGTTAATGTTTTTCCTTGGGAGTTTATGTGTAACTGCCCAAGAAATTGAGAAACCTTCCAATCCGCTTAAGTACCGCAACATCGGACCTTTTAGGGGAGGAAGGTCCGTGACCGCATCCGGTGTGGTCGGGGATCCATTGACTTATTATATGGGAACCACAGGAGGAGGTGTCTGGAAAACCACCGATGCCGGACAGCTTTGGGAAAATATTTCAGATGGATATTTTACTACCGGCTCTGTAGGAGCCATAGCTGTTTCTGAAAGTCACCCGAGAATCGTTTATGTTGGCATGGGTGAACATGCTCCACGTGGCGTTATGACTTCTTATGGAGACGGGGTTTATAAATCTACAGATGGCGGCAGTACCTGGTCTAAATTGGGATTGGAAAAAACCCAGCATATCTCCAGAATCGTCATCCATCCGCAAAATCCTGATATAGTTTATGTAGCTGCGCAAGGTGCACTTCATGCTCCCAATGAGGAACGTGGGGTTTATAAATCAATTGATGGGGGAGAAAACTGGGAAAAGGTTTTGTTTGTGGACAACAAATCCGGAGCAGTCGAGCTGTCAATGGACATGCATTATCCTGAGGTATTGTATGCGGCCATGTGGGAGCACCAAAGGCTTCCCTGGAAAGTCATCAGCGGCGGTCCAGGCAGTGGTCTATACAAATCCGTTGACGGAGGGAAAACCTGGAATCAAATGAAAAACGGTTTACCCGAAGAAATGGGTAAAATGGCTATTTCAGTATCCAGAGCAAATTCAAATAAGGTTTATGCCCTTATTGAAAGTGATTCCGAAAAAGAAATGGGCGGATTATTTGTTTCGGAAAATGCCGGAGAAGACTGGTCTAAAATCAGCAGCGATCACCGGTTGGTGCAGCGTGCTTGGTATTACATTGAAGTTTTTGCTGACCCGAATAACGAAAACACTGTTTATGTTCTGAGCGCGACTGCATTACGATCCATTGATGGAGGCAAAAACTGGGAGGTACTTCCGGGTGCACACGGGGACTATCACGATTTGTGGATAAATCCAAAAAATTCAAAAAACATGGTCATTGCTGATGATGGAGGGGCAGCTATTTCATTTAATTATGCAAAAACTTGGTCTACTCAGGCCAATATGCCAACCGCTCAGTTTTACAGAATCAATACTGACAACCAATTTCCATATAGAATTTACGGAGGTCAGCAAGACAACACATCTGTAGTTATCCACAGCCTTGCTTTGGGTAGAGGCAAGATTACAGAAGAGCACTGGAGTGCATCCGCAGGAGGAGAGAGCGCATTTTTGGCATTTGATCCCGATGATCCGCGCTATGTTCTTGGTGGAAGTTATTTAGGCACTATAGAGGTATTGGATTCCGAATCCCAAGCCGGAACCAGTATTATGGCTGCACCAATACAATATCTAGGGCGTGACGCCAGTGATATGAAATATCGTTTCAATTGGAATGCACCGATCATCTGGTCACAACATGAACCCAATACTTTTTATCATGCTGCGCAGATGGTGCTTCGGACAAAGGATATGGGAAAGACCTGGAAGGAAGTTTCTCCTGATCTGACGCGCAACGAGAAGGAAAAGCAAGGAAAGGGGGGCGGTCCATACACAAATGAAGCAGTGGGTGCTGAAAATTATGGTACTATCAGTTATATGATGGAATCCCCCCAGGATCAGGGAACGATCTGGGTCGGAAGTGATGACGGTTTGGTTCATCTGACACGTGATGGAGGAGAAATTTGGACAAACGTCACACCCAAAGACTTGAAAGAATCCCTGATCAATGCTATTGAGGTTTCTCCTCATGATCCTGCCACAGTCTATATTGCAGCAACCCGATATAAATTTAACGATTACACCCCCGCAATTTATAAAACTACTAATTATGGAAAAACCTGGTCAAATATAAGCGAGGGTATACCCTATGGAGCTTTTACGCGTGTGGTCCGGGAAGATAATAAAGTTAAAGACTTGCTTTATGCGGGAACAGAGACAGGAATTTATATTTCCCGAAACGGCGGAATCAGTTGGGATTCCTTTCAACTGAATCTACCGATCACGCCTATTACAGACCTTAAATTAGCCTTTGATGATTTGATCGTGGCAACTTCGGGGAGGTCATATTGGATTCTGGATGATCTCAACGTGGTGAGGGAAATGAAAGCCACTGTGGAAAAACCCCATCTTTATACCCCTGACAATGCTGTTTTGGGAAGTTGGAATTCATCCATGAACAGCAACAGCGCAACGGGAACCGATCCGCTTTTCGGAGTAAATCCTGCCAACGGAGTGGTGATTTACTACCATTTACCTGAAAGTTTTCCTGACTCATCAGCGCTAATTCTTGAAATAAGGAATGAGGATGGTGCTTTAGTTCGGACCTTTTCCAGCAAGGAAGATCCGGAATTCCAATCATATGATGGAGGTCCATCCGCTGAACCTCTGTTGGAATTCAAAAAAGGTTTAAACCGTTTTGTTTGGAATATGCGCTATCCGACAATGCCGGGAATTCCCACGGCTTTTATTGAAGCGGGCTATGGGGGACATAAAGCAATTCCCGGAAATTATACGCTTTTTTTGAAAACCAAATTAGGTGAATCCAAAACAACTGCAAAAATTACCATCAATCCGCTATATGAAGTGACAGATGAAGAATTGGAAGAATACCAAGAATTTATGTTAAAATCGGAAGGAGATTTGACACTAATGCATCAAATGGTAAATACTGCAATGGATTATCAGCAGCAATTGAAAAAATTTCTAGATAAAATCAAAGATGATGAAAGCCGCAAGATGTTGAAGGATTCAGGCAGCAAACTTCTTGATGAAATGCAGGCATGGGATGAGGATATGGTACAGCGGAAATCCAAAGCCTATGATGATGTGGAGAATTTTCCAAATAAATTCACTGCCAATTATTTTTTTATAATCAATCAGGCGGATAGTGCCATCCCCAAAATCAACCAAGGCACAAAGGAAAAAATGACCGAACTCACATCAGAATGGGAAATATTGAAAGCCAAGGGAGAAAGGCTTATGAATGTTGCAATTCCGTTATATAACAAACAGCTTCAGGAGGCAGGAATCGGAGTTTTGTTTGTAAACTGATATTATTTTATGTGTTTATCCGCTATTCTATCAGTAGCTTTTGTTCTTCTAAGAATTTGGCCAGAAGACCGAAGTCGGATTGACCTTGGCTGATTTTGGTTTTTGATGACATTTTCAAAATGAATAAATTAATCTTTTGTGAAAATAAATTTCCTTAAACACCAGATGAAAATCCGATGATTTTCCAACAAACCCTATCCTTAAAACCCTATCCAAGAGGATTTCACCTGATCACTGATATAGTAGAAAATAAAATTCCTGAAATTAGAAAAATCAAGACAGGAATTCTTCATGTTTTTATCCAACATACTTCTGCCGGAATCACCATCAATGAAAAGGCGGATCCGACAGTTAGGAAAGATTTTGAAACCTTTGTAAATGAGTTGATTCCGGATAATTATCCACGGTTTATCCACAATTATGAAGGGGATGATGATATGCCTGCGCACTTAAAAAGCAGTTTTTTGGGAAACAGCCTCCAAATACCGATTTCCGGTGGAAAACTTAACCTAGGAATTTGGCAAGGAATTTATCTTTGTGAATTCAGAAATAACGGAGGTAGAAGAAAACTGGTATTAACAGCTTTTGGCGATTAAATCTTTTCCGATTTACTGAGAATAAAAACCATTATTTTGGAAATGGTAAACATGGATTTTCACCACTGATATAAATAAGATCCCACCTGAAGTAGGATAATGCTTATTTTGTTTTTGAAATTTCATTTTCATGAAGGCCTGGCTAACTATTCTTCTTTTCTATTTATTTTTCTCTGCTATCGCTCAAGATAAGGCAGATTCCCAATCCGGTATTCAGGTAGAAAAAATTGATTATGCCATCATTTTGGATGGTGTTCTGGATGAACCCATATGGAATGAGGAGCATTGGGCAACTAATTTCATGCAGTATTTTCCATCCGATTCCTCTTTGGCTTGGGCCCAGTCAAAGGTCAAAATTGCGTATGATGATAAGTTTCTTTACATAGCCGCAATCATGTACAACCTGGGCCCAAGGGACGAATACGTGAGCACTTCTTTGCGAAGAGACTATAGAGGGGAACAAAATGATGGTATCAGCTTTGTCTTTGACACTTTCAATGATAATACAAACGCATTTCAGTTTGGAGTCAACCCTTATGGAGTTCAAAGGGAATCTCTTATT
Organism: Rhodonellum sp.; assembly: GCA_041748555.1. GTDB lineage: Bacteria > Bacteroidota > Bacteroidia > Cytophagales > Cyclobacteriaceae > Rhodonellum. Next base: position 12,520 of record JBGTDA010000195.1, read on the forward strand.
GCTAATGGTGGAATGGTACCGGGAGATTTAAATTTAGCTTGGGATAACAAGTGGTATTCAACAGCAAAGATTTATGAAGATTACTGGATCGTAGAGGCAGCTATACCTTTTTCTACCCTTCGTTATAATGATGGTGCTACCAACTGGAATGTGAATTTTTACCGCATTGACAGCAAATACAACGAAAGAAGTACTTGGGCGCCGATTCCCAGAAATTTTTCAGTGCTCTCCCTGGCATTCAACAGGAAGATGTTTTTTTCCGGGCCGTTGGAAAAAGCAGGTGCCAACATATCCTTTATACCTTACGGATCAATGGCAGCAGATAGAAATTTCATTAGGGGAACATCAAATCCATTACAGCCGGCATTCGGGGCTGATGCCAAAATCGGAGTGGGACCTGCCCTTAATCTTGACCTGACCGTCAATCCGGATTTTTCTCAGGTGGAGGTGGATGAGCAAGTCACCAATCTGGATAGGTTCGAAATTTTCTTCCCAGAAAGAAGGCAGTTTTTCCTCGAAAATGCGGACCTTTTTGCTGATTTTGGGACCATCAATATCAGGCCTTTCTTTTCCAGAAGAATAGGGGTAGACAGGGATGAAAATACCGGTCAAAATGTACAGAACCCGATTCTATATGGTGCCAGATTCAGTGGGAAACTGAATGAAGACTGGAGAGTTGGCATGATGAACATGCAGACGGCAAACGATGAGGAACGTGGTATTGTTGGGAAGAATTTTTCTGTTGCTGCATTGCAAAAAAAGGTGTTTACAAGGTCAAATATTGGCCTCATCATGATCAACAGGGAAACATTGGACAGGACAGGAGAGGGTTCATTGTTTGATGATTCAGCATACAACCGATTGGTAGGTGTAGATTATAATCTTGCCTCAGCTGATAATAGATGGACAGGAAAGTTGTTTTATCATAAATCCTTTGAAAAAGAATTATCGGATAAAACAGCTGCCGCACATGCACAGCTTAATTTTAACGATTTGCATTGGACTGCTTCTGTTTCGTATTCTGCAGTTGGAGATAACTTTAATCCGGCAGTTGGTTTTACCCCTAGAAACGGATACAAGCGAATTTTTTCCACTTTATCTCATCAGTTTTTTCCAAAGTCAAGAATAATCAACAGGCATGGTCCGGGATATGAATCAGAGGTGCTGTGGAACGAAAGTATCGGTATCACAGATGAATTACATTCACTGTTTTATAGCATCCGTTTTCAGGACTTATCCACATTGATTTTAATGGCAAACAATAGGTTCACCTCACTTTTATTCCCATTTGATCCGACCCGTACAGGGGGTGTCCCTTTAAAATCCGGAACTTCGTATCGATATACCACCATGGGATTCACCTATACAGGTAATCCCCGGCAAGTATTTTTTGTGACAGCAAAAGGTGAGATGGGACAATACTTTAATGGAAACATCAAAAATATAACAGGAGCGATGAACTGGAGGATGGGGTACCTGGCAAATGTTTCGATGAATTTTAGCTATAACAATATCCGTTTGCCGGAACCCCAATCCAATGCCGATTTATTTCTGATTGGCCCTCGGATTGACCTGACGTTTACCAAAAGCCTATTCTGGACCACCTTTATACAATATAACAATCAGATTGATAATTTGAATATCAATACCAGACTGCAATGGCGGTATGCACCTGTTTCCGATCTTTTTATTGTATATACTGAAAATTATTTTCCCGGAACTTTTATGTCCAAACAGAGATCCTTTGTGATGAAATTAAATTACTGGTTCAATATTTAAAAACAGCATTTACATTTTTTCCCCGGGTTTGGTAAGTAGCCATACCCTCTGAAACCAATTGCTTCACTTCAGTTCCACCGATACACCACTTCGAAAATTTTCCCTCGGGAAAGTCAAACTGGATATTCCAATCAGGTTCCTTCTGTGTAAGCTGCAAATTTATTCCATCTTCCTGCTTTTCATAGAGTAATGTCAGCACATTATTTCCAATCAAAACATTTTCTATTTTAGCTTCAAGCCAATCAGTGGGCATCAGAGGGGAAATGTGGATAACCCTTTTTCCTGCATCCGGTTGGATTCCAAAAAACTGGGTGATAATCGGTACGCCGAAACTATAAAGGTTCCAAGCCTGGGCCATCATGCCATAGTCGGGAGAGACTTCATAAATTGAACCTGGAAGCGCAAATCCAAAAGATTTTGTCATGCGCTTCAGGTAGTCCAGTGCCTGATCAGGATTTCCATAATTGTTTTCAGCAATTGCCTGAACGCCGGTTGGTAAAGTCATCACAGCTCCTGTATAGGAAAATACTTTACTGCCTTCAAATTTTCCGTCCTCGGTTTCTGATGCCTCATCCCGATCAATCCCTGTCACAAAAACCCCAAATGGGTTTACAAATTTTCTTCCTTTTTCCAAAGCCCTCACGGCTTTTTCGGGTTCCGCTATTCCCATTTCCATGGGTGTGTTTACCACCCAATTGTGGAAGATTACAAATCCCTGTTTTTGGTTTCCTGATGTGGATAACTTCTTTCGGGATTTCTTTAATTCAGCTACCGCCCAAGGTTTATTCAGTGTATCCGCACGGATTATTGCGGCATCTATCAGGTGCAGGGCTTCACCCTTTGTCCCAATAAAATCCGCATAAGAGTTAAAATCTTCTACCCAGAATTCCCTGTTGATCTTTGATTTCAGCGTGTCTGCCAGCTGTTGATAACTTTTTGCCTGATCGTCTTCTTGCATAATGCGAGCCATATGAGCGGCATCCGAAAAAGCCTTTTGGGAGTAAGCAGCTACATCAATCATTTCGGATTCCAGTCCATGGATTTCCATCATTCCGTATCCATCCGGGAAAAAATTACCGTCTTTATCATTATTCTCCATCAACCAAGCCAAACCATTTTTGATAAACGGATAATATTTCTCGAGAAACTCCCGCTCTCCGGTCCATTGGTAAACCCAATAAACCAAGGAAGCAAATTGGGGAGTTTCATTAATATTGCCCGGATTGAAAATAACACCGTTGGAACTCACCTCATGTATGACACGTCCGGAATCACCCGCTTGTAAGGAAAGTTTGTGGATAAGATCGATCGTATTGTAAACCAAATCTTTTCTGCCTGTTGCTATCGCCCCCTTCAGCGTGTATTCATTATCCACACCAAACCACCATGGATAATCAGGCATACCTGCACCAAGACCCAGCCCGATTTCGGGGACATCTCTAACCAGCCACTCCGTGTTATACTTCACCCATTCAAAAGCCTGCTGTAAATCTTTGTCCGGTATTGTCACTTTGGCAAGTGAGGCTATCCGGGCATAATGCTTTTTCTTTTCAGAGAGATATAAATCGGTATTTGCCTGAAAATTGTCAAAGGTTTTTTCAGCATCTGAAAGTGAAGTATACGAACCGGATATGAAAAACCTAATTGTTGATTTTTGCATGGGTTGTAAGGTAATTTCATATCCCAATCTTGCAGACTTCCCCATACCCTGTGGTTGATATTGGCAGCTTTGTGAGGGACCGTGGGTATGCTTTGCTTTTCTTTCCGAGCCAAAAATCACATACCATTCATTGCCCTTATCCTTTCCAATCCAGGACTCCCTTTTTTCATCAAAATAAAGAGAATCCTCGTAGTCCGTCATTCCGGCCCGTTCTCCTAGCCAGGCAGGCATCAGATCAGTATGGCCGGTAAATTCAAAACCCATAGTTTTCTGGGAGTTATCCACATTAAAAACTGTGAATTCAACCACGATGCCCTGCTTTCCTTCAGGCACAAACTGAAACCGCTCAATTTCAATTCCCGGAAGATTCTCCCTGAATATATGCTTGTTGGCAAAGGGATAATTGATGAATTCATCGGCGTTATTCAGACAATATGAGTTTCCTTCAAACCCGATGGCAACGGTAAAACCATCCATCAGTTTTATGGGATGGTTCCAGATGCCACCCATTTCTCCTTCCACATGCCAACCCAAATCGGGAAATGATCCATCCTGATGACCTACCATATAGACCCGATCTCCCGCAGTCACATAGGGTGAGGACAGATATTCCTTTTTACCGACCAATCCTTCTACGTCAATTAAAAATTCAGACAGCGGTATCTCTTGGGGATTTTTTTGGCAAGAAAAATAAATGAAGGATAAAAGCAGGAGTTGAACATAAATCTTTTTCATAAGGATTTGGATTTTTGCTACTACTAGCTTAAATATAAAGCCCTTTTTTAATTAACCCTAAGTATTATATTTTCGACTGTGGCAGAAAATCTTTTTCCGTCTGTCAATGTAATGTTACAGGTGAATTCCTGTGCCTCAGCTTGTTCAGAGGCTTGAGTAAATCTGACATACGTGCTTTCGATCTTTAATTCTTTTCTTTCCCTATCCATTACACTTTCAAATGGAACAAATCCATTGGACGTTTCTGCGAGAATAATGCCCGTTAAATCAGAGCCTGAAGGATAATCAGAATTGAAATCCTTGTTGCTGAAAAGCTCAAACTGCCGGATTTTTGCTTCTACATTAAAAGCAGGATCACATGCATAAGCAGCAGGCATTCCATATTTGGAGGGGTTGAAAGCACTTACATTTAATATTTGTGTATCCGTAATAAAAGCCAAAACAAGATTTTCTGTAGTAAGATTTTTTGTATTTGACCAAGGCTGAGTCTGAAAAGAGGAGGCGGTTTCCACATACTCCAGTGCCTCGCCGTTTAAGCCGGTTATTCTATAAAAAAGACCTTCACCGGAACAATCATCCAAGCAGGAAGTGAGAAACAAGGGCAGTACCTGAAAAAGCAGAATAATTCCAATTAAGGAAAAGGGAAAATTTTTGGATTTCATTTAGGGCGTCAATAGAACTTCGGTTGCGGGGGACTTCAATTCCGCTCCATCCGATAATGATACCGAGAGAATCAAGGAATGAAGGTCTTTTGTATCTGGTAGGTTTTTAAATCCAAGATAATAGTAATTCCAGTTGGTTTGATTGAACTGGCTTTCTAAAAATGCTTTTTCTGAAATTTTTCTGGAATCAAACAGGGAAAATGAAATATTTTCAATCAAATTACTACCTGCCGGATATTTGGAATTAAAATCTTTATTGCTGATAAGTTTAAGACCTATTGCAGGATTCGTGTTGATAAATTTGGGACGGCATTCGTCTGACATGGCTCCACCACCGGATTGGATGGGTTTAAACATTTCCAGCCTAAATACCAGACTGCCGGTGGGCAATTGATCCTCATTTCTCCAGAGGGCGTGACCTATTGTAGGTTGGTCCACCTTTCTTGGAATTAATTCCACAGCGGTTACCTCATAAAAAAAATCCTCACAGGGTGGTGGTTCACAGGAAAGAAGGAAAACGATCATCAAAACCCCATAAAGTCGGAGCAGCTTAGCAGGATTACCCATTGTAAATATTAGTGTTTAGAAACATAGAGCTAATTAATTAATTTTCCTACTTCCCGCCAAGTAACCAATTTGATATTATTTTCCTGAATGAGTTTTTTGGCCTTGTCGCTGGTGAAGAAATCAAAATCCTCCTGCCTCCATGGTGAATGCCAATAGGGATGTCTAACAGTAATGGCCTGCATCTCCTCATTGTCATAAGCAACATGGATCAAAAGCGCAGTAATTCCGGGTTGAAGATTCTCCAATACACCGGTATAATAGCCATCCATTCCCAGGGAATCATATTCCACAGGAGACGCGGTGCTCATCTCATCCACCACGATCAGGTTATCCACATCAATTGAAGAAAAAATTTCAGGATGGGCTTTGATAATTCCTTCCACTATCTGTGTATTGATCATTGCAGGTATCTGATATTCATTGGCCAATTTCAAAAAAGAGGCAACAAATTCAGGTTTTCCATAAAAAACGCAGCCCATGTGAGAGTCCAGGTGTGTGGGTTTGATTCCCGACCGGATGGCTGCTTCAATTTGTGCCCGCATCTCTTTTTCCACCTCCTCGGGAGTGGCGTTGATGGCGACGGAAGCACAGTCATAATGCATAAAACCTTCAGGGGAAACCAAGCCGGGCACCTCTTCCGGGGAGGAAACCGGTTTCCATTTATAGTTAAACCATTCGTTTGTCAAAGTGATGTGTACACCAATATCAAGATTGGGATGATCCTGTATCAACTCACCCACCTCAGTGGACCAAGCGCAAGGCATCATGATACTGGTCGAATTCACAATTCCGTTGGTCATGGATTCGATTGTTGCCACATTTTCCGAATGAGCCAGACCGATATCGTCCGCATGGATAATGAGCAGTTTGTCTTCTTTGTCATATCCCAGCTTTTCTGCCAGCGATTTTTCCTGGGCTTGGGCAGATAGCATAAAAAGAACAAAGACGGGTAACAATAGATTTTTCATTTTATCCTGAGTTTAGAAGCATAATTTAATTCAAATGCTTCGTTTTGTTGATTCATTTTTGATGGAATGCATTAATGATGTGAATATATTCTTTTTCCCATAGTTTTAAAGAAGAATATAAAGCATTCCAAATCTGGGCTGGTTGCTTTTGAAATGGCATTCAGCCTAAATCTACTTCTCCAATGATCATCCGGGATTTCCACTTTTTGGGTCAAATTGAATTTGACGGAAAAGAACCGGTCCGTTCTTATTCTTCTAAGGTTGTAGGTAAGTAAAAGCAATTTGAACTTGAACTCTTTCCCTGAAATTTTCTGAAAAGTGGCGGAATAAATGATTCTGCAAATTTTTTGCCTCCGTATTTTTCCACAAAGGTGAGGATTCTGTTCCTTGTTGCAACTTTCTCTTTATCATCTGCAAATGCAGAGGAGTGAAAGAGGCCGATTGCCTTGAGCTGTAAACCCATCTTTTCGACAAGGGCAAGGGTAACATATCCCCCGAGAATGGCCGATAACAATTGGTTTATCCAAGTTAAGTTCTGCCATCCATTCCCGAACCCATCCGGCAACATCCGCTAAACAAATTTCTCATTCTAAGGAGATGTCGCCAAGACCGGGAAGGTCGGGACACAAGATTCTGTAATCAGTGGAGAAAAAATCCATAAAAGTTATCCACATTTCCTTGGCTTAGCAGAAACCGTGGAGAAAGACAATGGGTTGGCCAGTTCCTTTCTCTAAATATTCCATAAATTTTATCTTTCTACAATTACCTCTGCGAGCGCGCGAATGGTTTCCGCAATTCCTTCAGGATCAAAACCACACTCCTTATGAAGCTGGATTTGCTCTCCATGTTCGATTACTTGATCAGGAATTCCCAGTCGCCTCACTTGGGCTTGATACCCGTTATCCATCATCCATTCGAGAATGGCAGATCCAAATCCTCCCATCAGGCACCCGTCTTCGACGGTCACTATTTTTTTGAACTTTTCGAAAACTTCATGCAACATGGCTTCATCCAAAGGTTTGACAAACCGCATATCGTAATGTGCAGGATTCAGACCCTCTTTAGAAAGTTCTTCGGTGGCATCTACAACATAATTTCCAATATGACCAATAGAAAGAACAGCAACACCCTGGCCTTCACGGATAATTCGTCCCTGGCCGACCGGAATATTTCTCATTGGATTTTTCCATTCAGGCATTACACCCTGACCTCTTGGATATCGGATAGAATAAGGCCCTTCATGTATCGTCGCACTGTACATCAGGTTTCGGAGCTCTTCTTCATCCATAGGTGCACTTACAACAAGATTGGGAATACACCTAAAGAATGCCAAGTCGTAACCCCCATGATGGGTCGGTCCGTCGGCGCCTGCAAAACCCGCTCTGTCCAGACAAAAAACCACCGGTAAGTTCTGTAGACAAACATCATGGATGACCTGATCATAAGCCCTTTGCATAAAGGTGCTGTAGATATTGCAGAATGGCTTCATGCCTTGAGTGGCGAGACCGGCTGCAAAAGTTACGGCATGCTGCTCCGCGATTCCAACATCGAATGCCCTGTCAGGCATTTCTTTCATCATGATATTCAGGGATGATCCGGATGGCATTGCCGGCGTTACACCCATTATCTTTGGGTTTTCTTTGGCAAGTTCCAAAAGCGTATGACCAAAAACATCCTGATATTTTGGGGCTTGAGGCCTTGTGTGGGATTTTTTATAGATTTCTCCGGTCACTTTATCAAACAGGCCGGGCGCATGCCAGGTAGTCTGATCTCCTTTTTCCGCAGGACCATATCCTTTTCCTTTCTGAGTGATACAATGAAGGATTTTAGGACCCGGAATCTTTTTCAAATCTTCCATGATTTCAACAAGATGGTTTACATCATGTCCATCCACCGGACCAAAATACCGGAGGTTCAGGGATTCAAAAAGATTACTTTGTTTCAGTAAGGTGGATTTGATCGCTCCTTCTACTTTGGAAATGATATCCTGTGCAGAAGTACCGAATTTGCTGAACTTCCCCAGAATCTTCCAGATATCATCTTTTACTTTGTTGTATGTTTGGGAGGTGGTGATGTCAGTGAGATAATCTTTTAATGCACCAACATTTGGATCTATGGACATGCAGTTATCATTGAGAATGATAATCAAATTGGTGTCCGAGACCCCGGCATGGTTCATGGCTTCAAAAGCCATTCCGCCGGTCATGGACCCGTCCCCGATGACTGCCACGTGTTGCCTTTCTTTTTTTCCGTTATACTTGGAAGCCACAGCCATTCCCAAGGCAGCAGAGATTGAAGTACTGGAGTGTCCCACACCAAAAGTATCGTACTCACTTTCGCTTCTCTTTGGGAAACCCGATATACCTCCGTAGATTCTGTTGGTTTGAAATTTTTCCTTTCTTCCGGTCAGAATCTTGTGCCCATAGGCCTGATGACCAACGTCCCATACAAGTTGATCTGAAGGTGTGTTCAGCACATAATGAAGGGCAACAGTAAGTTCAACTACTCCCAGGTTTGCTCCAAAATGACCGCCGTACACAGATACATTATCGATAATAAACTGCCGCAGTTCTTCGCAAAGCGGAACCAATTGATCCTGGGGTAACTTTTTAAGGTCATCCGGTGAATCAATATTGGCGAGTAATTTTCCGGGTTTGATTATCATCTGGGAAAGGTTTCTATTCAAAAATTTAAACTAGGATCAGTTCAGTTTGTTTATGGAATACCAAACTTTATACCAAGTATGTCTAAAAAGCTTTTAGCGGCTCCAATGTTTAAATTACCATTATTTAGATATCTTTGAACGTTATTGAAAAACAAAATTAAGATAAATTTCGCAGTATCCTTGAGTTTCGAAATCAAATTACCGCTTTTCGAAGGACCCTTCGACCTGATGTTGTTCTTTATCGAACGAGATGAATTGGATATCTATGATATTCCGATTTCAAAAATCACCCATGATTTTCTTGAATATATCCATCACCTCGAAAAAGTGGAGATTGAGGTGGCAAGCGATTTCATTTTATTTGCTGCCACTTTAATGAAAATCAAATCAAGAATGCTGCTACCCAGGCCTGATCTCAATGAAGACGGAGAAGAAGTCGATCCAAGGGAGGAGCTGATCAGACACCTGCTTGAATATAAAAAATACAAATCAGTCATTGAGGAACTCTCGCAGATAGAAGCCGTACAACTTGCCAAAGAAAAAAGAGGAAACGTGCTTTTTGAAATAAAGAAGCTTTCCCAAGCAGATGATGTAGAAGCAGAAATGCAGGATTTGGATTTATATAAATTATTGAAGGTTTTTCAAAAAGTCATGTTAAGGTATGCCGCCAGAACAGATATCACCACCCACACAGTCATCCAATATCCTTTTACCATAGAACAACAAAAAAACTTCGTGTTAGAAAAAATCAACGAAAACACTAGAATTCCATTTACTGAATTTATAAGTTTCAATCCTGAAAAGATATTCGTTATCTATACTTTCCTGGCAATTCTGGAACTACTCCAGTTATCTATGGTTACCATTAAAATCGGTGAAGGTTTTAACAACTTTTGGGTCGAGAAGACAGTGATGAATTCCGAAGTGTGAGTATGAAGATAGACAATAAGAAAATTTTTAAGACACTCAATCCAAACAAAATTTGGGTACCGGTTCTGATAGGACTTGGGATTGTTTTTCTGATGTTCTATCTCGATCCCAGTGTCAATGCCCGAACCCTGAATGTTGTCTTTGATGCCTCCGTGGGGGGTATTGTCATTGCCGTCTTGGTTATACTTTTTAGAGACGCCGGATATGTATATAGGATCCGGGAGATTACGGATCGGCACCTGACCTGGACACGGGCTATATATGTGATCATTCTCTGGGAATTTGCCTCGGCTGTTACGCCTTCCGTAGTGGGAGGAACAGCGGTAGCTATTTTCATATTGAACAAAGAGGGGATTAAAATGGGTAAGGCAATAGCCTTTGTAATGGTCACTGCCATCTTGGATAACCTCTTTTTCGTGATCGGGGCCCCCATAATTCTCTTTTTTGCCCAAGGCAATATATTTCCCGAAAGTAGGGTAATGGAGGTTAAATTCGGGAGAAGTCTGGAAATACTCTTTTGGACAAGTTATGCACTTTATGCCCTGTATTCACTCATCATGGCTGCTGCCCTGTTCATCAGGCCTCGGGTTTTCAAATGGCTTTTGCTAAAAATCTATTCCATCAGGTGGATCAGAAAATGGAAACATTCTGCCAATGAATACGGAAATCAGATCATTGAGGCTTCCAAGGAACTGAAAGGTAAAAATTATAAATACTGGCTACCTATTATCTTAGCAACGATTTTTGTTTGGTCTTCGCGGTATTTGATGCTCAATTCGCTGATTGCTGCGTATGAAACACTGACAATAAGTGAGCATATCATCATCTTTGCGAGACAGGTGATTATGTGGATTGTGATGATGATTTCCCCCACACCGGGGAGCAGTGGTACCGCAGAATTCTTCTTTGCGCAATTCTTCACCGAATTTTTGACAGGTTATACATTTGTCACCAGTATTCTTTGGAGATTGTTTTCCTATTACCCATACTTGATCCTTGGGGCCATTTTCCTTCCCAGATGGATCAAGCAGGTTTTTTTCCGTAAGAAAGAAGAGAAAGAGGAATAACATTTAAAGGTTAAGGATCATGATTCAGTCTCTCACTTCAAGTCAACTTTGTGAAATCGTGGGCGGAAGCCTTTTGACAGGGGAGGGAGCGGGTTTCATCAGTCACCTCACGGTGGATTCGAGGAATATGATCCAACCTGAAGCTACCCTATTCGTGGCTTTGAAAGGTGCAAAATTTGATGGACACGATTTTATAGATGAAATATTTTTGTCAGGTGTAAAATGTTTTTTGATCAAGACGGGGACAGTTACCCACATTTCTGATAAGCCTGATGCAGTTTTTATAGCGGTTGATGAGCCGCTGAAAGCATTACAAAAAGTAGCTGCTCATCAGCGCAGTCTGTTTAAAGGACCCGTTGTAGGCATTACCGGCAGTAACGGAAAGACCATCGTCAAGGAATGGTTAGGCCAGATCTTGAGCCAAAAATTTGCTGTGGCCAAAAGCCCAAAAAGCTATAACAGTCAGGTGGGGGTCCCGCTTTCACTGTTTGGAATCGCTTCCTATCATCAGGTGGCCGTGATGGAAGCAGGGATTTCCAAACCGGCAGAAATGGAGAAACTTGCTGCCATGATCCGTCCCGATATGGGAATATTTACCAACATCGGAACAGCACATGAGGAAGGATTTTCTTCTCAGGATCAAAAACTTGCAGAAAAAGTTAAGCTTTTTAAAACAGCCCAATTTATCATCTACCGTAAAGACCAAGTGAAAGTCGCAGCTTTTCTGGAGAAAACCTTTGACCGGGATAAACTGATAAGCTGGTCTTCCGCAACCGGTTCAGAATATTCTTACTCCATAAAAAAAGGGCTTGATGAATCAAAAATCCTCATGATCAAATCTGACATGGCATTGTTTACTTTTTCGGTTCCATTTACTGATGAAGCTTCCCTGGAAAATGTTTGTCATGCCATTACTGCAGCTTTGAGTTTGGGGATGTCTCCCCAGTCTGTCCAGGAAGGAATTCGCCACCTGAAGGCTGTAGATATGCGGTTGACTTTGAAATCAGGAGCCAATGAAAGCTTGCTTATTGATGATACCTATAACAACGATCTGGCAGGACTCTGGCTGGCGTTGGAGTTTATGGCTGCCCAGCGTGCCAAAAAAAGGAAGGTAATTATCATTTCTGATATGCTTCAGGTGGGAAATCACCAAGCTGTATATGAGGAAGTTTCCAAGTTGCTCCGTCACCACCAGATAGACCTGATTTTTGGTGTAGGAAAAGAAATACAAGTATTAGGTAAGGATTTTCCCGATACCTCCAGGTTTTTTGAGGATACGCAAAGTCTGTTGGCAGAACTGGATCCAAGTCAGTTTGATAATGATCTGATTCTGGTTACCGGTGCCCGAAATTACGAATTTGAAACCATTGTCCATAAGCTTCAGCAAAGAATCCATGGAACCATCCTGGAGATCAATCTGAACGCGCTGACCCATAACTATAATTTTTATAAAACCCGCCTGCATCCCAAAACAAAAGTGATGGTGATGGTCAAGGCCTTTGCCTACGGAGGAGGTGCCGTAGAAATTGCCAATCATCTTCAGCAACTGAAAGCCGATTATTTGGCTGTGGCTTACACGGATGAGGGGGTGATTCTTCGGGAACAGGGGATCATTTTGCCTATTATGGTGCTGAACCCCATGCAGGAATCTTTTATCCATTTGCAGAAATATGAACTGGAACCGGTGGTATATAGCCCGCTTTTTTTCAGGCAGATCGGTAAATACTGCAGAAGCCATCATTTGGAAATGAAAATCCACCTGGATCTGGATACCGGCATGCACCGTTTAGGTTTTGAGGAAAAGCATCTGCCTGAGTTGATGGACTTGTTAAAAGAATTTCCTGAGTTGAAAGTCAGCAGTATATATACACATTTGGCAGGTGCTGATGAAATTCTGCATGAGGATTATTCGATTTCTCAATTGAATAGGTTCACAAAAATAGCTGACCAAATCTCCTGGGCGCTGAATAAAGCACCGTTAAGGCATGCGCTGAATTCCGCAGGTATTATCCGCTATCCGGAATATCAGATGGATATGGTCCGGTTGGGAATTGGTTTGTACGGAGTAGAAGTCAGTGATACCTTTGACCAACAGCTGAAACCGATAAGCACCTTAAAGACCACTATTTCCCAAATCAAATCCCTTCAAAAAGAACAGACCGTGGGATACAGCAGAAAGGGAAAAATGGAAGAAGACGGACGTATAGCAACCATCGCTATAGGCTATGCAGATGGCTACGACCGTAGATTCAGCAATGGAAAAGGGTTGGTAGAAATCAATGGAAAACTGGCGCCCGTTATCGGTAATGTCTGTATGGATATGTGCATGGTCGATATTTCGCATATAGATGCCAAGGAAGGTGATGAAGTCATCATTTATGGAGAGGGGATTTCCCTTAAAGGCCTGGCTACAAGAATAGGAACAATCCCTTATGAGTTGCTGACTAACATCAGCTCAAGAGTGAAAAGGATATATTACCTGGATTGAATAGGGTTACTTTTTCCCTTGGATTATAAAGTTTGAATTATATCTTAGATTCAGCATATAAAATTTTAACACATGAATTTACCATCTAAGTCCAGGCTTGCTCATATAATTTTTGAATCAGATGACACGGCTTCTAAGAACTTTGATGTGATTTTGCTGATATTGATTTTTTTAAGTGTTATGGCGGCTGTATTAGATTCCGTAAGGGATATAAGTGAGGAATATGGATCTTTACTTTATGGAATCGAATGGGGGTTTACTTTAGTTTTTACTTTAGAATACCTGACCCGGATTTGGCTCAGCAGGAGGACCATCAAATATATTACGAGCTTTTATGGCATAGTAGATTTATTGGCGATCCTCCCGGCCTTTTTAAGCCTCATAATAGTCAACACCCAGTTGTTTGCTGTAGTAAGGGCATTAAGGTTTCTGCGTGTGCTTAGAATCTTGAAAATGGGAAGACATTTAAGAGAGGGACAGATCCTGATGTTGGCTTTGCAAAACAGCAGGTGGAAAATCCAGATATTTTTGGGTTCTGTACTTACTATTGTGTTGGTAATGGGCACATTGATGTTTTTGATAGAAGGTCCCGAAAATGGATATACAAGTATTCCTATATCCATGTATTGGGCTATCGTAACACTCACCACGGTAGGGTTTGGTGATATTACCCCCCTTACTTCCATCGGAAAATTTGCCGCTTCCGTAATCATGCTTTTGGGTTACGCCATTATCGCAGTCCCAACAGGCATTGTCACCGCCGAATTAACTGCCGCTACAAGAAAGCGAAGGAAGGGAAAGGAAGTGGAATGTCCCATCTGCCATGCCAGGGACCATGATCTGGATGCTTTCTATTGCAAACATTGCGGATCCCGATTATAAGGCGAATAGAATGCCTTTGGCGTAGATGCCGGTGACGTAGAAGTTCCTCGTAGATTGCCTTCGGCGTAGATAGTTGCAACGATCATCTACGCGCCTTTCGGCGCAATCTACCCTCTGCGCGCAGCAATTCTACCTTTTGCATTCCTCCACATCACACATTTCCTACTCTTTCACCGCAATACAGGATATTTCCACATTCACATTTTTGGGAAGCTTGCTGACTTCGACTGTCTCCCGAGCCGGAGGATTGGTTTTGAAATATTGGCCATAAGCTTCGTTTATGGTGGCGAACTCATCCATGTTCTTGATGAAAATGGTGCATTTGACTACATCTTCGAAACTAAATCCACCGGCTCTGAGTACCGCTTCCAGGTTTTTCATGACGGCATGGGTTTCTTCGGTAATGTTTTCGTCGATCAGCTCTCCGGTTTCGGCATCCAAGGCGATTTGCCCGGACACATAGAGGGTATTTCCTGATTTTACTGCTTGACTATAGGGTCCTATCGGTGCAGGAGCTTCTTTTGAGATAATGATTTCTTTAGCCATTTTTTTCTTTTTTTAAGGTTTCGAATACTTCCAGGTATTGCTCGGTAACATAGTCCCAATTGTATTTGAGGTTAAGCCCGTCTCTGGCGGTTGACCGGAGTAAATCCAGCTCTTCGGGGGAACTTTCAGACCAATTTATAATTTCTACCACTGCTTCATAACTTTTTTCAAAGAATCTGCCATGCTTTCCATTCTGAAGCATTTCCTTGTTGAATCTTGTATTTAAGGCCAATATCGCGCATCCATATCCCATGGCTTTGAGCATTGCAGGATTGGTGCCGCCATATTCATGTCCGTGGAAATAAGCATAAGATTGATGGTACAAGGCGGTCAATTCATCCGGATCCGTTACATAACCCGTGAAAAGCAAACGATTGTCCTTTATGGCTTTTAATTCCTCAACATAAGTATCTGTGTAAGGAATATCACCAACTATCACTAACTTTCTCTTGGTCTTGGATCGGACAAACCCTTCAATGAGCAAGTCAGCATTGTTATCCGGAACAAGCCTTCCCACAATCAGGTAGTATTCCCGAGGTTTTAGATTCCATTTCAGGATTTTTGAAGGATCAGAATTAGAGGCAGGATTTGCTCCATACGCAATGATCTTTGATTTGGCATTGAAAAGTTCCAGATAAGTTTTCTGCATTTCAACAGAATCTGTGATTACTTGATTGTACAGTTTTGTGGCTGTTTTGGATGCCCACAGGTAATATTTAGAACCAAATCCTTGCCATTTCGGTCTCAACCATTCCAGTCCATCAACATTGATCGCAGTAGGTTTCCGAAAAATCCTTGTGAGCAAGCCGAAAGGACCGTTTGCACTGTTGACAACAAAAATCACGTCTACTTCCGAGAAGCATGCGTGAAGAATTGAAAAAAACGAATGCGACAACTGGCTCAGACTTTTGGTTTCAATTGCAGGAATATAGATGAGCTTGATTCCGTTTACAACAGATGGCTTTTCCGGGAATAAGCCACTATGGCAATAAATTCTTACATCCACCCCCCTGCGCTGCAGGCGTTCACCCAGCTCCTTCATCAAGGTGTCATATCCTCCATATACATAAGGATAGCCCTTGGCACCAAGCATGGCTACTTTTAGCTTTTGGTTGCCGGGAGTATCTGACATATATAATTTTGTATATTTTGGGTAAACTTTTCGTAACTGTAATTTTGCATAACTTCAATCTGGCCCCTTTTTCCCATTTGCTGGGCGTGTTCCGGACGGGTAATCAAATCAGAAAGCCTCTCCACGCCTTTTTTAGCATCGCCGATATCAATCAAAAATCCTGTCTCACCATCGATGATCATTTCCTCCACCCCACCTGATCTTGTGGCCACTACAGGCAAACCTGTTGCCATGGCTTCCAAAACCACTGTTGGAAAAGAATCCGGCAAGATGGAAGGAAGTACAAAGATGTCGCTGGCTTTCAGAATTTCCGGAATATCTTCTCTAAAACCGAGGTACTCCACGTTGGCCTGTAAATTGTTTTTGCTAATATAATAATTTATAGATTCAAGGATCTGCTCATATCCGGGATATGGATCTCCTACCATTAAAAAATGGATATTTTTGTGCTTCCGAACCAATTCTTTGGCAATTTCCAAGAAGAAGGACTGTCCTTTTCCGGGATTGATTCTGCCAACCATGGTGATGATGGTTTTGTTTTTTGGCAACTTCAGTTCCCTCCTCGCTTCCTGCTTTGGTTCAAAAAAAGGCTTATAAACTATGCCGTTATGTATGACAACAGGCTTGGCTTTTTTCAGGAATTTTTCCCAATGGTTTGCCACAGCTTCCGAAACCATAATCGGATTCCTTGTACTCGAATCAATCCTGTTGGCCAAAAATCTGATCAAAAATCTTGGGGAAGCAATAATTTCATGGATGTGCCAACAATGTGGGATTCCTTTGTGCTTGGAAAAAATAGCGCCCACGATGACGGCGAGCGTATTTGAATAAATAAGTTCTATTTTTTCCTGCTGATGGATTTTTTCGAGAAACTTATATGATTTGTACAATCTTTTAAGCCTGTTAAATATCCCATAAGGTGTAAAATGTTTTCTTCTAAGTATGCCCAGATTTGTGATCTGAACATTGAAGCCACGGTTTTCCAGTTCTGCTTTCAGAGGCCCTTTTCCAGGAAGGATCACCAAAATTTCAAATCCCTGGTTTTTAAAAATCCCCATCACATAAAGCAGAATTTTGGCTGCTCCATACAAATCGGTTCCACTATGTAAAAAAATTATTTTACCTCTATTAATCATTTTTTTGAAAATATATTCGCATTATACCACCCTTTTTAAACAACACAGAGACTGCTTCCAAAAAAAATGATAAGGGCAAAAGTAAGGCAATTAAAATAACTAATACAGGATTTTTTTTATTTTTCAGGTCTACAATGATGTTGCTGCGATAACCGGATTTACCTAGTATAGCCCTCAACATACCTAAAACTCCCAAGTGAATGGAGAAATATTGTTTGGCTACAGGCCGAAAACCCAATGACGCCATTTTAGGAACAAGCAGTTCTTCTTTCCAATGGGTAAGATGCTTGGGAATATCCAAATGCATCCAGTCTCTTCCTGCCAGTTGTGCCTGCCAGCTTCCCGGATTGGGGACTTCGATGATCAATATGCCGTTTTGTTTAAGATTTTCTCCTGTTAATTCCTTAACCAGATCCAGCGGCTTTGGAAGGTGTTCCAATACGTGAAAAAGCGTAATCACATCAAATTCAGCCGAGCCGATTTTTCCGGATGAATATGTTTCCGTATTTATATTCAGATGATATTTTTCCCGTGCAAAAGCTGCTCGGGGTTCGGAGGTCTCTACACCTAAAGAATCCCAACCGGAGGATTTGGTTTGCAGCAAAAACTGGCCTTTTCCACAACCGAAATCCAAAACTTTTAACTTTTTCGATCGCCCTTTAAGTTTATTCACTGTGTGGATAACTTTACGGGCTTCTCTGAAAATTATTTTTTCGAATATCGATTTTCTATTGTCTACTACGGCATAAACCTCATCCTCATAAAGTGCGGATGAATCGATTTCATTTCCGATGAAAGTCCAAGTAATGTCGCAGGCATGACATTTCACCAAAGCGAATTCTTCACAAGAATCATCAGGAGGAGTATTACATATCGGGCATATGGTTTGCCTCATAAAAGTTTGATGTAATTGCGCTGTTGTTTAAAACAGATTTTATTATTGATGGGCAAAGGTAATAATTTTAGCAGTAAGGATTATTGGGGGAGCAGCATTGCCGTTGCTTAGGTGCTAAAGCTTTTCGAAATAAAAGCTTGCCTGATCACCTTTTTTTTGTTCGTTGAGTTTTTTGGCTTCCATTTCAAATCTTTCAAAATCCTCTGCCGAAAAATGCAGGCTAAGGTTAGTCCCTGAAAATTTTATACCCTTGCGGTAAAGCTTCGGTCCCCAAAACTGATTTCCGCCACTGTCAAAAAACACCTGCTTTAGCTGAAATCCAAGTTTGAAGGCCATCTGTTCCATCGCTGCAACGCTAGGTATAAAAAAATGTCGGGGAGCATCTAATTGAAACCAGTATATGCCTTCTTTTTTCCAGACTTCACCATCTGTTACGGGAACCCGGATCAGGACTTTTCCTCCTTTTTTGACCAGTTTTTGTATTGTTTTAAAAACCTCCATAGGAAATTCCATGTGTTCAAAAGAATGGTGCATCATTATAATGTCAAAGGTCATATCAATTTCATGATATGCCTTGCGGATTAGTTCAAGTCCTTTTTCCTTCACCTCTGTGGCCATGTAGGGATCAAAACCGTGGAGGTTTTTGAAACCGGAACATTTTAATTCGTAAAGCAGCTGCCCGTTTCCACAACCGATATCCGCTATCCGGTCAGTTTTTTTTGCTTTCAGCTGCTTCATCCACGAAGTATATTCAGGTGCTTGGGATGTGAATAAGCCTAATGAAACTGATTTCCATCGAATGGTTTTCATGATGTTCTTGATAGCACTGCTTTTGACGATTCCTCCAAAAGCATAATAATCCCCCGGATAATAGGGATCGAGATTTTCGGGAATATCGATAATCTGAAGTGACTTACAGGCAGAACATTCCAGATAATCAAAGGAATGACCTAAATCAAACATTCTTTCTTTTGCAGTAAAAATCCTGTTGCTTTCCGGATTTCCGCAGGCTACACATTCTTTTTCCTTATCAATATCTATCCGATTTTTCATCTGTTGGCTTACCAATAATTTGCGCAGCTGCAAAGCTACCGATTTTAAGTTTTTTGAATGTGGATAAAATCATTAAAGGATAAAGGATAGAAGTCAATTTATTTCTATTCAAGATGGATTTCGGAGTAAATTATAATATGCCTTAATAAAAGACTCTCTGGAAAAAACCGTTTTTCTGATTCGGCCTTTTCTAATCAATTCCTCTCGAAGTGCAGGATTCTCCCAAACCTCCCCAATTTTTTGCGCCAGATCCGAAGCATTGCCGGTCTTGGTGATTAAAGCTGCACCTCCCGAAATTTCCACCAATGCCTCTTGATCCGAAATAATAACAGGCAAATCATTGACCATGGCTTCAATGACAGGAATTCCAAATCCTTCATTGGAGGAAGGAAATACATAGGCAAATGCATTTTTATAAAGCGTCTTGATACTTTCATCGGATAAGAATCCCGGCATGACAACCTTTCCCTGCAAATTTAATTCTTTTATCTTGACCCCCACCTGATCATAATCATCCAATGCGGTGCTTAAACCTTTTTCTCCCGCCAAAACCAATTTAAGCTTTCCAGGATACTTTTGATCAAAAGCTGCATAAGCTTCGACTAAATAGGGCAGCAATTTTCTTCTGTCAAAACTACCTACATGGAGGAAAAAACCTTTGCTGATTAAACCATAATCGGAGATCACGGAAGTTTCAGGTGCCTCGGGCAACAATTTTGGGCATTGGTAAATGACCTCTACTGCTGCCCTTATCCCCGCAATTTCTTCCAAAGAGGATTTGGAGTATTTTGAGGTAGTGATAATGGTGGTATTTCCTCTAATCCCCAAGAAGAACATTTTCAGAAAGTATTTTCTCCAGGTGGGGTTGTAATTCTGGGGCATCTGCCAAAAGAATGCATCATGTACCACTACCAATTTTTTGGTTTTGAGGGGAATGGCCGGCGCCAGATAATCAAAACACAGCAGGATATCCGGCTTTTCCTGCCAAACCCTTATGGGCAAGAAAAGCTGTTTCCAAAAAAAGTAATAGACATGATAAAACAGTTTCCTCCAATAGGGGACATTTCCCCTGAATGTTGTTTTTGTGGATTGGCTGTGGGCATCATGTGTAAAAACGAAGAATATTTTGTCGGTTTCGTTTTCACGCGCAGCTTCGCAAAATTCCAACATGTAAGTTTTGATTCCTGTCAAGGCAGTATTGAGATAAAAAAGATCCACCAACACTTTTTTCTTGCTCATGACAGGGCCGGTTTTGGTTTGGGAAGGGCTTGATAGGCACGCACACTGTAACCGATCATCCACCAGCTGATCCAGGAAACATAGGTATAAATCTCCGCATTGGCTGTAAAAAGAGGCAATAACAATCCTACCTTGACCGCTGCGGCCACAAAGGCAATTCGGGCCGTCATCACATTGTCAGTCTGGTTGAAAACCTTCAGGGAAGTCAGAATTCCATAGGCCAAAAGAAGTATATAGATGAACATTCCGATCCAACCGAGTTGCACGCCGTAAATCAGAAACTGGTTTTCACCGCCCACACGGAGGTCATCTTCTACGCTTCCGACATTTCCACTCATGGCAAGTCCAATACCCAAGGGGTTGGCAATCATGGAATCCAGGGCCAGCAACCATTCCACCACATGCCCGGCACTGGAAGTGTTTTCAAATGTGATGGTGTCCACCACAAAATAATAAAAGTCATCCGAGGCAAAAAACAGGACATAAATGACAAATGCCATGGCTAGTCCCACTCCTAATAAAATCAACTTATACAATTTGAATACAAAGGCGACAAAGAAAATCATGACAAAAAAGGCTGCAAATGCAGCTCGGGAAGAGGCAAAAAACAAACTTCCCATAGAGCAAATCATCACAACAGAATATATCCAGGAGTTTTCCCTTTTGGAGGTGAGAAACCAGATCAATCCTGCCGAAAAACCAATCAATACAGAACTTGCCAGCTCTAGGGGATCGGAGAAAAAAGAAGCCAATCGCTTTGTGACGGCTTGGGTTTCAAAGGTCCAGGTCAATCCGAAATGGCCGGTCGGTTCAGTATCGAGCATTGCTGAATTGAACAAGGCATATCCTGTCAGCGATTGGATGTGGGTGTCGATGCTTTTTTCAAAAAGATTGACCATAAAAGCCCCTATGGCAATGATGAAAATTCCCTTGAACAGAAAGGCGGTTTCCCGATCCGTAAATTTTGTATTTCTTCCCAAAAAATACACCAACCCTGGGATCAACATGTTTTTATAATACAGAAGCTTGTTGAAGAAACCGGCTTTTCCCAAGGGTAAAATCAGATAAACAAAGGCCAAGCCCAAAAAGGCAATCAGGAGTTTGTCCACCAAATGAAGGCGGAAGGGATATTCGAAAAGATTCTTCTGATAAAGTATAAATCCCAAAACGGAGCAGAGGACAATCCATTCCTTAAGGAACTGAAAGAGGTTGACGACGATGGAAGATTGGGTGGCCAGGAATACCACACTCAAAACCGTAATGTAAAATGGCAGGAATAACAGCAGGAAGTAAATCCCATATTCCCATTTTCCCCTAAAGATGATCTGTTGCATGACCACCAGGGTAAGCACGACCGTGCAAAGGGCAATAATGAGAAAAACGATCAGGGACATAAGGGTGTTTTGTGGTCCGGGTTCAGGCAGATTCCATCACGGATTCCTTTGGCTACCGCACGGCATTTTTTGAATCTGCCTCGAATACAAAAATAGGCCATCCATCCGGTATATTTCAATATATGATAGGGCCAGGCAAGCAACCGGAAAGGAAATTTCAGATGACGTCTGAGCTGGAAGAGCTGGTTTCGTGAATGGAGATAAAAAACCGTTGAGCTCAACATCCCTTCGTCGTGCTGTTTTTTGGAAGAAGCACTGGCCTCGTGAAAAATAACGGATTGGCTTGCCAGGAAAATCTTCAATCCCTTCTTTTTTATTCTTAACGACCAATCCACATCCTCAAAATAAGCAAAATAAGAAGCTTCCAACAATCCCGTTTCCCGGATGACAGACGAGGGAAGCAACGTACAGCAGCCCGTAGCCCAATCGATTTCCCTGTCTATAGGCGTGTAATCCCGGAGGGATTTTCGATCTCCAAAAACCGTGGCACTCGCCAGAAATGGGTTGAGCCTACCTCCTGCGCTCCAGATGGTTTCTTTGTGCTGAAGAAAAAGGATCAGCGGTTGGACCATTCCGGCTTGGGGATGTGCTTTTTGGAATTCCACCAAGAGATCCAGAAAATCCGGTTTTACAACCGTATCGTTGTTGAGCAACAATACATAATCAAAATCCTGATCCAAAGCATGTTGGATTCCGGCATTGTTGCCACCGGTAAAACCTTGGTTGGTGGGGATGGAAATATAATGTACCTCCGGGAATTCCGATTTTAATTTTTCCAGGGAATCATCCGTAGAACCATTGTCCACCAGCACAACGAAAAAATCCGGATAATGGATTTTTTCCAAAGACCTTAAACAGGCTGCCGTGAAGGGATAGCCGTTCCAGTTAACGAGGACGATGGCTACCGAGGAAACTTGCGAAGAACCCATTAAAGAGCGGTTTGTTTGTAATGAAAATCAAGAAGGAACAGATGGCAAAAATAACAACTTCTGTGGATAACAACCCGATGCACAAACCTACCCCTCCATAGGCAGCAGTCAAGAGGGTGGAGGCAAATATCATATACAGGCACATCAGCCAAGAAGCTTTGAAGAGCAACTTTTTTTGATCCGTCACCAGAAGGATAAGGATGTTGACGATGTTGATACAGGCCAAGAACGGAACGAAAGCCAATATCCTGAGGAACAAAATGGAATCTGCCAGATAACTTTTTGCAAGAACCGTAACAATAAATGGAGCCATCAGGTAGGTGGCAACAGAAATAAGAGCGCCCAATATTAGCGCTCTTAGGTAAACCCTATTCAAAAAGGCGAAAAACCGGGGCAAATCATCTTTGTAAAGTTTGGAAGCATTTGGATAAATGGCCTGAATGACCAAAGCAGGAAACATCCTCAGGACCATTGTAATTCTTTCCGCAAGGCTGAACATACCCAAGACCTCGGCAGTAGCAAAAAAGCTTAAAATGATCAATCCCCCGTTTATGGAGATGTGGGAGGCAAAATTTGACAAAAACAGCAGGAGGTTTTCCTTGACCGATACCAGGAGCTGCTTCAGTTTGGGTTTGTAAAAAAGGACCTCAAGTTCAAAGTGAATGTATAGTAGCAGCAGGAAATTGATGCCAAGCGCCGACCCGCCAAGCAGGAAATTAACCCATTTGGCCTGTTCAGGATCATGGATAAACAATACGATCCCCATCAGGAAAAGCAGCTTGCTAAAAATATTGGCGATGGAAATGAGCTTCATTTTTTCCATTCCCTGAAAAAACCAAAGCGGAAGGGTGGCTTCGGAATACAGAAGCAGAATGGAAAAAACGAGAATGGTTTGATATTCCTTGAACAGGTCAAAAACAATAACACCCAGCAGAATCAATAAAGATGCAAAGGTGGCCAGGACCAACTTGCTGAAGATGATATTGGAAACCACGTGGGAAAGTGAGGTGGTGCTGCTTTGGTAAATCGCCACTTCTCTGGGACCACTCAGGTTATATCCAAAACCCACCAAGATATTCAGCAGGATAATGACGGATAAGGCCAGATTCACCAAGCCAAACTGATCCAATCCGATGGATTGGATCAACAAAGGCATGGAGATGATGGAAATCAGGACATTGGAGGCTTGGATGACAACCAGAAAAATAAAGTTCTGAATGGATTTGTTCCTGATCAGTTGATAAACGGGAAGGGTAGAGATTTTTTCTAGCATGTGAAAAAGTATCTTTTCATGGCTCTTCCTCTACGTGTAGTTTATATAAATTTCTGAAGTATAGGTAAAACAACATCAACAAGGCCAGGACAAATCCCCCAATCACCATTCCTTTCACCAGCTTGATTTCGGAGCGTTCCAACGGTAAACGGGGAGAATCGATGATTTGGATCAATGGCGAATTGTTGCGGTGATTGACCTTGGCGATTTCCAGGTTTTTCACGATTTCCGAGTACACGGCCGAAGAAGCCTGTACATCCACCTGTCTTTTTCGTGCATCCACGGTAGCCATCTGCAGCAGCGGGTTGGGGTTCGGAATCCTGTCGGATGTGCTCGCATACGCGGCTATACTCTGATCCAAAATGGTACGGACGCTATCCGCTTGGGACTGGAGGATTGACAGATTTTCGGCGGTTTTTTTGGTTTTTGTTTCAAAATAGAAACTGTTGACCTTGTCCACCAAGGTTTCATTGAAGACTTTGGCAAAATGCTCGTCTTTGGAAGCGATGTTGACCTGGATAATGGTCAGTTTTCGGTCAGGTTTTTCCACTGAGAGTTGTCCCTCGCGTATCAATTGGGCTATTTCCTTTACCACGGAATCCTGGGTGACGGTAAAATTTTCCCTATCCATAGAAAAACCCAGTGCTGTCAGATCCACTTTGTTCATCCATTTTTCATCCAGTTTATGGAAACTGATATAGCGGTTGATCAGCAGTTGGTTTTCATCGAAAGGACTCAGCAGGGTTTTGCCCAACATATTGTCGGAGCGATAAAGCTCCATGATGTTGTCTCCCTGAAAAAGCCCGCTGGAAGAGCCCAAGGAACCCAAGTTCACGCCGACCAGAGAAGCCAAGCCGGACATTTGGCCGAGTCCCCCGGCGTCGGACTCTTCCAGCACAAAGGAAGTTTTCGAATGATAGACCGGTTTTTTCAGAACTGATGCCAAGGCTCCCAAAGCCATACCTGTCAAACCTGCCAACAAAAGGATCTTCCACTGACCGATAAAAAAACCTATCCAGTAACGGGAACGCTGCACGACTTCTTTTAGCGTGATTTTATCGTCCAGAATATGTCGTTGATCCGCCATCCTTATTGCCAGTTTATCTGTGAAAGTATCAAGGCCAAGGTAGCCAATCCGGTGGTGAGGCCCACAAATTCTCCCGGTCGAAGGCCAATTCTCGGTCCTTTGGTGGGAACGATGACTTCTGCACCGGGAGCGATGGGAGGATAGGACCGGATTCCCAAAAAGCTTTTGGTTCTTGCGACTTCCCCGTTGGCATAGACCACATAGGTTCTTTTGCGGTTGGCTCGGTTGTCAAATCCACCTGCCCGGTTGATGTAATATTTCATACCCCGGATATTTTCATAGCGAACCGTAGTGGGATATACCACGTCTCCTCGCATCCTAACCGTTTGCAACTGTCGGGGAACAGAAATGATATCTCCTTCTTCCAAAATCAGATCATAGGCTGAACCCGGATTGTTGATAATCGCTTCAAGATCAATGGCCACTGCTTCGGTTTGTTTGATTTTGATGGGAGCGAGGTCAGCACGTGTCTCTGAAATATCCGTAATCGCTTCTCTTTTTGAGTCTGCTGCATTTTGGGCTCCTTCGTTTCCGACGGGAGCATTGTCCAGATCTTTGAAAAGTCGTTCAAGAAGCAATCCCTGGGCTTCAGAATTATTGGGATCCTGCATGAGTTTCTGTTGAAGATCAGCCAGGTTTCGTTGTCTTCGAATCTGCTCGGATTCGGTTTGATAAAATTCGGTTCTTCTAATAAGCGTAGCGCCTTTCGGATATGCAAAAGGTGTCAATCCACCGGCTCGGTTAATGACATCAGAAACTCTCTCCTGGGCGGATTGTACAGCAAACTGGCCGGGGGAATTAACCTGGCCTTCAATCAGGACAAGTTTTTCATAAGAAAAATTAGGCCTTCTTCTCACGATTACATTGTCAAAAGGTTTTAGCATTATGGGGTTTTCTTTAAGGGAAAGGTCGGGATTTACCTGTACGGGTACCAATTCAGAAAATGTTCCTATCTCCGGGTTTCCGATTCTTCTGGCGATTTCAATATCTGTTGCACTGGCAGATTCTCTTAAGCCACCGGCAAGGATGATGAGGTCTTCCACACTCATCCGGTCACTATAGGGATAGGTTCCCGGATTTCTTACTTCTCCTGTGGCCTGTACATATATTTCCTCCTTCAGGTCATAGATGCTGGATATCCTTACCACATCTTCTCTCTGAAGTTGAATGTCAGGCGCACTTCCACTTAAAATATTTCTTAGATTGATAGAAAGTACTTCGGTGGTGAGGTCTTCATTTGTCCTCAGGATACTTGCCCGTTCAAGATAAGCTTCTCCACGTACACCATCGGCATTTTTGATCAATTGGGTTAGGGTAAGACCTTCTGTGAGAGAATAATTTCCTTCCCGGAAAACGGCACCTTTTATTTGAACCCGATTGGTGAATCTGTCCAGCACCTTGGTAACCAGATACTCGTCTCCGCCTTTTACTTCGAAGATGCCAAACTGTTCCCGGTAGACATCGGACACGGCACGTTCCTTTCCCGTAATCCGGATGACACCCACTCGGTCACGAAAGGCTTCATCTGTAAACCCTCCCGCATATTGAAGTAGCTGTTCAAAGGTTTCATCCTCTTTTACTTCGTATAACTTGGGCCTTTTTACTTCTCCGGTGATGGTTACCCGCGACATAAAAGGCTCGACCAGGATGACATCCTGATCTCTCAGCTGAAAATCCAGGCTGGCTTTTCCCTCGACCAAAAATTCATAGACGTCAATGGTGGAAACCGTTTCTCCGTTTCTGACCACTTTGATGTTTCGGAAGGTTCCGTTTTCGTTGGGACCTCCGGCGGAATATAAGGCATTGAAAACCGAGCTGAAAGCACTTAGCGTGAACGTCCCGGGAAGTCTCAGCTCTCCGACCAAATGAACCTTGATCGTTCTTACATTGCCCAAGGTGACCTGGACAAAGGTATTGGGATTGGCGCCACGCAAACCTGAATAATAATTGGATAACCTGTTTCGGATGATCCCGGTGGCTTCTTCTATCGTTTTGCCTGAAATGCTTACCGGACCGATGTTGTCCAGGAGAACAAAACCATCCGGATTGACGGTGGCTTCATAATACTGTTCCGACTGGCCATAAATATCAACATAAAGCATGTCCCCCGGTCCCACGACATAATTCTTCGGTGTGGCCAGATTAAGGTTGGGTTCAAAAGACAGCCTGCGGTTTTTGCTGTAAAACAGATCGGTACCGAATACGGGGGATTCAGGTTCGTCCAATTCCGGAATATCACTTCTGTACTTGAGTATTCCCTGGGCGATTTGATTCAGATCAGCCTGCTTTCTGGGATCTCTTTTTGAGGCTGTTGTTGATGATCTCTGAGTGGTACTTCCGAGATTAAGATCCTCTATCCTGGTTTTGAGTTTTTCTAACTCAACAGCCGGAACACCACGTACCCGGGCCATCTGTAAAAGTTCTGCTTCCGAAAGACCTGCTTCAGTTGCCCTTCTAATAAGTTCTTCTATCTGCTCATCAGTCAGGTCATCAACTTTTATATTTTCAATATCCGCCATGGATTGGGAGGAAGAGGTCAGTGGAAATGCAAACAGCATAATAATAACAAGCAACAATCCCGATAAGAAAGTTTGGTGATTCAATATTTTTTCAAAATTCATGAAGAAGAACCAATTAATAACACTTTTCAACATTTACTTTTTTTGATCCCGAGTTCCGAAAAGAAAACGAAAAGTGAAGTCAATCCATATATAATACTTATAAACCGGCGTAAAGATAGTTATTCCGAGCGGTAATGAAATAGGCCTAAATGTAAAATAAGGGGATTGGAAATCACTCCGTACAGTTTCTGCACATTTCGATTTTCGTACGATCCCGTAATAATTGCTTTCTAAAAAGTTGATAAGAAGAATTCTTCCAGATCTTTTTGGGATCATCTTCTGCCAGTGTGCCCATGACGTTACTTGCATCTTTATCAAAGCAGCAGGGCACCATTTTTCCGTCCCAGGTGATCACTGCACCTTGCCACATTCTCCAACATTTGTTTTCTATGTTCTTTTTCAGCTTCCACTTATCCTTTCCGATACGTTGATATCTGGAATGTTTTTCTTCTTGGGGCATCAACTCCGATCCGTTTTCAAAATTGTATATCTGGGTGGTTTTTAATTGGATTTCATCTACACCCAATTGGCTTGCCCATTGGTAAAGCTCAGGAATTTGGTGTTCGTTTTTCCCGGTAACCAAAAACTGCAAGACAATTCGAGGAAATTTCAACACTCTTTCCTTCCGGGTGTGGGTCAACAAACGGATTCCCTCGGTAACTTTTTGGAGGTTTCCCCCGATTCTGTAATCCTCATATATTTCTTGGGAAATGCCGTCCACCGAAACGATCAGCTGTTTAAGGCCTGAATGCAGGGTTTTATCTACATTTTCGGTGTTCAGATAATGGGCATTGGTCGAAGTGGCTGTAAAAATCCGTTTTTGATCCGCCGCTTTTACCAATTCCAGAAACTGCGGATGAAGATACGGTTCCCCTTGAAAATACAGATGGAGGTAGGTCAGGTGATCCCCCAGTAGGGCGATCATGGTTTTGTATTGCTCTGGATCCAACATTCCAGTCGGTCTGGAAAAACTCCGGAGTCCACTGGGACATTCCGGACAGCGAAGGTTGCAGCTCGTTGTAGGTTCTATCGAAACCGTCGTGGGATATCCCCACATCAGCGGTTTTTTGATCAGGCGGCTGATTTGGAACGACACCAGCAAAAGCAGGTAATTGCTTATTTTTTTTGCGCTCAGGTACCTGAAATAAGCCCAGCCGATGATCCATTTGTTTTTCACCCAATCAAGAAAGAAAAAAAAGCTTATAAATAAAAGCAATCAAAAAAAGCAAAATGGAAAATAACTAAACTGTTGGTCATTTCCATGAAAACCGTTTTGGCTCTTTCTAAACTTAGTTTACTCAGAAATATTTTAAAGTGGAATTCTCGAATTTTTTAGAATGCATTAAGAAGATAAAAAAAATCAGGTAATTTTATCACCAGTTAAGGCGATGTTTTAGTTTGGATCGATCAAAAATTATGATTTTATACAGAAACTGCCCGTTTTGTGAATCTGAGAATTTGGAAGGATTTGCAATTGATACACAACGTAGAGGACCTCATATTTCAAGAGTTAGATGTAAAACGTGTGGGTTGGTTTTTGCAAATCCTATGTCTGATTCAATGGAGCTTGAAGAGTATTATGTCAAGTATTATGAAAAAGATCATTATGAATCGATTGATTATAAAAACCTAATTAAAAATCATTTTACGAGGATATCTCACCTTCGTTCCACAGAAATTATGAAAGAAGCAAGATTCTTAAAGGATTTAAGAAAGGGGGATGTCTTTTTAGATGTGGGATGCGGACTTGGATTAGGTTTGGCTTATGCCAATCAATTCAATTGTAAACTATTTGCAACGGAATTTGACGCAGGTGCTTTGGAATTTGTCAAAAGTTATTTTCCAGTGAAAACTTTTCTAGGAGACTTAATAGATGCAAATTATCCAGATTCCTTTTTTGATTTTATTCACATATCCCATGTAATTGAACATGTCCTTGATCCAAAGGCTTATCTTGAGGAGATGAAGCGAATTGTCAAACCCGGAGGAATCATTGCCATAGGCACTCCCAACATTTCCAGTAACCTATATAAATTTCATAGGTTATTAAGGTTACTTCAACTTCAAGTTCCAGATGTAATTGATGGTTTGGAGCACACTTTTATATTTACCGAAAAATTATTGGCTAGGCTTTGTCTTGAGAAAAATTTAGAAATTCGAGATCATTTCACCCATGGATTAGGAGAAAAGATTAACAATTTAATCAGGTATCAAATTCCACTGAAAAATAAAGCTAACCGAATTTTACAAAACTTTTTTCAGGTAAATCAATGGATTGTCTGCCAAAAAATTAAGTTAAACAAATCAGCAAGTTTTACGAATAAAGGCTTAAAAAGAATATAGTTGGTATCGAATTTGACTTTCTTAACTAGAAGTTTTGACCAAAGCAGATCACCCTTTTCAATAAAAAAAACCTAAATCTTTATTCCGGAATCAATACCTGATCCACCACATGGATCATCCCATTGATCGCTTCAATGTTTCCATTGACAATATTTGCATTTCCATTTATTGTAAAATTACTATTGTTTACCCTGAATCTCAGGTATTCGCTATCCAGTAAAGTCGGAATGGAGTCGTTTCCAAAAAAATCAGTCAGGTATCTACCCTGAAGAATATGATAAAGCATCATTTCCTGAAGTGAGTCAGTAGGAATCAATCCAATTTCCAATCCGGCTGCAACAAAAGCTTCATTGGTAGGAGCAAAAACGGTAAATGGAGTATAGAAAGCCAAAGAATCCATTAAATCCGCGCGGCCAAGTGCTGACATAAAAGTGGAAAGCTCCTGATTATCTGCCATTGTAATTATGATATTTGTTTCAGAAACCGGAGGCAAACGTTGTTCGTCATCACAGTAAATTAGCGTGGTGAATGCAATGCTGATTCCGCAGATCACATGAAAATTTAGCCTGGCCCACGATCTGAATTTAATAATCTTCAATAAATTTCCCATAATCATTTGTGGAGAGCTTTTCAATATCTTCGTTGCCAAAGATAATTAATTGGCTTTGCAAATTTGAAAGAGAGAATATTTTTTAGGATAAAATAAATGAGACAATTCTTCGCTTATCTTTTAGATTTGAATCAAAATGAAGAATTGGAAAATGTTCAGAATAAATAAACTGATTATTTATGTTTTGCTAGGGACTGTTTTTTTTTCTTGCAAAAAGAAAGAAGAAACATGTGAATTGGATCCTGATATTCTGAATCAAAACATAGAATTCAAGATAGAGAGGCTGGAGGATAGATTTTTTCAGGCCGAAACCGAGGAGGAATTTTTACGACTTTTTCAGGAATATCCTGAATTCACCGAGCTTTATCTGCAGCTTAAATCATATGATTCACCGGAGCAGTTGGCAGCGGAACTTGTGATTGCTCATCAGGACACGCTGATGCAGGCATTGTACCAGGCTGTTAGCACGGAATATTCTGATATCAATCAGCTGGAAAACGATTTGAGGAATGCTTTTAAATATATCAAGCATTATTATCCTGATTTTGAGATCCCAAAAGTTTATACTTTTGCCAGCGGCTTCAGCTCTGATCTTATTGTGCATGAAAAAATGATTGTCATTGGATTGGATTATTTTTTACCCTTTAATCACCGTTTTCAACCACCCGATCTGCCGGTATACATTTCAAAGCGTTATCAGAAAGATTATATTGTTCCCATGGTCGTCACTGCCATTTCTTCGAAATTCAATAAAACAGACCTGAAAGAAAGTTCCCTATTATCGGAGATGATTTATTATGGCAAGGCATATCATTTTGCTAAAGCAATCTTGCCATGTACTCCCGATACATATATCATAGGTTATTCTGATGAGGAAGTCGCTGCCAGTTTTGCAAATGAAGAATTGATATGGTCGCATTTTGTGGAGAACCAACTGTTGTTTGAGACAAATCCGTTTGTCATCAGGAAATATACAGGGGAGGCTCCCGCAACAGACGAAATCAGTCCTGATGCCCCGGGTAGGATCGGGCGTTGGTTGGGTTGGAATATCGTGGATGATTATCGCAATAAAAATTACGTAACTCTACAGGAGCTTATGGCGGAGACCAACACCGATAAGATTTTCAGGCAGTCAGGATATAAACCTCGTCCCTGAAATTCTTTCCGAATTTGTTGGGATCCAGAACAGCCAAAAGGCGACCGACTGCCATTTCTTTTGAAAAATGCTGTTCGGCCAGTTTTCTGGAATTGAATTTATAATGACTCAGTAGTTCGGGGCTTTGAGCAATAATATCCAACAATTCAAAAGTGTCGAGCGGCTTTTTAGGATTGAAATACAAACCTAGTCGATAGGTTTGCATCAAGTCATAAACCCATCCTTTATGATTGACCAGAATGGCTTTACCGGCCCCAATTGCATCAAAGAACTTATTTGGACTATTGGTTTTTAAAACAGGTAAGTTATCAAAAGAGATATAAGCCATGTCAGATATGGACAAAAGTTCTCTCACTTTTTCTTTATTGCCAAAGGTAAAACAATAGAAGTTCGATAGATCAAGTTTTTTTGCTTTTAGAATCAATGAATCTAGATGAGATCCTTTTCCCATAAACAGAAATTGATAATCTCTCCCCAAATCCTGAGCTATTTTGGCTAGCGCCAACAGTTCGTGGACAGCATTGACTTTTCCGATCGCACCGGTATATGCGACCGTAAATTTCTTTTTCAATCCTAGACTGACCAGGATCTCCGGATCTTTGGCCGTGGGTTTGAAGAATTCCAAATCAGAAAAATTCGGAATAATGACAACAGTGGAATCAGGTGTTTTTTTCCGAATGTAATTCGCTATACTTGGCGACAAGGCCACAATCTTAAGTGCATGCCTGTAAATCCGAGCCTCCAACCCGAACAATATCTTTTTCAGCACCGGATTTCGGATAACTCCGATCTGAACAGGAGCTTCAGGCCATAGGTCCCGCACTTCAAAAATAAAAGGAAGGGCAAATTTTTTCTTAGCCCAAATACCGATCAGACCCACAGATAATGGTGTGGAGGAAATATATAAACAGTCAGGTCTGGGAAGTTTGTTGATCAGATTTTTAGCCAATTGAATAAATTTCCAAAAGGACCTAATTCTTTTCAGGAATCCATATTGTTGATCATAGGATACAGGCAGATAATGCACTCTTATTCCATCAATCAGTTTGAAATCGTAATAAGGCTTTTGGTGAGCGGTAATCATTTCTACGTCCATATCAGCCTCTACCAAACCTTTAGCAAGGTGATAGGAGCGGATCGCTCCGCCTTCCTCCGGGGTCAAAAAATACTGATGGATATAAATAACCCTCATTGATTGTGTTGTTTTAGCCAAGAAGCCAGCAGAAAAAGATTCCAGATAATCAGGAAATGGTTTTGGACACCTTTCTCAGGTTGAGAGGCGAATTTACGCATTTCTTCAGGAAAGTTTTTTCCCCATATTTTTTCCATTTTAATAATGGGTTCAAATACCCAAGCCCTGAATTCTTTGTCGGTAGCCAGCCATTCCTGAAGGGGCAAGCCAAAACCCAACTTTTTTCTTTTTGAAATATACGAGAGCCCTCTGGAATTTAATGCCTCTTTAATCCAGGTTTTTCCCGTCAATTCAAGGTGCTGTTTTTCGGACATATTCAGACTCATGCCAATCAACTCCTGATCAAGATAAGGCGATCGCCCCTCAATTCCGTGAGCCATGCAGGCCGTGTCCTGTATTTTTAAAATATCGTTAACAAGATAAAAAGTGCGGTCCCATTCCAATGCGTTTTTAAAATTGTCCTCCGACTTTGGGTACCATTTTGTAAAATGAGCTTGATGTTTGAGAGGTATGGGAAGTAAAGCAGAATAATTGATATAAGTTTGTTCCAAACTGTTTTCCTGTGAAAGGAGCATTTTTTTAAGAGGTCCCGGCAGCGGAAAACGGGTGAAGAATTTTTGAAGAAAGCGAAAAAGGTTGGGGTTTTGGAGCAACTTTTTATATGCTTGGTGTCGGTTGTATCCGGCAAATAATTCATCTGCTCCTGCACCTGAGATAAGGACCTTGACTTCGGTTTTTGCTTCCTTGGCAATCATCCAGGTGAGAAAACCTGCACTGTCACCAATAGGCTGGTCCAGATCCCGGATATAATGATCCCAATTTTCCATCACATTTTTGATTGTAATGTTGACCTCGTGATGGTGTGAAGGATACCGAGTGATCAATTTTTGGGCAAATTTCGGATCTTCATATTTCCTTTGAAATTCTTTTTCAAAAGTGGCGGTATAAGTGGATAAAGGAATCCCGGTCTCTTCATGCCACATGGCATATAGCAGGCTGCTGTCCGCTCCGCCACTGAGAATCATACCGACCGGTCTTTCGGCATGAAAATTCTTTAATACCGAATCTTTCAGAAATTTCTCAAACCGGGAATACGTCCATGCTTGACTTTCCGAATAAGGTTTTTTCCATTGGATTGATTTTGGGTTCTCACCGTTCCAAGGAATCATCAGTCCATTTCCCGGTAATATCTGTTGAATGTTTTGATAAAGGGTTTTGTCCGGAAAACTATGTCTGAAATAGAAATAGGGTAAAAATTGGTCTGTATCTATGACGGGGTTTTTGGTTGATGCAGCCAATATGCCACGGGTTTCGGAAGAAAAACACCATGAACATCCTGAGCTCCAAAAATATAGCGGTTTTTCCCCTGAAGGGTCTCTGGCCACAGTTATTTCCCCGCTTTTCTTGTTGGCAAAAATCAACGCATACATACCCTTGAGGGCTGAAATTTTGGTAGAACCGAATTCCATCAACCAATACAGCAGGACTTCGGAATCTGAATTTGTCCGGAAAAAATATCCCAGATCCAACAGTTCATTTCTTAGATCCTGATAATTATACAATGCTCCGTTCCAAACCAAAACTGCATCTTTATTTTGTGACCAAAATGGCTGGTTGGAAGCGTCTGATAAATCGAGAATTTTTAAGCGGTTTCCCGCAAGAAAAACATTTTGTCCCAAATCCGAAAATCCTGAACAATCAGGGCCCCGATGCGCTGTGGCATCCATCATTTTACGGATAGCCTTTGTGCCGTCTTCTAAGGGATTGATTAGGAGGTGAATTCCGCACATGAAACGCTCAAATTTTCGGAGGTTGAGGAAACTTATCTGCCATATTTTTTTCAAAATACCTACAGAAATGGGTAATGCTGCAGATTTCGCATTTCGGTTTTCTGGCCACACAGACATAGCGACCGTGAAGAATCAGCCAGTGGTGAGCTTTATGAATGTATTGTTTTGGAATATTTTTTATAAGTTGTTTTTCAACTTCCAAAGGAGTTTTAGCAATCATCGGGACCAGTCCAAGTCGTT
Organism: Rhodonellum sp.; assembly: GCA_041748555.1. Lineage (GTDB taxonomy): Bacteria > Bacteroidota > Bacteroidia > Cytophagales > Cyclobacteriaceae > Rhodonellum. Next base: position 47,559 of record JBGTDA010000195.1, read on the forward strand.
TGGAAACCCTAAAAACATGTGTATCCACTGCCATGTTGGGTTGATTCCAAACAACAGAGGTAATGACATTTGCTGTTTTTCTACCCACTCCCGGTAATTTTATCAATTCTTCCACAGTGGACGGAACATCCCCGCCGAACTTTTCCATCAGCATTTTTCCCAAACCCAATAAATGTTTTGTTTTGTTGTTCGGGTATGAAACACTCTTTATATATGGGAAAAGTTCATCAAAATTGGATGCTGCTAAAAATTCAGGTGTAGGAAAATCCCTGAAAAGTGCCGGAGTTACCATATTGATTCTCTTGTCGGTACATTGGGCACTGAGAACGACCGCAACCATGAGCTGAAACGGATTTTCATAAACCAATTCCGTTTCTGCAATTGGCATGTTTTCAGAAAAGTGATCAATAAATGCCGTGTATCTTTCTTTTTTTAACATTCAGGGCAATGTAATAACTCCAGGTAAATTACGATTATTGTTTTAAACTATAATGGAGAATTGATGCTATAAATATGATTATCCGCAATGATGCAAGTCACTAAATTTCCTTTGCTTTCGAGACGGATGACCGATGACCGATGCTGGCATGAATCGAAACTTAATCCTCTCTGATATTTATTTTCAAACATAACGATAAGAAAGCGGATATTCAGATCATAAAATAAGGGCAATGTCCATGACTATCAGATTAATTTTATTAATATCCGCAATGATATAAGAAAATGCCAAAATCCAACAGATCCTTAGGATGGCTGACTGCATCAGTTATAATGTTCATCAGGATCGGTCTTCCATCCAATTGTAACATTATTAAATGCTGAATGATTTCGCGATTTTCTTGCTTTTAGCTCTTTTCATTGTACGTGTTTACAAAAAAAAATTGGGTCAGCAAAGTTAAGTGCTTTGCTGACCCATTTTAAGGTTAAAATCAGATCAATTTATATCAGGAAACAATAAACAGTCCCCCAATAGCCAATACCTCATCCATAGTCAAAGGTTCGTCGTAAGCTTCTGTTACGCCATCTTCTCCTATTTTGGTAACAGAGGCGGCATTGACACCACCCTGCATCAGGTTGTCTTCACCGTCATAGACAGCTTGGGTGACCGGAGGCATGCCTGCACCTCTTTGATCCTGGGTGATCCAGCCTTTTAATCCTCTCAGTCTTCTCACTTCGGAAGCATGCCTTGCCTCAACAGAATGGATCTGCAATGCAGCAGTCAGAACATCTCCGTTGCTCATCAGATTGGCAGCCTGGCCCTTATAGGCCCTCACTCCTGTATCTTCAAAAGCCTGTGCGAGCACCAAAAACTGTGAATAGTCATTGAAAGGATCAAAATTGCCCCCTGCGGTAAAATCGAAAGTAGGTTTATCTACAGGAGTACCTCCCGAACCGGAAATGGCAGCAATCATAAAAGCGACATGATCCACTTCGTGTTTTTCTATCACTTCGAATATCTGCCTGTCTTTTCCCATAGGAATAAGCCCGCCGGAGGCCAGGCCCATGGTATAGAATTCTGCTTCCAGATATTCGAGTGTCAAGGCAAAATTCAA
>JBGTDA010000196.1:0-30948 GCA_041748555.1 Rhodonellum sp.
GAGGTCGCAGGTTCAAATCCTGTCACCCCGACAAATTACTATTGCATTCAAACAATATTTAAATATCAAAATAGGCATAACAAAAGCCTGTAAGTCCACGGATCTACAGGCTTTTTTATTCTTTTTTTAAAATTTTATCAATTTTTCAAAATTATTAACCCCCCATAATCCGTTTCGCATATGGAAATAATTATCTATTTTGGCTCTTGGATATCTGAACATTAGAAAAATTTGGTGAATTCCAAACTGGGCTTGATTTTTGGAAGGGGTTGAAATAAGTGGTAAATTAAAGTTAATGAAATCACAGAAAGAACCGATCAATTGTAGGTTGCAGAACCACATAGCCTGATAACCTCTGAAAGGTCTGAATTACCCTTTACATGAATTAAGTTACTTCTTTGTTGATTTTGATTTAAATTAAGGATCAGGAAATGACAATATTTAATTTATTCCGGAAGATTCAGAGATTTTCACTATCCATTTTAGGAAGGAAAAACAGGATTATTTTGTTAATTGGAATGTAAAAAGAAAAGATTATATGTCCGATTACCTTTCCGGAATTTCATTTCTGACACTTAAACCAAGTTAACCTAGATGATGGAAAAAGAATTAACACGCCGTATTTTTATACAAAGGAGTCTCGCCGCCGGTATTGGATTGGCAGCATTGAATCCAATATCCGCAATGTCCCGAATAAGAGCCTCAGAGATGAAATTCGGACTTGTCACTTATGAGTGGGGCAAGGATTGGGATTTACCAACATTGATTGCCAACTGTGAAAAAACAGGAGTTCTTGGGGTAGAACTTCGGACCGAACACGCCCATGGTGTAGAAGCAGACCTGAATGCAGCCCAAAGGGAGGAAGTGAAAAGACGCTTTGAAGCCAGTCCGGTTACCTGTTTGGGTTATGGCAGTAATTTTGAATATCACAGTCCGGACCAGGCAACACTCAGGGACAATATTGAAGGAACCAAGAAATACATCAAGCTCTGTCACGATATCGGCGCAACCGGTATCAAGGTAAAACCCAACAACCTACCTACCGAAGTGCCCAAAGAAAAAACAATATCCCAGATCGCATCCGCTTTTAATGAAGTCGGGAAGTATGCACAGGATTTTGACCAACTGGTGCGCGTGGAGGTACATGGCCAACACACTCAGGAATTACCCAATATGAAAGCCATCTTTGATCAGGTCACCGAATCGAATGTAAAGGTCTGCTGGAACTGCAATGAAGAGGACCTGCTGCCTCCCGGACTTGAGGCCAATTTCAATATGGTCAAACAGTGGTTGGGTGATACAGTACATGTCAGGGAATTCAATGAAGGCGATTATCCCTACCAAAAACTTTTCAATCTCTTGGAAGGTGTCAATTATGGTGGCTGGATTCTGTTGGAAGCCCGGACGCAACCCACTGACCGAATAGCCGCACTTAAAGAACAATTGTCCTTATTCAATAAGCTGACAGCAAATTCGGCAAAAAGCTGATGATTTTAGATCAAAAATGTTTTGAAAATATAAAATTTGAAAAATTAAATATGTATTTCCGCTATTCTGCCAGTAGCAATTGCTTATCGAGGCAAAGGGCTAGAAGACCGAAGACCGAAGTCGGAAGAAGCCATCAATCTAGCATTTGGCAGAGGATCCTTTGGTTTTTGGCATTTACTGGTATCATTGCGGATATCCATAAAATTAAACAATAAAAATCGACTTATATCTGAAATAAAATTAATCCAAAAGATCATGACAAATAATAATAATTCAAGGAGAGACTTCATCAAGAAGTCCGCCTTAACCACTGCCGGCATTACCATCGGAGCGATGGGTTTTCCCGCCAGCAGTTACAGCCGTATCATCGGTGCAAACGACCGTGTAAATATAGGTATCGTCGGATTCTCAAACAGGGCAAAAGGAGCTTTGATTCCGGCTATGCTGAAGCATTCCAAAGATATGAATTTTGAATTTACTGCAGTTTCTGATATCTGGAATAGAAGAAGGGACGAAGCAGTGGCCTATGTAAAAGAACTGTCGGGAAAGACCATTGAAACGGCACGGAACAACGAGGAGCTCTATGATCGAAAAGATGTGGATGCGGTTCTCATCAGCACGGCAGATTTTCAGCATGCACTGCATTGCAAAGAGGCAGTGGAAGCAGGAAGGGATGCATATGTAGAAAAACCATTTGCCGAAACCATGGAAGATGCAAGGGCCGCAAAAGATGCCGTTGAAAAAACAGGCAAAATTGTACAGGTAGGTTCGCAAAGAAGAAGTGGATCCAACTATCATGCTGCCAATGATTTTATCCGATCCGGAAAATTCGGAGATATCGTGATGGTGGAGATGAACTGGAACGTGAATCAACCGGGAAGATGGCGATTACCGGAGTTGACCAAAGAAATCAAAAAGGAGGATACAGATTGGGAAAGGTATCTGATGAACAGGCCATTTGAGGAATGGGATCCAAGAAAATATTTGGAATTCAGGCTCTTTTGGCCATATTCTTCCGGAATCCCGGGGCAATGGATGGCCCATCAGATCGATACTGTCCACTGGTTTACCGGATTGGACCACCCAAGAAGCGTGGCTGCCAACGGAGGTATTTACCTATGGAAAGATGGCAGAGAAAACCACGATACCATGACTGCCGTGTTTGATTACGGCCCTCTCGATGATATGTCGAAGGGTTTTCAGGTGGTGTACTCCTCCAGATTCACCAATTCTGCCGGCGGAACAAAAGAAATCTATTACTCCAACGGAGGAGAATTGAATCTGGATACCAATAAAGTAACCCCAACGGGTGGACTGAGCCAGCGACAAGCTGGTGCAATGGATATGAAACCCAACCTATTGGAGGAGCAAAGTCTGGCGGATATGGTTCAGGTGGAAACCGGTGCTGATACAGGTGTGGACGATATGACCTCCGCTCATATGAAGAACTGGATGGAGTGTGTAAGAAGCAGGAAAGAACCCCACGCTCCTGTGAAAGCGGGGTACAATCATTCCATTGCCAACATCATGACCACTGCTGCATTAAGAACGGGTAAATTCGTTACCTTCGATGATTCCAAGCAGGAAGTTCTTGCAGGAGGAGAAGTGTTCAAATATTGAGGAAGTTCACAATTTAGATGAAAACCCATGCATAGAAAAACAAAGATCATTGCTAATATAGGTAGTTTGCTGGTAGTCCTTTCCACGGTGGCGTGTACAAACGGAGATAATACAAACGCAAATGCACAAACATTGGATAACAAGTCAGGAGTGGCAGAGGAAACCATCGAATTGGTTCGAAAAGACAACGAGAAAAAGGTGGAGGTGCTGGTGAACGGGGAGCTGTTCACCGCCTATCTATATCCTGATACAATGGAAAAGCCGGTTCTTTATCCATTAAAAACATCCAAAGGAACTGTCTTGACGAGGGGATTTCCACTTGATCCACGACCTGGCGAGCGTGTTGATCATCCGCATCATGTAGGGCTGTGGTTCAATTACGGCGATGTAAACGGATTGGACTTTTGGAATAATTCAGATGCGATACCTGAAGAAAAAAAGAGCGGATATGGCTCCATCGTCCACAAAGAAATCAACAATATCAGCAGCGGAAGTGATAAAGGAGAACTTGAGGTTACCATGGAATGGCTGAATCCAAAGGGAGAGGCTTTGCTAAGAGAAAACACTGTTTTCATCTTCAGGGCAGATGGTGATAAAAGAATGATCGACCGGATCACTACCTTGACAGCCCTTGATCAGGACGTTTCGATGAAGGATAACAAAGAAGGAGTCCTGGGTATCCGTGTTGCCCGTGAACTGGAGCATCCCAGCGATAAAGCGGAAATCTTTACGGATGCCAGTGGAAAAGCAACTGATGTTCCCACCATGAACAATGAAGGTGTCACAGGAATGTACAGAAGCAGCGAAGGAATTGAGGGCGATGATGCCTGGGGAACCCGAGGAAAATGGATGAATCTTTCAGGTGAAATCCAAGGTGAAAAGGTTTCTCTTGCCATTTTGGATCACCCTGATAATGTAGGTTATCCCACTTACTGGCATGCTCGGGGGTATGGCCTATATGCAGCAAATCCGTTGGGTCAAAAGGAATTCAGTGAAGGCAAGGAAGAGCTTAATTTTAAATTGTCAGCAGGAGAATCTGTCACCTTCAAGCATAGGATAATCATTTATTCAGGAACAGAAGTTTCAGATCAACAGCTGAATACGGATTTCACGGCTTTTACCGAAAATTAAATATCCAGGAGGTTTTTCCGGGTTTAGGTATAAGCCTATCCGGAGAAATCTCCTGTTTTTATTTATTTAATTACTTTTTGAGTTGATGCAATCTTGAATTCAGGAATACCTGGAAAAGAATTTCCGGGTTTTCCTTCAATTACTTACCTTTTTATCCAGATTTTTAAAAACATGTCACGTCTTTCCCTAAAATACCTTGTTGTTGGGTTTAGTATGATTTTCTTTTCCTGTGTCAAAGAAAATCCTGGGTCTCATGTAGGTTGGCCGATGTACCGTTCCGGTCCGGATGCGGCCCAGTTTTCGGATCTGGATCAGATCAACACCCAAAATGTGCACCTTCTGGAACCTGCATGGACCTTCAACACAGGTGATGCCGCAGAAAGAACAACTATTGAATGCAACCCCATTATTATTGAAGATATCATGTACATCACATCGCCTTCGCTGGTATTGATTGCTTTGGAGGCTGCTACGGGTAAGGAAATGTGGAGATTTGATCCGTTCGAAAAGGAACCTGCCGTAGGTGTCAACAGGGGCGTGACATATTGGAGGGATGGGGAAAAAGAAACCATATTTCTTCCGGCGGGGAGTTACCTCTATGCTGTAAATGCCAAATCAGGGGAATTGAATCAGGAATTCGGGGAAAAGGGTAAGATTGATTTAAGAAGAGATCTGGGAACTGATCCGGAAAGTATCTCTGTGGGACTGTCCACACCGGGAATTATATACAATGGGCTGATCATTATCGGTTCCGCCACGGGAGAAGGATATGATGCATCTCCGGGGCATATCCGGGCATATCGTGCCCGAACCGGCGAGCTTGTCTGGATTTTCCATACCATTCCCCAAGAAGACGAGTTGGGGCATGATACCTGGAAATGGATCGAGGGAGAAAATTATGGTGGCACCAATAATTGGAGCGGGATGAGTTTGGATGAAGAAAAAGGTTGGGTCTTTGCGGCCACCGGATCTGCCACGTATGATTTTTATGGAGGAAACAGGCTTGGAGAAAATTTATATGGTAACAGTGTCCTTGCACTGAATGCGCTTACCGGAGAAAAAATCTGGCATTATCAGGCGGTTCACCACGATCTATGGGATTATGATCTTCCCGCCGCACCGACTTTGATAAAAATCCCATGGGAAAACGGATTTAAGGAGGCATTGGCACAACCGACAAAGATGGGAGAACTTATTTTGCTCGACAGGCTTACCGGTCAACCCTTGCTTTCTGCGACCGAAAGGCCTGTTCCAGCTTCCAATGTGCTTGGCGAGGTGGCTCATCCCACTCAGAAATTCAATCAGGGAATCATCCTTGCGCCGCAACAGCTCGATCCTGAGAAACTGACTGACTTATCACCTGAAGCAAATGCCTACGTGAGGGAAGAATTAAAGAAATATCGAAACGAGGGAATGTACACGCCTCCCAGTCTTGAAGGTTCCATTGCCATGCCGGCCACCCGAGGTGGATCACTTTGGGGCGGTGCTTCTTATAATCCTTCATCCAATGTGATGTTTCTAAACATCAATGAGTTACCCATGGTATTGCAGCTAAAGAAAGTGGAGACAAAATCGGCTGGCAAAAGAGAACAAATGGCTGGCTACACCAACTACATGCTGAATTGCGCCCAATGCCATGGTGCCGATAAAGAAGGCGTAAAAGGTGCTTTTCCTGCCCTTTTCGATGTGGGTAAAAGATTGGACAAGAAGGAAATCCAGCAGATAATCAGAAGAGGAAAAGGACTGATGCCTTCCTTCACCCAGTTCGATCAGGAGGAGTTGGATAAGCTAACAGCTTTTTTGCTGGAAGAAAAAGAAACTGATCCTCATAAGGTAAGCGAATCGGGAGCGTTGGAAAAATATGTGCTTCAGGGATTCAGGATTTTTGCCGACGAAGAAGGTTATCCTGCAAACCAGCCGCCGTGGGGTACATTGAATGCCGTGGATTTGAATACCATGGAAATCAAATGGAAGGTGCCACTCGGTTATTATCAGGAATTGAAAGCGAAGGGTGTAGAGGATACCGGAACCCAGAATTTCGGTGGTTGTGTCGCAACTGCCGGAGGTTTGGTTTTTATAGGTGCCACGGCAGATGAAATGTTCAGGGCTTTTGATGCAGAATCCGGGGAGGAGCTCTGGAAATATAAACTTCCTGCAGGAGGCTATGCTGTCCCCTCTGTTTATGCTGTAGACGGTAAACAATATGTCGTCATTGCGGCCGGAGGCGGTAACCGGATGGGAACAGCCTCGGGAGATTCTTTTATTGCTTTTGCAATCCCCTAAACTTCAGTTTATTAAATCGAAAATCCCCGAAAGTCTTTCCTTCGGGGATTTCATTTAATTTTCCCTAAAACAAATTCAGGAAATTTTCACCGTCAAGCTTTTCATCACTTTGATTTGGTGTCCTTGTTTTGGGATTTTCCTGAGGTACTGGCTTGTTTTTTTTGATCTTGGCTTTCTTTAGAGCCTTGCTTGGAGGAATTTCCGGATTTATCCTTGTTTTCCTTCTCGTTGGTTTTCTTTTCCATTTTGGGATTGGTTTAAGTATTCTGTATGTCCAAAATACTTATCAAATTTTCACATTAAATCCACTAATAATGTTACACTTAAAATGTAAATATTTATATAATTTGAACCCCACAAAATTGTAATCATATAACAATTTGTTAGCTTTAACTACTTCTAAAGCAATACATAGTTAAAGTTTTGAAAGATTTAATCATCAATTTAAAGTATGAGAGCAGCTTTTTTTGAAAAATAAGGCCCTCCAGGTGTAATACAAATTAAAGAAGTTGAGAAACCGGTTGTGAAAGAGACTGAAGTGCTGATCAGGGTTTATGCTTCAACAGTAAATAGGACAGATTGCGCCAAGTTGAGGGCCAAACCTTTTATCATGCGGTTTGTAACAGGAATGCGGAAACCAAAAAACAAAATTCTTGGAACTGATTTTTCAGGCCGGATTGAAGCTGTGGGTAATGCGGTGAGGACATTCAAAACAGGTGATAAAGTTTTTGGGTTTGATGACCTTGGTATAGCTTCCCATGCCCAATACATCTCTCTTTCCGAAAACAAACCTTTTGACATCATGCCTGAAAAAATCGGCTATGAACAGGCAGCCTCCAGCATCGAAAGGGCTCATTATGCCTATAATTTCATCAATAAAGTAAACCTCCTTCCCGGCCAAAAGGTACTTGTCAACGGAAGTACCGGGTCCATCGGTTCGGCTATGGTTCAGCTGCTGAAATATTTTGATGCACACGTGACTGCAACCTGCAATACAAGAAACATGGAACTGATCAAATCACTGGGTGCTGATGAACTAATTGATTATCAAAAAACCGATTTTACCGTTTCTCAGGAAAAGTTTGATTTTGTATCTGATGCTGTTGGTAAAAGTTCTTTCGGAAAGTGTAAAAGATTACTGAAACCCGGTGGGGTTTTTATCTCCTCAGAATTAGGTGAAAATGTTCAAAATCCTTTACTGGCACTTATTACACCCATATTCGGTGGAAAAAAAGTAGTCTTTCCTTTTCCATCCAATACTAAAGGAAGCATTGTTTTCATCAAAAGGCTGATAGAGGAGGGGAGGTTTAAAGCAGTGATTGAAAGAACATATGCTTTGGAGGAAATTGTCGAAGCATTTAATTACGTGGAAACAGGGGAGAAAACCGGGCACGTGGTGATCAGGATGTAAACTTAGGAAGACTTTATGGCCACTATTTAGCTAGATCCAACCATGTTCCGCTGAATGCAGAATCTGATTTTAGTTATGCGGATAACCGTTTTGGCTATCCCTCCTCAAAGTGAAAGGGAGGTAAACCCCCCAAAATCCATAACATCTTCGCTGCATCTAACATTTATATTCTATCTTTATATTATGAACATACCAACAATCAATATAATGCTTGCTGACGATGATCGGGACGATTGTAACTTTTTCAAAGAAGCATTGGAAGAACTTCCCGTGACTGCAAATCTTATAACGGTAAATGACGGTGAGGAACTCATGCAACGACTTTTGGAAAAAACAGATAACCTGCCTGATGTTCTTTTCCTTGATCTGAATATGCCCCGAAAGAGTGGCTCTGAATGTTTAAAAGAAATAATGCAGGATGAAAAATTAAATAAGCTGCCTGTAATCATATTTTCTACTTCGTTGGATACAGAAGTTGTAAACTTATTATATGATAAAGGCGCCCAATACTACATCCGCAAACCAACTGTTTTTTCTCAAATGAAAGGCATGATTTTTAATGCACTTACCCTCGTCAAACAAGTTGAGGCTGAAAAGCCAACAAGAGAAGGATTCATTCTCTAAAGTATCCAAAATATCCAAGAATGAAATCAAGTGCCGCTACAAACAGAAAAGAATCAACTGCTGAAGAAGTAAAAAATCCACTGCTTGATACGCAAGCTAAAGTGGACGTTCACAAAGTTGGCGAAACCAATTTGCAAAATGTTTTTTTGAAGGCACCCGCTATTATCTGCATGCTACGCGGGCCGCAGCATGTATTCATCCTGGCCAATGAAATGTACATGCAGCTGACCGGGCCCCGGGATATTATCGGAAAACCCGTACGTGAAGCATTACCCGAGATAGAGGGGCAGGGATTTTTTGAACAGCTGGATATTGTTTATAAAACAGGGAAGCGTTTTATAGGCAAAGAAATGCCTGTAAAACTTGAAAGGGGAAAAGGACATCCGCAAAATGTGTATGTCAACTTTGTATATCAGGCTACTCATGATACACAAGGTAATATTAACGGCATTTATGTACACGGAACTGATGTGACAGAACAGATACTGGCACGGGAAAAATTCAGGGAAAGTGAAAAGCTGGCTAATTTTATTTCGGATTCCATACCCCAAAAAATATGGACAGCAGATCCGGAAGGAAATGTAAATTACTTTAATCAAAAGTGGCTTGATTATACAGGATGTACTTTTGAGGAACTAAAAGGTTGGGGATGGAAAAAATTAATCCATCCCTCCGATTGGGAAAAAAACCAACAACTGTGGCATCATTCGATCAAAACCGGAAGTAACCTTGAGCTGGAGCATCGTGTTTTAAATAAAGACGGAGACTATCAATGGCATCTCAGCCGGGGAATTGCTTACAAAGACGATGAGGGAAAAATAAAAATCTGGGTAGGCACCAATACCGAAATTGACAGGTTGGCCGGCTCTTTCAGTAACATGACTGTGGAATTGGGCAGCCATAAGAGACAGTTGAAAGAAAGCGAAGTACGGCGACAAACCATTCTCCAATATGCACCGGATGCCGTGATAACGATTGACGAAAACGGTATAATAATGAGCTGGAATCCCCAATCAGAATTTATTTTTGGCTGGAAAGAAAAAGAAGTGCTTGGAAAAACCTTAACTGAAACCATCATCCCCGAACGGTATCGGCAACAGCATAATATGGGGATGAACCATTATTTAAAAACCGGGGAAGGCCCTGTAATCAACAAACCGATTGAGATATTCGCTTTGAACAAAGATAAAAGTGAATTTCCCATTGAACTGAAAATTTCCTCCTCTAAAATTAATGGCAGGCACCTGTTTATTGGCTTTGTCCGTGACATATCCACACGTAGGCAAGCAGAAGAAACACTTAAACACAAAACCACCCAGCTTGTTGAAGCCCAGCGGCTGGCACATATCGGAAGTTGGGAATGGGATGTTCCCGCAAAGAAATTTGAGTGGTCGGATGAACTCTACAGGATCTATGGGTCAGCCCCGAAGGAGTTTGAACCTAACTATGAGAATTTTCTTAAGTTTATTCACCCTGATGACAGGGAATATGTGAATGATACCGTGCAACTGTCACTCAAAGACCAACAACCCTTCAGTCTCTTTCACAAAGCTATCCGGACTGACGGCATTGTGCGTGTACTTAGCGTAACAGGGAAAGTTTTTACCGATAATAAGGGCAACACCATTAAGATGTCTGGGACAGCGCAGGATGTAACCGAACAAAAAAATTATGAAGCAGAATTAAAACAAAAAAACCAGCAGCTTGAAATTATCAATAAAGAACTTCAATCTTTTGCCTATGTTTCAAGTCACGATTTGCAGGAACCCCTCCGAAAAATACAAATATTTGCGGGACGGATTGTCGAAAAAGAGTACGATAATTTATCTGAAAACGGTCAAAGACAATTCAACCGAATGTTTGAAGCAGCTAAGCGGATGCAAACACTCATTCAGGATTTACTTGATTATTCACGCACAAGCAGAGATAAGCAGGAATTTGTAAAGACTGATCTCACTATAATTCTAGAAGAAGTAAAAGAGGAGATCAAAGAAGAGCTGCAACAAAAACAGGCAACCATTGAGGCAACAGAAATGTGTGAGGCAAACATCATCCCCTTCCAGTTCCGTCAACTCATGCACAACATCATTGGCAACGCACTCAAATTTTCCAAGCCCGATACTCCCCCACACATCAAAATAAAAAGTGAAGTCGTCAAAGGTAAAATGTTCAACAATGAAAAACTCCAGCCGCAAAATGACTATTGCCACATAAATTTCACGGACAACGGCATAGGCTTTGAAAACAAATATGGCGATAGAATTTTTGAAGTATTCCAACGGTTACACGACAGAGAAATTTACAGCGGTACAGGCATTGGACTTGCTATTGTTAAAAAAATTGTTGAAAATCACAACGGCATTATCACAGCTTCCGGTAAATTAGGAAAAGGAGCGGCCTTCGATATTTATATACCTGCCACCTGAAACCTAAAGTTGCGGATTCGCTTTAGGCCAAGAGTGCTCTTTGATTTTATTAACGTGAGTTTGGGGTAAGTAAACCTTAAAAAACCGCCTATTTAGTCCCTGAGAACCCTTTTTGGCAGGTTGCTGAGGTGGGTAAGGGGAGTGGCAGTCTCGGAATGTGGGAGAATCCTAAGGCTTCCTCCGCTCAGACCCATTCCTAAGCATCAGAATTGCTTGCCATGCGTTTTGATGGTTTCGGGATCGGGGAAGGTTTTTTTTGAAGTAATTTCGAACTACGTTATATTAGCATGCCTATTCACTTTAATGAACTCAAAAGGGCTATCATGATGCTTTGAATCTCTTTGTTAAAACTGTCAACAACCCGTGACAAAGCATTTTATACTTCACCTCTAAAGGAAATTAAATCAAATATGCAAATCAATTCTAATAATTTGCAGTTCCTTCCGGATGGTGGGGGGACGGGTAAACTCATCCGTGAAAAAGACTGGAGTAATACCTCTTTAGGCGATCCTGCCAGCTGGCCCCAGAGCCTCCGCACCACCCTTAATATTATTCTGGGTTCCAGACTCCCCATGTTCCTTTTTTGGGGACCGGAAATGATTTGTTTTTATAATGATGCCTTCATGCCTATTTTCCGCAGGGAAGGAGAGCATCCCGACATATTGGGAAGCAGGCGTAAAGATTACCCGCAGGAAATATGGAAAGACATCCAGCCGGTAATTGACCGGGTTTTGACAGAGGGAGAATCCGTATCGTACGAAGATATTTTGCTGCCCCTTTACCGAAATGGTTTTGAATATGTAAATTTGACTTTTTGTTTCAGTGCTGTAAATGATGAATCAGGCAACAGAGCAGGCATTTTTGTTACCGCCATTGAAACAACGGGCAAAATAAGTGCTTTAAAAATCCCGGAAGGACAGGAAAAGTTTGGATTTACAAAGTCAGAGGAAAATGAAGCACTATTCAGCACTTTTACCAACAACATTCAGAATCTTGCGTGGAAAAAATTGGCTGGCATTAAAATTCGTGCACGTGAAAACCTGTTTCACCAGCTTGCCGAACAGGCGCCCATGTGGATATGGTTGACTGATAAGGAAGTAAATATTCTTTATGCTAACGCTGATCTTCTTCAGTTTGTGGGCATTGCCCATCTTTCTGATTTTACCGGGAAGATCTGGGAAAAAGTGGTACACCCCGAAGATATAGCCTCAGTCTATAAAAATTATAATGAGGGAACTTCCCGTCAAACTACTTTTAGTTTTGAATGTCGTATTAAAAATGCCGCTTCTGGATTGTACGAATGGATATTTCTAAAAGTTGTTGCACGTTATGAAGCCGGTGAGTTTGCGGGTTTTATTGGTACTGCCATCAATATCCAGGAGCAGAAAGCGACAATTGAAATACTCGAATATCGTAGGATCTTACTTGAAACATATAACCAGGCAAACCTAAACGGAGTGTTGCTGGTAGATTCGAAAGGTAAAATCCTTTCGTATAACAAACGTTTTATTGAAATTTGGAATATGCCTCAGCATATCATTGATGCCGAAGACGATGAGGCAGCACTGGCACATGCCATGACGCAGCTTGTAGAACCGGAACAGTTTTTTGAAAAAGTAAAATACCTGTACGGACACCCCACTGATACCATCAAGGACGAACTGAAATATAAAGACGGCAAAATAGTGGAACGCTATGGTTATCCTGTGGTGGGTGAGGATGGCACTTATTATGCTTGGAGCTGGACTTTCAGGGATATAACCAAAGAAAAAAATGATGAAAGAATCATAAAAGAAAGTGAAGAGCGATTCCGCCTGTTGGCTGAATCGCTTCCACAGTTAGTTTGGTTAACAGATGATAAGGGCAATCAGGAGTATGCCTCAAATAAATGGGAAGCGTACACAGGCATAAAGCCCGGTGGCCGTGATGAGTGGAAAGCAATCGTTCACCCCCATGATTTTGATATGATCAATGATGCCTGGCTGCATAGTTTAACAACCTCCACCCATTATAGCTTTGATGTACGCCTGAAAGGCATGAACGGGGAGTTCAGATGGTTTAAGGTCAATGGAGAACCTGTTGTGGACAGTGAAAACAAAATAATAAAGTGGGTAGGTGCATTTACTGATATTCATATCCAGAAAAGTTTTGCAAACGAATTGGAGCTGAAGGTAAAGAACAGAACCAATGAACTTGCTTTTGCCAATAAGTTGCTTATTGAAAAAAATGATGAGCTCACCAAAATGAATAAGGAACTGCAATCATTTATGTACATTTCAAGCCATGATCTGCAGGAACCTTTGAGAAAAATCCAGGTATTCTCTGATCAGATAATTGAGAAAGAATATCAGAATTTATCTGTAAAAGGAAGAGATCAATTTCTTCGGATGCAAAAAACGGCAGCACGCATGCAACAGCTCATTAAAGACCTGTTGGCTTTCTCAAGTATCGCTACCGCAGACTTAAAGTTTGAAAAAACCGATCTTAATAAAATTCTTGATGAAATAAAAAAAGATTTAAAAGAAGAGTTGAAAGATAAGCAAGCCACCATAGATGCTGCCCATTTGTGCCATACAAATATAATCCCTTTTCAATTCCGGCAACTCATTTATAATATTATCGGCAATTCACTGAAATTCTCGAATCCTGAACTTTCACCACTTATCACCATAAATAATAAAATTGCCATAGGCGAAAAACTGAACAACAAAGATCTTAACGGACAGCAGAGATATTGTCATATCAGTGTTTCTGACAACGGCATAGGCTTCGAAAACAAACATTGCAATAGAATTTTTGAAGTATTCCAACGATTACACGACAGAGAAAAATACAGCGGTACAGGCATCGGACTTGCGATCGTTAAAAAAATTGTGGAGAATCACAACGGCATTATTACAGCAAAAGGAGAACCGGACAAAGGAGCAACATTTGATATTTTTATCCCTGCTGATTGAGAGTTCTGCCCGACCCGGGATCAAACAGGTTGACGCTCAAGGAGGTATCCTGAAAAAAGCACCTAATCAGAAAATAATAGCAAGCCTTAAAATCGAACAGGAGAAATCCAAACCCTTATTTTTATGCCCGTTTTTTGCTTGGCTATTATTGTCCAACCGGAATTACTGTCAATTGGGTATCATACCATGTGGATCTATCACAAATTTTTTGGCGGCACCACTATCAAAATCCTTATATCCCTTTACAGCCTCAGGGAGAGAAATCACTTCCACGTTCACCGCTTTTGCAATTTTTATTTTATCATAAAGAATAGCATTCATCAATTGCCTGTGGTATTTCATCACCGGACATTGTCCGGTATGCAAGGAATGTGATTTTGCCCATCCCAAACCCAGCCGGATACTTAGGCTTCCTTTTTTGGCCGCTTCATCTACAGCACCCGGATCACCTGTAACATATAATCCGGGTATTCCGATGCTTCCCCCGGCACGTGTGACATCCATAACAGCATTCAGCACGGTAGCCGGCATTTCCCGCGCAGCATCTGCACCATGACCTCTTGCCTCAAACCCCACACAATCCACTGCGCAGTCTACTTCCGGCACACCAACAATAGCGGCAATGGCCTCCGCCAAAGGAGTGTCCTTTCTTAAGTCTATCGTTTCACATCCAAAACTTTTTGCCTGCTCCAGCCGCTCCGGAATCATATCCCCAACAATCACCACTGCTGCCCCCAATAAATGACAGGATGCAGCACAGGCTAATCCTACAGGGCCCGCTCCCGCAACATAAACAATGGTTCCCGGACCTACCCCAGCCGTCGCCGCTCCATGGAAACCGGTAGGAAAAATATCAGAAAGTAAAGTAAGATCCTTTATTTTTTCCATAGCCTGATCATGATCCGGAAATTTCAAAAGGTTAAAATCCGCATAAGGGATCATCACATATTCTGACTGGCCCCCTACCCAGCCACCCATATCCACATAGCCATAAGCGGCTCCCGGACGAGCGGGATTTACATTTAAACAAATACCGGTTCTTTGTTCTTTGCAATTCCGGCATCTTCCGCAGGCTATATTAAACGGCACAGAGACCAGATCACCCTCCTTTATAAATTCCACATCTCTTCCCGCTTCAATTACCACTCCGGTGATTTCATGACCCAATATCAATCCCTCCGGAGCTGTTGTTCGGCCCCTGACCATATGCTGGTCACTGCCACAGATATTGGTAGATACTATTTTTAGGATCACACCGTGATCGCATTTCCGGTCTCCCATCGCTAATTTGGGGTAATCTATTTCTCTAACCTCCACGATTCCGGGTTTTACATAAGCTACTCCATGATTATTACACATGCTCTTCTAATAATTTAGGTTGACAAATTGATTTAAAATATGATTTCATTTTGCTAAAGGATCCGGCCGCATCTGAAATTTGTAGACTTTGCTTGTCGTGCCTTTTCCACCTTCCATATGGAAAGGTGTTCTGGTACTTATTGTTGCCCAGATACCACGTCCCTTCCAGCCTGCATCGGGATCGTCTATCCGCCCGTCCATCCATTTGGTATAGAATCCCATCGGGTAGGGAACCCGCAGCACGATCCACTCTCCGTCCTTTAGTACCAGCAGCCCTTCGGATTCATTGCCGGTATTGATGGGAATATTTTCACCCAGTCCCAAGGTATTGAACTGATCCACCCAAGTGTAGTAGCTTGATTCGGCGCTACCCGGATCATCTACGCCCTTCATCTGAGGCAAAGGTTCGGTATAGAATGTCCAGCCCTCCGGACAGTGCTGCCCTGTGGCATCCGGTCCGTTGAGTGAGCCGGTACATTTCCGGCGATCAAAGCTGGCCATGTGCCCGCTTGCCAGGGCAACCCAGGCTACACCTTCCCGATCCACGTCCATTCCACGGGGAGAGAATCCCTCCAGCGGCTCACCGGCATCATCCAGGGGCAGTTCATAATATTCCACCAGGGCAGTTTCGGAAGGATTGTCTCCCGGTTCCAGCCGGATCACGGCACCTGGATAGCCTAAAGAAGATCCCCAAACCGAACCGTCTGCCGCAGGAGAGACTGCGTAAAGGCCTTTCGAAATCCTCCTGTCTTTCCCGGAGTCCACAGGATCATTGGGCTCTACATACTCATCCCGCTTTCCGTTGCCGTTCGTATCCAGGATGAGCGGAGTCCATCCCTGTGATGCTTCCTCATCTCCTGTCTCCAAATATTCCTCTGTATCCAGCCATCCTACCACTTGTCCTCCCCCGCTCGTCCACAGGGTATTGCTTTCGTCTTCGGCAAACATCAGGTGGTGCGTGCTGAAACCTGTACTGATATGTTCGTATTTATCTGTTTCGGGATCATACATCCCCAGATGGCGTCCGGCTCTTTCCATTGGAAACACCTTGGCGGAGGGATGGCCCGAACCTTCTTTGAACACGGCCGGATTGTCGGGTGGACGGACTGCAGCGGTTATCCACACGCGGCCCTGATCATCGAACATTGGATTGTGCACGTTGGCTTTACTGTCCCAAATGGCCTCATCACCCCAATAGGGTGATGGCTGCGGCATATCCGGCCCTGAAGCAGGTTGGGTTTCCGGATCCCGAACGGTCAACGGAACCTTGCTGGCCACATGATTGACAGGATCCAGCACAGGCAAATAATCGGCACTTGCTTCCAAAGCCCCATATATAAGCCCATTGGCATTGAGTGTGGGATTTCTCCTGTCTGTCGAAACCAGATCGTGGAGATAAGCTTTAGGATCTGCCCAGTCCCATTGTGTAATGACCACATTTCTTTCTATACCTTCCGGCCGTGGCGGTACCGGAGGGACTTCCCCATCAGCAATCCGGTCAGTCCAGTCCGCAAACATCGTGAGAACCTCCTCCCTTCCGAGCCGGTGAACGGAGGAAATCATACTCGCTCCGGCCTGTCCCGCGCCAATTCTTTTTTCCCACGCGACTTTGGAATCTTGGATGGTATCGGCCATAGAGGGGTGGAATTCCCGCGTTCCTTTGCTACCGAGCTGATGACAGGCGAGGCAGGTGCCTGATTTAACATTCATTAAAAACTGCGCCTGGGTTTTAATATCGGGGGATATGCCATTTCCTTCAGGTCCTGTGCCCGGAAATTTGCTTTTATCAGGCACATTCAGCAGGGAAAACCAATATCCGGCCGGGTAATATTCAGCAGCTGCATGTGGATCCGGTGCCTCCACTGCATCCAAATCAAGATTTTCACCCGGGGAAGTCTCTTTTTTTGGTGAATCCACCAATCCGTAACCCCGCACCCATACCGAATAATTTGCATCGGGAAGCTCGGGGATCAGATATTGTCCGTTGTCATCGGTGACCACAATCTTGGCATATCGGGTGGGTAGATCATGCGTTTCGGCAATTACCCAAACCCCTGCTTCGGGTCCGTTGGGACCTGTAACGACACCCCCGATATCATTATCTCCCATGGGGACTGATTCATTTTCGGGATTACAGGCAGTCCATCCGATCATTGCTATCAAGAACAAACTTTGGAGAAGCCTTTTAAATATTGAAGCCTTGAGAAGTAAAGGTTGAAAAACTTGGGGAATCGGTTCTTTTTTCAGTTTCATATCGCAAGCGTTTGGCTGAATAATTTTTTTCACAGCAGTATTTGTACTGTATTATTATCCAATATACTTATTTTTAAAAATTTCGCCAATAATTGGGGGAAAGAGGTTAAAAATGTTGTAACTAATCAGCTGGCTTAAGTCTGCTTAACCCTACCCCCAATTTCCACCATCTTCAGATAGTGCGATAAAAAAAAGATTAACCTGAAATAAGCCCAACACGCACATTCGATTAAAGCCGAGGGGGAGAGGTGAGATGCAGCCACCATTTATACATGCAATTGTTTTTCCCGGGGTCTCACCAATGCCTTCAGAAATGTAGGATTCCCAGATCTGCCCATTTTTAAAAACAGTCAATCCTTATATATCAATCTACTTCAATTGCAGCAATACACCCAAATAAAACATGGGTCTTTCCACAAAATGGGTAAATCCTGAACCTGACATATAAATATTTCTATATAAACCAGGCTCCGGTTCCCTGGGAAGGGCACCTTCGGACACACTTCTTTTGTAATTCTCAAACTGTAACAGATTGAGATTGCCGGTGATGGCGAGGTGTTTTTTGATTTGGAAAGTGGCGCCCAACTCCCAGCCTGCTGTTATATTTCGCTCCCTGAATTTAACATGATCCATTTCCCACGGGAGTCTCACCATAGACATATTCGCCCAGGGACATTCCGGACAAATGAAGCTTTCCATGGTTAACGAATAGCTGCCTTTCCCCTGTTCCACACTTGTAAAAAGGCCGGTGTAGATTTTTAATTTATTGTTAAAACTAAAAAACCGAGTGATAAATGGCCCTCCGCCCAGAAGATTATTGGAGATTTTGAAGCTATATGCTGAGGTCGATGTGGGAGGAGTGGATTTAAATTTTGTAAAATTCCTCCACATTTGAATAAGTCCTGATATGGCCTTGCACTCCCATAAAAAGTTGATTGGCAATTTCCAGTCCCAATCGGTTTCGCCATTCCAGATTGAAGTTTGCCTGTATGGGCTGGAGAACCTGCCGGTTGCCCATCCGGGAGGTCACGGAGATTTCTGTAGCCCAGTACCACTTCGGTTGCTGTGCATGCAAGGAAATCGGCAAAACCGAGAAGCAGGTAAAAATAAAAACAGTATATAGTTTGTGCATCACTGAGTTGTTTTGGTTACCATTACAACTCTGACGCAATCCCGGGCAGGTGTGCGACAAAGAGTCTTTTTTATTTTCCCTGAATTTATTTTTCCAGCCTGAAAAATGGAGAATCCCAAGAACTGTTAGTTGCACTTTTAACCCCGTCTTCATGCATTCCTTTTTCCTTTTCCACTCCTTCCAAAAAATCAAATATTGCATCATGTACTTGCTTCATATGTTCGGGACTGACATCGTGTCCCATCCCGTCAATGATCACCAATTCGGCATTCGGAATTACAGCAGCAGTTTTGATGCCGTGCGACATCGGTATAAGAGGATCTTCCCTTCCATGGATAACCAGCGTCGGAACTTTCAATGTTTTCAGCTTTTCCAATCTGGATCCCGAGCTCAATACCGCTTTTGTCTGTTGCATAAAAGCATCCGGATTGAATCCTCTCCGGAATCTTTGGTTGAAAAGACTTTGCTCGGCCAGGGCCCTGATCCGTTCTTCGGATAATTCCGGCACCATTATACTCCTGACGCTAACAGTTGTCCTGACGATGTTTTTCTCGTTCTTGAATATTCCATGACGTATTCCCGTCGCAATCAATGCTAAAAATTTAGAACGTGAGATGCTTTCCAGCTCCGGGTCATCCGTATAACCCGAAGCCATCATGGAGATGAGGGATTGTAGCCGTTCCGGATGTTCTATAGCCATTAGCTGGGCTACCATTCCCCCCATGGAAATTCCCATAACATGGGCAGCTTGCACTCCGGCAGCATCCATCACTGCAAATGCATCAAGTGCCATGTCTTCTAAGGAAAATTCCTCATCAACCCATGAGGAAAGACCCGTGCTGCGGTTGTCAAACCTGATGACCTGATAACCCGCATCCACAAGCGGTTGAACGAAATACTGGGGCCATTCAATCGCATTTCCCCCCAGCCCCATAATCAATAGAATTGTTCCTTTGGACGTTCCTTTAGGATTAATAGATTCGTACCAGATGTCCAGTTCTCCGGAGGCAGCCATGGCCGTGTCTCCTAATATCTGCTGGGGAATTTCTTTTGAGAATACATCTCTGATGATTTCTTCGGCTTTTTCAGGGACAGGATTTGATGCGACAAAAACAAAAATTAAGCAAGAAAAAAAGATGGCTACTAAGATCGCCAAAAGGATTTTAAGAATCTTTTTAAATCCAAAAGTCTTCATAATTTGAACAAAACATTTATCTGTATATTTGATTAAACATCGGATATATACTCAAATTTATGAAAATTACCCAAAAGCATTATGAAATCGATTGATTATCAAATCCTATTTTTAACTCGATTAAAATCCCTTCAGCAAATTTTATGAATAAAAGCCCATCCCCCGAATCATTGAACAAGGATATCATTTCTTCCTGGGAAGAAAACGCAACCAGATGGATTTCGGTTATTGAAAACTCCAAAATTGATTCCCGAAAATTTACCGATCAAGCTATTGTTGATACTGTGAGCAGTGCAGGTGTTCACAAAGTGTTGGATGTAGGATGCGGAGAAGGTTGGCTTTGCAGACATCTTTCGGAGAACGGAATTGAAATGACCGGTATTGATGCCAACAAGCAACTGTTGGAGTATGCACGGGCCAAAGGAATTTCAGACTTTTTTCAGCTGACTTTTGAAGAGATTATAGCCGGCGTTCCCTTACCCCATGGCACTTATGAGGGTATTGTCTTAAACTTCTGTTTATATCTTCAGGAAGAAAATGCAATGCTTTTGAAAAAGCTAAAAGAAGGTTTGTCACCGGAAGGTAAAATATTTGTCCAAACCATCCATCCCTTTTTCCTTTTGCAAAATAATCTGGAATATAAAAGCCAATGGCTGGCGGATTCCTGGAAGGGATTGGATGGGGGTTTTGTAAAGGGACACCAATGGTTTCTCAGGACTTTTGCTGATTGGATGACCACGGCAAATGATTCGGGACTTCATGTTCGGGAAATCAAAGAAACAGTAAATTCCTCCCGGGTTCCCGTTTCATTGATTATGGTATTGTGTTGACGGCCGGTAATTATCCTGCACTTACTTCGATAAGGAAAAGCCGGAGAATTAAATAAAAAAAAGCGGAAACAAGCTTTATACTTTATAAAGATTATTTCCGCTGACAACAAAGGGAACGTTCCAATTTTTATCACTATTGAAACACCTCTTCCTTCCAAATTCCATCAATCCAACCTGTCCCGCTCTTCCTTGCTTCCGCTTCTGTTGGAAACCCTGAAATTTTCGCCCCTGCTGAATTTATATCTTAAAGTAACCCGAACTGACTGATTGTTGTTGTATTGGGCAACCCTGGTATCTATTTGGTCGAAAAGTACATTTACACGGAACTTTTGGGTTCTGAATATATCGTTTCCATTTACAGTCAGGCTGAATTTATCGTCTTTAAAGGATTTGGTCACACCTGCATCCACCCAACCCACACCTTGGATCCGCGCCTGTCCTTCCAAAAACGGACTTAGATACATGCCCATGAATTCCATTTTAAATCCTTTCGGCAAGGATAGGGTATGCTGGGATCTGAAGGTACCGGAAACCTGCTCCTTGTCCAGTAATTCATCGCCAAAGGGAGATTGGAACCTGTTGTAATAAATCTGGACCATGTTATTCATATTCCACCATTTTGTGATATCCACCGGTACCATCATTCTCAAACTTAAATTGTCCGCTCGATCCAGGTTCTGAATCTGAATAAAGGTTTCCCTGGTTTCATCATTCTGGATCATGATCTGATTAAAGGAATTGGTGGTCCTGCTGTAAGCCAACGTAAATTGGTATTGATCTTTGATGATGTGGTTCATTTCAAAATTATTGGCATACTGCGGTTTTAGATCAGGATTTCCCCGCTCCGTGGTCAGGGGATCGATGTAATTCACAAATGGATTCAGCAAACGGTAATTCGGTCTGGTGATTCTTCTGTTTATATTATAGACGATCTGATAATGATCACTCACTTTTTGCTTCAGATACATGCTGGGGAAAAGATTGAAATACCGCTGATTGTTGATTTGGCTCATCGTGACAGAGTTGCCGGTGATATCAGAATATTCCCCTCTCAATCCTGCCTGATATTCAAGTTTTGGACTGAATTTACCCTTTAAAATGGCGTAAGCAGCCAGTACATTTTCATGGTAGATAAAGGCATTGCTGCTTGGGTCCGGCTGTAGTGACTCCCCGGAAGCAGCTCTTTGGATATCCAGGTCATTGTCCGATCTCACCCAGCTACCTTTTACTCCGGTCTCCAAAGTTTTCCCGTTTTTCAAAGGCTTGATAAAATCAATTTTGGAAGTGAAAATGGTGTAAAGCATGGCATTCTCGGTCAGTATCCTATCCGTCCTCAGGTTTTGCTGTTCATTCATCCAATAACTGTTGTTCAGCAAACTGAGACTTCCACTCTCCATCTGAGTAAAATCAATATCCGCACTCAGTTTAGTACCCAAAGTATCCAGATTTCCCACATAATGCAGGTTGGAAAAAAAGCGCTGATTGTCGGATTTGCTATCGTTGATGGCACGAAGGTAATTTCGGTCTGCAGTCTGCGGATTGCTGATGTTGGTCAGGGAGTTTCCATCTTCTTTTCCATCAGCTCCCGAAATCTGTAAATTCACACCCACGCTGTGTTTGTCGTTGAAGTAGTAATCAGTTCCGCCGTTGAAAAACAGATTTTTTCTCCTTAAGGTAACATCAGCTTCCTGATCGAATTCGGAAATGCCATCTTCCAGCTGAAACCTTCTGAAAATATCCAATTCCATCGGTCTTGCAAATTCATTATAATTCAGACTGGCATTGGAGGTCCATTTTCCCTGCTTCACATTTACAGTTGCTCCTGCAAAAGGTGCGTGTAAACTGTTGTATTGATGTCCTAGCTGAACACTGCCGTTGACTCCGTTTTGATTGTTTTTCTTAAGCCGGATATTAAGCAAACCTGCCGATCCTTCAGCATCAAATCTGGCAGGAGGATTATTGATTACTTCTATGCTTTTGATGTTGTCGGCCGGCATTGATCTCAGGAAGTTGGCCAGATCGGTTGCACTCATATACGTTTGCCTGTCATCGATCAGGACAATCACACCGGAGCGTCCATTGAGATTGATGTTGCCATCGGCGTCAACGTATACGCCCGGAGACCTGCCGATGACGTCCAGAGCGGTACTTCCTTCCGCCATCACGGTTCCTTCCACGTTGACAATTGTCTTATCTGCCTCTATGATTATATCAGGTCTTGTCGATTTAACAGTCACTTCACCTAAAGCGGCTATTTCTTCCTCCAACGATATTGTCCCAAAATCTTTCTTCTCTCCTGGTTTCATTTTAAAAATCCCGCTTTCAAAGGACTCAAAACCCATAATGGAAACCTTGATTTGGAATGAACCTGATGCTGAGGTAACAATGGCAAAACCCCCTTTTTCATCTGAAACCGTTCCTGTGATCAGTTCATGGGAAGAGGCATCCAGCAAGGAAACATTGGCATAAGGCAGTGGTGCGCCCTGTGCATCTTTAAGCTGACCGGAAAGTTGGCTTGTTTCTTTGGCAACTGCATGGCTCGAGCCTAAAAGGAAAAGGAAAAAGAATGTGAAAATTTGGTAGTGAAGTCTCATGATTTCGTTTGATATCAGTGGAATATACTTTTCCTATTGATAATCAAATGCCAAATACGTAAACCTTCTTTTAAGCCATTTAATCAAGGATTTTAGGATTGTGGAAAATATACCCTGTCACGTATCCGTACAGTCTTGTTCAAAGAATGAACACCTTGAATTCAATAAAAAAGTGGTATGGCAGTTTATAAAAATCATCTTTTCAAAAAATCAATAACAGCTTTATTTGATCCAACTGCATTGTCAAGAAACATTTCATGACGGGCATCTTCTATAAAAATCTGCAGGCTGTTGGGGAGGAGCTTTGCGAGCTTCTTATCAATTAAGCTATTATAATTTCCAACATTCAAACCACCTGACATCAATAAAACAGGTATATCCAGTTTCTTTATCTTATCAGGGGCCACTATTGGGAATGCATCAGCTGAAGTAGTCAAGGCTTTTCATTCTTTGGCGTTATCAACAAAAAAGCCTTTCCATTCGTAAGGTATTGAATCAAGTGGGCTATAAAAATACCATTGGGAGGAAAACTCCAACCTTGCTTCATCTCCATCTTCCAGAAAAGCGTTTCCCATCTGGATCCAGGAATGTGACATAAACTGCTCCAGAACTCCTTTGCCCTCCGGTATATCCGGAAGCCATCGCATCAATGGAGGTTCTGCAAGTATCAGTTTTTTGACCTTTTCCGGGTGTTCCAGTGCAAACCACAAAGCGGTATATGCACCGTAAGAATGTCCGAGTATATGTGCCTCCTCAAGTTGAAGTTCCTCCATTAAACCAAGCAAATCTTCCGCTTCAACAATAGCAGAATGATTGCTTGAAAGCCCATTGTTGTTGGGGTAGTTGTAGCGGCGACTATAGATGATCAATTTAAATTTTTTGGATAATTCATCTTCCTGTTCCTTCCAATATCTCAGATCAGTTAAACTGCCATGAATGAGAATCAGCGGTTCACCTTCACCTAGTGTCTTATAATGTAGCTGAATATCAGGAAGTGTGGCGGTATTTATTTTTTTGATGTTATGATCTGGTTGACAGGCATAAAAAGCAATTCCAAGAATTCCCAAAACAAAAAGAATTATCCCATTCATCCCAATAAATATTCGCATTTGAGTAGAAATTGATACCGGTGCTGTATATGAGAAAGCTAGCAATAATATGTTTCTTTTTTATCTTCCTGAATCAAAATCCTGTTTTTTTCTTGCAGATAAAGATTACGGGTTCTAAAACTGTTCATAGCATACAAAATACGGTTTATATAAAATCCGTATGATTTTTCTCTGAAAATGTTTCTATTGATGAAATTTCTTACCTATTAAATAATTGTTCAATTTCGTTAGCATATTTATTTATTATTTCATAATTCAAATAAAAGTGGTTATGATTAGGAATTGTATGGAACAAAAATATGTTAAAAGAAATGGATACGGTAATTTCTCCTACTCCACATGGCTTTATGATCTTCATAAGCTGATTTCTTTGGCTAAGTTGGATCCAACTTCCGATAATAGGCAACTGCCTTTAAAATGTGAAATGGTTAACACTTTTTTCCAAAGAAGATTAGAAGCTGAGTGGATGAAATTGCGGAAGTAACTTCAATAATTTATTTAAAATGTGGGATAATACCCTTAACCCGCTTTCAATAATTTATCAAGATAATATTGGAAGGACAAAGGACTTCTGTGAGCAAATCCAATTCGGATTGTGCACAATAAACTGAAAAAATCAAGAATGAATTTAGTAAAAAACCCTTTTGAAGTAATGAAGCAAGGTTTGGCTTTGATGCTGCTGCTGCTTGCCGGTTGTAATTCGGAAAGTAGTACCGGAACTTTTTCTGCCGCACCTGTGGAAGTTCCTGTTTATGAAGTCATGGCTGTGGATACTGTTTTGTTCCGCGAATATGTAGCCGATATCCACGCAGTTCAAAATGTAGAATTAAGAGCAAGGGTTCAGGGGTTTTTGGAAGAAATATTGGTAGATGAGGGTCACTATGTCAAACGTGGCCAGGTACTTTTCAAAACAAATGAAGAAGAATATCAAGCCGAACTCGCTAAGGCAAATGCCAATCTTGAAAGTGCCATTGCAGAGGCAAGGGCCTTGGAATATGAGGTGGACCGGCTACGGATACTGGTTGACAAAAATGTTATTTCCGAATCCGAATTAAAAGTTGCCCTGGCCCGTCACAATGCTGTCCTGGCCAAGATAGAAGAAGCAAAATCCGCAGAAAAGAATGCCGCAGTACAGCTTTCCTATACTCAGATAAAAGCACCCTTCAACGGCATCATTGACCGGATACCTTTCAGGATCGGGAGCTTGATCGATCATGGAAATCTCCTGACAACGGTGTCGGATATTTCGGCCATAAACGTTTATTTCAACGTTTCTGAAAGGGAGTACCTGGAATATATCAGATCTGACAGTGGAGAGAATGATAAGGTCCAATTGGTTTTGGCTGATGGATCAGTGTATCCTTTTGATGGAACAATAGAAACAATGGAGGGTGAATTCAATGCAAATACCGGAACGATTGCTTTCCGAGCAAGATTCCCCAACCCCGACAGAATATTGAAACATGGAGCAACAGGAAAGATCGTGGTGTCCAACAGAATCATTGGCGCCGTCATTCTTCCCCAAAAAGCTGCTTTTGAAATCCAGGACCGAACCTATGTATATGTGGTCAATGGAGACAGCACAGTTTCAATCAAAAGTTTTGTCCCAAGAAGTAGGTTCTCTACCTACTATATAGTAGAAAGCGGGCTCGAAGTTGGCGAGATGGTGGTATATGAAGGAATTCAGAACCTTCAGCAGGGCATGACTGTCCAACCGAATCTGATCAGTCTTCAGGAGGAAGTTAAAGAAAATATAGTGTCCCGGGACCAATAAAAACCTGACCCAAAAATTTGAAAATCCATGATCGAGAAATTTATAAAAAGACCGGTTCTATCGCTTGTGATATCCCTTTTCTTTGTCCTGCTGGGGCTCCTGTCACTGCTTAATTTACCCATTGCACTTTTTCCTGACATAGCCCCTCCCACTATTTCCGTAAAAGCAAAATACAGAGGTGCCAATGCGGATGTTGTTGCCAAAACAGTGGTAATGCCTTTGGAAAAAGTAATCAACGGAGTGCCCGGAATGACATATATGAGTTCCAAATCCAGTAACAGAGGAACAGGCCTGATCAAAGTTTATTTTGATGCCGAGACAGATGCCGACCGAGCCGCGGTGGAAGTTCAGAACCGGGTCTCCACAGTAGTGAATGAATTACCCGATGAGGTGATTCAGGCAGGAGTCGTGGTGGAAAAGGAAGTGGAAGGCCTGTTACTTTACATCAATGTAATGAGTGATGATCCTTCTTTGGACGAAAAATTCATTTTTAATTTTGCGGATCTGAATGTGCTTCAGGAGCTGAGAAGAGTGGACGGTGTGGGCTTCGCCGAAATCATGAGTACCAAAGATTACTCCATGAGAATCTGGCTGAATCCGGATAGAATGACAGCCTATAATCTCTCCACCGAAGATGTCATTGCAGCCATCCGGGAGCAAAACGTAGAAGCAGCTCCAGGTCAGGTGGGGGTAAGTCACGGAAGAGAAGCGCAATCCCTTCAGTATGTACTCCGCTATACCGGTAAATTTTTTGAACCCAAACAATACGAAAACCTGGTGATCAAGACGGACATGAAGGAGGGCTCCATCCTTAGGTTAAAAGATGTGGCTGAAGTTGAATTCGGTTCATTGAATTATGGAAGGATATCCAAGACAGACGGACAACCTGCGGCTTCTTTGATGATCATCCAGAGACCGGGATCCAATGCCCGGGATGTCATTAACGATGTGAAGGAGAAAATGAAGGAACTGAAAGCCGGCTCCTTTCCTCCGGGCATGGATTATAAAGTGACTTATGATGTTTCCAGATTTTTGGATGCTTCCCTGAAGGAGGTGATGTTTACCCTTCTTGAAGCTTTTGTTTTGGTGTTTTTGGTGGTATATATTTTTCTCCAGGATTTCAGGTCTACACTTATACCCGCTTTGGCGGTTCCTGTAGCCTTGATCGGAACCATGTTTTTCATGCAGCTACTAGGTTTTTCACTCAATTTATTGACTCTGTTTGCAATGGTACTTGCGATCGGAATAGTGGTGGATAACGCCATTGTTGTGGTGGAGGCCGTACATGCCAAGATGGAAAAAGACCGGCTAGCACCCTTACCGGCAACAGTAGCGGCGATGAAGGAAATGGGTTCTGCCATTATATCGATTACCTTGGTAATGTCTGCAGTTTTTGTACCGGTGGCTTTTATGGAGGGACCTATAGGTGTATTTTATAGACAGTTTTCCATCACATTGGCAATAGCCATCGTGATTTCCGGAATAAATGCACTTACACTAACACCGGCATTATGTGCAATAATTCTCAAAAACCATTATGGTCAGCCGAAGAAAAAAAATATAGGTCGGCGTTTTTTCAATGCTTTCAATTCAGGTTACAACACTTTTGCGGAGAAATATAAGCTTACCCTTGGCGTATTGGTCGGAAGAAGATTGGTGACGGTTTTGATCTTGGGAGCATTCTTTGTTGCCACTTGGGGTGTGGCCAAAGTGCTTCCTACCGGATTTGTCCCGGTAGAAGATCAGGGAATGATCTATGTAAATGTAACAGCTCCTGTGGGGGCGACGGTAGAAAGAACGGAAATCATCCTGGATGAAGTACAGCGTCAGGCGGAGCGACTTGAGGAGGTCGAATCGGTTTCCACGCTGGCAGGTTACAGCCTTTCCAGTGGTTTATCGGGAGCATCATTCGGTATGGGTATGGTCAATCTCAAGGACTGGGGTGTCAGGGATATTCCCATTGATAGAACAATTGAAAAATTGGATTCCCTTACCCGTCATCTCAAAGATGCACAGATAAGTTTCTTCCTTCCACCGACAGTATCAGGATTCGGTAACTCAAGTGGTTTTCAGATGAAAGTGTTGGATCAGACGGGAAGCGGAAACCTGCAGAAGCTAAGCTTGGTTTCGAATGATTTTGTTGAAGCCTTGCAAAAAACCCCTGAAATCGATTATGCTTTTACCGAAATCGAAGCCAATTATCCACAATACATGATTCATGTGGATCAGGATCTCGCAGCAAAAAAGGGAGTCAGTATCAGACAGGTGATGAACACGCTTCAAGTCTTGATGGGAGGAATGTTTATCTCTGATTTTGTCCGGTTTGAGAATCTTTATGATGTGATGATTCAAGCCGCTCCGAGATACAGGGAAAGACCTGAAGATGTACTAGCCGTCCAGGTTAAAAACCAGACAGGCGAAATGGTCCCGATTTCTTCCTTCATCAGGATGGAAAGGATCTATGGACCTGAGCAGCTCGAAAAACATAACATGTATAATGCAGCCAAAGTTAAAGGAAGTCCAGCTCCTGGCTACAGCTCAGGAGATGCCATTGCCGCCATCGAAAGGGTTGCAAATGAAACCTTGCCTCAGGGATTTGGATATGACTGGTATGGGATGACAAGGGAAGAAGTAGGTTCAGGAAATCAGGCGATTTTCATTTTTCTGGTCTGTATCCTTTTCGTCTACCTGCTTCTGGCAGCCCAATATGAAAGTTTCCTGTTGCCTTTACCTGTTTTGCTTTTTTTACCTGCCGGGATCTTCGGTTCCTTTTTAGCACTCTATCTTTTGGGATTGGAAAACAATGTATATGCTCAGGTCGCCCTGATCATGTTGATCGGACTGTTGGGAAAAAATGCAATTTTGATCATTGAATTTGCGATCATCAGAAGAAAGGAAGGATACTCAGTCGTTCAGGCTGCCATTGAGGGCTCAGTTTCCAGATTGAGGCCGATTTTGATGACCTCCTTTGCATTTACTGCAGGTTTGATTCCATTGTGTCTGGCTTCAGGTGCAGGGGCCATAGGAAACAGATCGATCGGGACAGCAGCAGCCGGCGGTATGATCACAGGAACGATTTTCGGGCTGATCATCATCCCCGGATTGTATGTATTGTTTTCCCAAAGGAAGAAAGAAAAGCAAGAAAATATCAAAAAAGAAGTTACGGTATCCGAAATGCCGGTAACACAATAAAAATCAGGAATGAACTTCATGAAGTACAACGCTTATTTCTTATCCGTTTTTTTACTTGCATCAATGGGTTATTCCTGCAAATCCATTGAAATTCCCCCACTCCCTGAGCCGCCTAAAGTGCCGGCTGCTTTTATGAACAATACTGATTCTGTAAGTATTGCAGAAATCCGTTGGGATCAGTTTTTTAATGATCCTTATCTGAATAATCTGATAGCATTGGGTTTGGAACAAAACCTGGATTTGTTGACTGCCCTTGAGCGGATTGAAATAAGCCGTGCACAATACCGTATCAGAAGAGGTGCACTCTATCCTAATGCAGACGGTATAGTCCGGTTTCGTTCCGGAGATATCCGCCCCAATCTCTTGGGTGGGACCATCAATGGCGATAGAAATGTTGTCAACAGGCTGGAGAACAATTTTGTAGGATTTCAAAGCACCTGGGAAATTGACATCTGGGGGAAATTAAGGGATAGTAGGGAAGCGGCATTCAATAGGTTTTTGGCTACAGAGCGGGGTCGTCAGCTGATCGTCACCCGTTTGGTTGCCGATATAGCCAATTTATATTACGATCTGCTTGGCTTTGATATGGAACTCAAAACCATCGAGAAAAACATTGAGTTTCAGGAATTGGCGTTGGAACTGATCAAGATCCAGAAACTTGCCGGTCGGGCAACACTTCTTGCCGTACAGCAATTTGAAGCACAATTGCTTTCCACAGAAAGCTTGAGGTATGAAAAACTTCAGGATATCGTTGAAGCAGAAAATGCACTGAACAATCTTTTGGGAAGATTTCCGGCAAACATTGACAGAGCCGAATCGTTGTTTTCTATGGAACTTCCCACTGTAATCGATACCGGAGTGCCGGCGGATATGCTTTTGCGGAGACCGGATATACAACAGGCAGAACTGGAACTGAACGCTGCCAATCTTGATGTCATGGCGGTAAGAAAAGAATTTTTTCCAAGTGTAAGTCTTACTCCTTACGTTGGATTGAACGACCGGAATCTTGTTGCAGCATTTCAGTTCCCGGGTGCAATCACCATAGGTTTATTGGGTGGTATTACTGCTCCTATTTTTCAGCAACAACGCATCCGGGCAGGTTATGCCCGAAGCATTGCAGAAAGCAGAATCAGCCTTTTTAATTACTCGCAGACTGTTCTTGACAGTTATACAGAAGTAGTGACAGGCTTGCAGAGAGTGGAAAATCTGAGGAATCAATACCTCCTAAAGGAAGAAGAAACCGAGGTTCTGCTAAGTGCCGTATCCACAGCCAATGAACTTTTTCGGGCAGGCTACGCCTCTTATCTGGAAGTCATCACTGCCCAGGCAAGAGTGCTGGAGACAGAACTTGAGATGACCAACACCCGAAAAGAAATTTTTCAGTCTGTGGTCAATCTTTATCGGTCATTGGGTGGAGGATGGAATTGATTTAAACCCTAACATGGAAAAAAATACGTATTAGAGTTGAAAAATCCGTCAGAAAAGTTTTTCTGACGGATTTTTTGTTTTATATTAGTAATACGTAAATACGTATTATTATGGCAAAGAAACCTCCCAAAGCCCATCCCGA
>JBGTDA010000197.1:0-42190 GCA_041748555.1 Rhodonellum sp.
TCGGGATGGGCTTTGGGAGGTTTCTTTGCCATAATAATACGTATTTACGTATTACTAATATAAAACAAAAAATCCGTCAGAAAAACTTTTCTGACGGATTTTTCAACTCTAATACGTATTTTTTTCCATGTTAGGGTTTAACTTTGAAGGCCGAATATACCCAAGTCAACATTGCCGTAGGAATCGTCATTAACCTGATCATTGTCTATATCGTGTTGAAAAGCACGAATTGGCTGGAAAGAAAACTGGGCAAAACAGGCCTTGATGTACTGAGGAGGATTTTTGGAATCATCCTGCTTTCCATTGCCATCAAGATTTTCAAAAGTGCACTCTTCACCGGCGAGATGAATTAAATTCAAACCTTATTTCATTGCTTAATTGAAATAGCCATTATGCAATTCATCATTGGCTTCAGCAACATAAAGTTTCGCCAAAAATGGCCTGATTTTCTTTTCAACTCCCTTTCTTTGCGACATGATAACTATTTATACTGACGGAGCGGCAAAAGGAAATCCCGGACCGGGAGGATACGGGACGATTTTGATGTTCAAGCAGCAACGTAAAGAACTTTCGGAAGGTTTTCGGCTGACAACCAATAACCGGATGGAGCTTT
Source organism: Rhodonellum sp. (assembly GCA_041748555.1). Taxonomy (GTDB): domain Bacteria; phylum Bacteroidota; class Bacteroidia; order Cytophagales; family Cyclobacteriaceae; genus Rhodonellum. The sequence continues at coordinate 614 of JBGTDA010000197.1, forward strand.
TTGCAGTCATCAGAGGTCTTCAGGAACTGAAAGTTGACAATATTCCCGTAACTGTTTATTCTGACAGCAAATATGTGGTGGATTCTGTAGAAAAGGGCTGGATTTGGAACTGGCAGAAAAAAGGATTCAAAGACAAAAAAAATGTTGATCTGTGGAAGGTTTACATTCCCCTTCACATGAAATACAAACCTAAATTTGTCTGGGTAAAAGGTCATGCAGGCAATCATAACAACGAACGCTGCGACCAACTGGCTGTAGCTGCTGCAGAAAAGCCTAATTTACCACCTGATGAAGGTTATGAAAGAGCGGGTCAAAGCCTCTTATAAGTTTTTAGAATAATAAATACCATACTACGCCTCAATATAAACGCTTAATCCTTGTCCAATTCTTTCTTCCATTTTAAGCAGTTCAGTATTAGTCAGGATCGCTGTGCAATGAAGGTCAGCACAGATGCGGTGGTTTTAGGAGCGTTAGCTGATCAGGCCAATCCGGAATCCATCCTGGATATTGGAACTGGAACAGGAGTCATTATACTTATGTTGGCCCAACGTTTTTCTGATAGTCGGGTGGATGGTGTGGAAATAGATAAACCGGCTTTTGATCAAGCTACCGAAAACATCGCCAATAGCCCGTGGCCCAACCGGATTAAAGTTCTACATCAACCTTTTCAGGAATTTTACAAAACCGCCAATCAAACTTATGATCTGATAGTTTCCAACCCACCTTTTTTTAAAGACCATATCAAATCATTAGATCCTCAAAGAAATCTGGCAATTCACAATGATGGATTGCCTTTTGGAGAATTGATCAAGGGTGTGAAGACACTTCTTAAACCTTCCGGACTTTTCTGGGTGATCTTGCCTCCACACCAAATGCAGTATTTGGTAAAAATAGCAGCTTTTTTCAAGCTCTTTCCAGCAAAAAATGTTGAACTTAAAGATAGTCCCGGGAAAAAGACACTTCGAGAAATAACCGCTTTTTCCTTTTACAATAACCTTATTTTACAACATGAATTATTAATAAAGAATGAAGCCAATGCATTTTCCCCTTCCTACATTACCTTATTGAAGGACTTTTTACTGAATTTTTAAGGGATTGGGTTTAAATAAATATATATCGAACCATGTGTGTTTTTTTAAATCCATTAATAGTGTATTTTTAAAGCCAGTCAACTAAGTGTGTTAAATGAATAAACGTGTCGTTGGGATTGTTTCCTTTTTGCTGCTTCTCGTAAGCATTTTCTCATCATGCGAAGAGGAAATTGATTCACCGCCATCCCTGATTACTGAAGAGGTTTTATATGTAAGTGGGGATAAAGCAAGATTTTTGGGAAGAATTATCACAACACAGCGCATTACCGGTGCAGATCATGGATTTTATATTGCTGAAGAAGAAGGATTTTCCAAGCCACTGATAATTTCCTTAGGAGAACGTGACCGCCCGGGTCGTTTTATAGGAGAAATTGGGGATTTGAAGATTTCCGAAAACTATTTTGTGAAGGCATATTTAGAAATCGGAGGAGAAATACAATTTGGAAATACAATAAGCTTAAACACCCTAGAACCTACAGTTTTTGATTATTCTCCGACCAATGGATCGGGAGGTCAACTTATTTTTATCAACGGTAAAAATTTCACCTCTGATACAAAAGTGTTTTTCGGCGACCGGCAAGCAGAAGTTTCGGAAATTGCTTTCGAATCCCGGATCACGGTAAGAATTCCCGCAATTGCAGAAAGTCCTGTAGAAGTCATTAAAGTTGTAAGTCAAAACAATGAAATGACTTTTCCGCTGCTTTTTGAATATACAATTGGAAAGTTCAATAAAATAGGCAACTTTCCTGGCAATGAGCGTATTTTAGACAACATTCATTTCCAACAGGGAAATAAATTGTATTCAGGTCTTGGATCTGACAGGGGTGTGAATTTTGTTTCTTGGATTTTTTCCTATGATTTGTCATCAAATACCTGGCAAAATTCCAATTTTCAGGGAAGTCCTCTTTTCATGGCCTTTTCGTCAAAAAATTATTTCGGTGCAGGTGCATTGGTTTTGGGAAGAGCTCCATTTGTTCTGTCCCGGGATTTTTGGAAAGTCGAAAACGGCAACTACCAGAAACTTCCGGACTTGCCATTTGAAGAAGCCAATGCCGTTGCTTTCGAAATCAGCGACAACCTTTATATTGCCGGTGGGATTGTAGGTGATTCTGTATCTGTATATCAGTATAACAAAATCTCAGGTGTGTGGACCAAAAAACAAAATGCCCCTTTTTCCATCAACAACTCACTTTTTAATTTCACATACCAAAACCAACATTATTTTATTAATCCTGCCAACCGTCAGCTAGTATCTTATGATCCGGTTTCTGAAAACTGGGAAACGGTTAGCACCTACCCGGGAGAATTCGGTTCAGGAGGCGGTATAGGTATAGCGATTGGGGACAGGATTTATATTGGACTTGGCAACAGGTCACAACAAATCTGGGAAATGAGTATGAACAATCTGAATTGGGTAAGAAAAAACGATTTTCCCGGGTCACTTATGGCAAGAAATGCAGGGGTTTATGTCCAAGATGGCTTGGTATATCTTCTCCGAAGTCCCGAAGTACAGCTTTCCACACCCATGGAACTTTGGTCTTTTGACCCAAACGGTTTCTAAAAACATGTTTATGCAAAAAACATTATTTTTCATATTGATGCTTTCCTTTACTCAGGTGGGAATAATCCAGGCGCAACAAAAAAATGTGGTGGGACGAGATATCGGAGAGCTCAAAAACATAAATATTTCCGGAAGGATCACAGATGAAATCACCGGCGAAGCTCTTGTTGGTGCCACCGTTACTGTTCGTGAAGCCAACAAGACCGAAATCACCAATTCCAACGGTTTTTTTTCCCTAAAGCTGGACAGGGCTGAATACACCTTGGAAATACGGTATGTTGGCTATGAAACCATAGTGTACCCATTTGTGGCAGTCGGTGAGGGAAGGATCAACCTAAGAATGCTCCAAGAGGATTTTCAGCTGGATGATGTGGTCATTTATGGAAGGGATCCTCAAAAGAACATCCGAAGTACTGAAATGGGAGCAATTTCCATCAATATGAACACAATCAAAGAGCTGCCTCCGTTTTTGGGTGAAGTGGATATTATCAGGTCGATGGCGACATTGCCCGGCGTCAGTCAGGTCGGGGAGGCTGCAGCAGGACTCAATGTAAGAGGCGGTGGTGCGGATCAAAACCTTATTCAGTTTGCGGGAGCACCGATTTATAATCCTACACATCTTTTTGGATTGTTCACAGCGTTCAATCCTGATATAGTTAATGATGTCACCTTATATAAGGCAGTTATTCCGGCTAAGTTTGGCGGCCGAGGATCTTCCATTCTGGACATTGTCCCCAAATCCGGAAGTACCACCAACTGGGGAGGAGATCTGATGTTGGGAAATTTTTCAGGAAAACTTTCTCTTAATGGTCCTTTGGTAAAAGACAAAATATCCGCGCAAGTTGGTATCCGTGGCTCTTACATCAACTGGCTCTTACAGTCACTGAACAATCCGGACCTGAGAACAAGTCAGGCAAATTTTTACGATGCCAACGGTATCCTATATGGAGAAATCAATGATAAAAACAGCATTACTTATAGTTTTTACAACAGTTATGATGATTTCGCTTTGGCCTCAGATACTACCATTTCCTGGAAAAACCAAAGCCACTCCCTGAGGTATGCAGGTTCCTTTTCCAAAAAAACCACCATAGACCTCATGGCATATTATACCTTATATGACTATTCTATTTTTAACCAATCCGGAATCAACAATTTCGATTTGGTTTCCGGAATAAAGGATCAGGGAATTAAGTTTAATTTCACTTATGCCATCAGTGATAAGAATAAATTCAACATCGGTGCGGATTCCAAACAGTTGACAATAAATCCGGGTGAGCTGATTCCGGACGTCTCAACAGATTCTGGTATACTCCCCAAAAAAGTGCAGGATGAATTCGGTCAGGAATCCGGCATATTCTTTCAACATGATCTGGAATTCGGAGAGAAAATAGGTTTTTCTTATGGCCTTAGATATGACAGCTACCTATATTTAGGTCAAAGGACTGTGCGACAATATGCAGATAATCTGCCAACCAATATAGGAAATGTCATCGGTGAAACCGGTTATGGATCGGGGGAACTTATCCAAAGCCATGATGGCCTTGGGCCAAGGATATCCATGCGCTACTCATTGAACGATATGACATCCATCAAAGCCGGCTATAATAAAATGTATCAGTTTATCCACTTAATATCCAATACAGCTACAATAGCTCCAACTGATATCTGGAAACTTAGTGACGAGTTTTTGCAGCCTCAGATTGTGGATCAATATTCACTGGGAATCTACAAAAATCTCAAAGGAAACATTTTTGAAACATCTGTTGAGGTGTATTATAAGGATATTCAAAATATCGTGGAATATAAGGACGGGGCGAACCTCATCCTTCAAAACCACCTCGAAACAGAGTTGATTCCGGGACAGGGCCGCGCATATGGAGCAGAAATGTTTATCAAGAAAAACCTGGGTAGAACAACAGGATGGATCAGCTATACTTATTCCAGAAGTTTGAGAAGGGTGATTACTCCTTTTGAAGAAGAAATCATCAATGATGGTGACTGGTTTCCCTCCAATTTTGACAAGCCACATGATCTCACAGTGATCGGAAATTATAAATTGAGTTCTTCAACTTCTATTTCAGGTACCTTTTCATACAGCACAGGAAGGCCTGTTACTTTTCCCGAAGCAAAATTTGATTTTGCAGGAAACTCTCTTGCATTTTTCCGGAACAGAAACCTGCAACGGATCCCTGATTTCCACAGGCTGGATCTGAGCATGAATTTCAAGCTGAAAGGTGAAGGGAAATTTTTCGATGGTGAATGGACTTTGGCTGTCATGAATGTGTATGGCAGAAAAAATCCTTTCTCCCTCTTCTTTGCCGATCAGGTGGGTGCTCCTCCTCAGGCATTTCGACTGGCCATCCTTGGAGTGCCGCTTCCGACATTAAGTTACTCGCTTAAATTCTAATGAGATGCTGAAAAGATTTCTATATATAATATTTTTAATGCCTTTAGCATGTATTGACCCTTATGAAGGGGATATTCCCGAAGGAGAAAGATTATTGACAGTAGAAGGCTACATCACTACGAATCCTGGACCACATCCCATAAGATTGACCAGAACGGACACGTATGGAAGTGTTTTTGAAGGGTTGATCAGGCCTGTTGTACAGGCCAGAGTGGGAGTAAGGGACAGTGAAGGCTTAGTTACATTCCTGACTGAAGTAACCCAAGGCGTATACAATACTCCTGAAAGTTTCAGGGCAATAGCGGGATTGTCCTATATCCTACAGATTGAACTACAGGATGGTTCAAATTACACTTCCCTTCCCGAGCGGATTTCCTCCGTTCCTCAGCTGGATTCTTTGAGCTATAGGTCCATTGAAGTTGCTACCGAAAACAGGGATTTACCGCGTTCGGGTGTACAACTCATTGCTCATTTCACTGATCCCGGGGATCAAACCAATTTTTATTACTGGAGAACTGCTCCAGCTTCTTACGTATTGGTTGCCAATCCCGAGCTGCATACTTTACCTCCTACACATCCGACCAATCCTCGTGGACCTGACCCAAAAGATTGTTGCGCAATTTGTTTTGTAAATGAACAAAGCCGGGTGCAGAATTTTGCCATTGCCTCAGATGAGGATTTCAATGGTTTGCAAACAAGATTTCCCATCAATTTTATTGAAGATGATGGACTTAGATTCAAGGATACTTACAGGGCTGAAGTACACCAGCTGTCTGTTTCACCGGGTGCGCACCGCTTTCTGAAACTCATCGACCAGCAACTGGGAATAACAGGAAGTGTTTTTGACCAACCGCCTGCCAATATCAGGGGAAACATGATCAATCTGGAAAATCCGGACGAGGTTGTTCTTGGCTATTTTATTGCCGCATCAGTCGATTCAAAACAGATTTATATTCAAAACGAAAATCTGGAATTTCTTCAATCACCAAAAATTATCGCTGATGATTGTCGTTTGAGTGAAGGAGCCTTGACCCAACCTCCCGCTGACTGGAATCCATAATTCCTGCTAAATGGATTTGGATTCAATATATGTCTTAACCCAAACTTTTTCTTCAAAAATTATCCCTTCTTTTTCCAAAGCCAACAAAATGGGCAGATAAATTTCAGGAATAACAGGTATATTTAATCCTCTCAGGTTAATCTTTCCGTCTAAAAATAAATCCACTGCTATTGCCAGGGGTAATCCGACGGTTTTGGCCATTGCGGTATGCTCCACATTTTCACCCTTGCAGACCAGACTGGATTTTATATTTCTGAATCCTTTATCAGTCCGCACTTCAAACTGGTGTTGCATCACAACCATATCTTTATCATCAGGTTTCAGCTGCCATTTATCTTCCAATATGACCTGCAGAATTTCTGCCGGACTTCCTTTTAGCCTCGGCAGTACCCTACCGCTCAAGAGACCCAACCAACCGATCTTTTCAAGGATCTCATCTGTCACCCATGGCAATATAATTTTGAGCTTTTCTTCGATGTTCTTTTCCTCATCATAAGGAAGAAATGAATTGATGAACATTCTGCATGTGAAATCTTCGGGAAGATCCATTTGAAAAGTGTCATCAGTCATACCCATCTGAACAAATACATCCCAGCTTTGACAAAATCCTGACCTTCTTAAAGTTCCGCGCAGCAATGTGGGGATGTTTTCCAAACCATAGTTTTGTCGGTAGCTTAAAGAATCCCTGTTGGGATACCCGTCGAAATCCCCAACTTCATCAAAAGAAACGGTTTCCAGACGTCTGAACAACATATGGTAGGGAACATATTTATAGCGTCCGTTGCGGATAAACCTTGAAACGCCTTGCCCTGCTAAAACAACATTTCTTGGATTCCAGGTAAATTTATATTTCCAGGGATTGTCTTCACTTTCGGGGGCCAAAACCCCACCGGTATATGACTTGAATCCTAATATCTCATGACCTTTTCCTTTTTCATCATTGATGATTTTCATGGCAGACATGTGGTCCAGTCCGGGATCAAGTCCACATTCATTCAAAAAAAACAGATTTTTTGCTTCGATTTCTTTGGCCATCTTCCGCATTTCTTCGGATTCATAAGAGGCTGAAAAAAAATGCTTCTCCAACTCCAGACAATCCATAGCGACAACGGGATGCAAAAAAGCAGGCAACATGGAAACAACCACATCGGCCTGACGAATCAATTCTCTTCTGGACTTATTATGCTTTAAATCTATTGCTGCAGCTTTCCAATTCCCCGGTCCATTGATTTTCTTTTCCACCACATCCATTGAAACATCGGCAATGATAAGTTGACGGTTTTTAGGGATCGTTCCGGCCAAAAGATAGTCTATTAAGTACCTGGAGGATTTACCCGCACCGATAATAAGAATCGTTTGCATCTAAAAGGAATTATAAGATTGAGCTAACCGAAGATGTGAAAAAAGGGTGAAGGGAAAAAATTTAAGGGAATAAAATGGCCGAAAAGAAAAATTGACAATTATTTTTTGTTAATTCAATCCCTTTTTTAAAATCAATATTCGAAACACAACATGCCAAGAAAAATAGAAGTAACTGTCAGCCTAGAAGTTTTCAATCTGGAAGACCTCGAAGACGAAGAAAGAAAACTTGTAGAAAAAGCAAAGGCCATTCTGGAAAATGCACATGCACCCTATTCTGATTTTTTGGTAGGAGCGGCATTATTGATGGAAAACGGAGAAATTTTCGCCTCCAACAATCAAGAGAATGTGTCATTTCCTGTTGGGGTCTGTGCAGAGCGATCCGTGTTGTCCTATGCTCATGGCAACTTTCCGGAAATCCGTCCCGTCAAAATTGCCATTGCAGCAAGAAGGGGTGCAGATTCGCAATTTGCAGCTGTCACTCCCTGTGGGATGTGTCGTCAAACAATCAATGAATATGAAAATAAATTCGGGCAACCGATTGAAATTTTTATGCTGAATCCAAATGGCGAAGTCTTAAAAGCTTCAGGAATTGAACAGCTTTTGCCATTCAGATTCAATGATCTTTTCAGTTAAAAACAAACAAAAAAATATCGCAAAGAAAAATCCCTGCGATATTTTTGATTATATTTTTTTTGATTAAAAAGTAAATCGTATTGAGAGCGCTACTTCATCACCCCAAATTCTTTGATCATCAAAGAAATTAAATGTAGGTTTCCAATCGAGAGATAGGTTGATAGGGGCATTGGAAAATTTGTAGTCCAATCCTACAATCAGGTCCAAACCGAATATGGTATAACCGCGGTTTCTGTTGTTATCCCACGGTGTGTTGCCTCTCCCTGCATTCCAGGTTCCCAGATGAGCTCCACCACCATAAAACCACTGTAGGTTTTTTACTTCCCTGATGTCATTATGGATTTCATACAACCCGGCAACAATCAATCCATTCCATCGGGTGTAAAGAATCCCTTCAAGTGCGGCTTTATCACTGATAAAATGCTTGACAGTTAATCCGTTACCGGAACCCGCTCTTAATCCGATCCCTGTATTGTAACCTTGTGCCATCACCTCAGTACCTAATCCCAAAGCAATAAACAGGATTAATGAGAATAATAATTTTTTCATAGCGATGTAATAATGTTTATGAGTTTGTTGGTATAATGACTCAAAAATACAACAATCCAGCCAATTAAACTTTTAGGATCTTATTCAAATACAAATATTTCTTCGGGCGTAATACAATAATCCAATGCAATGTCATGATTTTCTGTCGGCAATAAAGCTGTCGGAGGGAAAAAACTAAGCCCGACCTTAATAACTTTTTGGTCTAATTTTTCCAAAAACTTATCATAATGTCCTTTTCCATAGCCAAGCCGATGGCCTTTGCGATCGAAAGCCAAAAGAGGCACGAGCACCAGTTGAATGGACCGTGGATCAACCATTTTCGAATCAACCGGAACCGGTATTCCCCAGGAATCAATTTTGAAAACCGTCCCGGGAAATAGCTCAAGCGTTTCCATAAAATCTTTTTCCATATTCAGCGAGGAGGTATATACTTTTTTGTCCTGCCGGAAAAGCTCATGCAATAAGGGGATCGTATTGATTTCGTAAAACTGCTTTATGGGAATAAAAATATGGATATGTTTTACGGAAAACTGATTTTTCAGAAAATCCAGAAACCTGATCCTAATCAGTTCCGACAAACTTTCCACTTCTGCTTCCGTCAGAGACTTTCTTAATTCCTTGTAATTTTTACGTAGCTCCTTCTTATTCATTTTCAAGTTTCAATATCATAAAATCAAAATCAAAAGGATCAAAATGTGCCTGAATTTTGTCAATAAAATCTTCATCCTCCAGGTAAAAACTCATGAAATTTTCCACCCGTTCCTGAGGATTCCCTCCCGGAAACATATGGTTTTTGATTGCCTCCATCTGACGGATCTGATCTGCCTGCCGTTTTTCCTCTGCTTTTCTGATTTTCTTTGAAAGATGGTCCATAATCTTGATTGCCCTGACTTTCCCGGCCTCAAATGCCTGTTCCAGTGTGGTGTCGACTTTTGCCGCTTTGGCACCTGACTCTTCAAAAATTCGGGAAAGCTCAATTTTTTCTTCCTTAACTTTTAAATCCATCGATGAATGGTTATTCAAATATGTTTTCTTCCATTCAATCAGATCCATGAACAAGTCCTTGTTCTCCAGCTTCAGCCTATGGATTTTCCTAAGAACCGGACGATCCAAGACGGCAGCAAAATTTCTCGGCATCACTGCCGGGAAACTTATCTTAAAATGATCAAACATGGATTTGAGTTGCAACCAATAGATTACCTCGGCAGGTCCACCGATATAGGCCAGATTGGGAAGAATCTGTTCTTCATAAAGCGGTCTCAGCACAACATTGGGGCTGAATTTTTCCGGTGATTTTTCGACTAGCTCCATTATTTCTGCTTCATCAAAAACCAGGGAAGAATTCAGGACATAATATTTACCCTCTATTTTTTCAATTCGTTCTCTAAATCCGGATTCCATATAAAAGAAATTGATGGGCCGGGGAAAAATTTGTGTTTTATATCCTAATCCATTCAGTCTTTCGGTTTGCTCAGTGACGAGCTGATGAGGCGTTGCGCTTTTCAGATCCTCCCGAATAACCGGAATAAACTGTCTTTTCAATTGTGGATCATTACCATCTACCACAACCAATCCTTTATCACCAAAAAGATGGTGGACGTATTTCCTGACAGCCTCTGAAAGTATTTTTGAGCTCTGATATGCTTCTTTAAAAAAATCCGGTGCAAAAGTAATTTCTTTTAAAAATTGCTGAAAGCCTTTGTCCAACTTAAAATCCCCCACGGGACCTTTTTGATCTGAATCCCACTGATACTTTTTCCCGTCAAGTTTGAAATAATTGATTTCATCAAAATCATGATCCTCCGCCGCCATCCAGTAAACCGGGACAAAGTGGAAGTCGGAATATGCGTTTTGCAGCTGCTGTGCAAGGTTTATAACCGTCACAATTTTATAAATAAAATAAAGCGGGCCGGTAAATAAATTGAGTTGATGGCCTGTTGTGACAGTAAAGGTTTTTTCTTCACCCAGCCTATTTATTTGTTTTTGAATGGAGTCAATTGCAGGTAAATCCGAATACTGCTGCCCGAGCACCTCTTGTAAAATTTTTCTTTTCTGCAAATCGAATTTTCTTTCGAAAATAATTTTCCCGAAATTTTCAATAGTCGGAAAATGATCGTAAAAAGCTGATAAAGAAGGTTTTTGTTGAATATAGTCTATAAAAAAGGGGGAAAACTGCCCGGTACATTCCGGCTCAATTGTAGTTTTGTTCATGGAATCGTGGGTTCGATAGTCTCTATAGAGATTTAAAGTTTTAAAACTTTCTTGAGAATGATAAAGTTCGCCTTTTTTTCTCCTATTACAAGAACGGTGAAAGGGTTTCCACTCCTTTTGAATAAATGCAGGAATTTTCCCAAAATATAAGAACCGGATACCACAAACAAGTTTGCGAAGAAACAAATTTCTGCCAAATAGCTTTATTTTGTTAGCTTTGCTCAAAAGTCATTATGATCAACTACCAAAATTTTGTGCTGGAAAATGGTTTGAAGGTACTGGTTCATGAAGACCATACCACCAAAATGGCTGTGGTAAATATCCTCTACAAGGTGGGTTCCCGAAATGAAATTGAGGGAAAGACGGGACTTGCCCATTTTTTTGAACACCTGATGTTTGGCAGCTCCAAAAACATCCCTGTTTTTGATACTGCACTTGAGTTGGTAGGAGGTTCCTGCAACGCATTTACCAATACCGACATCACCAACTACTACATCACCCTTCCCGCCATCAATATAGAAACCGCTTTTTGGCTGGAATCGGACAGGATGTTGGAATTGAACCTCAAAAAGAAAACCATAGAAACCCAAAGAAAGGTAGTCCTGGAGGAATACAAGCAGCGGTACCTAAACCAGCCTTATGGGGATGTTTTTCACCATATCCGAAACTTGGCATACGACACCCATCCTTATCAATGGCCCACCATCGGAAAAAATTTAGAGGATATTATCGGCTTCCAAAGACAGGATATTGAGGAGTTTTATTTCACCCATTATCGTCCTGACAACGCCACGTTGGTTGTTGCAGGAGATGTAACCTTGGAGCAGATTAGGAATTTGGCTGATAGATGGTTTGGGGATATACCAAAAGGACAGATCCCTAAAAAAACCATATCCCAAGAACTTCCTCAGGTTGCCAAAAAAGTGCTGACCGTAGAAGCTGATGTGCCCACGGATGCATTATATAAGGTTTATCATATGCCGGCAAGATTGCAGGAGGGATATTTAGAGGCTGATCTTATCACGGACATTTTGGGCTTTGGCCGGTCTTCCACCCTGGAACAGCAGTTGGTTAAAAACGGGCATATCTTTGCATCAATAGGTGGATATATTCTTGGAACTGTGGATCCCGGTTTAATGATTTTTTCAGGTAAAATGGAAAAAGGTCAGTCTGCCGAAACTGCCGAAAAAGCACTCGACAAGGTAATCCAAGACTTCAAAGAAAGTCCAATTTCAGAAAATATTCTGGTCAAAGTTAAAAACCAGGCAGAAGCCATGAAGACCTATGAATCAGTTGAAGTTCTCAATAGAGCGATGAGTCTTGCTTATTATGATCATTTGGGTGATCCGGATTATTATCAATCAGAATACGAGAAAAAAACACAGATTGAACCTGAAAGCATTACATCATGGGCCAACAGGATCTTGACAGAGGAGAATGCATCAGTGGTTTATTATAAATCCAAGCCTACACAATAAAGAAATCTTTATTGATTGAAAATTTTAGAAAGACTTACCTATCTCTATTACAATCCTCATAAAACAATGACAAATTTTAGAATTGGATTTGGTTACGATGTTCACCGGTTAAAAGAGGGGGTTGATTTTTGGTTGGGCGGTATCAAGTTGGAACATGAAAAAGGCGCAGTGGGCCATTCCGATGCGGATGTACTGATCCATGTCATCTGTGACGCCTTGCTGGGAGCTGCCAATTTAGGGGATATAGGATTTCACTTTTCGGACCAGGATGCCAAATACAAAGGGATAGACAGCAAACTTCTATTGAGTGAGGTAATGATCCTGATCAAAAAAGAAGGATATGAAATCGGGAATCTGGATACAACTGTTTGTCTACAGCTGCCCAAAATAAATCCCCACATACCTAAAATGAAAAAATGTCTGGCTGAAGTGATGGAGATTTCCGAATCCGATATTTCCGTCAAAGCAACCACAACTGAGAAACTGGGATTCGTGGGAAGAGAAGAAGGGGTTTCAGCCTATTGCGTCGCATTAATCTACCGCAAATAGTTATGGGTAAAGAAGTTAAAATAATCACCACCGAAGACGGTTCACATACCTTGTTTCTTCCCGAACTCAAGGAGATGTACCATTCCTTTCACGGAGCTTTCAGAGAATCCATCCATGTATATATGATTTATGGATTGGATGCGTGGTTGATGCGGAATCCCGGGGTATTTCCATTGAGGATTTTTGAAGTCGGATTTGGAACAGGCTTAAACGCCTGGCTTACTTTGGTTTGGGCAGAACAGAATAAAATTCCTGTTTTGTACCACAGCATTGAACCTTTTCCTATTGAAAAAGAAATATATACCCAGTTGAATTATCCCGATATGGATGATTCTATTTTTCATTATGCCCGCCAATTCAAACGACTTCATGAGGCTCCTTGGGATTCAGGATTTGTAGCTTCTGAATATTTTAACATGAAAAAGGATACTTCCACTTTGGAAGAAGCAGTTTTATATCCGACTGATGTGGTTTTCTATGATGCCTTTGCTCCCAGCAAGCAGCCGGAATTGTGGACAAAAGATATCCTGGCAAAAGTTGTTGATACCATGAACCCCGGGGCGGCTTTCACCACTTATTCTTCTCACAACAATCTTAAAAAAAACCTGGCTGATTTGGGCCTGACAGTTGAAATTCTCCCTGGCCCTGCGGGTAAAAAAGAAATGACGAGGGCGTGGAAAATTGAAAAGGAATAAGAGAATTAACTTATTGGAAGTACAATTTTATCTCACCGCCTCATGCTCTTTAATGGGTTTTGGTTGTCCGAGGCCTAAACTTCCTTTTATACCCGATAGCGTTGCTCTCCATAAATAATTGAAAATAAACCTGTTTTCATCTCGTGTTTCATAGATCGAAGAGCCGACAGTAATGTTGAAAAGCTTTCTTGGATTATTGCTTCTCACTGCAAACGCATTGATGACAAATGTCAAAATACCCTTTCTGCCTGTGGCCTTTTGAAGTGTCCTTTCGTTCAGCAACATAATATTAAGGTCCTCATACAGCATCGTCATTTCCCCGGTGGCAGCCTTATCATCAGCAGTAAATGACCATTTTGCTCCATTGACTTTTCCTGACCGTACTGTAGCAAAGGCATTCGCCTCCATAATGGTGTTCAGAATATCCAGCTCAAATTCTCCTGTTTCGGCAGCTAAAGTGATAGGATAAGGTTCCTCAAAAGACATGGATCCATCAATATCCAATTCGGCCTCTCCATTAAGATACATATTGGCTGATACATAAGATTTTTCGATAGGAAACTCATTTTCTTCTTTTTCGAGGGAAAATGGATGTACCTCGACATTCATTCTCCTGAAAAATATATTGCCCGGAATCATTCCCTCCACAGGGAATTCAGAATAATCAATCTGGCCGTTTATCAATCTTAGCGTATCCAGATGCACCACCATCCCCGCATCCTTCATAAGCACCTGCGGCATGGGCCTATATCTTTTTTCAGAAATGGGAAATCTTTTGTCTCTGAAAAGATTGATATCTGCATCTTTGATGGTAAAGGACTCCGCCAAAAATTCATTATTCTCTATCAGTCTTTCCAGATTGATGTTTTTCACAAAAATTTCGGGAACCACAGCTTTGAGGGCATCGGTTTGAACGCCCACTTTACGGGCATATTCGTACTTTCCATATAAGGGGGAAAAAGTCAGATCCGTTATTTTCAGATCCTTGTTGGTGAGGGTAATCATTCCGATATTAACCTTATTCAAACTATCCTTCATTAATATTTCATAATCGGGGAGTGACATAATGAAATTTTTATTTAAAAATGATTCACGGTTTATGCTGCCAACATCTGTCAGATCAAACTTCAGATCATTGAAGGAGGCATTCAGATTCCTGAAATTCTGAGGCTCCTTGGATGAGTTTTTATCCAGAATTGCAATGTCCCCTTCGATCACTTCAAACTTTCCAATGGACAGGGTCTCCAAAAGAAGATCAACCACGGCCTTTTCTTCACTTTCCTTTTGTGGCAGGTCTTCTTCATCCAAAAAAATCTCGATGTCAGGTCGGAAAAGCTGAACTTCTCTGATCAATAAATTTTTATCTACCTGAAGATCTTCCAGAGAATTGGTTTTGATCAATACACTTGGAATGTGGGCAGAGAATATTGGGGATCCCGGATTGCCTGAGAGATTTTTTGGTATAACCCTCAGGTTGTTTAACAATATCCCTTCATACCGTGTATCCAGGGCAATTTTGGAAAAAGTCAATTGATGTATACTATCCTCAAGCGTAAGCCAGAATTCATCGATTTCCATGGACATGCCGCTGAAAAAGCTTGAAATATCTGCTTTCTCCAGCTTGGCAGAATCAAGTGATAAATCGAAAAACGTCAGGTTTACACCCGTGTTGATCAATTCACGGTATTCACCTGATTCTCTAAAAGTGAGGTTAAATTTCGCATTTTCAGCTTCAACGGTATCGATTTCTATAATGTCTATTGTTTTTGGTAATAACCTATCTCTGCGTCCGCTGTTTGAAGTAACCTGGTTGTCTTCTTCAAAATCATTGTTGATCAAAAGATTTACCGAGGATCCTGAAAATTTCACCTTGTCGAGGTTCAGTGTATTATCGAACAAAAAGGCTTCCAGATCCACTCCGGTAAACGAGAGGGAAGGAATCAAAGCAGATATTCTGGTCTTTTCATTGAAACTGCCTGTAGGATTCAAACGGACATTGGAGGTAACAATTTCTTCTCTCGCCGAATTGAAATTTATCCGGTCAGCGACAATGTTATACTTTCCGTCTGCCAAACTGAAAACATAATTGTTCAGACTCAGATCCACTTCCTCAGAAAACAGGGATTTGAATTCCTCAGGATTTGTTCCTTCATGAATCCTGAAATTCTTGACCGCTATAGAAACATTATCTTCTGTAAATGTCCTGATTCTTTCCCCGACGTAATTTTCATAATTTAGAGACCCTTTCTGCAAAATGAGGGAATCGACAGATACTTCTGAAAAATAGTTTGTCACCAAATCAAGAATATCTCTTTGATCCACAGACTCTCCCTCATCTTCATCTTCATTTGATCTATATCTTGTAAGTCCGATATTGGGAGAAGGTACCAGAATCTGATCCACCTTAAGAATCCCCTTAAAATAGGCTTCGGGAATGTCCACTCCTGTTGCAGAAAAATGTGGAACATAAATATCCATTGCGGTAGTTTTTCCATACCGATCCATATAAGCCTGGATCTGTCCCGGATTCTGGGGTTTGATAGAGAATCCATCGATTCTTATCAGTTTCCTTTTGGTATCCAGAAAAAGTTTTGCTGCTGTGAATACGTGAAGATCATCAGCCAGTTTCAATGCATAGTCATCAAGCTCCAATTGCAGGTCTTCTGCCAAAAAATTACTTCGGGCATCCGAATCGCCTGTGGATTCATCCAACGAGAAATTTTCCAATACAAAACTTAATTTTCCGAAGGATAAACTGTCTTGCCTAACTCTCAGGTTATTGTCCACGGTCACACTGCCCTCCTGCATTTCCAGTCGTCCAACATAAATAGCTTCAAGAAAATCCTGGGTTATGGTCTTTAAATCAAAGCTGGTAGTCACATCGGTTTTACCCTGAACATCCTTTAACAAAATCTCAGGTTGACGGATCACAATCTCCTGGATATCCATGATTTTCTGATTATAGATTTTCTTCAGGTTGGCTTCATTTATATTGAGTTCGGGAACCTGAATTTCAAACAGCGTCCGGTTTTTTTCAGGGTCTTCAACAATTTCATGTCTTAAATTTAATCCTTTAATATTGATGGCGTCATCAAAAGAGGAAAGATGTACTTCCTCTCCATAAATCCAATGAACACTGTCTGCCAATGCCAAATCCACCTTGAAAACATCTACGATAGCATCCTGAGCATAAAAAAACTGGTTTTGTTTTTTACTTTCATCAGGTCCGATATAAACCTTCCGCATGGCAAAATCTATCCTTTCGGACTTGATCCGATATTTACTGTGATCGAGCATGTCTCTTTGAATAAACTTTCCTTCGTCAATAGAAAAATCTGTAATGCTGATGGATGATATTAAACCTTCAATCAGTCCATATAAATCGAAAACATCCTGATCTGCCTTGGCTTTAGATTCTGAGGAATATAACTGAAAATCCGGCTTCATTATTTTTAATTGCCCCACCTCCACTTCTGAAGTGTAAAAAACCTTGTTGATGTCTGCATCACTTAGCTCCAGGTCATCAAGACTCACTTGAAAATAAGTTCTGGAAGGTTTCTCAAAATCAGGTATGATATTGATGTTGTTGGCTTTTATTATTTGTTCCAATGAAGAAACATGGACATTTGATGCCTGTACTAAATGAACACTATCTGCCAATAAAACCTCAAAACCCTCCAAATCAATGGAAAAACCCTCTGCGTTGAAGGGTGTCTCGGGGCTTCGCATCTGCAATAATTGAATATCCTTCAACCAGAGATCGGTATTCCGGGCTTTTATGGCGCGTTGGCTGATAAAATTTTGGATCAGGAAATCCGCTTCCTCAACATGCAGGTTTTTGATCCTGATTTCATTTAAGCTTGACTTCAAAAATGATTTTCTGATTTCCTGCTGTAGAATCTGTAAGGCTGACTGCTGAGAGTTCTTTGTTTCGGTGGTATCCAACTTGAATTCTATAGCGGGATTTCTAAGAGACAGGTCGCCGATCTGAAACTCCTTTATTCGAAAAAGATAATTCAGTCTCTTAATGGATATTTCAGGTACTGAAATTTTATAGTATGGATTATCTACCTCAGCCGGAAAATTATTGACATTAGGTATCAGGGTAAATCCTTCGAAAGCAATTCCTCTTTGAAAAAGAGAAATATAAAATCTGTCAAAATCAATATCATACTTATCATCAGAGATTACCCTGACTTTATCTTTTAAATAGCTTCTCAACAAAAAATCCGAAGCAAAGTAGAGCCCTATCTGAAGAAAAAATAAAATGGCAAGTACTATACCCAGAATGCGAACTGTTTTGCGCTTAGGGGTAAAGATCCTTTTTATTTTGTTATTGTTTTCTACCATAAGGGAATCTCCTAAAGTAAAAGTAATACATTATAACTGGAAATATCAGCCTAAAATTTCTGATTTATCTAAAATAAAAACAGAAGGCAACCCCTATGTCCACTTAAAAACGTGGAACAAGGATTACCTTCTTAACATTCAATTTCCGGATTATAGCTGTAGGAGAAGGACTCGAACCTCCACGGAGTAGTTAGGCGGCACAAGAGCTCTATGTGCGCTTTATCCAATTCCCGAATTAACGGAACCCCCACCCCCGAGACAGGAGGGCTTGTCTGCCAGTTTCAACATCCTACAATAGATAGATTATTGAAGCCGTTTGCTAAAATAATTGCCCAAAGATAATAAAGAGGTTGATTTATTAAAATTAATACAAAAATTTATGTAATTTTTTACAACATTTTAATTTTTTTGAGCTTCTCATTATCATTTTGATTTTAAAATTCCATCATTTCAAATCTGCATTAGCATATTCCTAATTTAAAGCAGCTAATTTATTCGCGGAACCTTTATACGCTCATTATTTTGATTGTGTGGTTCTAAGATTTATATGTATATCTGCTATGGTATGTGAAAACCCAGGACGGAAATATCCACAATCTCAAAAAGAATTAGTCTGTCGAGTTTTGCCGTTATCGGAATCATAGGCAAGTATATGGTCCAATTCAAATTGGCCTAGGCGAGTTCAGCCTCCCAAATTTGAAAAGTGGAGATTTGGGGCATTATATAAAATTTGGTTTGAGATATACCCAAAAATTCCTTTCAAAATCAGGCAACATAAAAAAAGCTATGAAACAAAATTTCATAGCTTAGTCAATTAACAATAAACCCAAAATAACCTGATATAGGAGAAGGAATCGAACCCTCATCTTCGGCATCCAAAGAAACTTCCCGGTATTTGTTGTTCCTATATTATCAATTAAAAGCCTTTCGCTTTTGTTATCTCTTCAAATATAGGAGTTCATTCCAATAATTAAAAATATAATAAATAATAAGGTAAAAATTTACATTATATTTAAAAAATAGGTTTTTTATAATCAATATGATAACCAATATCGATTGCGGAACCCTGTTTTTTGAACAGTTTTCAATAAGAATTTAAGAACCAACATTTCAATTCTAAAATTTGGTTTAAATTTTAAAATATTTTGACCATTTTTCTGTAATTATTCAATTTCATGGTTTGATTTATTCTTCAAAATGGACATAATTTTCCCATTTTTCTAAAACTTGGGTAAAATCTTCAGGTAAAGGTGCTTCGAAATACATCCACTCTTTAGTAATAGGGTGGGCAAACCCCAGCGACATTGCATGCAATGCCTGTCGCGGCAACAATGAAAAGCAATTTTGGATAAAGGATTTGTATTTGGAAAATTGGGTGCCCTTTCTGATTTTGTCCCCACCATACATTGCATCATTAAAAAGTGGGTGTCCCAGATATTTCAAATGTGCGCGAATCTGATGAGTCCTTCCGGTTTCAAGATTGCATTGTATCATAGTGACATAACGCAGTCTTTTCAACACTTTCCAATGTGTGATGGCATGCTTGCCCTGACTTCCATCGGGATAGGCTTCCATTACTTTCCGGTCTTTAGGACTTCTTCCCACATGGGCTATGATGGTACCTTCATCCATTACCGGTTCGCCCCACACCAAAGCCAGATATGTCCTGTCAATAGAATGATGAAAAAACTGGCCTGCCAGATTTGTCATGGCCTGCTCCGACTTGGCAATGACCAGAAGTCCTGAGGTATCTTTATCAATTCTATGTACCAAACCCGGTCTTCCCGTATTGCCGGGCAGTTCCGGAAGCTGATTGAAATAATAAACCAAACCATTGACCAAAGTACCGGTCCAGTTGCCATGGGCAGGATGGACGACCATTCCCGCCGGTTTGTTGACTATCAACAAATGATCATCCTCATACAGGATTTCCAATTGAAGATTTTCGGGTACAATATCTGTATTCCTGGGAGGTTTATCCATCAGAACCTTGATTTCATCAAGGGGCTTGATTTTGTAATTTGATTTGATGGAATTTCCATTTACCAAAATATTCCCTGAATCAATCGCGTTTTGAATTTTATTGCGGGTGGAATTGGCAATTCTTTCTGTCAAAAATTTGTCGATGCGTACCGGAGATTGGCCTTTGTCTATAGTAAAATGGTAATGCTCGAAGAGCTCCAACTCTTCTTCCTCAAAATTTTCTCCTTCAAATTCCTCATTCATGAGACAAAAGTAATCGGAGTTTCATAAAGTTTTGGATATTTATAAATTAAATCCACCTTTTGATTTGCTGATTCCAATACATATACCCAACCAGAAAGTCCAACTTCCTATACTTGAGGAAAAGCAGATCACCTTATTCATCAAAAGGCTGGATCTGATCCATCCGCTGGTTTCGGGCAACAAATTTTTTAAGCTAAAATATAATCTCTCGAATGCTAAAGCCGAGGGTTATAAAAGGATACTGACCTTTGGAGGGGCGTTTTCAAACCATATTCATGCCGTTGCCGGTGCCGTTAAGGAGTTCGACATGGAAGCAATAGGGGTGATCAGAGGAGAAGAAACAGAACCTTTGAACCCGACTTTGTCCTTTGCCAAAGAAACGGGAATGGAGTTTCACTATTTGGACCGGAACCGATATAGACTTAAAAATTCTTCCGGAGTGTTGAGGGAGTTGGAAAGCATTTATGGATCTTTTTACCTGATTCCTGAAGGCGGTACAAATGTTTTGGCCATTAAAGGTGCATCCGAAATATTGAATAAAGAAGATGCGGAATTTGATCAGATTGCTGTCTCCATCGGCACAGGGGGAACGGTTGCCGGTTTGGCATCATCACTAGCCGAAAATCAGGGTCTTCTGGGGTTTTCCTCCCTGAAAGGTGATTTTATCCATAAGGAGATTGTGAATTTATTTATTTCCAATAAAATCAAATCCCCGGAAAATTTCCAAATATTCAATGAGTATCATTTCGGTGGATATGCCAAACATAAGGAAATTCTTATTGATTTTATGATGGATTTTTTCAACAAAACCGCCATTCCTTTAGATCCAATCTATACAGGCAAAATGCTGTTTGGAATAATGGACCTGATCAAAAATGATTTTTTCAAAAAAGGAACAAAAATCCTCGCCATTCATACGGGAGGATTACAAGGAAATATCGGATTCAATCAAATAAATGATACCCGGCTTCCATACTGAATTTACTCTTTCAATGCATAAAGGTCTTCGGTTTCCTGCGGAATGATACGCAGCACATTTGCCAGTACCAACCTGACCAGGGTTTTGGATGCCATAAACCGCGGTAATTTTGCAAGTTGGATAAACTCTTTCATCGTGATGGTATCATTTTGTTCCAAAGCCTGCATCAGCACTTTTTCCTTTTCACCATAGGTGAAAATCATATCTTTTGGCTTTCTGCTTCTTCTCAGGATTTCCCGGATTTCTCTACTGGCCTGAATACTCCTGTCGGCTACTCTTACAAAAGCTTTTTTACGTTTATCTTCCATTAAAAAATGTGGCCTATTGCTAGATTTCTCAATATAAAAAACAGCAACACCTTTTTTTGGATTGAGCTTGATGATATTCAGGCGATAGGATAAAGCAGGATAAATCAATTTTACGATTGCTTTTTCCATCACATAAACCTCTTCATCAATAAATTTCTGCCCACTGACCGTGCCGTCATCATCCACACCAATCAGCAGGTGTCCGCCTTCGGTATTGGCTAAAGCGATGATTTCCTTCACAATTTTTTCGGGGAAAGAAGCTTTCTTTTTAAACTCAATCTTCAAGCCTTCTCCCTGCTGCGCCAGTCGGTTTACATCCTGAAGTGTCATATTGATAGATTTGAGTTTTAATAGTTGAAATTATGCTAAATCCGGTTCCGCTAAAAAACAGAGAATTTGAAATACAGTTCAAGGAATCCGAAGAATTCAAGTCTGATCTGTGACAGATTTGCACTTGACAAAGCAAATTAGCCACAGGTACGGAATGAATCTGCTACTTAAGTTGTGCCAATCTGTTTTTCATTCCCTGCCATTCGTCCCGCAACCCGGCTGCTTCCATAAAATTCAAATCTTTGGCTGCTTTTTCCATCTGTTTTTGCGTATGGGCAATTAATTTCTCCAATTTTTCCCTGCTCAGGTATTGGACCAGTGGATCTGCAGCCACCATTGCCTCCAATTCCATCGTTTCCTGATAAATCTTTGCGTTGCGTTTGCTGTCTGCAACTTTTGTCTGACCCATTATCTTTTCTCTGGACTTGATGATGGTTGTTGGAGTGATTCCGTTTACTTCGTTGTAAGCCAGTTGATGAGCACGCCTGCGGTTGGTTTCATCAATAGCCTTCTGCATAGATTCGGTAACCCTGTCGGCATACATGATTACCCGGCCGTTTTCGTTTCTTGCCGCCCTACCTATTGTTTGGACAAGACTCCGCTCATTTCTCAGGAATCCTTCCTTATCAGCATCCAGGATGGCAACCAATGAAACCTCGGGAAGATCAAGTCCTTCCCGCAAAAGATTGACACCGACCAGTACATCAAATACACCCAATCTCAACTCGCGCAGAATCTCCACCCGGTCCAAAGGTTTTACTTCAGAGTGAATATAGCGGCTCTTGATACCTGCTCTTTCCAGATACTTCTGTAACTCTTCAGCCATCCTTTTGGTTAAGGTGGTGATCAAAACTCTTGCGTCAGTCCGGATCGTCTGATCAATTTCCTCCAAAAGATCATCTATCTGATTGGCGCTCGCGCGAACCTCTATTATAGGATCCAATAGCCCGGTGGGCCTGATTATCTGCTCCACAACCACACCTTCTGCCTGTGCCAATTCATAATCCGCAGGGGTAGCACTGACATAAATCACCTGATTGATAATGCCCTGAAGCTCCTCGAATGTCAAAGGCCTGTTGTCCAAAGCCGAGGGCAGGCGAAATCCATATTCAACCAAATTCATCTTTCTGGAGCGGTCACCACCCCACATTGCCCTTGTCTGCGGCATGGTGACATGGCTTTCATCAACTACCATCAGAAAATCATCCGGAAAATAATCCAACAAGCAGAAAGGCCTTGTTCCCGGTGCTCTTCTGTCAAAGTACCTGGAATAATTCTCCACTCCCGAACAATAACCCAATTCACGGATCATTTCAAGGTCAAATTCCGTCCGTTCCCTGAGCCTTTTGGCTTCTATGAGCTTCATATCCCGCTCGAAAAAAGCTAACTGTGACATCAAGTCTTCCTGGATCTCATGTATTGCGGTATCTATGACATCCCGGCCGGTGACGAATAAGTTAGCAGGAAAAATAGAAATGATTTTTTCATCCGAGATTTTCTTTCCCGAAGCCGGATCGATTCTTTGAATGGCTTCGATTTCATCCCCCCAAAAATATATCCTATAGCCAAAATCGGCATATGCCACAAAAATATCAACAGTATCTCCTTTGACCCTGAAGGTACCATGTGTCAGATCCTGATTGGTCCGGCTATATAAAATATCAACCAGTTTGAAAAGGAGCTGGTTTCGGGGAATTCTGTCACCTTCCTGAAGCCGGATAATGTTTTTGCTGAATTCATCGGGATTTCCTATACCATAAATGCAGGAAACCGAAGCCACCACAATGACGTCCCTTCTGCCTGAAAGCAGTGCCGAAGTAGCACTCAACCTTAGTTTTTCAATTTCCTCATTGATCGAAAGATCCTTTTCGATGTATGTTCCGCTGGTGGGAATAAATGCTTCGGGCTGATAATAATCGTAGTAAGAGATAAAGTACTCAACTGCATTTTCAGGGAAAAACTGTTTGAACTCCCCATAAAGCTGGGCCGCAAGGGTCTTGTTATGGCTGAGAACAAGCGTTGGTTTCTGAACCTGCTGTATGACATTGGCGATGGTAAATGTTTTTCCCGATCCGGTCACTCCTAAAAGTACCTGCGCAGGATCGCCATTGTTGATTCCTTGTGTAAGTTCCCTGATCGCCTGTGGCTGATCACCGGTGGGCTGATAATCTGAAATAAGTTTAAAATCCATAGGTAATTTTAAAGTATCCTCATCTAACAACGGCAAGCCGGTAAATAGTTTTCCAATTGTGTCATTAACCCTTGGTTTCCCAATGAACCGGCTGAAGACCCCAGCTTAAGTAATCTTTTCCCTCTTGAATTTCTCCAGGTTATAATAGAGAAAATTTGTTCTTAGAATAATAACCAACAATAGCGGGATGAGACTGGGATGGAAGGACTGCCAGCCCAATATCCAGAACACCACTGCCACATCAGCCATTATCAAAGCAAAAAACAGGTATTTCCGAACCCAAACAGCAGGTCTTGCCTGCTGCAAACCATATAGCAGTACAAGATGTAATGGAAATGCCCATAGAATATTCCAGTTGTACTTGGTCTGGGAATGAAAAGTAAAGAACCAGAGGATAGTGATGACTAAACCCAGAATTCCCAGAAGACCAAACAGTCCGATATCAAATCCGATAAACAGTCTTTTTTTCTTATACCCCAGATAGGTAATAAAAATATAGATGATTGCGATGAGCCAGAGCACCAAATAGGGATTGAACAGGCCCATTGTATCCTGCCGGTCGGGAAAATCCAGTACAATTCTTTTATCTTTTACCAACGGACGGGTGGGACCGTCACCTTCAATAGTCGCATTTGCAAAAGCCCGCTCCATATAATGGGGAAGAAACTGTTTTTCTCTTTCGGTAGCCGCTTTATCAATTACCGATCCCAAAGCCAGATCAATCCCAAAATCTGCCCAAGGCATTCTGAGCACATATTCATCAATCAGATTCCTGAAAGTCATTTCCTCCGTCTGAGGCATATCATTCCACTGCAGCTGTTTATCCAGAACTATTTCGAATAAGTCCCTGATTCTGGTGGCGCAGTTATCGTAAAAAAAATCATAACGATAAGCCCTGTTTTGTGGCAAGTAATTGATTTCCAACAAATGGACAAGTTCCTCCTTCTGCTCCTCGTTAAGATCCAGAATCTGCTCCCTCACATCTCTCCGGTTATATTGGTATTCTTCCAAAAAGCGCTCATAAGTAGTCACACTCAACAGATAATCCAGGGTCCTTTGAGTAAATTTCAGGTAAAAATTGGGTGTGGCAAAATTAAATGTTCCATAGTTAAAAACCAGATCCTGGCCCCTTTCACTGTCCACAAGTCTGATTGCGCTGTGCCCAAAGGCAGAATACAATTCATCCCCGGGATCACAGGTCAACAGGCTGATTTGGTATTGCTGTGCCTGAACCGCCAACAGTGTGGAAAAAATAAACGAATAAGTTAGCATTAGTTTTTTTAAATGACCTGACATATAGCTATTTTTAATTTTGTGTTCACTTTTTATCCGGCTTTTTTTTATGGTATGCTTTTCTGCTTCAAACTTATATGAACTGCGAATTTATAGGATAATATTTTTAAATCTTCTGATTTGCTTTTTAATAAACCTTAAAACCTATTCCCAAATACCCTTAGAGCTGAATGACTATAAATCCATATCAAACGGAAATTATCAGAATATCAATATATGGGAAGTTTGGAACGGGAATAGCTGGATTCCTGCAAGTGTAAAACCTGACAGGAACAACAACATATTTATAGGTCAGGGCAATGAAATCAGGCTAACGCAAAATGAAGAAGCAAAGCATGTTTATTTATACAGTGCAGCCACTCCGGGAAGAAAGTTGAATCTTCAATCCTTTGAACTTCATGTATACGGAGCATTGAGATGTTTTGAGGTTATCGGAGGCGTCTTCGAGATCAATAATGTGACCAATGCCAGTACGGACTGGATATATCCGGAAACAGGGAAAATTGTATTCAAGGGATCTTCCCGAACCGTGGTAGATAGAAATTCTTGGAGCGCAACCAATAGCAACAGTAGATTTGTCGTGGTTTTTAATCCTGAAGATGGTGAAAACCTAATAGTCAATTCTGCCTTTAAGGCAAGTAAATTTATCATCCAGACAGGCGCTGTAACCCAAACCGTAAACACCGCAGGAATAGCGGCCTGTTCCACCTTCTCCTTCAATATTCAGGCAGCCTTTAATGGTTCGGGACCTTATGGGGATTTAATCATTGAACCCGGTGCAACTTTAATATCTGAATGTTCCGCACCATTGGATCCGATTATAAGAAGATCCGTTTCTATTCCTGCAGCATTGCTGAACGTGAAATCAGGTGGAAACCTATTGTTGTCAGGCAATAATCCCCTAGCAGATGCAGCCAATTTTCAATTCGACGGCAATGTTTACTACAGAGGGACTTCGGGAAATCAAAGGATGATCCAGTCCACCATGGCGACCTCGGGAAATCCAAAAACCTATCA
Organism: Rhodonellum sp.; assembly: GCA_041748555.1. GTDB lineage: Bacteria > Bacteroidota > Bacteroidia > Cytophagales > Cyclobacteriaceae > Rhodonellum. The sequence goes on from JBGTDA010000197.1 coordinate 26,907, forward strand.
TAATCTGTTTTTTCAAAACGCAGCAGGCAAAGTACTGAACGACTCTGTTTTTCTTACCGGCGACCTCACCTTTATCAATGGAGGTCTGATTCAGGATGGACCAACTTTTCTTAGGTTTCAAGGCAATTTTGATCAGCAGGTGATCAATTGGGAAATGAATCTCAACCAGATCGAGGTCAATAAACAAGGCGGGACGATCTTTTCCAATGGAGATCTGCGAATAAAGACCAATTTTATGATGAAGTCAGGCCGAATCAATTTTGGAGGAAAGAGACTTTTTATCAATACGACCGGAACGGGAAATTACAGTAGAACGGGAGGAAGTTGGCTAAACCTTTCCCAACTCAATTTTAACCAACTGCCTACCTTGTTGACTCCGACAAGTGCAACCTTTCCATTTGAGGATGTATTTCAGGGAGGCATCCGCAAAATCCAACTTCTCGGAAATTCTCCCAGAGGTAACTTGTTGATAAAGTTTACAGAAATACCAGGCGCAAATTGGGATCCGATGTATGACGATTATGACGGGACGCCCATTCTATATCAGCTAAACAGCTATTATGAATTTTCGGGATTAAGTCCCAGTTCTTCAGAGGTGGAGTTACGGATTTCTGCCGAAAACCTCATCGTGGATGATGTGGATGATCTTCGCATCGTCAGTAATGGACAAGCAGCTGCCGGGACCCATTTACCCGGACTGAATCCGTCGGAACTTTGGGCTAGGCGGAATCTTGAATTTGGAGCTCTCAACAATACAAGTTTTACAGTTGGAAGCTATCGTGTTCTTTCCATACTTCCCGTAACCTGGTTAGAAACAAAAGCCATAAAAACGGGTAAGGATATAAAAATATTGTGGTCTACTGCCAAAGAATTTCAAAACGAGAAGTTTATCATTCATCGATCTTTCTCAAATGCAAAGGCCTTCATTGTCGTAGGGGAAATTCCATCCCAAGGAGACAGTGACCTTGTTCAAGAATATGAATACAACCTTCAAGAAGAAGCGGGATTTCAGCAGATTTATTTTCAGTTGGAGCAGATTGACCAAGACGGGGGAAAAAGCTTCAGCAAAGTTTTTCGGTTGGAAAGAGGGCTCGGAGAAACACAAGATGGAGAAGTCAGAATTTGGCCCAACCCTTATTCATCAGGTGATTTTAATGTCCAACTGCCTGAGTTTTTCAACCCAAATAACACAACCATTCAAATTGTGGACATTCAGGGAATTCCCTTTTATGATGATAAATTTGATGCCGGTTCTTTGAAACAGTTTGTGTCCACCCTTAAAAACGGTATTTATATTATTAATTTTACAGACCACCAAAGCCACCAAAGCCTAAGATTGATCAAAAGATGAAAATCACCTTCCTCCTACCATCCATAAAATAAATGACTATTTTTTTCGGACTGTTGCTGATTATTTTTTTAACTTAAAAACCCAAACCACCTTAACCTATGACCATTTTATTTGTACTGATCAGTATTGCTGTCCTGGTATTGCTGATCACCTGGCTCAAGCTGAATCCTTTTCTTGCCTTTTTGATCTCCTCCATACTTGCCGGTTTTTTACTCGGTATTCCACCCCAACTGATCGCCGGATCCGTGCAGAGAGGAATGGGTGCTATACTCGGTGACCTGGTCATCGTGATCACCATGGGTGCCATGCTGGGCAAGCTGGTGGCCGAAAGCGGTGCCGCCCAGCGGATTTCGGATTCCCTGATGTCCATATTCGGCGTCAAAAACGTGCATTGGGCCATGATGGTAACAGGCTTGGTAGTCGGCATCCCACTTTTTTACAATGTGGGATTTGTTTTGCTGATCCCCCTGGTCTTCACCGTTGCACATCAATATAAATTACCGGCTGTCTTTGTAGGTATCCCATTGTTGGCGGCCCTTTCTGTTACCCATGGATTTTTGCCTCCACATCCATCCCCTGCGGCACTTGTTGCCCAATTTGGCGCGAATATGGGTCTGACGCTGGCTTATGGATTGATAATCGTCATTCCCACTATCATCATTGCGGGACCTGTTTTTGCAAAATTTCTTAAAAATATAAAAGCCTCTCCATTGGAGACCTTTCAGGCCAATACAAAACCGGAAGAAGAACTTCCGGGAACGATCAACAGCTTTTTTTCGGCATTGTTTCCGGTATTTCTACTTATCGGCACCACATTTCTGATCTTTCAGGTTCCTGTTACCCACTGGATTCGTCCCTATTTACTTTTCGTAGGAGATCCTGGAATGGTCATGCTGCTATCCCTACTGGTGGCCACCTATACTTTGGGAATAAGAATGAAATTTTCCATCAAATCACTGATGAGCCATTATGTAGAATCTGTAAAAGACATTGCGATGATCCTGCTGATCATTGCCGGCGCAGGGGCTTTGAAGGAGGTTTTGATGGTCAGTGGAGTAAGTCAGGATATAGCCGATGCACTTCGGGGATGGGATGTCCATCCTTTGATTCTGGCATGGACGATCACAGCAATTATCAGGGTTTGTGTGGGTTCGGCGACAGTTGCTGGATTGACCACAGCGGGGATCATTGCACCCCTTGTCAGCGGAGGTGTTGTAGATCCCAATCTTTTGGTATTGGCCATTGGAGCAGGAAGCCTGATGTTTTCCCATGTCAATGATGCCGGTTTCTGGTTGTTCAAAGAATATTTCAATGTCAGTATCAAAGACACCATTAAATCATGGTCCGTGATGGAATCTCTCGTAGCCATACTGGGTTTGGGAGGAGTGATGATATTGGATCTGATTATTTAAATAATACGTATATCAGCTATTTTGCCGGTAGCTTTCTTTTTTCTTGGGAAATGGATTAAAAACAGAAGACTGGTGTACCCAACAATCAAGTGACAATCAAAGGACCGGTTAATTTTTATCATTCACGGGCTTCCGGTAGACACACATTACAAAATTGAATTCGCTTTATCCATCACTGTTCTTTAAAGTGCCAAATCTCAAGTCTCATGTCTTAAATCTCAAGTCTTAAGAATCCTGTCCCACATCTCGAGTCTATTTTAAATCACCTGAAATCCATGCACATACGGATCATCATCATCCAGAATGATGGTATTGTAACCCGTTATCATTGCCCAGCCTTCTATGCTGGGAATAATGGCCTGAAAATCACCAACTAAGGTTTCTTCCACCACTTCCCCTGTGAATTTTGATCCGATAAAGCTCTCATGAATGAAAGGTTCGCCTTTTTTCAATAATCCTTTGGCATGCCACTGTGCCATCCGGGCAGATGTTCCCGTGCCGCAGGGGGAGCGGTCAATGGCTTTATCTCCGTAGAAAACCGCGTTTCTGGCGGTTGATGTCTTATCCAAAGTCTCTCCTGTCCAAAGCAAATGGGAAAGTCCCCGGATTGCCGGTTGTTCGGGATGGACAAACTGATGCCCGGAATTGAGTTTTATCCTCAATTCCCGACTCCAGGTAATCAGCTGCTCCGCCCGGAAATGCCGGATACCGGGAAAATTTTCCTGTGGATCTACAATCGCATAAAAATTTCCGCCGTATGCGACATCCACTTTCAACGGACCTAAATCATCACAGACAACTTCAATATCACTTGCCGCCAGATAAGAGGCAATGTTGGTAAGCTTCACCGATTTTACCTTTTTACCCTCCTGCAAATAAGAAACCCTGACCAATCCCGCAGGAGTTTCTATCTTAAGCTGTCCCGGGATTTTGGGAGTGACCAATCCTTCTTCAATCGCAATGGTTACCGTGCCGATCGTCCCATGGCCACACATAGGAAGACAGCCGCTGGTTTCGATAAACAAAACAGCCACATCATTTTCAGGATCATTGGGTGGAAAAAGCATGGACCCTGACATCATATCATGGCCCCGAGGCTCAAACATCAATCCTTTTCTGATCCAATCATAATGTTCCAAAAAGAATTTCCGCTTCTCCACCATGTTCTTGCCCTCCAAAAAAGGGACACCACCGGAAACTAGCCGGACCGGATTGCCACAGGTATGGGCGTCGATGCAGGAGAATGTTTTTTTGGACATGGGATTGAGATGGGAGATTTGAGACTTGAGATTTGAGAAGGGATTTAAGACTATTTCTATACAAAGAACTCCCTCAGCTATTTTAACAAAAGCCAATCTCTCTAAGAGGCGACAGATTGGAGACTATCCTGCCGAATGTATATCTCGCACAGTATATCTTGCGCAGCTTATTTCTATTTTTTAAAATCCCCATCCACCATTCTCAAGATTCCCAACGGATTTCCCTCTCTCAGTGCATCAGGTAAAAGGATATCAGGCATATCCTGAAAAGCAATAGGTCGAGCAAAACGTTTTATTGCATAAACTCCAACCGAAGTGCTTCTGCTATCCGTAGTAGCCGGATAGGGTCCGCCATGATGCATGGCATTCCCTACCTCCACCCCTGTCGGAACACCTTTGTAAAGCATCCGTCCACACTTTTCTTCCAGCAAGCTGATCAGATAGAGTTGATCTTTCAACTCCTCCACCTCTGCCCACACAGTAATGGTCAATTGTCCGTGGAGTTTTTGGGCAATGTCCAACAATTCTTCTTCATTCTTGTAAACTACCATCAATGCAAATGACCCAAATACCTCCTCCTGAAATTTATTGTCGTTCAACCAATCCTTGGATTTGATCTTGGCCAAGGCAGGATGACCCTTGATAAGATCTTTTGCCGCTGCCACTTTCACCCACTCCAACTCGTTGCGCCCCTGTAGATATTGCAACGCACTATAATAACTATCCGCAATACCTTCATGGAGCATTGGAGCGGCGGCGATTTCCTCCAATTCATCTTTCACCGCTTCGGCAAATTGCTTTTCCAATTCTTTGGGGATAAAAATCAACCCCGGGTTGGTACAAAACTGACCGGCTCCAAGTGTAAGAGAGGCGACAAAAGCTTTTGCATATCCTTCGACATCTTTACCTAGTTTTTCGGGGAATGTAAATATGGGATTCACTGATCCCATCTCAGCATAAACAGGAATGGGTTCCTCACGCTGATTTGCCAAATCAAAAAGTGCTTTTCCTCCTACGTGGGAACCAGTAAATGCGACTGCTTTAATCACAGGATTTTTTACAAGTTCCTGCCCTTCGGGAATACCACCTACAACATGTTGAAAAACTCCCTCAGGTAACGCCGTATCGGTTATGGCTTTTTTGATGACCTCGGCTACCAGCTTGGAGGTTTTGGGATGTGCCGGATGTGCTTTATAGATTACCGGGCAACCTGCCGCTAAGGCAGAAACAGTGTCTCCACCGACCGTGGAAAACGCCAATGGAAAATTGCTGGCACCAAAGACGACAACCGGCCCCAAAGGAGTCAAAAACCTTCGAAGATCGGGTTTGGGTGCAGGTGTTCTTTCGGGATCCGCATGATCGATGGTTGCTTCCACCCAGCTGCCTTCCTCAATCAGTTTGGCAAAAAGCCGGATTTGTCCGACTGTCCTTCCCAGTTCTCCTGTGATTCTTCCTTCGGGTAAGTTTGATTCCTGGGAGGCCAGCGGAATTAAATCATCCTTGATTTCCTCCATTCCTTCGGCAATTTTTTTTAAAAAAGCTGCTTTCTCTTTTCCTGATACGTTTTTTAAAAACAAAAATGCCTCTTGGGCTTTTTTGAATATGCTGTCAAAAGTATTTGTCATTTTTGGTTTGTTTATTCTAGAAATAAGCTCCTGATAAGTATCATGGAGCGAAATAATGAAAATATAAATTACATCGATTTTACCCTACATGCAAAACGGCAATTTTAATAATATTCAAACTTCGGTCATCGGTCTTCGGTCAAATTTTTCTCCATCACCGGCCTCTTCTCCAGCCCCCGCTTGATTATGTTCTCCACCTTCACCCTTTCTTCTCCGATCAAGGTCAATCTGGGAGCTCTTACGTATTCGGAACCGATTCCGGCAAATTGCTCCGCAAGTTTAATATACTGAACCAGCTTTGGATGGATATCCAACTCCAATAAAGGTAAGAACCATTGATAGATTTTCAAGGCCTCCTCCGTTTTTCCTTCCTTGACAAGGTTATAAACAGCCACGGTTTCAGCAGGAAATGCACAGACCAGCCCTGCCACCCAGCCATCGGCACCCATCAGCAGTTCTTCCATGGCAAGTGTATCGACGCCACAAAGAATCTTGAATCGGTCTCCGAACTGATTTTTCATTCTAGTCACATTGGAAATGTCACGGGTAGATTCTTTTACAGCTTGAATATTCTTGCATTCTGCCAGTTCCTCAAACATTGACAGGGTGACCAATGTCTTGTAATCCACCGGATTGTTATAGATCATGATGGGAAGTGAGGTACTGTTAGCGACTGCTATAAAATAAGCCACTACTTCGCGATGATCGGCGGCATATCGCATGGGAGGAAGGAGCATCAGACCCGAAGCACCCAATTCAGCTGCCTTTTTCGCCCAAAAAACAGCATCCCTTGTGGCGCCTTCGGCGATATTCAGGACCACGGGAATTTTCCCATCAAGCTCCCGAATGGTTTCTTTGGTCAACAGAATCTTTTCATCCAGACTGAGTACACTGGATTCTCCCAAAGTCCCACCGAGAATGATTCCATGGACGCCTGCTTTTACCTGTGCATCCAGATTCTTGAAAAACATATCCATATCCAAACTTCCATCGCAGTGGAATTTGGTGGTCACTGCGGGAAATACTCCTTTCCAATTCATAGCCTTGTCTTTTTATCCAAAGATATAGTAAGATTTCTCTCCCTTCTCACACCAAATTAATGAATACTGATACTGAATTGATTTAAACAACCAAAATTTGGATATAATGTATTAATATCATACCTGTTATTCGCTTAGTCAAGTCTTCTGTTTTCAATCCTAACTCAGTAAACCAGGATCCCAATATGTCAAAAGTCATCCCCTTTAAAATCCCAAAATCCCAAAAGGAATTCATCCGATTTCAGCGGGATGAGGGAGGTCATTTTTATGACAAACTCCACCAGCATCCGGAATGGCAACTGACTTTGATTCTGGAAGGAAGAGGTCAGCTGATGGTGGGAGATTATTTGGGAAGATTCGAACCGGGGGACATTTATTTGATGGGCTCCAATGTGCCCCATGTATTCCGATCCGATCAGGAGTATTTTGAGAAACCGATTCAAAAAATCTCCAGAAGCAACACGCTCTTCTTTGATTTTGAAGCATTGGGTCAAGGGATTTGGGAGGTGGATGAATTTTCGGAACTGAAACAGTTTTTAGTAAGTATCAAGGGCTGCTACCGGATTATCGGAAAAACCGCAGCTTATATCAAAACCCAAATATTGGATTTTCATTTAAAAAATGGCCTCCCAAAAATTCTGGGTGCTTTGGAGGTTCTGCAAGAACTTCAGGTTTCGACCGGCATTGTCAGCTTAAATAGATTGGATGGCAACCTTACCTATTCGGAGTCGGAAGGTAAAAGGATGGACGAGGTGATGCAGTTTCTTTTATCCCAAAGCCATCGACAGATCCAACTACAAGAAGTTTCCGATAAAGCCAATATGAGCAAGGAAGCCTTTTGCAGGTTTTTTAAGGAAAGGACAGGAAAAACGTTTACGGAATTCCTCTCCCAAATACGCATCCATCAGGCCTGCCAACTACTTCAGGAAAGTGAATTTTCTGTCTTGGAAATCGCCTATCAGAGCGGGTATCAAAACCTTTCCTACTTTAATCGGACATTTAAAAAGATCAAAGGAAAGACACCGAAAGCATTCAGGAAAAGTTTTGATGATTTTATCTAGAATAGGATATCAACGATGTTGGCAATTAGAATATTTTGAGGTTGGTGTAAAGGTTGGTAAAGCTTTAATTTATCGATGAATCTATAATCTTTGATTGCTGAAAGTATTAAGTTCAATCTTGTCTCTTTAGGTAAAATTCTCTAAATGTCTATGCCTATGTCAGTGTCCTCACTGACATTAGCTGCCAGGGAAGACACTGGCAGTGGCGGCAAGGTTTCTTGTTTTGATAAAATCGCCAATTAAACCGTAGGAATTGTTTCCTTTTAAAAGTTATTTAATATTTGTTTGTTTGAATATTATTTACTTCTTCTATTGTATTCAATCATTATCTAATAATTTTTATCCATTCTGTGCATATATCAGTGTCTTCACTGGCAGCAGCGGCAGAATAGGCAAAACCTTGCACTACTTTATGTTGATTGCCTTTGTAAGAAAGGTTTCCCAAAGGGAAGAGATGGTAAATCTCCGGTTCTTCCGCTGCCAAATTCTGCTCAGCGAGAAGATCGATAGTAGGATCATCGAGAAGCTTTTCCAATTTAAACTGGTAATTTTTTCACTTAAATCTGCTCATGAACAGGCTGAGGTTAGGAGGTATGGCTTCGATTCGTTGTCCATGACGGTAAAAAAGTTGTTTGATCTCACTCATGGGTTTTAGCTTTTGGACCATTAACTCCTGCTTAGAAGTTAAGGAACGACTAAGGAACCAAAGCCATAAAATAATGGAGTAACATTGTCAGAAATTCGAACTAAGAGGGGGCAAGATGCTCCGGAATCCAGGGGGAGGGCAAGATGCTCCCGAAAATCCATTCAATGGATTAAAGTGAAATTTAAACCAATAAGAATCCTGATTCTGAATGCTAAAAGAGACAAGGTTTTTGAAATTGCCTCCTTATATGTATAATTAAATCCGAATTTCATGTTTTTTTCCTTTCATATAAAAAGGTAACTCAGCGATTTGTTTTGACGGCAATCGGTATTAGGTTTAACCGTCATATGTAGGAGGTCTACGAAAGTATGGCAAAACAAATATTTTATTCATCTTTTCAACAAAAAATTTTTATGAAGCAGATTAGGAGAATTTCTAGAAATCCATTGTCTCTAGGATGGTTGTTTTCGTATTGCTACTTTTTAGCTGCGGCACGGAAGATTATGTAAATCAAAATTTAAAGACTTCCGACCTTACGGGCGAGGAAATATTTGGTCAAATATTTTTCCTCAATGAAGGTGGGATCTCTTCAGAGATCCCTGCTTATGCAGCGGCAAAGAAAAAGTTAGGTACTCTTTCAGATGAGGACAAATTAATTTATTCAAACTTCACAAATGATCTTATCGGTACAATTAAGCAATTGGACGGTAATTTCTTCAATTCCTTCAAGGCTAATATTAGTTCAAAAAATCCTCTTCAAATTAAAGAGGAATTGAAGTTAAGTGCAGAACTTCTGAAGGCAGTTATCAATATTTATTTAGTAAAAGAAAAGGTCGAAGATGTTAATGATTTTCTTTGGCAGGAGATAAAAAAGACCTCTTATGACTTGACCTCATACAAGGATATTGAGAAACTTGCTCAAAATGTAAGTGAAGCTGATTTTTAAAAGTATAAAATTAAATTTTGAAGATAATTAGACAAACTGTAAAATTTTTAATTTAAGAGATAAACCTCTTATTTTTAGCTAAATTTATGAAGTTGGCTTCATGATTTTAGCTAAATTTGTGAAGTCAAGTTTTGGGGCCAATGAATTTACCAAGAATAATCTTATCTGATATAAAGAAAAAACTCTATAAAGGTAAATTGGTAATCCTGTATGGAGCGAGGAGAACGGGAAAAACAACTCTTGTCAAAAAACTCTTGGAAGAAACCATTGAAGAAGTTGCATATTTCAATTGTGAGCTACAGGAAAACCAAGAGCTTCTTTCGCATACGAATTCTATTTTATTGAAAGATTTTGTGGGACAAAAGCGGTTAATCGTATTGGATGAAGCGCAACATATCCCTCAAATTGGATTGATTTTAAAGGTATTGGTAGATACTTTCCCCGACACTCAATTTATTGCGACTGGATCTTCGAGTTTTGAATTGTCCAATAGAATTTCAGAACCCTTGACAGGACGTTTACGACAATTCTTGCTTTTACCCTTTTCTTTGGAAGAAATTCATCAAACCCAGGATTTGATAACCATTAAAAGCAGTCTTATCAATTACTTACGTTTTGGATTATATCCCCAGGTTTTTTTCGCAGAAGGCGATGAAAAAAAAGAAGAATTGATGGACATCAGTTCCAACTATTTATATAAAGACATCTTTCAGTTGGAGTCCATAAAAAAACCTCAGCTATTACAAAAATTACTCAAGGCAATTGCATTACAAATTGGCAGTGAAGCCTCACTCAATGAATTGGCACAGGTTTCAGGCACCAATGTACATACGGTAAACAGATACCTTGACTTATTGGAAAAGGCTTTCGTTATTTTCAGATTACCTGCATTCAGTAAAAACCTGAGAAAGGAAATCAATAAAAGTCAAAAAATATACTTCTACGATGTTGGAATCAGAAACGCCATCATCAGAAACTTCAATAAAGCAGAAGTGAGGATGGATATGGGTGGATTATGGGAAAACTTCTGTATCAGTGAGCGGTTGAAATACAATCAGAATCGTAAAAGGTTTGCCAATACCTATTTTTGGCGTACCTATGACCAACAGGAAATCGATTATATTGAGGAAATGGATGGGAAACTATATTGCTTTGAATTCAAATACAGCCCTAAAACCAAATCCAAATTTCCTAAAATATTCAAAGAAACCTATCCCGAAGCCGAATTCAAGGTCATTACTACCGAGAATTTCTATGAGTTGATAGGTCTGTAGGAATTGTCTTTTTATAAGTTATTTAATATTTGTTTGTTTGAATATTATTCACTTCTTCTACAGTTTTCAATCATTATCCAATAATTTTCATCCATTACTTATGAAAAAACTCCTACTTCTTTCCCTCAACCTATTCCTCGTTTTTCAAGTCTCGGCTTCCGAACTCTATGAATCCATCATGAGCTATCAGGCAGACCGAGGTGCCTTGACCAGAAAATACAGCAATCCGCTTTCGGAGGAATATTTTCTCAGGATGGATCAGCTTTATAAGGATTGGGCAGCAAAACTTCAGCAGATGCCCTATGATGATTTGTCAGCGGATGGGAAGCTGGATTATCTGTTGTTCAGAAACCACTTGGAGAAGCAGGATTATTTTCACAATGCGGATTTTCAGGAATACAAAGCTGTAGCGCAGGTTGCAGCTTTTTCATCGCATCTACAGGCTTTTTACACCGACAGAAGGATGGCCAAAAAGCCTGAAGCTCCAAAACTCGCAGCTGCCTTCGAGGAAAGTCACCGGCTGATGATGGAGAATTGGGGAAAAATGAAAAAGGCCAAACCCTTCGAGAGCTGGCAAAAAGCAGAACTTGCAGCCAATGTGATCGCTGCCTTGCAGAAAAGTACGGAAGAAGCCTATAATTTTTATTTTGATTATGATCCCGATTTCACCTGGTGGTTGCAGGAGCCTTGGGCAAAAGTGGATAAAGGGCTTCAGGAATATGAGGCATTTTTAAAAACCCATTTTGAAAACACGGTCATTAGAGATGATGGCAGCGGGATAATCGGAAAACCTATTGGAAAGACAGCCATAGAAAAGGAGCTGCAGTTTGAATTTATCAGCTACAGTCCCGAGCAACTGATCGCCGAAGCTGAGAGACAATATGTCTGGTGTGAAAAGGAAATGTTGAAGGCTTCCAATGAGTTGGGTTATGGAAATGACTGGAAAGCGGCCTTGGAGATGGTCAAAAACACCTACGTTCCCGCGGGTGTCTGGCCCGAAATGGTGACAGAAATGGCCGAAGAGGCAATTGAATTTGTGGAGAAACATAACCTGATAACAGTGCCGGAGTTGGCTAAAGAAACCTGGCGGACCAGCATGATCTCTGCCGAAAGACAAAGGGTAAGTCCTTTTTTCCTGGGTGGGGAAGAAATCCAGATTTCCTATCCGACTTCAGACATGACACACGAAGAGAAAATGATGAGTATGCGGGGCAACAACCCCCATTTTTCCCGCGCCACCGTCCAGCATGAACTGATCCCCGGGCATCACCTGCAGCAGTTTATGAATCAGCGGCACCATCCCCACAGGCGCTTGTTCAGCACGCCGTTTTGGACGGAAGGTTGGGCACTTTATTGGGAATTCAACCTTTGGGACAAAGACTTTCCAAGATCAGCCGAGGATAAAGTCGGCATGCTTTTTTGGAGAATGCACCGATGTGCGAGGATCGTTTTTTCCCTCAATTATCATCTGGGCAATATGTCCCCTCAGGAATGTATAGACTATTTGGTAGAAAAAGTAGGTCATGAAAGGGCAAATGCAGAAGCTGAAGTAAGAAGGTCCTTTACAGGAAGTTACGGCCCACTCTATCAAATTGCCTATATGATCGGAGGATTGCAGTTTTATGCCTTGAAAACAGAATTGGTGGATAACGGGAAAATGACAGAGAAGGAATTTCACGATTTTATCATCACCCAAAACAATGTACCTGTTGAGTTGCTCCGCGCCAGAATCAATGGTGAAACTTTGAATCGCAACCATCAGAGTAACTGGAAGTTTTTGGAGTGAAAACTTGTGAAAAGAAACCCTTGGAGGGTATCTTTTTTTAAGTTGATTCCAAAAAGTTGGCTGTATCCAAATTGACATTTAGTTTATGAAACTCCCTGAATGCTTCAATTCCTCCAAACCAGTCCAAAACTGCTTGTTTATTGACATTAGAAAGAGATTTGGAGAAGAAACTTTTATAGGAACTGAATTTCCAATCCTCAAGGTTTTTCACAAACCTATGGTGTATGGGGTTTTTGTGAATGTAAATTATCAACCAAGAAAAGTAAGCTTCGTCACAAATTTCTTTTCTGCGGAAGTTGGGTATAAATAAAGAGCCTTTTCTTTCATAACTCTTATTGTAGGATTGGGTATAGGAATTAAAAAAATGTGAAAATTGGAGACTGATCATCTTTGATAACCCTCCAAGGGTCTGCTTTTCTTTTAAAAACAATAGTATTTCCTCTTCACTCTTTATTCTAAGCATAATGTGAATATGATTTGGCATTAAACAATACGCATAAGTGTCCAATACAGGAAGAAGATATTTTTTATACTTTTCTAAAAAATGAACATAATTTTCATGTGAGCGAAATAGGTTCTCATTTCCATTGGCATGAGTCCAAATATGATAGATTTTGTCAGGTTCTAAGACATGTCGGTTTTGTGTCATAATAAAAATTGACCGTGGAATATCTATAAAAAAGAAAGCCCATCTTCACCCTCCAAGGGTTCTAAAACCCTTGGAGCGTGAAGATGGGGTTGTTGATATTTATCAATCTATTGGAAAACCCTTGGCAGACCACCAGATCCCACCCAGGATATGCTTAAGGAAGTTGTCATCCTCAAATGACTCGTCAGTATGGCCCATGGCAGTGTAAAAAATCCTGCCGCCATCATATTCGTGTGTCCAGGACATGGGATGAAAATCACCCATTCCTTTCTGTGGATCATAGGTTCTTTCGTCGGCAGTGATCAGAACGGTCACATCCTCATTAAAATTCTTGAATGCATACAGCTCATCTGACCAAACCCATTTCTCAGGAAGGTGGTAAGTTGAGGGATGCTCCTGATTGACAACATTGAGTTTTACAGTCTGTTGGTGCGGGTGATGCATAAACTGGGCACCGATCAATTTGGTATACCATGGCCAGTCATATTCTGTATCGGTGGCACTGTGAATACCAACTACCCCTTTGCCGCTTTGTACAAAACGCTCAAAAGCGGCCTTCTGCTCGTCATTGAAAATGGTACCTGTAGTACTCATCAAAATGATTACATCGAAATTCTCAAGATTCTTATCTGTAATATAGTCGGCATCCTCTGTGGTATGCACGTCAAAGATGTTATCCTGGGCTAATTTCTTAATGGCAACAACACCATTGGGAATGGACTGATGTCTGAATCCTTTCGTCTTACTGAAAACCAAAGCCCTGAATTGGGCATTTCTTTGTCCGAATGATAAATCCACTGAGCCCAGTATCATAACAAGGGCAAGCAACATGGAGGTTAGGTAGGTTTTTGAGTTCATATGTTTTTCTTTGTGTACAAAAGACAAGGTACCAAGTACCTAGTAATTTCCATAATTAAATTCTAATCTTTCCGTAAATGGTATTTCACGATTTTCATCAAGCATCAAGGTATAAGACTAAGGAATTCAGAAAAAACTTCCTTAGTTAATCTTTCAAAAGACAGGTTCCTCCTATTTCACTATTTCAAACCGATCTCCTGCTTCTTTTCTGGAAAAGGCATTGAAGTGCCACCATTCTGAACCAATCCCACTGAAACCGCCTTGCTTCATCACTTTTCTTAATATCTCTCTGTTTGCGATCTGGTTTTTAGTGATTTTTCCTTCCTGCAACATCTGAGCCTCTCTATCAGGATAAGCCGGATAACCAAAAAAATCATATCCTGTCCCCATATCCAAAGGTGTTCCTGATTCCTGATCCGCAAGAGTCAGGTCAACGGCCACTCCAAAATTATGCAGGCTTCCCACCTTTGGATCAGCAACATAAAGCGGTTTGGTTTTTTCAGGTTTGTCAAGGTTATCCCATAAAATCTGCTGCACAGACAAGGGCCTCACACCGTCATAAACCAAAAAAGTCAGTTCAGGATAATCTTCCTTCAATTTATCATGGGATTTTTTTAGCATGTCCGCTACTGTAGGTTGTAGATAGCAACGGGTCAACTCACCATAAACATCCTGTCCAAAAAAGTTATCAGTTGAGGAATACTTAAGATCCAAAAAGATCCCCGGGATCACCTCTTGCACATCCACCAATCCAGCATTCAAAAGAGATTGTTCCAGTTGTCCTATGGTAACTTCGGGTTCCACCATTTCCTCTTCCGTCAGAGGAATTTCTTCATATTTCGTAACGGGTGGATCAGATATCTCCACAGGTTTTTGATTGCATGAAAAAAATAAAAACGGTACTATAAAAAAGGTGAAAGGATATTTTATAAGCTTCATGCTATGGTTTTTTATGGACGACGGTAGCTGATGCCTGGGCTGTAGGGAGGATTACGATATCCGACATGACTACATGGGCTGGGCGGCTCACTGCAAAAGCAATTATATCTGCAATGTCTTCTGCTTTTAGGGGATCATATCCCTGATAAACTTTCTCCGATCGGTCTTCATCGCCTTTAAATCTTACCACTGAAAATTCTGTTTCTACCAAACCCGGATGGACTCCGATGACTTTTATTCCATGTGGATTCAGATCCAGCCGCATCCCATCCGTGATGGCATCCACCGCATGTTTGGAACCGCAATACACATTCCCCTTAGGGTATACTTCCTTGCCCGCTATGGAGCCGATATTGATAATTGTTCCTGCATTTCTTTCCACCATTCCCGGCAATACTTCATGTGAAACATACAGCAGGCCTTTGACATTGATATCCA
>JBGTDA010000198.1:0-14032 GCA_041748555.1 Rhodonellum sp.
CAGATAATTTAAACGGATTTTTTATGGAAAATAATCCTAAGATAATACCAAAACCTGGGCATTTTTTAATCTCTGAGCCGTTTCTGCAGGATGAGAATTTTGTTAGATCTGTTGTCTTGCTCTGCGAAAACAATGACGATGGTGCATTTGGCCTGGTTCTGAATAAAGTTTCGATTTTAAAACTAGGTGAATTGATAGATGAGTTGGAAGTTTTTAGGAATGAAGTTTATGTTGGAGGCCCTGTTGAACAAAACACCCTTCACTTTATATATTTTGGAGAGAAATTTATAGATGGTAGTATCAATTTGGGTGAAAATCTCTGGTGGGGCGGAGATTTTGACCAACTTGTAGAAAAGCTTAAAAGCGGGGATATTCAACTCAATGATATCCGTTTTTTCATTGGGTACTCAGGTTGGTCAGCAGGGCAGCTAAACCATGAATTGGAGGATCAGACGTGGATTGTTTGCGATAGTTCAAACTCAGAAAGAATTTTTAATGCTTCTCCGGATGAGTTATGGAGGGTCATTTTGAAGAACATGGGTGGAGATTATCAGTTTTTGGCAAATTATCCCATAGACCCAAGATTAAATTAGCTCAAATTTGTTACTTTTGTTTTTAACCGCTTTCAAAAGTAGTACTGATTTTAATTATGAATACAGGTAAAGAAATGTCTGAAGAAGACAAGGTGACCCATGCTATCGATGAAAATCAAGCTATAGGTAGTGAAGGAACAAATGAAGCACCGTCAGACGCTGAAAAAGAGGAAGATCATCATGAAGAAGAAGAAACTGAATCCGTTGATTATTCTCATTTTACAAAACAGGAACTATTAAAATCTCTAAAAGAGGTCTCCAATACAGGAAACCTATCTAAGGTGGATGCTGAAATAAATGAGATCAAGTCCCATTTTGAGGATCATTTTAATAAAGAAAAAGAAGGTGCACTTCAGGAATTTGTTTCAGGCGGAGGAAGTGCCGACGAGTTTGAATACAGATCTTCTGATGAAGACAAAGAATTTTTTGCTGTATTTCATGATTTCAAAGAACGAAAATCAAATTTCATAAAAGATTTGGAAAGGCAAAAGGAGAAAAACCTTTTAGCGAAAAACCAAATTTTAGATACTTTAAGGGGATTTGTAGATGGAGAAGAAACCACTCACAGCATCAGTACCATAAAGGATATTCAGTCAGAATGGAAAAAAATCGGACCTGTTCCGAACTCTCAAAATAGAAGCCTCTGGGCATCATTTAATGCTTTAATGGATCGTTTTTATGATAATAGAAGTATATATTTTGAACTGAAAGAGTTAGACAGAAAGAAAAATCTTGAGCTCAAAACAGAAATCTGCGAAAAAGCAGAAGCCTTGGTAAAACATGACGAATTAAAAGAGGCAATCAAAGTTCTGAATGATCTTCATGATGAATATAATCATATAGGTCCTGTTCCAAGAGAGGAGCAGGAGGCGCTTTGGCAAAGATTTAAAGCCGCCTCTGATGCTGTATATTCCCGAAGAAAAGAATTCTATGAGGGTCAAAAGGGGGTTTATGAGGAAAATCTTCAAACTAAAGAAGGTCTAATTGAAAAATTGGATGCTTTCAAAGATTTTTCCGCTGCTAAAATCAAGGAATGGAATACCAAAACAAAAGAGGTATTGGCTATTCAAAAAGATTGGGAAAAAGCAGGCCCTGTTCCGAAGGAACTTGGAAAAGATGTCAACAAAAGATTTTGGGGCTTGTTCAAACAATTCTTCCATAATAAAAATCAGTTTTTTAAAGAATTGGATGAAATCAGGCTGGAAAACAAGGTTAAGGCTGAAGAGTTGATCGAAAAAGCCGAATCATTTAAAGAGAGTACCGACTGGCAGAATGCAGCCAATCAACTGATTGCTTTGCAGCAGGATTGGAGAAAACTAGGTCCAACTCCCGAAAAAGTTCGAAATGAGCTTTATAATCGTTTTAAATCAGCCTGTGATACTTTCTTCGAAAACAGAAGAAATACTAATAAACAGGTAAATAAAGAATTTGAAGGAAATCTTAAAGCCAAGGAAATCATCTGTAAAAAGATTGAAGAAGGTGCACAAGGTGAGGATGTATCGGCTGAAAATCTTGAAAATCTGATAGGAGAGTTCAATTCCATAGGTTTCGTACCGAGGAAAAACATGAAGGATATTCTTATAAAGTTCAATAAAGCGATAGATGCTTATGTGGCTAAATTAGGTTCTGAAGGAGTGGATCGTGAGGAATTACTCTTCAGATTGAATCTGAACAAGCTTCAGGCGGATCCAAACAGCGATAGGGTATTGAACAAAAAAGAGCATGGGATCAGAAAACAAATTTCCGATCTGGAAAACAATATAACACTCTGGCAGAATAACCTTGAGTTTTTTGCATCCTCCAAAACTGCGGACAAGTTGAAAGATCAGTTTGATGAGAAAATTGTAAAGGCAGAACAAGAAATTGATAAGTTAAAGAAAAAACTATCCATTATCCGGGAATTTTAATTCACTCTATAATAGCCAGATAAATAATCTACCGCATTATTTTTCTAAAATCACTTTGGAGCTAAAAACTAACCTTCTATATTTGCACAACAAAAAGGGAAAATCCCATTTTAATTATAAAAGCCTCTTTAGCTCAGCTGGTAGAGCAACTGACTTGTAATCAGTAGGTCGCTGGTTCGATCCCGGCAAGGGGCTCTTGATTATCAGGCACTTAGGTATTAATTTACTTAGGTGCCTTTTTTATTTGCACACCATTTGCATTATTTTAGCTCCTTAGCATCTTTAAAGATCAGATATTATCCCCTTCATATCTTTGAAATAAATGTTTATTAAAATTTTTCACTATATTCATTTCGTTCATTGGTTTTCCAAAGGCAAATAAAAAAACCTCCCATATCTTAAATGCCATTAATCCAATTGTTATGAACAAAATAGTCAATATTGTAATGGCTTCGACAATTTTTTTACTTTCATGTGAAACCAAAGAAGAAAGAAATCAAAGGCTTCTAACTCAACAAGGAGCCGAAAACCTTAAACTTGATTCAATCAAAACTGTATGGGAGTACGAGAATTTGCTGGAAGACAGTTTAAAGCGGTACCATGGAGATGATCCCGAATTCATTAAAGAGCAATCACAAATTGCGTTTGGTGATATGATATTTGGAATGTCACAAACAGAAGCCAACAAAGCATCAAAATTAAATTATCCGATTGGAGATCATACATTTAGTACTTATCGGTTTTACACTGAAGATGATGAACTTTACTTTATTCAAGTATATGCTACTAAAAAGTCTGCTAATTTCTTAGATAATGAACTAAGAAACCAATGGTCTGTATTGCGTCAAACTATTTCAGATAAGTATGGAGAAGGTTATGTTCTGAATTCCTATCCAAGTATTTTTGACTTTAGCCCAGGCAGTATACTGTTTACCCATATGTGGGAAATTGGAACCAAAGTAATTAAGTTAGGATTGTCGGAAGAGAAAAGCGGATCGAGATACCAAGTTAAATGCTATATTTATAATGAACCTGTTTATGAAGCCATTTCTCAAAAACAAGAAGAGGAAAAAGAACAATCACTAAAAAGGGGATCCGAATTATTTTAATTTAAATAGGGGCTAAGATTGTATATTCACAATTAAATTGGCTCTACCTAAAGTGGAAAATTCCCTCGTCCTTCTAGAACAACTTTTTTAAAAGCTTCCTGCATGGCTTCAAATGTTGCATAGGTAACAACGATAGAACCAATCCTCGGAGGTATGCCCTCAATTTGGGGAATTGGTTCCGGTGTCTCCTGTGGTTCTGCCTTGCTTCCATTTTGATTATAAATTTGTTCCTTCCCGTAAACTTGAAAGTAAACCGGTACATGACCATTATCGTTAGCTATTTCCTTTATGGCTCTTAAGGTGTGTAAATCCTTATTATGAATGGCTTCGATTACTTTTTTTCTTAATTCGGGTTTCATTGGGCTTCTTCCTGTAAAATGTTGTCGATAAGTTTATTCAATTGGTTGTCAGAAAGGCCGTCAAGCTTTTGAGTAAGTTCTACTGTAGCATCAACCGACTTTAACCGTGGTAAGCAGTAACTTAAAAGCTTTTCATAAATTTGTACTCTTTGAAACGGCTCTAGAATCTTGATGTCCTTTTCTATTTTGGTCCAATTATTTTCCAGGAATAACGATATACTTGCTTTAAGATCACGGTTAACTTTGCTAGTGGTTCCCTTTGGTTTTCCGTTTGGATTGTTTGTTCTGCCTTTTGGTAGTCCCATAATTTTGTAAGTTTTGATATTTTCAGAAAACGGAGGGGCTGTTATTCCCCTCCGTTATGGTTTGAGTTGATTTAATCTAGCATAGTGACCCTAACTATTGTTTAAGGCAACTTACATCATCTATTCCCTATGATCCTTTAATGGCTTCATGAAGCTTTCTTTGAAGCTGGTCGTTTGAACCAAGGTTGTTTCCTTTTCCCATGACGTTACCATTAAAAGGTCTAGGAAGGAATCTACCAAAATGAATTCCTCGCCATCCACGTCCTGCAACTGCAACAGCAGTGGTTTTTCTAGGTCCATGATGGCTTTTGCCTTCAGATCACGTAATTCCGGGGAGTAGGGCTGAAAGCGTTTCATATTTTTCCGTAGTTATTATATTCCTCCGTAGTTACTAAAGGAAAAATAAACTTAGGATCCGCTGTTACACTTGGCCTCTTTCCAAATGAAGAACCGAAAAGGCCATTAAACCCATCAGCCGTTCTTAATCCTTCCTGGTTACAATACTTGTAATATTCATTGTATGCAGTTTCAATTGCCTTGTACCGTGTCCAAACCTCATGTTCTTGCTCACTTCTTGCCCATGATTCAAAGTACAGCTTAATGGATTTGAAATATTCCTCATCCACAATGAAAGCGTTATCTTTCCAAGGAAGTTTGCTGATTTGCTTCAATTCATTTGGGACCTCATGGCCTTTTATGCCCAGCCGAATACCATCCATAGATTTATCAAGTTTGTTCAATTCTTTGTAATACGATTCCAGGTAATACTTTGCCAACGGTTTATCTTTCGTCTTTACAAGTGCCTCGATCTTAAGTTCTATGAATTTTCTCCCCGAATTGAATATGCTCTGCAATATTTCCGGGCCAAACTTTTCTTCCCATCCGATTTCTTGGGCAAAGCCATTGAATTCATCAGCAAACCTGTTTACTTCAGTTGCAAATTTTCCTATGAGTTTGAAAGCTAATCTGTGCCTATCCTCATCATATCCGCATAATATCGGATGTACCTCTTGTGTTTCTTTCATTATTCCTTCATTAAGCTCTTTACAATTTCTCTAGTTCTTTTACGGTTGGCTTCCTCATCCCTTTTTTTGGCTTCGTTTTCCTGCAATTTATCCAGGACCTTTTGAGCTCCACTGGCTTCTATGCGTTGGCCATTCAATTCATTTACCTTTTCAAGTAATACCCAGTTTGATTGGATTAGGGTTTTGGCCCATTCTGGAACATTTTCATTTTGATTTTCCATTTTTGTTTTTTGTTTAATTGGTTTTAAAATTTATTAGTTTTGCATTGTGTTAAGTAGCTAATTATTTAGTTATCGTGGGATTATTCTTATTTCTCTTTTGCTGTTAAGGATGAATATTTATAACTCTTTTTTTCTTTTATTCTCTTCTTTTCATTTAAGAAAAACAGTATAAATAGTCTTATTATTAATATTTGTAAAGAACCTAATTAGAATATATTATTATAGGTCGTGTAAATGTTGAACAGAAATAAAACAGATATAGAAATTCTCTTTATATAGGTCGTGTCATAGTGGTGTCATGGCCTTGTTATGTAGGTTCTCTGATTCCTAGTTCTTTCAAAACTTCCTGCAACGCTTCTTGCTGTTCCTTTTTGGCTCTTAACAACCTATTGGATCTTCTTTTTTTCTCTGCTTCAAGTATTAAATCTTTCAGAGGCATTTTAAATGAAATGAAAAAGCCTCTGGTATATCTGGAATATGTAACTAGTCCCCAACTTTCAGATAATTCATGTTTCAGCTTTTTTGTCTGGTATTCATTTTTATATTTATAGATTTCAGGTGGCAAACATTGGTAGGGAATTGATTGTCGTTCCCCTGCCATTCTGCTAAGCCAATATTTATTATCTATCTTCATATATGGCTTGTCCCCTAAAATGCTCTTCATGGCTAGGAATGCTAATAGAATTACCTTATCCCATTCTTGTTTTTGATCTCCATAATATTTCCAAAAAACTGATGTAGCAATTCCGGTCATTGGTGAATTGGAAGGGAAATCATCGACTAATTTACTTCCCATTTCATTTGCCTGGCTCATATCTCCCAATGATACCCCAAAATATTCCGCACTGGCTTTTATCCTTTGGTTTTGGTTTCCCGTTAGTGTTAATCCATATTTATACAAGGAATAATAAAGGACCTTTTTTAAGCATGTCTGATGATTCAACAAAAACCCAGAAAGCAACTGAATAGGAAAATTGAAATATCTGTCATTCATATAGTCTCCTTTCCAATTCCAGTACAAAACCCTCATAGGACCGGGCCACAATGTAAATGCCTCCACTAGCTTCTATTTGATCCCTATATTTCTTTTGGTCTTCTGAAAGTTTATCCTTACCTATTTTTACCTCGATTTTAACAGATCTTCCTGCTATGGTTGCGCTGATATCCGCACTGCCATTCGTCCCGGACCCGGGTATCCATTTAACACTACCTATAGTCTTGGTTTTGCCAATAACATCCTGATAGGTGTATGATTTATCTATTACCCTTCCGGTGTTGCTGATCCGTTCCGCCTGGCCTCCACTATGGTTAATGGAATCTATAATGCATCTCGTCAGTCCGTTTGCCATCTTATCGCTGTAAGGTTTCCCCTTGCTTATTGCGTGGGCTGGTACTATTGGATATTTCGCCCTTAGAAAGGAGGCTTTTCGATACCCCAATTCTTTCAGATTCCTGGGAAAAATGAGTATATTTGACTGCTGCATTTGATTGGAAACTAAGCGGTTTATGGCATCAATTGGATTACGTCCGGTTGGTGCCATCTTGTTTTTTGGTGCCATCGGGGAGGTTATAAATGAATTATATACCTTATCTTTACGAAGTCGAGTAGCTTTGACAATTAAGGAGAAGGCTTTTGAATCTCTATTCATGGCCTTTTCTTTTAGAAATGATTTTTTGGGCTTCGGCTTCTACATCAAAGGATCTTTTATTGCCATCCTTTACCCATTGAATAAGATCATTTTTGGAAAAGTACAAACGCCCGGCTCGTTTGTGGTGGGGCATAATTCCCTTTGAAACATAGGAGTACAAAGTTTGCTTTTGTACGTGTAAAAATTCGGCTGTTTCCTGAATTGTTAGTAGCTTATCACTAGTATTAGTGGTACTTGATTCTAGTATTAAGCTTTTAATCTGCTTAACCTCCTCAAAAAGGTGATAAATTGCTTTAGGAAGATCTTCGAATGTCCATTGCTTTTCCATAGTGAAACTATTAAGATTAAATATTTCACTAAAAATATAAAGAATAGATTTTCTAGTTGGATGTGGGGTAAATACGGTAGGAAAAAAGGTAAAGAGGGTAAAAAAAGTATTAAATAAACTACTATTATACCTCTATATTCCAGATATAATTGCTTTTATCGTATTTAAAGTTATCAATTAAAAGAGAATCATATTTGGTTGTATCAAATGCGTTTTTTAATAAATCTAAAAAAGGTTTTTTGTTATTGTTTTGGCAATAGTCATTTTTTTGGCAATAGTCATAATACAACCAAAATAATTTAGAAATAGCCAATTTATCTCCGCTTCCAATGTTGATTTTTGGCTTTACTAAATCGGTTTCCTCGTTAAATGATCTCTTGATAAATATATTAAAGTCCTGTTCTGTCATCCAAAAATTACCTTTCCCCTTTTTATTTCTATGTGTTTTGAGAACTTCAAAGAATTGGATAACCTCTTTAATGGGTATGGTGTTAAACTTATTTTTTGTTTTATCCAAGTCAGTAAAGTCATCATTCAACCATCTTAGAAATTCATCAGACAATTCCAAAAACCTACCCTGCTTTTGTTGAAATTCTTTATCATTTCTAACAGAATCAATTAAATGATTTAATTTACCGGCTAACCATTTTTTACAAAAATCTCTGGAAGTAATTTCGCCTTTGTTAAATTCCCTTTCAAAAATGATTGGGAAATCAACCTTTGAGGCAATTCTACTTGTAATTCTTTCTCTTTCATGCAAAAACAATTTTATTCCATCCTTATTAGTAACGGTTCCATCTTCATGATGGCATAGAACCTCCCAATTATTAGCACAAATTATACGTTCATCGGTTTCTACGCTTCTATATTCATTGATAGGATTAAATCCAGATGTAATAATTAATTTATCATCATTGGTTATAGTTCCTGCATTTACATTGTAAACTAGCTCATGTCCATTTTTCATGGTTTTCACATATCTTGGGCCATATTTAGGACTGTAAATATTCTTATCTTTAAAATCACCCTGCTCATCTAGGTAGATGGAATATTTCTCCATTTCTCCCGGCACTTCAAAAAATGATTGTAAATCCAATACTGGTTTTATTCTAGACCGTATTTTATCTATTGTTTTATTTAAATCCATAGTAGAGTAGCTTTGTGTAAAAATAATGAACGAAATGAAGGAAATGAACGAATGTTATAAACATTTATTTACCGCATAAAATCCGTTATCTCATGCATCATCTCTTTTTTGGTTTTATCCTCAAAACCTGCAAAGTAATTGTTAGTGGTTTTTAAATCAGCATGGCCTAATGCTTCGCTTACATATTCCATTGAGGCTTTTTTCCTTATGGCTGTGGTGGCAAAACTATGTCTTGCGTAATAACTAGAAATATCTTCTGTCAAGCCATTATCTTTGGCCAATTTTTTAAGATGTTGGTTAACAAATCGTATGAAATTTAATTTTTTACTATGGGCTTTTTCTGCTGAAATTTGATCATCAAGGATAGGGAATATTAAGCCTTTTTTCTCCTTTTCATTTGTGCCATAAGTTTCTAAAAAGCTATTGGCAAATTCTGTTAAAGGAACCTGAATAGGTTTTAAATTTCCTTTTTTTGTCCTTTTGGTTTTTTCCCTGTAAAAAATGATTTGTCCATCCTGAATGTTTTCCCATCTTAAATAAAGTATATCCTTTAAATTCATTCCATTACAAACAAAGGAAAAGAACCAAAAATCTTTGGCCTTCTGTTGTTCCGGTGTTTTGGGAATGGCATTGAACAACGTTGCTAGCTGTACGCTGTCAAAAGATTTTTTCACCTTAGAAGAAGCTGGTATTTCGTATTTCTTTTCACCAAATGGGTAAATGTCCTTATCAATTACTTTGGCATCAATAGCCCTATTGAAAACAACCCTTAAGGCTCGAAGATACATTCCTACAGTTGTGGAGGTTCTACCATTCTTTTTAATCATCCAAATTTCAAAATCCTCTAAAAATTTAACTGTGATTTCCTGAAATAATAGCTTTTTTGGCTCCTTTCCTTTTTTATCAAATAGGTAGGATTTTAAGGCCTTCATACTTAATTCATAGCTTGAAGCTGTTGAAATTCTCTCTTGACTTTTCAGGTCTTGAATCAGTTCCTTGTATTGAAAAAAAGCATCTATCAAATCTCCGGATTTAATGGTCAATAAATTTTCAAGACCTTCAAAAGTGAAAATTGTTAATTGCTTTATCTTCTCAAAATAGTAATTGAGAAGGCCTTCCAAATCCTCCTTAATTTCCTTTTCTTCTTTGTTATTTCTTTGTTTAGCATCAGGAAAAAGTACCCTTTTGAAATCTTTTTCTGTCAGGTCAAAATCGGTGGTGTAAAGTCTGGCCTTTTTAGTGGTGGCATCATAAACCCTAATTTTTACTGGAAAAAAACCATTGTCTTTTTTACGTCTGGTATCTAAATAAAAATTAACCGTTACCGGGTCTTTGGCTTTGTCTTTTGTTTTTCTCATGTCGAAGTAGCTTTAAACAAAGATAACCATTTGCACACCATTTGCACAAAAAACTATACATATTTGCATAAAAATTTCATAAACAAAAGCATAACCTAATCTATGTAATTATCTATTTATCAATAAAATATGATACTAAAAGTATAACATAAAAATAGTCTATATTCTGACTTGTAATCAGTAGGTCGCTGGTTCGATCCCGGCAAGGGGCTCATTAAAAATCAGGCACTTAGGAAGAAATTTCTAAGTGTTTTTTTTGAACTTTACAAACACGTCACACAACTTTGCTTTGCCACCACTATCAGATTAATGGATCAATATTGGGAAGAGAGGTGATAGTAGGTCGCTATCCTATCTCTTGATTATTGCCAAGCTTAAGTTTGTTTATAAGAAAATCGGTTTTTTTATTCCAATCAATATTATCAGAGGATCAATCCGGGATAGCTATATATAATCTTCCTTCAGATTTACCCAACATAAAAAAGGGATAAATACACATGTAGATATCCCTTGATCGGTGGTTAAATTATTTCTTTTTACTTCAATGAAAATTCGGGCAACTTAATAATCTCCCCGCCCTTGATGGCTGATTCATGTGCAAGAATTCCTACACAGGTAATATTGGCGGATTGTTTCGCATCCGGATAGGGAGCACGGCCTTCCTGTAAGGCAGTCAAAAACTCATGTACCAAATGTGGGTGTGAACCACCATGACCCGCACCCTGAATAAAGGATAGATGTTGGTTATCATCAGAGTCATAAACCCCGGCGGTAGTAAAGGAGGAAATCTCATCAGGAAGCAGGTGTGCATAATCTGGAATTTTAACCTTAGAAGGCGATTCTCCTGTGTGTATCACACTTTCTTCGCCTTCAATCAATGTCCATTCAAAAGATTTTTTGGAACCGTAGACATCAAAACTTTCCCGATATTGTCTCGCTGTATTGAAAAGTGATCGGGTCACTTCAGCAGCAAGGTCAGAATCTTTGAATTTAATATGGCAGGTTTCTATTGCAAACGGGGAACCGTATTTTTCTATCAGATTTTCATCTATTCTGCCTGAACCAAAGCAGGACACATATTCCGCCTGTGCTTTAGGCAAAGCCAATACAGGCCCGACACAATGAGTTGCGTAATGCATGGGAGGGAGGCCTTCCCAATATCCCGGCCATCCGGCCATTTCCTGCTGATGGGAGGCTCTCAGAAACTGGATCTTTCCCAGCGCACCTTTTTCAAACATCTCTTTGACAAACAGAAATTCTCTGCTGTATATTACAGTTTCCATCATCATATAGGTCAACCCAGTGCGCGTGGTCTCTTCAACGATCTGCCGGCATTCTTCCACAGTCGTTGCCATGGGAACAGTACATGCCACATGCTTACCTGCTCGGAGTGCTTTCAAAGATTGTTCTGCATGGCTTTGAATGGGGGTATTGATATGAACTGCATCGATTTCCGGATCTTTTAAAAGCTCATCGTAATCCGTATATCTTTTTTCTATCCCAAATGCCACTCCTATTTCCTTGAGTTTTTCCTCGTTTCTCTGGCAAATTGCATACATATTCGCCGCAGGATGTTTTTGATAAATAGGAATAAATTCCGCTCCGAAGCCTAATCCGATAATGGCTATATTGATTTTTTTTGGATTCATAGTTTATGGTACTTTATGATTATAAAAAATATTTGTAAAACTGCACTTTGAATTATTCGGTAGCCCATTTTTTGAGAAACTGATAGCCGGCCCTGGCAAACTCATCCTGACTTGGGGCCAATGGTTTCCAGATACATACTGCACCCGCAAGTTCCTTGACGTCAGGCGTAAAACTTTCAATGGAAACCGCTCCGGTATAATTGATGGCTTCCAATCCACGCTTATAAGCGTCCCACCTTGTCTGACCTGTTCCGGGAGTACCTCTGTAATTCTCCGAAACCTGTACATGGATCAATTTCTCGCCCACCAACCGGATGGCCCGCTCAATATCCGGTTCCTCAATATTCATATGAAAACCGTCCAAAAGGACTTTTGCCGCTGGATGGTTTATGTCCTCTATTAGCTGCATGAGTTCTTCAGCTGTATTGATAAGGTCCGTTTCAAACCTGTTCAAGGGTTCCAGCGCAATTTCCAATCCTTGGTCTGATGCCATTTCACAAACTTTTCGCAGGTTATTTACTGCTTTTTCCCATTCAATTTTCTTCTGATCCGGTGATACCAATCTGGCTTTTCCCACCGCAGAATACATGGGACCTGCAACGAACCTGGCCCCCAAAGCAGTGGCTATATCAAAACATTCTCTGATGTAATCCAGACTGGTTTGCTGAAAACGCTTATCCTCATGAGTTAAGTCCCTGCTCGTACCAAATGCACCACAGATTACAGGTCTTAGACCATGCTCATGTAAAGCATCTTTTACCGTTTGGATACCGATAAGTTTTGGTTCTTCCACAGGTATTTCTACTACATCATATCCCATGGCTTTGATCTTGGGAAACAATTCAATGCTGCTGTTATTGAAAGGAGATGTCCATAACCAGGTACTTACCCCAATGTCTATATTTAAACTCATATAATAATTTTATTCAACTTTCATTATTCCATTCATAATTCTCCAGTGACCCGGGACTGTACAGATATATGGATAATCTCCGGGAGTGTCGGGTGCTTTGAAAACCAAAGATTCACTGCTATTCGGATCCACCAATGGGGTCGCAATTATGATTTCAGGAATATTGGGAACAAAATTCTGTTCTGCTCCTTTGGGGTTTCTAGCCAATTCATCTGAAGCTTTTCCTACAGTTTCAAAAGTACCGGGTTTTGCAATAACCAGGTTATGCTGCATAAAATCCCGGTTTTCAAAATCAATTGTAACCTGTTGACCAGCTTTGACTGTAAAATTGATTTTGTCAAACTTCATTTCATGCTGAACAACTCCCATCTTTATGACCACAGCACTTCCAGAAGCGGATAAATCACTAGTGCCGGTTGCCGTTGCGTCCTGAGAAGCCAATATTCCCGATGCAGAAGGATCTTTTAAGGAAAGGGAAGCATCTTTACCCAGTCTACCCCTGAACCAGGTGCCAGCTGTATAATCCGCAACTCCTTTATCTCCCGAATTATCATTTCCCACCCGAATTTTTTCAGGATCCAAGGGATTGGTAAACAATCCTTGGGTTTTTGCTTTTCCTACATTGTTACCATTGATTTGAAGCTGCATTTCCCCATTTTCCAATAGACTTGCATTCACAATAAATTGTTCTTCAGGTAGGTTTCCGGATTTGATTTGATAAGCCTTTCCATCCTGTTTCACCAGCCATATAAGGGACTTATCCTGAATATAAAGGCTATAACCGTTTTCTTTATTTCCCTGGGCTACAATAACACCTTCCAAGTCGTTGTTTCCCTTGCTGATAGATCCGGATATTTTGATCTCTTTTCCTGAGACATCAGGTGGATAGAGAATGGCCGAACGGGTATCCAGATTGTACTGCTCCTCCAAAAGGCCTCTCGAAACCCTTTCGGTAAGTGTCAACAGGGAATCGGCCTTGTTCGTACTTGCATAATCAACAGCCTTTGAACTGAAGGACTGAGGATGTGTCAAAACTGCTGCAAATACGGCCTGAGGAAGATAGGCATCATTCCTGTTTTCCTCCGACTCTGATACACTGATAAGCTGTTCTGCCAAAATAGGCGAACTCGGCATTTCAGAAGCTACCAAAAGGGCTGCTTTCCTTGTTGCCATATCAGGATCCCGAATCAGATCGGCACTTAAAATTGCATCTAAACTCTCCTGATTGTGCGGAAGAACTTTAAGCGCATTTTTTCTGACGCCCGGTGATGTGTGATTAAGCGCATTGTGGACAATCCGGATGGCATCCTTATTTGATCCATCAAGTTCACCCAATCCGTGTAATGTCCATAGTGCATGAATAGCCGGTGCATTCAAACCGATTTCATCTACATTCTTGTCATCAATTAATTTGTAAAGCTGATTAATAACATCCTTGTTTTGGTTCTCCACAATCAGCCGCTGCGCAG
>JBGTDA010000199.1:0-2409 GCA_041748555.1 Rhodonellum sp.
ATGACAAAGTTTAACCCAAAATCTTCTGAACCAATAAGTGGATAATATAAAAACAGTCTTGCAACTCTATCAGAAAATTGAAACAATTCAAGGTTTTCATTTATAGGAAGAATAATTTCAATTTGGTCGTTAGTTTCAATGATAGAATAAAAAAAATCGAGTGTTCCATTTTTTGAAACCGTCGTTTTGTATAATTCTATCCCTTTGTCATTTTCAACTTTTACTTTTGTGATTCGTTCAAAGGTAGTTTCGGTATCATTTAATATGACTTTCACTTTTTTGAGTCGGTCATTAATTGTTAATACGATAGGAATGTAGTCTTCTAAATCTTTACTCGATTCAGCTATGTACCTTAATTCTTGGTCGCTTTCAGGCAAAAATGAGAATGTTGTTTTTATTTCGGGTTTGGAAAGAATTGCACCCTCTTTTATAAGTTGATAAACATTTTCTTTTTGCGTTCTGATATTTTTACTTAATTCTTTCCATTCTTTGGGGCTACGGTCTATTAAAAAGTCTTTAATTTCGAAAAAGGTATTGTTGGCTTCAAGTATTGAATTTATTCGAAATTTACGCCCAAAGGTATGTGTGGTCAAAAAGCCTGTTCCGTATTTTCCAACCTCTGGAACTTCCGATTCATCTCCGTATTTTCCGCTTACTTGTTTTATCAAAGAGATAAAAGATTTTGTGGTAAATGGTTTTCCGTTGTGAGAAAATGAAAAACCGTTATTTCTATAGTCCAAAATAACTTCGCAGTTCGTAGTTAAATCACAAGCATTTTGAACCAATTCCCAAACTGCCCTATTAGATGAATGATTATTGAAATTCTCAAAACCTCTTATCATCTTGTCAGCGTGTTGTTTCAAGTCTGATAATTCAGATTCTGTAATGGCATTATTTAGTATTTCGTCACGGTTTATTGTTGGAATTTCATTCATTTTGGCTTAAACTGTTTATTATTTAGGATTGTGTTTATTAACTTACAGATAACAACATATGTTGGCAATAAAGATAATATTATCCCTATGGTATAAATGGCTTCATACCACAATACTTTCGATAAACGCACGCTCTAATCAAAAATCGACCTCGCTTCCTCATAAATCCTTTCAAAATTAGCCTCTAAATCAGCATTGGAAAATACCGTTGTATTCTCCGGAAGCTCCCTCTTAATTTTTTCCAATTTAAACTGAACTTTCTTATCCTTCCCATCCGCATACGTAATAAACTCGCCCTGTTTCAACCTAAAGAAAACATCTGCCCTAATCTTTGGAATTTCTTTTTCTCCAGTAGTTACTCTCGTATCGAAATCCAAATTATGACCTCGGCTTATGCTTTTAGTTGGATCCTTAATAATCTCAAAAAATCGCTCGTAGTATTTTGCAGTATCTGGGTCATTGACCTTTCCAAAAAACTGATAGGAAAGATTGCTCAAAATAGCCTTGCTTGCCTTGTCGCCGTACATTATATCGTTCTGAATCTTGTCCTGCATCACGTAAATGGTCGAGATATTATAACTCCGCAGGGTTGCAGGAATGCGGTGCATATTCAATAGCCGTATTGTGGGTGCTTCTTCCATCATCAGGAATGAAGGTTTTGCGTTGCGTACACTCATTTGCTTGGTAATGGTGTGAATAATAGTGGCAATTACAGGCGAATACGAGGTTTCAAATTTAGGATTGTTCACAACTGAAATTACAATTGGATTTTCCGGACTATTTATATTGAGTGGCACTTCATCCGCAGACAATGCCATAAATATTCTTTGGGTGCTGATGCGTTTTAATGCGTTGGCCAAAGTGCTTTTGACTCCTGCGGTTTGTCTTTCGGAATCCTTACCACTAATAAAAGCATCTGCCATCGCCCTTGATGTGATGTTACTTTCCAAAAATTGGATAAGGCTGTCCGTGTCCAAATATTGGTATATGGCAATTAAATGAGGAAGGGTACAAAATTTAGGATAGCTCGTTTTCAATTTCCAAATCAATCCACCAATCAATCCTTCCGCAGCATCATTAAAAAATTTGGTCGTTCCTGTTGAACCAGACTCTCTTTGCTCCAAAAGATTTTCAATCAACACCCGCGACACCTCGTTAACGCTTTCCTCGTTCTCTAAATACCTTGGCGCAATAGGATTTACCCTATGGATGATTTTATCAAAGGAAATGACCTTAAACGGGATATCGCCATCCTTAAAAAGTGGGTACGCCATTTCGGTCAGTTCAAAATCCTTATAATCGTGTATAATTCCGCAAAAGCCCTGTTCCTGAAAATGTTTCAGAAATCCGTAAACAACACTTTCGGTCTTTCCGCTTCCGGCAGAACCGATTACGGATGCACCACGTTTGATGTTGTCTAATTTGAAGTTTCCTTTGGTGGTGGAAAAATTGACCTGATATTTTTCATTCGTTG
>JBGTDA010000200.1:0-2667 GCA_041748555.1 Rhodonellum sp.
AATACTCACAGTTACACTTTTCTTTTTGTTGATAGGATGCAAGAAGAAAGAGCAAGTAGCAGATAATGTTTTATCAATAAATCCCCATGAGGCTGATCAATTCATTCCTTTGTCAGAGTTAGTGGATACGATAACCTATATTAGGCTTGAGACCAATGAGCATAGCATGATGGCATATACACGCGAGATAATTATCAAGAACAAATATATCTATGCTGTTGACAGGGATCTAAAGGCCGTCTTTGTATTTGATAAGAAAGGCAATTTTGTCTCCAAACTGAATAAGTATGGATCAGGTCCCGATGAATATGGAATATTGTATCAGGTTTTGGTTGATGATGATGAGGAATACATTGAAGTTTTTGATTATAGAGGGGAGAAATCCCGCATTATTAAATACGAGAATGTCACATTCGAACACTTGGAAGACCGGGAAATCTCCCTTCCATTTGCCAATACAATGAGGAAGGAAAGGGACGACGATATCTATTATTTTTCTGTCCAACAGCATGAAAATACCATAGGAAGCGAAATAACCAACGCGGATATTATAGCAGTGAAAGGAGAGCAAACTCAAAATGCGCTTTTTAAAAAGAAAATAATCACCGGGGGATCCACGTTTTCCCCGAATTCAGAAAGTTTTACCACCAACGACAAGGGAGAGATATTTATCTCTTTGATGTACAACCACACTTTTTACCAGCTTTGGAACATGGAAGCTCATCCGATTTTGACCGTTGATTTCGGCAAGTATGGCATAGATCATTCCATAGGGCTAAAAAGTACCAAAGAACAACAGGAATATTTATATGCAGACAACAATACTGAGGGTTTGGCCTCTTTTCCGGTCCTAAATATCAACAACTCAAAGATGCTGGCATTTTCTTATTATTTTAAAGAAAATTCCAAGAATCAACTACACCATTACATCCATATGAAAAAGAACAACCGGATATTCCATGTCAGGGATATTGTAAACGATATAGGAGGTTTTCCGGATAAAGTATACTTAAGTTCCTATTTTTTCGCTATTAACCATGAAGTTTATCATGATGGGTATCTGGTAGATATTATATTGCCATGGTACCATAACAAAGACAAAGTCGTGGAAATCCCCGGATTTGGCAAGGTTCACCCCGAAGATAACCCGATTATCATGATGATGAAACTTAGGGAAGAATGAAGGTGAGAAAACAGGCATTTAAGGGCATGTGGCGAAAGACGGCATCCCCGCACATAGGATGATATTGGTTTGATATACATTTATGATACGGGAATGTCACATTCGAACACTTAGAAGACCGGAAATCTCCCTTCCATTTGCCAAAACAATGAGGAAGGAAAAGGCGGGCAATATCTATTGTTTTTCTGCCCAACAGCATGAAAATAACATAGGAAGCGAAATAATCAATGCGGATATTAGCAGTGAAAGGAGAGCAAACTGAAATGCGCTTTTTAAAAAGAAAATAATCACCGGGGATCCACGTTTTCCCCGAATTCAGAAAGTTTTACCACTGACGAATAGGGAGAGGTACAACCCCACTTTTTACCAGCTCTCGAACATGAAAGCTCATCCGATTTTGACCGTTGATTTCGGCAAGTAATTAATTTCTGAATGATTTTATTTACTTTGTGTAAAATAAATCCTCACACCATGATCCGTCAAATCATTGTTCCAAAAGAAAAAAAATTCCAGTTGGAAATTCCGGAATCTTTTATTGGCAAAAAGATTGAGGTGATTGCATCTGAGATTGAAGGTGTAGAAACTAATAGAATGGAGAAAAAAAAGGCCATTTCTGAACTTATTAAAAAGTTTGAAGGCTTTTCTTTTGATGGTAAAGGAAAATTTGTTTTTAGCAGGGAAGAGGCAACGGATTATGAGTGAAATTGCCGTTGATACCAATGATTCTCATATATTTTTTGGATACTTCGATGATATAAAGAAGAAATGGAAGCAAATGAACAACCGACCGATTTAATGAAAACTGCCCGGTTGACCGGTGTCTGGTATTTGATCCTGGCGATTACAGGGATGTCGGGATTTTTGGTATTTCATCCACAAATATTTATAGCAGAAGATCCCGGGCAAACGCTCAACAACCTAATTGAACAAGAATCCTTTGCGAGGGTAACCGGCAATTCAGCTTAAAAATAATTTCGGGCAATTGGCTGGCCTATAGGCATAGTAATCCCATCCTTCCAAAAAACCATGGAAAGTATCCTTCATATATGTCGGTGATTTTATCCTCCTTTTCTGTTTTTTAAAAAAAGGCCGTGGAATGGCTGTTTTCAGCGCAAAAAGCGGTATATTCAGACATGAAAATAG
This sequence comes from Rhodonellum sp., assembly GCA_041748555.1. Lineage (GTDB taxonomy): Bacteria > Bacteroidota > Bacteroidia > Cytophagales > Cyclobacteriaceae > Rhodonellum. Next base: position 2,327 of record JBGTDA010000200.1, read on the forward strand.
GCGCTGAGCCTAAAAAACCGCGCCTTTTTTCATTTAATCTAAACTTCTAATAATGAAGTTTTTACGGAAAATGCCCCGATGAAGGGGTATGTCCATGTCACAAAATTAGCACGAAAAATAACCTTTTAACTGACTAATTTACAGTCCATTTATTTTCAAGCGTAATTGCTGCTGATTTTACCTTTTGTAGAGGCTTTGGAAATACCGGCAGTGACTGTGGTGACAGTTAATTCCGATAACAATCAACATGGCCCGAATGAAAATATCCGTTTGGGTAATTACAAGGAAGGTATCAAAACCATTCTGGCCATTTTGACAGAAAAACTTTAATAGCCGGTTCG
>JBGTDA010000201.1:0-49356 GCA_041748555.1 Rhodonellum sp.
TCCGGTTGGAATTTTGGGGCCTGCGCCGACCAGCCATTCACTATTCGGATTATTCTGTGGGTTCAGGATGCGGTATTTGAGCAAAAAAACCATGTCCCCTAATCCCTGAGCCCGTGTAAATCCGATTTGGTTATTGTACTCCAGGATACTTCTTTCTTGTCTCACAAAGGGCAGCACCATGGTAATGGCAAAGCGCTTGTGAATTCCATAATTCACCTCCATTAAAAAAGACCGGGTCAACCGACTGCGGGTGTCGTCCGCCAGTAAGGTTTCGTGATCCATTAAATCCCTGATCACATTATGGTCATAGGTCAATAAAAATTGCACTGCTTTTGGATCTGCGGTTCCCAGGCCCAGCGTTCCTCCAACAGGTACACCGCCGGAGCAACATGCCTGTGCCATCAGCTCCTGAAAGCAAAGGGATGTGGTCAAAAGAAACAAGCAGGCTATTTTGGTATACATGATAATTGCTGTAAATCTATGGAGCCAGAGAGAAAGTGCAGGGCGCATCACTACGCCCATGCACTTTACAACCCAACATCAACCAATTTTATATTTTAGTATTCTCCTTTGAAGGTAATCTCAATGGTTTTCGCAATGTTGGAAGCGGGTTTGCCGTTTTTAAAGTTGATGCCATAATCCGCCAGGGTGAGATCAAAGGTACTTTCAGCAGCCACCCGGCCACCTTTTACGAGAATGGTTCCTTTTTCGTCCACGCTGTTGGTTACGCCTTTAATTGTCATTTCCCCGCTAACCGATGCCTCATAAGTACCGTCTTTCGTGAAATCCACCTGGTCCAAATTCGTGATTTTCCCAACAAATTTGGATTTGGGAAAGGATTTGGTGTCCAGAAAATCCTTGCCGTTGTAATGCTTTTGCATCAGTGCCTTTTCAAATTCGAAGCTTTGCATGGGAACTGAAAATACCAGGTCGCCGGTAGATGTATCCAGGGTGCTGGTGGCTTTGTAATTATCAGCGGTGATGTCCTCCACGGGCGTGGAAGAGAAAAAGCTGATATGGGTCTTTTGGCTAACCAACTTTTCAAATGGAGAGACAAATGCTGCCGAGATGAGCATAATGAATGAAGCGACTAAAACAATTGATTTGGTTTTCATAATTTTAATTTTTTTTGTGATTATTTATATATTGGTGACCAAGTCACACTTTTCCATGATTACATGTTCGTACATTTCCAGGTCGGCATCGTAATTCGCTCCTGACCGGATGACGCCTTTTACTTTTATCTTTTGTCCCACTTTTAAATGCTGGCCAAAGTCTATTTCAGAAGGAAGAAAGGTACAACTCACGCCGGCTTCCTTATCCGTGGTTTTGAGCAGCACCACCGTCTGTTCATTAAAATCCTTACTGATTTCGTAAACCTCTCCTTCTACTTCGAGGATTTTGGATTCGCCGGCTTCATCAAGGTATTTTTCGTAAGCCGTATCACTACTGGCGAGAAATTCTTCCACCAATAGGTTTGCGGAAATGGCATAATCCGTTTGGGAGGATTGTATGTCCCTGTGCGGCATGTTTAACAGGTAGGCTACTACTGCCAGACCAATGACCGCTGTTGCTGTAAATGCAATGAGTACCGGCTTTAGCCATTTGAACTTTTTCATGGTTGCTGATTTTTGATTTCATTTATATAGTCGCTTTTGCCTCTGATTCCTGACGGATTCGACATATTAAATCAGAAAAAATTTTAAAAGTAAGGCAAAACCGTAACTGATTAAAAATCGTTAACTGGAAAAAAAGTCTAATGAGGAAGGAAGGTGTTCCATCAATGTTCTATTTTATTTTTTTGCTTGGAATTTGCGCTGGTTGCCTCTCATTTAGGGACAGTGATAGCAAACTATACCACAGCATGAAGAAAGAAGGGTTGGAATATGAAATTCATTATTCGCCATCAGATTCCCTCAGGTGGCTGTGGTATAAAAATGAGGATCCTAACGTACCCCTGCTGCTATTTATTCATGGAGCCCCAGGTTCCTCTTCTACTTTTTTACCATACCTGAAAGAGGAGCGATTAAGGGATTTCTTTTCCATCCTTGTGGTGGACCGCCCGGGCTACGGCTACTCGGAGTATGGGTTGTACCGACCTATACCCGAACAATATCAGGCCATAAGAAAAATCCTTAAAATTTCAGCAATAGACAAAAATGTAGTTTCTATAGGACATTCCTTTGGAGGTACCATTTCCGGGTACATTGCCATTCAGCAACCGGATTGGTTGAAGGGAACTATTATGATAGCACCAGCTATAGATCCGGACCAGGAGAAATACCTATGGTTTGGCAAGTTGGCACTGTATAAGAGTACCCGTTGGCTGGCACCCCGTTCGCTGCGGGTAGCGGCAGATGAAAAGTACAGCCATGAAGGTGAACTAAATGCTTTTATAGCAGATTGGCAAAAGATCAACAAACCAGTGCTGCATATTCATGGGGAGGATGACAGCTTGGTACCCTATGCCAATGTTTCTTTTTCTAAAAACAATATCCCCGAAAAATTTCTGGAAATCAAAACCATACAAAATAAGGGACACCTCATTCCCTTTACAGAACGGGAAGCCATGGTAGATGAAATCATTTGTTTCGTTTCAAAGTTAGAAACAATGGAAATAACTGGCATTCCTTGACTTTTTTTACCAAAAGTCGCTTTATTCCATGTCTCGGAAATAATTGACATTGGAAAGGGTGGTATTATTATGTTTTTACTTGGCCCAGATGCCAATTTTGTCCCATAAACAATGAAGCTATGAGTACCATCAAATCTGACCGACCAGCAAAATAAACGGTTAGCGAAGAGAACAAGTCCGTTTTGGGAAACTTGAAGAGGGAATAGGGTTTTTCCAAATATTTATGCCCTTTCGAAAAATGCTAATGCTTTAACCTGGCACACCATGGGCTTATTTCCCCTATTACTTTTACAGATCCTACTACATCACCCACCTGGAATTTCATGTTAAATACGGGGTGTTGATATTTTTCATCCTGCCCTTTATCATTTTCTTCAGCATGCTATATCCATTTGGTTTGGATTTAATGACAGATATCTATGTGGGCATGATCATTCCGTTTGTATATGCTTTTTAAATGGTTTACAATATACTTTGGGGTATCCGGCAAAGATGCAAGCACAGAAAAACCTCCTTGGATGCAATTCTTTCCTATATCGGAGTCAGTCCTTGGGCTTTGATGCCATTGCTGGGGTATTTGCAGGTAACCTAGCTTACAGCCGTTTTATTTATAAATAGAGGCTTTCTGATAATTACCGTCCTCTTTTTCCGGAACATGATCCAGGAAAACAGAAAGGACCTGGAAACCATACAAACCAAAAAGGAGGATGAAATTCTCATCATCCGTTGTACCAAACTGGGCCTAACGAAAAGGGAGATCGAAGTATGTGAATTCGCAAGAGATGTCATGGTCTAGAAAGAGATTGGCGAGTCCTTGTTTATCTCCGAAAGGACCGTCAACAAGCACATCTGAATAGTTTCAGGAAGGCAAAAAGCAACAATAAATTTGACCTGCTGAATAAGGTTAACAGAAAAGGGAAGTCGACCTGAGATGAGTTAGTTTAAGTAGAACTGAAGAAAGGCCTGAGATCGGTTGACTGCTGGCAAGAGCGTGAAATATCGTCTTGGAAAAACTTATTTTCGAACCATGAACGTATCCTGATATTTCGGATTATGTGATTTTCCTTACTGTACTACTGATAACTTATAAGGAGCAGGTTCATTTTTAGTAAAACCAAAAGTAAAATAAACAGAGCTGTTGCCAGGACAGCAAGGAGGTTGATGAACTTTTGTACCTTAATTCCATTTTGGAATGCCTTTTCCAGTCCTGAAAATAGCAGTAACCCAATTACTCCGCCTAAAGTGTTGGTCATTAGATCGGTTACATCAAAAGCCCCAATCCGGAAGTACCTCCTTTTTTTGTTCTTCCTGTGCAGCCTGGCCAATCCAACCCCTTGGTATTATACCGGGCGACCATCTGGCGAAAGCCGACGCTCAAGGTGTGGTTTTTCCCCTTATCAAATACTGCTCTGACACTATACGAGCCCGCGGGTAGAGATTGCCAACTGGAGTATATACCGGGGAAAAGCTATAAGAGAATCTATCCTTTTTGTTAGGCAACTTGTATCAAAATTCGGCAACAAAAGCGGTTTATTATTAAGATAAAACTTTTAGGGGCCGGTCTGTTGCTTCCACTATTTTTTTTCTGATCACAAAATCCCCAAAGTGTTCCTCTTTTTTTCGCTCCTTTGCATAGTTTGCAATGATGGGTTCCAGCTCTTGCAATATGGCATCTTCCGAAAGCATTTCTTTATATAAGGTGTTCAAACGGTCGCCGTTATGGCTCGCACCCATATAGAGATTGTACCTTCCAATAGCACGGCCTACAAAGCCGATTTCTCCCAAAGATGATCGGGCACAATTATTAGGGCAGCCGGTCATTCGAATGTTGATTTCATCCTCTTCAAGACCATTTTTCCTCATAATTTCATCCAGCTTGTCAATCAAGGAAGGCAAGTAACGTTCAGCATCCGCGAAAGCAAGTCCACAGGTATTTAAGGCAACACAGGCCATAGAATTTTTGCGCAGGCCGGTAAGCTTTGGATTATTTAAAACGCCGCTATCCACCAAAATGGCTTCAATGGTTTTTTTATCTTTTCCCTCTACGTTGGCAATAATTAGGTTCTGGTTTCCGGTAAGTCGAAAATCTCCCTTGAGTATTTTGGCTATTTCCCTTAATGCTTTTTTAAGTTGGTAACCTTCCTCATCTTTTATCCTGCCATGTTCCACAAATAAGGTGTAGAACCATTTGCCATTTGTTCCTTTAACCCATCCATATTTATCGCCGTTGGTGTCAAATTTAAAGTTCCGCGGACTTTCAATTTCCCAACCAAGTCGTGTATGCAATTCATTTACCAACCAATCCAATCCCCTTGTATCGATGGTATACTTGAACCGGGCATTTTTCCTGTCTTCCCGGTTACCAAAATCCCTCTGGATAGCGATAATTGTTTCTGCAACTTCAATGATTTTACCTTTTTTGACGAATCCTATTACGTCTGCCAGACGCGAATAAGTAGTTTTTTCACCAAAAGTACTTCCAAGTCCACCGCCTACACATACATTAAATCCCTTTAACTCATTATTTTCTTCAATGGCAATCAGACCTATATCGTTGGCAAATACATCAATATCATTATTGGGGGGAATAGCTATGGCAATCTTAAATTTCCGGGGTAGATAATGTTTATGATATAAAGGCTCCACATCGGGGCTTCCGGCCACTTTTTCCTTATCCAACCAGATTTCATGGTAAGCGGTAGTTTTAGGAAGAAAGGCCTCGCTTAGATGGCCGGCCATTTCATACACTTCCTCATGGACGGGTGACTTATAAGGATTTGGACTGCACATTACGTTCCTGTTAACGTCACCGCAGGTTGCGATAGTGGTTAACAAAGCCTCGTTTACAGCTTTGATTGTTGGTTTAAGGCTGCGTTTTAGGATCCCATGGAACTGAAACGACTGTCTTGTGGTAAGTTTCATGGTGCCATTACCGTTCTTATCTGAAAGTTCATCCAAAACAAGCCATTGTTCAGGAGTGGTAATTCCACCCGCTGCCCTCACCCTTACCATAAATTGGTAAAGTGGTTCCAGTTTCTGTTGTTTACGCTCACTATCCAGATCCCGGTCGTACTGCTGATAGGATCCGTGGTATTTAATGAGCTTCGTATCATCCGGATCCAGGGCACCCGTCAGGGGATTGCTTAAGCTCTCCCTAATGGTTCCCCGCAGGAAATCACTTTTATCTTTTATGAATTCATCTTCTGATAGTTTCGGATTATCCAATCGCTCTTCCATAAATTATTCAATTCGTTTCTGTAAAATACATTTATCCTCTGTTGACGCAAAATCAGGTTGTGCTTCTATTAATGGAATTTCAACCCTGTGGAAGTTATCAACCCAGAAGATCTCTGCGGCTGAAAACAATGTGCATTTTCAGTTTAAGTTAAATGTGTGTTATCTAATAGACATCTGACTGATAACGTTTTGATACCTGAAGATACTTTACATATTCTTCCGCTTTTTCAGGGGTTACTCCCCCTTGTTGCTGAATAATTTCCCTTAAGGCCATATCCACATCTTTGGCCATTTTTTTGGCATCGCCACAAACATAGAAATGGGCTCCTTTTTCCAGCCAGTCATAAAGCTCTTTTCCCTTTTCCTTCATCCTGTGCTGCACATAATATCTCTGGTCCTGGTCACGGGAAAAGGCTACATCTGCTTTTGTGAGTATGCCTTCTTTTAGATACTGCTGCCATTCGGTTTGATAAAGAAAATCGGTAGTGAAATTGCGATCTCCGAAAAAGAGCCAGGACGGACCTTTTTTCTCCGAAACCTCACGATGTTGCATAAAGGCCCTGAAAGGGGCAACTCCTGTACCTGGACCAATCATGATTACCGGAGCCTCGGGATCCGTAGGAAGCTTAAACCTACTGTTTTTATCGACAAAAACTTTGACTTTATCATCCACCTGAAGCCTGTCGGCAAGGGTCGTAGAACAATGTCCTTCTTTCTGCCTGCCAAAGGCGGAATAACGCACAACAGAAACACACAGGTGCACTTCATTTTCCACAGCATCCTGCGAAGAGGCTATGGAATACATACGGGGTGTATTTTTTCTTAAAACAGAAAGCAACTCGTTTGCCTCAAATGTATGAGGCTCCTCTTCCAGTAAATCCAAAAAATCACGTCCGGGCAGGTATTCCAGAATTTTCATATTATCTGAAAGAACCTCCTTTAGCATTCTGCTCTCTGTTAATTCCTCATATTTAGATAAATTCACCCTTGAAAGAGGGGTAAGCTCATAATCATAAGTGAGCGCTTCTTTCAGGCTTTTTTCGCCCTTATGACTTTGTACTTTTTCATTTCCTGAAAGGTTGGTAGCACCTAACACCTTTTCTATAAGCAAAGGAGGATTGGCTCCATAAACCCCCAAAGCATCACCTGGCTCATATTGCAATCCTGAACCTTCCAGGTCCAGCTCCAGGTGTATGTTTTCCTTGGATGATCCCCGCCCATTCAGTCTTACCTTTTCCAGAATAGTTGCCTCAAACGGATTGTTCCTGGAGTATTTTTGTTCCTTAACCGGGACAGCAATATTGATTTGTGTCTCCCCGGTAGACCCGGCATCTACAGATTTTGAAAGCACCTGAAGAAAAGTCTGTTGCCATGCCTGGGCCTCTTCTTCATAATCCACATCACAATCCTGGCGGGAGATTATGCGCTGAGCACCGAGTTTTCCTAATGCATTATCAAAGTCTTTCCCTGTCTGACAAAAATCAACATAGCTGCTGTCGCCAAGGGCCAGTACCGAAAATCGCACATGTGAAAGATCCGGCGCTTTTTTGCTGTGCAGAAAATTATACAGATCCTCTGCCTGCACAGGAGGTTCTCCCAAACCATGGGTGCTTACAATAACCGCAAGATTAGTGATCTTCTTAAGGTTCCGGGGTTTAAAGGAAGCCATGTCAGAAACTTCAGTTTCTATACCCATCTCCTTCGCCTTTGAGGCTAGGCTATATGCCAAACCCTCGCTATTTCCCGTGTGGCTTCCAAACAAAATGTTGAGCTTTTCTGCCTGGCTTTCAAAGGCAGCATTTTTAGAACCAACAGGTTGTTGATCAACCGTTTCCATTGTTGCTGGAGAACCCTGGCCGATACCTGAAAAATATCCGCTCAGCCACTGAAGCTGTCCGGAATCCAATCCCGACAGCGCTTCATTTAATTTTTCTGCCTGCGTATCATTGAACGGCCCTCTTTCCAATCCTTTCTTTATATTCATGGTAACAAAATTAGCGTGCAAGAAATTAATATACCAATTGTAAATATTAATATTGGATAACCATTGGTTATAGGGAGACCAATGTAAAATGATAACTGAAGGATCTCGGGACCCCAAATCTGGCTCATTTTCAAAAGGAAATATCCATAATTAAAACTCTTCCAAAAATGGCAATGGACTACTTGTCCTGTTATTTCTCTTACAGTTGAATAATTAAAAATTATGGTTCCTAATCAAAAATTGGATGATTAATGCGGGGAGTCCCCCTTCGGGTCCCTGAGGAGTTATAAAGTAGAAATCCCGGTGAATTTGCAATTTTTTAATCTCGATAATCTTCAGGGTTCCGTTTTTCAGCTCGTTGAGGATTGCATGTAAAGAAACAAAGGCCATACAATCAGAATGCTGCATGTAGGATTTAATAGCTTCAGTACTTCCCAGCTGCATTTCTACCTGCAGTTCAGCCAGGCTAATTCCCTTTTGCTTTAACGCATCAGCAGTTACTTCCAGGGTTCCCGAGCCTGGTTCTCTCAATAAGAGAGGAATTTTTTTCAGCTCTTCCGGCATGATTTCATCTTTTTTTGCCAACGTATTTTTACTGCTGCACACCAGTACAATTTCGTCTTTTAGAAATGGAGTATAGTGAATTTCCCGGCGTTTGGATTTACCTTCAATCACCCCAACTTCAATTTTTTTATTAAGCAAGGCCTGCTCAATCTGCTCGGAGTTTCCACTGAACAGTTCTACACGTACATCCTGGTGGATCTTGTGAAACCGGGCCAGTAAAGGGGGTAAAATATATTGTGTAATAGATGTACTGGATCCTATATGTAGGACACCTTTAAAGGTTTGGTTGAGTTGGTTTAGGTCGAATTCTATCTGTCTGTATATTTCCTTTATCCCTTCGGTATGTTTCAGAAGAACCTCTCCGGCAGGAGAAAGCTGTACCTTATTTCCTCTTCTGTCGAAAAAGGCAATATCAAACTGGTTTTCCAGTTCCTTTATATGCTTGGTCACCGCAGGCTGCGTTATATGTAATTCTTCGGCAGCTTTCGTAAAATTTAATCTTCTGGCAACAGTATTGAATACTTTAAGACGGAAATCGAACATATATAATAATACTCATAAATGTTGCTATCAGCTAATTTCAAAACGGTTTTTGTGAAAGATATTTGGCCTTCCAAACTTCCTGATTCCCAAAATTATTCCAACCAGACCTTATATATGAACCTGAAATGCTTAAAACGTATCAAAAGATTCTTGAACAATTGAGAGGTTCACCACTTGTCCCGCCTCAGTGGGAGCCTGTCCCGTCAAACGGGATACGGACGTGCCCCTGAGCCTGTCGAAGCGTTCTGTGAGTGGTGTAGGTGTGGAATTCTCCTTTACCTACTCGACTAGGTGATGTTTTCTTTTTTTCAATAGAAATCTTGATTTTTGGTCAAGTCAATTTTCGATTCTTTATTTTCCTTCCTGAAATCCAAAATTCCTTCGTGTGACCCGAGTTTGAATTTTACATTAATCTCTTCGCCCCAAATAAAATCACCAATATCATTTGCTTCTTTTATCAATGGTTTGAGATAGTTATCAAAATTTAGGAACTCATCTAAATTTGGAAATTCTAATGAATTAATATGAGCAATTCTGGTATTTCTATGTTTGGTCTTGAGTTTATTTACATTCTGTCGATACGAGTCAATTTTATCATTTAGCTGGTTTGAAATTTTCGGGTCTTTAGCTGTAATTCTTTTGTTAAACAATTTTCGTGCACTTCTGAAAGAAAATTTTGATTTGTCATCATCCAAGTTTGTTAAATGAAGAATTATCCCATTTTCTAAATACCTCAGTGCAAAAAATTCTTCAAGCATAAATTCACGACTTGTCTTCTGGAAAACGTAACTCATCCGATTCATTTTCCGCACGTAGAAATAACTTGATTGGTTTAAATCAATTATTTCATACCGCATACCTGTTAATTCCGACTGTAATTTTTCGTCTATCATTTTTTTCCAATAGCACCTAACCTTAAGAATATGGCTTGGTGGCAGTTTTTGAAATGCTTCCCGCACCAATGTTATTTAAATGTACCATATTTTTTTTACCTCTGGACCCGCAATAAGCTATGTGTATTGTGGGACGCCTTGACGGGTGAATATAGGTCAAAAAGTTGACCGCTCCAACGAGTGAAAGCCTGTGCCGAAGCATTTCGGTAGCCTGGGCCTATCTTAATCGGTATCCTTTAAGTGCGGGGGTAACCCTGACTAAGTCCGGGCAGGCTGTCCCGAAACCAAGCAAGCAAAGGCTGTCCCGCCAAACCGGGGCTGGTTTGCCGATAGAGGGCCGTGTTAAGAAAATATCCTATTGGATTTTTTTAGGGAGGAGCTCTGGTGAAGGGGGTGAAGCCAAAAGTCTTAGGATTAACAATAAGCCAGACTGCCGTGCCTGTACTGACGAATACGCCCGAGCACGGGAGTGCGACGAGGGCGCACAAAATGTCCTATACAGAGGCCAAGAGGTCGGGTGAGGTGGCACATCACCCCGACGCTCACGTATCCATAGGCTACTTGGAATGGAACACAAGGTTTAATACTTTATGGAAAGTTAAACAGTTATCATAGTGACTTCTTGTCGCACCTCGGTGGTCCCGATGCGGGATAAATAGTGACGGGTGCTCCGCAGGCTTATGGCATGCGGCCATCCACGATTGTGCGTTCGTTATTTTATTATTTCAACGACAATTTTTCCCCGATGCTTGCCCTCACCGAAATATTGAATCAACTTAGGGATTTTATCAAATTCGAATGGGCCATCAACAACAGGTCTTATTTGTCCATTTTCCACAAGTTTAGAAATCTGGTCTAAACCTTTATTTGGCTTATGAATGAGGACGCTCAGCTTTTTACCGGTAAAAAGTGATATTAGCGAACCTAATAATGATATTTCGAACAATCTGTACATCGATCCCCCAACTGTGATATAAGTGCCATTTTTTTTGAGGGATCGTGCATATTTAAATATGGATCTGTTTGATTTTGTATCAAGGATAAGGTCATATTTTTCTTCATTTTTGGTAAAGTCCACTTTTTTATAATCTATCACGCTATCAAATCCCAGCGATTTCATCATATCAAGTTTTTCGTCACTGTCAACGCCAGTTACCTTTAGCTCATATGATTTCAAGATTTGAATTCCCAAGGTTCCGACTCCGCCCCCGGCACCATTGATTAGGATTCGCTGTCCAGATTCCACCTTTCCCTTCTCCACAAGTCCCTGAAGAGCGAGTAATCCGGCATGTGGCAGGGCTGATGCATCATTATAACTCATATTGGAAGGTTTTTTGGACAATATTTTTTCTGGTACACAAACGTATTCAGCAAATCCTCCAAATCCGCATTCCGACAGATCGCAGTATATCTCATCACCGATTTTAAAGGAACTCACTTTATCGCCCACCGTTTCGATTTTTCCGGAAATGTCTACCCCGGGAATATTTATTTTTGGCTTTTTAAGACCGAAAAACAAACGAATCACAAATGGTTTGCCTCTGACCAACCCCCAATCCCAATCATTGATGGATGCTGAGTGAATTCTTACTAGTACTTCTTTGTCATTCGGAATCGGTTTTGCAACTTCCACAATCTCAAGAACATTCGGCAATCCGTATTCCTTTAATATAATCGCTTTCATTTGATGATTGTATTATTCGAAAATAATGATGCACAAAGTCCACTTTATGAATCGTGGCTGATTCAATGTACTAAAATTTAGGTTTACCACGGAGTCAATCCTGCGGATTGACGGGCTATCTACGAAGAGATAAAGCCACGATAAACCACTGACTAGCCTGATTCATACAGAATGTGTATGCCTTGAATGGTGAATATAGGTCAAAATGTTGACCGTTCCAACAGGTGAAAACCTGTACCGAAGCATTTCGGTAGCCTGTGCCGATCTAAATCGGTATCCCTAACTGCAGGTGTAACCAGACTGAGACATGGCAGCCTGTCTCGCCAAGCGGGGCTGGTTTGCCGGGAGAGGGCCGAACGTAAATAAAATATCCTGCGGATATTTTTAGTGAGGAGCCATTAGGTGAAGCCTTGGAGTCTCAGGATATTCTATAAGCCAGACTGTGGTGCGTGTACTGACGAATACGCTGCCCTTTCTATCATTGGGGACTTGGATACAGATTAGTCTAGCAAAATAGAATATTAACCAAGTGCATTATAATAGACGTATGAAATGCGCCAGCATTCGTGAATTGCGCTAAAGAAAAATAAAATACTTGAACCTTTACTCCCCTTCACCTGACGTTGGTACACAACAGGAGTTTTTCACAGATTCCTTTACAGGCTATATTGTCCTGATAGCTTCGGGCAATCCGTTTATCCGGAATGTACCTACCCAAAGCGATGGATCGCCAATAGTTCAGGGAAAGGTACAGTTATCTAAATTAAATTTTGCGGAACTTGGGGTGATTTAAAAGGCCCGTTGCTAGCTACCCAGATCAGGCTGCTTAAAGGATAATGTTTTTTGGATTCACCAGGGCAACCCATTCAAATCTATTTTTCCTGGATCATAGTTGGACATCTTTGATAGCAACATGGTGTTTGCAGTCCATAGTTTCTTTTCTGAAGCTTGGTTGAAATACACTTTGCAATTGATATTATACCAACTAAGTCGCCGGTAAAAAGGCACCAAATGCTCTGCACATAGGAGTAATCCTAACTTTGCTTCTAAATTGTCAAATAAGAAGTGCTCAGTGTCAGCCAGCGTGGAAGTTGAAAATCCTTTTCCCCTAAATTTTGGTCGTGTTATAACATTATTTATACCTGCTGCTTTAAGTTGTTCATTATCAATTGTTACTGTTCTTTCAATAACATTGTAAACAGTCGCAATTTCATTTTCATAATAATTGATAATTGTCCAATCGGGTGTAGCCCATTTTATTTCTTTCACAAGGGGGATGTGTCCAAACTCCTCTTCAATAAGCAGGTCCAATTGATTACGTATCTGGTTTTTTAATTCGGAATATTTCTGTATTTCTATCATATTTCTCAAATATCAGCCTACCTCGGTTTATAATCTGTTGCGGTACTAGGTAAGCGTGAAATTGAACGGGCCGAAATCGGTACAATCGCCATATAATGAAAGAAGGGATTTTTGAAAATCTATTGCAAAGGATGGTGGCAAAGCCACCTTATCCGTACAAAGCATTTATTTGATCTTCGCCTTATTCAATGATTTTAAGTAAATTAATTGCAATTTCTTTTCGTTCCAGTTTGAACCCGCACGAATACTGCCGATTTTGAATTTTATTTGTTTACACTATCAAATATTTGTGAAATAAAAGCGTCAAAAACACCCATGAATTTTAGAACTACCAATGAACCAATAATTATTACATAAAATGCAATGTTTCCGATAATTCCACTTTTTGCCTTGCTTAAATACCCTTCTAAAATTGAGTCTGATTTTGAGTTGGCTTTGGGATTGTTTTCTTTTTCATCTAATCCATAGTCTGATTTCAGAGAAGCTTTTACAATCATTATCAAGATGTAAATTAGCGCAAAAATAAATACACCTTCTACTGCTAAGAAAAACACAAACCAATAAAAGAAAATTTCTTTTGTCAATATCAAGCCGACGAAGAAAAATACCCATGGAAAGGATGTGATTCCTTTAATAATTACAATTAAAGCATATTTAGCCGTTTCTGGAATTTTCGAATACTTGATATCTAAATCTGCGTTCTCCATTTTTTTTATAATACACAACGGTCTTAATAAACGCCTGTTTTAATGCCGTTTATTTTAAGTGTGTACCCTGAAGGTGAATATAGGTCAAAAAGTTGACCGTTCCAACGGGTGAAAGCCTGTCCCGCCAAACCGGGGCTGGTTTTCCATGAAATGGCCGAACGATAAGAAAATATCTAGTGGATATTTTTAGTGAGGAGCCATTAGGTGAAGCCCTAAAGTCTCAGGATATACTATAAGCCAGATTGCAGAGTCTGTAAGGTCGAATACCCCCACCTTTTCTATCATTGGGGACTGGGACAGGGATACAAATTAGTATAACATAATGGACGATTAACCGACTGCATATTAGGAGCCGTATGAATTGAGAGGTTCACAACTTGTCCCGCCTCAGCGGGAGTGTCCCTTCAAACGGGATACGACGGTGCACTGAGCCTGCCGACGGGTACTGTGAGAGGTTTAGGGGTGGAAATCTCCTGTACTTACTCGACTATACGCTGTATATTTATTTCACTTGTAAGTAAGCGAAGTAAACACCAATTATGGCAATAATTATTCCGATTATGGTAAGAATAGTATTGAATTTATTAGGCTTATTTTTTGAATATCCTGGCTTAAGCACAAAATCTGATGAATTATTAATTTCATTTTTATTTAACTGATTAACATTAGATATTATGTCTCCTATATGTATTTTGGAAGGATTGTTTTTATCATTATTCTTTTCTTCAAAGTATTTTTTAAAACCACCTTGATTTATGAAATATTCGGTTTGAATTTTATGCATTTTTACTAAATAATATTTTCCATATCCCATTTTCTTAGCGTTTAACACACCTAATTCTTTGCCGTTTTTAAGAACTTCGTCATCACGATAAATAGCTGTTTCTGTATCAATATTAAACATTTTAGAAAACAAAGTAGGTGTTGGATTTTTATTTTCAGTTCTATTGATATGGTGTTCGAAATAGTATTTCAATATTTTGTCGAAAAGATCGATTTTTTCTTTGGTATAGGTCATGTTAAGATTGCTTATAACGAGATTCAGTTTGATGCCAGCGGGTGTTTGGAGCCGTTTTCCTTATACTATTAGATTTCGCTCGCTGAACCCAATGAATTTGAGCCCCTTGAATGGTGAATATAGGCCAAAAATTTTACCGTTCCAACGGGTGAAAACCTGTGCCGAAGCATTTCGGTAACCTGTGCCGATCTTAATCCAGTATCCCTAAGCGCAGGGGTAAACCTGACTTTTGAACGGGGTAGTCTACAGTGAGAGGGCCAGCCGGGGGAATCGAAATCCATGTAGCAGAAACCGA
Source organism: Rhodonellum sp. (assembly GCA_041748555.1). Classification (GTDB taxonomy): domain Bacteria; phylum Bacteroidota; class Bacteroidia; order Cytophagales; family Cyclobacteriaceae; genus Rhodonellum. Next base: position 14,923 of record JBGTDA010000201.1, read on the forward strand.
AAAGCCTGCTAACTATACTTACTCCTTACCGTTTTGGTCACAGCTTGTCAACGTCTTTCGCTGTCTATACGTCACGACATTTATCAGCAGTTCACGTATGTTGACCATACCCAATTCTCCCCCGCACCTGACGATGGTACGCAACAGAGATTCTTCACAGAATTTCTTTACGGGCTATATTGTCCAGATAGCTTCGCACAATTCCGTTACCAGAAATTCACGTTTCCAATTTATGGAACACAAGGTTTAATCGTTCTTTGAACGTTAAACAGTTATCTAAATGACTTTTTGTCGCACCTCTGTGGTCCCGATGCTCGGGATAAATAATGAGGGGTGCTCCGCAGGCTTATGGCCTGCGGCCATCCACGATTAGGCACTTTTTATATTTACTTACTCTATGTATCTACATGTTTAGACTAAGCTAAACTCCTTAAACCTACAAAACGCATTTGCCAATTTGATCTGATAAGGGCTTTTACATTCTGCTTCAAAAATAGCTGGATTGGCTACCATAATAAAGCGATTGCGTGCTCGAGAAACAGCAACATTGAATCTGTTTGGGCTAAATAGAAAGTCCATACCGCGTGGCGCTTCTTCTAAACTGGATGTGGCCACCGAATAGATAATTACAGGGGCTTCTTGACCTTGGAATTTGTCCACTGTTCCCACTTCTAGATTGAGTAATCGTTGCTTAATGGCCTGTACTTGCGCATTGTATGGCGTGATGATTTTTATGTCTACAGCGGTCAACGTTGCTTTTTTACCCTTTTCATTGATGAACTGCACATCTCCACCAGTTAGTTGTGCAACGATTTCTACTACCTTTTCAACTTCTTCGGTTGATGAGTTAGTATTTCCGGTATGTTCTACTTCTTCGAGATATAAACCTGCACCTGCATATTTTGAACCTATGATTTGCTGTTGATCAAGATGCTCTTTTGATTGTAATCGGTCCTCATAGAACAGTTCAGATACAAATGCATTAATCGATGAATGCATACGCCAGGTTTCCGCTAGGAATACCCCTTGTTCGTCAGAAATGGTCTTTTCACCTTGCAAAACATATTCTAAAGCAGATACTTCCGTTCCATCCGGGTGCACACCTTGCTGGGGTTGTTTCAGTTGCTGTGGATCGCCAAGTAGCACTAGGTTAGCGCACGAGTGCGCAACAGCAAGTGTGTCAATCAAAGAAAGCTGACCGGCTTCATCAATAAAAAGGTAGTCTACGCAGTCTTCATAAGGTGGTTTGCTCCACATAAATGATGTGCCTGCAATAACGTCTGCCGTGCCTATCGCTGCCTGGATAGCATTTTCATCATTTCGTTCCATCCATGGAGAAGGATTGTCCAGATCAGGTTCAGTTTTTTGGATTATTTGAATATCAAATGCGGATTCCTGTGCCCTTTTGTGTACTTGTATTAATAGGTTGGTAATCACCTTGTGACTAAGTGCTGTGATGCCAATTTTTTTGCCTTGTTGGGCTAATCGGACAATAATGTGGCTACCCGTAAAGCTTTTACCTGCACCGGGAGGCCCTTGAACGGGTAAATAACTGTGGTCAAGTTTAGATGCAAAACCAAACGTCCGTTCCAGAATGTCGTCATGGTGAGTTAATTCTTCGCTCATCGTTGGTGGAACATTCATAAGCATTTGGCGTGCAGAGCGGTATTTCTCATCACTGCTGTCCATACCATTGGCCACAACCCATTCGGCAAATTTTATAATCGATTCTTCTTTCGTACTTGAGTTTACGTTCTCCAGACTTATTACTGAGAAAGGATGGGGTAGGTCTTTCTTTGAAGGACCCTTCTTAATTCTGAGTATACCTGCATCAGTGTCAATCTCATGAATGCTGCCCGGTTTATTTCCTTCCTGGTCTTCTAATGAATTACCTGGACGCAAATCACATTCCTGAGGTGGATATGTATAGGAGTCTAGAACACTTCTATTTATTTGTTCCCTTTCACCCGTATATTCTAGAAAGGAAATAGCTTTGCGCTCTTCCAATAGTTCGTCTTCTGGCAGTTCTTTCAATCGGAAAAACTCCCACCAAAACGACTTTTTCTCCCTTCGATACCAATCCAACATATGTGCTAAAATGAATCGCGCCTGTTCAATGTTGGTTCGTTCAGCTTTTATTGGAGATATGTCTACCAATAAAGCATCCATAATCGGTTGTATACGTTCTTGATGTGCGGTTATATTATCGCTTGCATCACCATCGCCATCTTCTGGTCGGGTAATGATAGAACCTTCTGCTATAGAATTTGCTCTGATGTCTTCTAGCCATGTTTGAAGCCTTACCAGCGATTCACAATCATCTTGATTGTAGAGTTGTACGGCATCTGCTGTTTCCTTGGTCAGTTTTTCAATGTTCCCGGTTTGAAGCAGCAACTCAAGTTGTGATTTGTAGCTTGAAAGCTCTCTTAAATCCATCTTGCGCTCGTAGCCAAAGAATATCTCCAGATCCTTAATTGAGTATTTCTCCACACTTGCTCGCACAGACTGCCTAACCACACTGTAGAGGTCAATAAATGTGTTTGATCTTAAGAATGTGTCGATCTCATTTTCACTTGACGCATATTTACCCATCAGTCGTTTGAACGCGGTAACTTCATAGGGTGCGTAGTGGTAAATATGGAGTGAAGGATCTTCTTGTTTTAAGGCAAAGGCAAAGTCGATAAATTGTTCAAAAATGGCCTTTTCTTCCTTTTCGTTTTTCGCCCACAACGCATGGTATTTGCCTTTGTGTACATATCCAATAATGTACTCAAGTCCGTCCGGCTCAACCATTCGGTCTCCCTCTAAATCAAGATAGATGTCATTTGCTGAAGGTTCAGGTAGTTTATTTAAGCCTTTGTCTTCTTCTATGTATAGCGTCTCGTAGATTGGTTCGTACCCATTCGCTCTGCTTGTATGCTGAACACGGGCCTGTTCGCGTAACTTGTTGTAGGTCTCTTTTACGCCTTTGATAGGATCAAAAGGCACAGGAAATACCAGATTGGCCAGTTTCTCAAGTGTATCAACACCATTTAGTCTGAACTCTTTCATTTGAGATTTGCCCATGCCGGCAACAAAGGTCAGGTGGTCATCTTTTCTTCTGATCGCGTTGCAATTCTTCCACCACCTACAGATATCACAATGGTTTACAGGCTCTGGATAGGTTTCGTATTCATTGACTATAGCATCTTCTAGATTTCGCTTTACCAATCTGATATATGCTGCGTGTTCATCATAGCGATAACGTTCTTCGCCTTCCGGTTTGATCACGCCCATATACTCTGGCGGTATCCCTTGGATCTGGGCTACACATTCTGAGTAGAGCCCTATCTGTAATATGGTTCCAGCCTTAGTTTCATTTGCCAATTTGGTATCCCAAATTTCGTAAGACCAATCTCCTAAGTTGCTTGGTCTTTCAACCTTCATCAAGAAATCAGCCCAGCCACTCCATCTGCCCTCTTCTTTCAAACGTGCCTGATAGATCACATCTGCACCGGCTGCCATGGCCTCAATCGTTTTCTTTTCGGCATGAGGATCCTCATTGCTAATTTCAATGACCTTCATTCCTTCATCCCTTAGTTGTTGAAGATGATTCGCTTCAAACTCCATTCCTCTCTCTTGGAGCATAATCACCACCCTGTTCGCGAATACTTCTGGATCTTCGATTTCACCACGAGCGTGTTGCTTGTTGAGCTGAGTAAGGTGTTTACAGCTGCTGTGCGAAGAAAGGTCTGAAGGACTGTATAGAATATGGTTGTTTTTGTTTTTCATTTAAATTTTTGAGAACGGCTATTTATTGAGATGTTATATTTCCACGAAAAATGTGCATTAACGTTTTTCCAGAATAGTGCCTACCGACCAGCTATGATGAGTGGGGATTAGAAAGCATTAACCTCTTGTCTCGCACATAGCCACGCCTTGATTTAAATTTAAAACTTGTGGCGGACTTTCCAATCCCCACAAAAGTATACTGACCGATGAAACCCTATTCATTCATAGCATTTGTGTGTGCCCAGCACAGGCATCTGGTATCGAAGATACCAAATTATTCCAGCGGGTGAAAACCTTTGCCGAAGCATTTCGGTAGCCTATGCCGATCTAAGTCGGTATCCCTAAGCGCAAGTATAATCCTATATGAGTCAGGGCAGGCTGTCCTGAAGCCAAGCAAGTGAAAAACCTGTCTTGTTCTTTTACAGGGGTGGTTTCCCGGGAGAGTGCCAAAAGTTAAAAGAATATCCTGTGGATATTTTAATTAGGAACTAGTGCGAAGGGTAGGCGGAGCCCTGAAGCCTCAGAATTTACGATAAGCCAGACTTCAGGGCCTATACTTACGAATACGCCCACCTTTTCTATCATTGAGGATTGGGATACAAATTTGCCTAACATAATGGACTATTAACCGACTTCATAATAAGAGCAGTATGAAATGAGCTATCATTCGTGAATTTCGCTAAAGAAAAATAAAATACTTGAACAACGGAGAGGTTCACAACTTGTTCCGTCTCAGTGGGAGCTTGTCCCGTCAAATGGGTAGAGCGGTGCACTGAACTTGTAGAAGGGTTCTGTGGGAGGTTTAGGAGTGGAATACCGTTTACCTACTCGGCTCCCCACTTTTTACCTTTTTATGCAAGTTCCAATTCTGACTTACAATTAGGAATGGACAAGGAGCTGTTCTATTCCATTGATCGGAAAAGCAATGATCATCTGTTGGGTCTGATGTATCTAATTGACATACCGGATAGAATGAGCAAATGGTTGATGATTCGTTAAGTTTTAAGATTCTCTCTAAAACAATATTCTGTCCTAGTAAGTCTAAAAGTTCAGCTGATATGTTCTCCTTGCTCTCTCCAATTGAATCAGGCGGGAAATATTGATAACCATTTATAGTCCTGATATATGGAATTCCATAGAAATCTATTAAAGCTTTTAAGCCATCAACACCAGAATCATCATACAGAGTTTCAATTAATGGACATATTCCGTTATTTGCTGCCAGTTTAACATTGTCTAACAACCGATTAAAATGTTTCATTTCAGCATAAATTGAACTAGCCAATACTTCTCTAAATTTTTCGATTGAAGACAGCAAAAACTCTTTAATTGAAACTTCTTTTGATTGATGTATAACTGTGTGATCTGAGAGTATTTTTTTGTAGAGTTCTTTACCTGTAAGATCGGATTGTTCATTTAGAAGTATCTCATAAAGGGTTAAACCACAGTTTTGCGAGTTTAATGCTATGAGGCATGCAGAAATTAATTTTCTTTTGTCCTTAGCCAATTTAGGGTTTAGTTGCTCGCAAAGAATTTGAACAGCAAGATAAGGAAAAGTATCATGTTTAATATTAGGATCATATATAGATTGAATTAGGTGGGCCATTCCTTCTTTTACACAAAGATTTCCTACAAAAACAGTTTTTACAACTTGTCCATTTAATGCCAGTTCAATGCATGGGATTTTGGACTCACTTTGAGGTAGCTTCTTCAAATAAACTTGCACATCATCATAAGTAGGAGAAAATATTTCTTTTGTTCCATAATATTGATCAAATACTTGTTTACCTTTTACAAGATTATTGCTGAACCCTATATCTGCATCTTTTAGGGGAAGTACTAGTTCAGAATTTTTTGAAATATGAGTTTTAAGTTCATATAAATAGCGGAAGTAAAATATGGTATTCCTAAGTCCAAAAATTGTTGTAATGTTCTGGAGATAGTGAACATATTCATGAACAAAAGTTCCTAAATCCTGAGCTGACAATTTAGCTAAGTCAGGGTCGTATTGTCCATTTATAAAAAGGGTAAAAAAATGAGGCTTATAAAAACCTCTTAGCTCATATTCATTCGTGTTGATCATTATTGTGGGTAACAGTTCGTTTATGGTGAAGTGCGGAAGGTGAATATAGTTCAAAAAGTTGACCGGTCCAACGGGTGAAAACCTGTGCCGATGAATTTCGGTAGCCCATGCTAATTTCTATCAGTATTCTTTAAGTGGAGTTCCTGATTAAAATCAGAACAGGCTTACACCCGAAGCATTAGTGAGTCGCAAAGGGTGGGAGGGCTGTGGTAATCTGTTTACTACAACCACTTTACCCCGGAAAAGGGTTCAAATCTATACGTTCCTATTCACTCAGATCTTGCCCGACCATGTTATTCAGGTACCACCTGCAATGCAGCGAAATGGTGCTGAGCGTAAAAAAAGCCAACATTTAGGCGAAGTGCCGGGATAAAGGTCAGTTACAGCCTGTCAAGATTTATCGGGAAGACCCCTACGCTTGGTTGTCCCGAATTCTAAGATAAATCGTGAGAGACAGATCCTGAGCCATTTGGCTCAGGTTCCGTTACTCAGTTATGCTTAGTTAATTTGAGATTAGTGGCGATAATGACTGGATGAATTACATTACAATAGATCATATTTCCAATAAATCCAATTTTATTGTTTTCATCACCACTTTCTACAATTATACCATTTGAATTAAATATTTTTTTAATTTTATATTTAAATACATCTCTATGGCCAATAAAATTGAACTGATCAATATCACTATATAATGACAAAATATGTTTACGTAACTGTTGTGCGATATTATTATTTTCATCTCCTTCAGCGACAACTTGCATTTGGTAATCTTTTGAAATTGTTTCATTAAAATGATAGTAATAAAGACCCTTAAAATTCTTTATGTGCGATTTTTTAAAGGATGAGTAATTGAATTTAATGTCCAATAAGTTAGATCCATCTACTGCCGAAACTCTGTTCTGCCATTCTTTTCTTCTGACGATTGATTTGACAGATTTGCTAGTCATATGATTGAGGTATTCATCTTTATTATTTAAAATACCAATTGCATCTCTAATTTCTTGGTCAATTTGTGAAAACTGATTATTACATTCGAAACAGGCAGGAACTGTAATCAATTTTTGCTTATATTTTTCCTCCAAATCTTTATACAGATTTTTCGCAGGAATATGCTCACGATGATTTAATTTTTTTGTAAGGGGTATACCACAATTATAACAATTCATATCTTTTTTCAAATTATTCTACTTGCTTACAGGGTAGATTTCAAACTTTTCAGTGTCAGGATTGACAATATCCTCTGCACTATTAATCTTGAACATGAGATTCATCCATTCTGATTTGGCATTGCTTTCTGAGAACTTGCCTAGTAGATATTTTTCGTTGATACTACTTTTTAATTCTTGGTAGTAATTTTTGTCAAAATATAAGTTTCCGCCTCTATTAACAGATTCAAACACCAAGTACCCCTTTTCAGGCCGGGTGAATAAATTCTTGATCAAACCTTGGAATAAAATCGGCAATTCTTGATTGCTTAGAAATTGTTTCTTACTGAATTCAGGGTTAAATTTTGGGTCGTTGAGTTTAGGATCAATATATCCAGAATCACCTTGAAATTTAATCCGGAAGCTTTCTTCATAAAAGCCCTTTAACTCATATGCATTCTTCTCATTCTTAAACTTGCTTAATAAGATTTGTAATCCACCACCAAAATCAAGATTTATTCTATATGTAATGAAGTTCATATTTTTTGCATGTATATGTGATTTTTCAGCAATCATCTCAGTTCCATCTGAAGTTACAATCCTAATTGATTGTTCATTTTCAATGAAGTCCGCATCACTTATTTTCATGAAATAGTTCCACTTCTCTCCTTCTGACTTATAGATTCCTGTTCCTTGAATTTTAGAAATTATATTAATTTTCCCCATGTTGTTTGGATTATAACTAAGCTGTTATTTAAATGAAGCACAACGTTTAACTTAATAGCTTGTGGCGATTTCAAAGTACTTTCCATTCCACCGAAACTAAAGCTGGCTATGGGCGAAAACGTTGCTAGTATCCGTTAATCCCCTATAAGCTATTTTTGTTGTGTGTGACTTGAATGGTTAATATAGAAGAAAAAGTTGATTGGTCCAACGGGGGTAAAACCTGTGCAGATTAATATCTGTAGCCCAATTGGAGTGGTAGAGCCGCGCAGACAAGCAAATGTCAAAAACTGACTGGTCTTTTTATTGGTTTGGTGGTTTGCCGTGAGAAGGCCTAACGTTAAGAAGATATCCGTATGAAATTTTAGGGGAAAGTAGGTCCCGAGAAGATAAACTGATCTGGAATCCTTAGTGAAGGGTAGGAATGGAAAAGGGTATGATCCTGACAGTGAACATCAGGATTACAGCCTGATTCTGAATAATACGATCACTCCTGCGTTGAGGGGCAGGTTGTCACGCCTGAAAAGAAAGGGATATGAATTTATTGCTTTCCTACTACCTGAAATCGCTACCTAAAATACAATGAACCGCCCGAATCGGGTGTTTTTATCTTCTAGGGAAATGAATGAGACATTCATAGGACAATTTACTGCCTTGACTTCTATTTTATCTCTTACATTTGCTTCATTATTTGATAAAGCTCTTTTCAATTAAATTTGAATTTGATTGGCCAACTTGAAAAATGTGCCTTACTTTTTGGTACATTCAGTCCAAATTTGTAAACCATTCGTTGCTAAAATCTTATTTTTCAACCATATTGAAATCTAATCGTTCTTTAATACAGTATTGGGAGAATAAGGAAAAGAAATCTTTTAATAATTATATTCAATTTAAGGTTTTTTCTGTAAGAAAAAACCTTAAATGACAAATTTTATATTTACTGTTTAATAGAAATATAATGGATAATCACACTATAAAATTTAAATTTAACTGTAGACATTGTTTATATTCTGAAAAAAAATATCATTGTATAATTTTTGAAAAGGGGGACTACCTAAAAATAATCAGCGAAACTGAATATGAAACAATAAGAAAAATGTCGATTTTAGGTGCATTTGAACATGTCAATTGTCCAATATGCGGGTCTAATAATGTTATGGTTTATTCTTTGCTAAATGAAGATGAATCAATTTATATGAAAATTAAACTGAGTTCTTGTATTAATAATAAAATTGGATTTTATACAAAATTCGAAAAGTATGGAAATAAAATAGAAAAAAAAATTCAATTAAGTAAGAATATAAACACTAAAAACCAGAAAGACCTTTGGGCTGTAGATCAAATGTTCAATCATATAGTTGGAATAATTAAAACTCAAGGTGACTTTTTATATAGTTCATCAATTTCTGGTAATACTGAAATAATGGCCTTCGGAAATATTGAAAATTATGGTGTTGAAACGCAAGTTAATAAGTTTATTTCAATAGGAATATTGAAAAATGAACTTTATAAATGTCTATATGTGATAGGAAGAAAATTAGAATTAGATTTTATAAATAATGGAATTTTTACTTATATAAATAAAAAAAATTTCCAAAATGGAAATGAATTTGAATCAGTAAAATTCAAAGGTGCATTGATGAACGAATTTTTTACCTATGAAGCAGATGAAGAATTAAAAGAATTTGTTAAATATAAAAATAATATGTGTTGTAAATTGGGCACAAAAATAATTGCATTTGGGATTCCCGATAGTGTAGATCCCAATAATTATTATCATTACAAAAAGGAAAAGGAATTTATAATACCTCCAAATATAACCCCTATAATAATTAACCATCATTTTGTTTACTTTGCGGTGGAGATCAATGAGGATGATCTACCCTTTTAAGAATTCCCTTAAAACTATGAGAAAAGTACCTACAAACGGATGGACCAAAATTTATTAACAAATAATCAAAACATGGACTTAAAACAATTTTCTATAAAATGGGAAAGCGCATTTGAGGTTAGAGTTGAAATTATGAGTGCTAATTCCCTTCAAATTGCGCAACAAATTTGCAAAAAATATAATTATCACCCGCTAACATTATATGGATTGTTAGACTACGCTCTGATCATAGAACCAAACAAACAAATTGTTAAGGATTGTATGACAAACGTTCTTTCTTTTATTAAACAACCTTTTCCAAACTCATACTTTGAATTACCTACCAATGATCCAATCGGTGAAATTATGTTAAAACCCATTGTTCATTTCCCTTTAGTTGTTTCCCAAAATAGTAATCCTCAATTATTTATAGAATGGATGTTAGTTGGCTTTATTTACCTATATAAATCTTTCCTTAATCAAGGATTACAAGCCTATGATTCACTCAGGACCATGGGTGTAGCAATTGAGCAAAATAGTGATGACTTTGCCTTCCTGCTATTTGGGCACTACCTAGGTATTCAGGATTATTCGGGGGCATATACTAAGTTTATAATTTTTTGCTACTTATCATCTGGTTTAGGCTTTCAAAAGCATGGCGGAAATAATCAGCAGTTTATAGAACTAACTGCTGAAGCCAAAGAGTATGCCGATTGGTTAAATCAAAGAAATACATTTAAGGATATTGACGAACTATTTGATGAGGGGAAAATAATAGCCAATAATTTGTATAATAAAATAATTAAGGATATAGAGAATGGAAAAATTATGCTTGAAAATCTTAAAGTTCCAATTTAGGATAGTAAATATACCAAATTGAATTCAAATGTAAAACAGGTGCGAAAACATCAGTAGAAATAGGGTGTTTTTAATTTAATTAGATGAAATCGAGCATGAGGAGAACGTCACACAATGGGATGATTATAAAGCATGCGAAGATTCCATGTGACCATTGAAAGAAAATTATAAACACATGAAAAAAGGTGAGTTTTGGACTAAGTAGACCACAGCATCCTGCTTCAACTCATCTACTAACCGGTAAAATGCTCTACCACCTAATGATTTATTTGGAAATAGTTTGATTAAATTTTGTTGAGCAAGCTTGACAAGTAGCTCGAATGGAGAAACCCGAAGTATTTCCTGAATGCTATTAAATTCAGCAACTACGCTTAGTAAAAGTAGGAGGCCAAAAAGGCCGTCCACCTTATTTACCTCTTTTTGAAGGAAAAGTATAAGTTTGTCATCAGCAGGGAGATGTTCGATTAAGGGAGTGAGATAGGGGAGTAAACTGTGCTGGAATCCGAGACCCTCTAAAAATTTTTTGAACGACGTATTGTCGTTAAGGACGTTGTTGGGGATGCTGCCTCTAGCTTTTCGCCTGCGACAATCTACGATTATGTGCGGGTATTATTTGTCATTTTAATTAAATAGTTTGCTGAATCAATTGGGATCAATATCGAATGATAATGAATCCTCTTAGCTTTTTGTTCCAAATATGTCAGGCCAAGTTTTTCGTATTTTCCTTCTGTCAATTGTTGCAATCTCTTTGCAGAATCCAGAAATTCGGATTCGCAAATGATTATAAACCTTTTTAGAATTTCTTCTATTAGAATTCGAGTCTCTCTAAGTATTGGGACAATTTCAACTCCTTCTCCAATTTCAGATAAATGTTTTGAAAATTTTTTTCTTAAAGTTTTACTATTCATAATAAGGTCGCGAGAAATAAAAACACCAACTTCAAACAAATTATCAGTCTTTGATAAATCGTATGAAATAATATCAAAATTTACCATGTCAATTGGATAGGTTGAATGTACTGCATAATTTCTCATTTGGTCTGCCAATTTATATGCGAAACTTTCGGAATGTAAACTCCTTATATATTCCTTAAAATCAAAAAATTCTTTCGAGTCTTCTGTAAAATTTTTAACTATCTTTTTTTCACAGTGCTCAATTAAAGATTTAAAGGATGTGATAAAATTTATGAAAGTCCTGTTTAATTCAATATGTGCTTCCGCTTTAAAATCATAGTCGATTTGTTTAGCTTGATCTTTTTCCAACAATTCTGTATATTTTATTTTTGCAAAATGGAAACTATCTTTATTATAATCTATTTCCGTTAATCTACTTTTATAATACTCAAATCTTCTAATTGTTTCAGAATCATTTTTCAAATCAGTAAATTGTGCTTCAGAAATTTCCCTAATCTCAATCGGATAAGGATCTCCCGGTATTGTAAGATATTTTCTCGCAGATATCATTTTATTTTGAGGTCGTTGATTTAATTTGTGCATAACCTACATCTCAAGTTCACAGTGCGTAATGATTGCTACACAACAATACGCCAATCTACTTAGATTTTTGTTTTGAAAGAATATATTGCAACAGGCTTTTATTTCTGTGTTTTTTTGGAATTATTTCCAAGCATTTTCTGAATGTACACGAATCAGTTCATGAAATTCCATGAACTTTAATTCCATATACGCATACCTACGTATACCGCTAAAATAGCCCTTTTTACGTATTTTATCCCATTTTTTTTCTCCTTCTCTTTGGGTCAAACAAAAGCTGGCAAGGACCAGGTTGCCCCATAACCATGAAGGATTCCCAAGAAAACAGAACACATAAAATCACCTTCCGGCTGAATGACCAGGAAGTGAAATTCCTGGATGAATTCTCCAGTAGTGCGGGTATTTCCAGAAGCGATACGTTAAGGAACCTGATCAGGAAAATACAGGGAGATGCTACCATTATCAAGACCGATAAATTGCTGCAAACGCTGAATGAGTTGGCCGCTGAGCAGGGGAGGGTCAACAACAATATCAACCAGCTGGCCAAACATGCCAATCAATATTCCAGGGTGGAAGACCTGGATCCCAAATTATTTTCCCGGTTCAACAGCCTTCTTGCCCGGTACCTGGACTATCAGGAGGACATGAACCGGACGTTCAGGAAAATCTATAAATCCATCAGCTGATGACCGTTAAAATCCTATCATCGACCAGTACCTTCAACGGGGTGGCCTATAATACCAACAAGACCCAGTCTGCTAAGGGGGAGCTGATGAAATTCCGGAATTTCGGTTACCTGCAATCGGCCCAAAAGGTGACACCTGATGAAATGAAAATCTTTCTTAAAGTTCACTCGAACCGCAACACACGGGTGAAAAACCAACAGTTTCATGCCATGATTTCTTGCAAGGGCAGGAAATTTGACAAAAAGGACCTTACTGACATGGCTGAAAAATGGCTGCATAAAATGGGCTATGGCTCCAATCCCTACCTTATCGTATTCCATGGAGATACCAAAAACAACCATGTCCATATGGTCTCCTCCAGAATTGGAAACAATGGCAAAAAAATCAATGACAGCATGGAAAGGATCAGGGCGCAAAAATGCATGTTGGAGATCATGGACCGGAATCCAGGGAAGGAATGCGACAAGGTGCTGGATCAGCTAAAATCGATTTCCTTTTCCACCTTGAGCCAGGCCAAGCTGTACCTGGAAACCCAGGGGTACAGTTTAAATGAAAAAGAGGGCAAGCTGGCCCTGTACAAATTCGGCCTGCTGCAGGGTGAAATTTCGCTCAAGCAACTCAATGCCAAAACCAATTCCTATTCCCCGGACAAAGCAAGAATTAAGCAGCTCCATGCTTTATTCGACAAATACAGAAAGGTGTACAATAGTGCCCCGAACCCAGTATTCGAACCTTTAAAGGGCAACCGCTTAGGAAAACCAACCGGATACCGATCCGAAATGGCGGACTTTCTTAGAGAAAAATTCGGAGTGGAACTGATTTTTCACGGTAAGGATGGGAAAGCCCCCTATGGCTATACTATCATCGACCATAACAGAAAAATCATCTTGAAAGGCAGTGAAGTTTTTCTCCTCAAAAACCTGACAAAGGAAGAAACAAGAGATGCCGTTAAGGTTATCAATTTCGCTTTCCAAACGGATAAAACGGCCTATGAGAATATTACCGGGACCACGGATACCGTTTTCCGGTTCAAAAGACTTCCCAGGCAAGCAGCCTATCGACTAAAATTGCTTTCAGTATTGGGGGATTTTGCCAATCTCCAAAGGGGACTTGAGGAATACGGGTTGCACCTACTGATAAATGACAAAAAATTATACCTGCTTGATTCCCAAGAACGGTTTTTTATCAGTCTGGAAGCCATTCTCAAAATTGAGGAATACAACCGCTTTGCCAGCCATTGGAATGTTCCTGAACGGAATGATACTGGTCAAGCGGCATCTGTCAAAACAGGTTCTGACTCAAGGCATCTAATTCTTGTTCAACCGGACAACCAAAACGATACTCCCTACTCCCACGGTGATGAAAATACAGTAACTGACCGGGAAACAACAAACCCACTTACCAACATCCACCTGGACATCCATCAGGATGTGGACGATGAGGCATTGCATGGCAGGAGAAGGAACAAAGAGAAAGGCAACAAACGAAAAAGCATCAGATAAAAACCAATGCATATGATTATCCTATTCGCAAACCAAAAAGGAGGAGTCGGGAAAAGCACCCTTTCGGTCCTGTTTTCCAACTACCTCACCCTGGCCAAAAACAAACCGGTAAAGGTCTATGACATGGACTTTCAACGGTCCCTGTACAATAAGGCCCAGGCCGCCGAGGTCATTGAAAACACCCCGCTCTATCAGGTAGAAGCTGCCGAACTGTCCCAGTTTGATGCCATCCAGAAAAAAGCCAATAAGGAAGAAAATCAGGTCAGCATTATAGACCTGGCAGGCAAAATGGATGACGATGAACTTGTCCCGGTGTTCCAAAAATCGGACCTGATCCTCTGTCCCTTCAGCTATGACGAATACTCCGTTTCCTCAACCATCGAATTTTCCTTTGTGATCCTGAAAATCAATCCCAAAGCCAAAATTATTTTTATTCCCAACCGGGTGCGGAGCAGTGTCAAATACGAAACCATGAAATCGGTTCAGGAAGCCCTGAAAAATTTCGGGGTGGTCACCAACAGCATCACCGAACGGATAGATTTCCAGAGGATCACCACCTATGACATCCCGGCCAACATCATTGAGGTGATCGAACCGGTTTTTGAATCCATTTACAACGAATACATCGATCCGGCATGGCACAAGATGATTACATAAAATCGCTGATGAGCAATTTCCGGCCCAACGGTAACCCCTCCAGCCAAAAGCAGGGAAAGGAAAGAAAGCTCCCCATCTCCAAACTGACAAAGGCCAATAGCGGAAATATAATTCCGGTATTGGAGCAGCTCAGGGACCTGGAAATTGAAGGGGACAAAAAAAGGCTGATCAAGATCGACAAGAAAAACGAGGAAATCCTTAAGGTAATGTACCCGGTATTCTCCGTGGATGTGACCCGTTTTATCAATTTCCTTTTAACAAACTTCTTTCAGAACCATCCGGAACTGATTGAGGAAATCCGCAAATCATTAAAAAAAATCTGACATGGGATGGACTGAATTTATCAAATTCCTGATTTCGGGCTACCTGCTTTATTACGGTGTCCTGATTGTGCTGGACTTGCTTAAACCTGAAAAAGGAATCTTGTTGGTGGGGGAGGAAGACCTGCTTGAATTTCCAGAAGATACCCAAACCATCATTATCGAGGAGGAGGAATTTTCCCAAAACGGAGGTTCATCATCTGGTGTACAAATCCCAAATGAAGAGGAAGGGGAACTATGGGAGCTCTTTAGGGAAAATTTCAATGTTTCCTCTGGAGGGGTTACCAGCATGATCGACCTGTTCAGGTTGGCCCAGGATGAAACGATAGAGGTAAAGAAACACCTGGTGTATTAAAATGAAAAACTTGGGTTACCTGCTGATAGTTGCCTTTATCCTAACCATGGGATTTCAGGAAACCATGGCCCAGACCCCTCCCGGAATTCAAGAGATCAATGAAGGGAAAACCATCATGGCCCAAAACTTTAGGGCCTTATCCCGGGCGATTTTGGTCTTGGGAGCCATTTTCGGGTTGCTGGGAGGATTGAGAATATATAACAACTGGCAGATGGGAAGGAGAAACATCGACATGGAAGTGGCCGGTTGGTTCGGCGCCTGTATTTTCCTTTCTGTCTTGGGGGTCTTTCTCAGTGCCCTTTACCAGGTACCAATAGCTTAGAAAAATAAAATCAACTATTAAACACAATTCATTTAAATCCTTTAATCATGTTTAAAAACAGCAAAAAATCAATTGCAAGTGTGGGGCTGGCGGTACTTACCCTGGCCCGGGCAAAAGCACAGGGGGTGCAGGGCATCACTGCAGCAGAATCTTCCCTTATAGGCTATGTGGATCCGGTGGCTTCCCTATGTCTGGTCATCGGTGCGGTAGTCGGGATCATAGGCGGAGTAAGGGTCTATATCAAATGGAACAGCGGCGATCAGGACATCAACAAAGAACTGATGGGCTGGGGAGGTTCCTGCTTGTTTATGGTCCTGGTCAGCGTGGTCATCAAGGCCTTTTTCGGAGTCTGATGGGCAAGCATTTTTCCATCTACAAGGGGCTTCAAAAACCCCTGATGTACAAAGGTTTTCAGGGCAAGTTCATTGGCTGGGGCATCGCCTCCCTGGTCTTGGGCCTTGTCCTGGGCGGTTTGATCGGTAGCCTTACCGATATGGTTTTTGGAGGAATCCTAACCATAGGCACGATATCAGGAGGCCTTTATTTTACCAGTCAACAACAGAAAAAAGGCCTGCATAACAAAACAAGAAACCTGGGGGTATTCCTGCCCCCAACAGATCTAAAGCATTATCACCATGCCAAAGCGGAGAAAGACAGCCTTTAAATTGCCTTACCTTGGAGTAGATCACTGCAAAGGGTATGATATCCTTTTCAATGAAAAAGGTGACTTTGGGGTGGTATTGGAAATCAAAAACCCCGTCCTGCAGTATGCGGCTGATCCGGGGAACTATGACAATTTCCACCAGCTCTATGTCAATGCCATCAAAATACTGGGAGAAGGCTATCTGATCCAAAAACAGGACATCCTGAGCAGGAAGCAGTTCAACCCGGAACCCTCCGGGGAATATTTGCAAAGGAAATACGATGAACATTTCCGGGGCAGGGTCTATACTTTCCATCAAACTTTCCTGGTCATTACCAGAAGGGTAAAATCGGGATTTTACACCTACAACCAAAAACAGCTCCAGGATTTTACCCAATCCATTGACAAGGTGGCTGATCTGTTTACCCGAAGTCACCTGCCTGTAAATGCCCTGAACAAAAATCAGATCAACCGGTATATCAGGCGGATCCTGTCCATGAATTTCCATGAAAACCAACTCTGCCTGAACAATCTGCTTGCAGGGGATGAGCAGGTAGAGATGGGCAAAACGGCAGTCCGCTCCATCAGTCTGATCAATACGGACACCATTGATCTTCCCCAAACGGTGGGCACCCATCAGGTCAGGACCGACAAGGATACCCTAAAGGGCTTTCCCATTGACAACATGGGCTTTTTGTTTTCGGTACCCAATTTCAAAACCATTATCTATAATCAGGTGATTGAAATCGTGCCCCAGTCCATGACCCAGAGGAAGCTGGAGCTGAAGCGGAAAAGACATTCCGGCATACCCGATTCTGCCAACAACATGTGTGTGGAAGACATTGACCAACTGTTGGAGGACATTACCAGAAACAACCAGTTGCTCGTCAATTCCCATTTCAATATCCTGGTATCCGGAGAGAAAGAACTGATCCAGGGAACCGC
Organism: Rhodonellum sp.; assembly: GCA_041748555.1. GTDB lineage: Bacteria > Bacteroidota > Bacteroidia > Cytophagales > Cyclobacteriaceae > Rhodonellum. The sequence continues at coordinate 32,299 of JBGTDA010000201.1, forward strand.
CAATTTTATAGAATCTTCTCTATTTCAGCAGGGCATCATTCCATCCAAGAATGCCTACAACCAACTGGAACTGTTCAGAACGGCTTTGCCTTGCAATACGGCTGAATTGAAACCCTATGATTATTTCCTGACTACTTCCGATGCGGCTTTGTGCTTCTTTTTTAAGGAATCCATGAGCCGGGACGAGGTCAGCAATTTTCAGATCAGGCTGACGGACAGGCAGGGCATACCGGTCAAAATTGATCCTGCAGACCTGCCCATGCAGACCAACCGGATCAACAACCGGAACAAATTTGTACTGGGACCTTCGGGATCCGGCAAATCGTTTTTTATGAACGCCATGATCGAACAATACTGCATGTATAACAAGAGCGGTACCCCTCGGTGGCTGATGGATGTAGTCATCGTGGATACGGGTCATTCTTATTTTGGGCTCTGTGCCTATTATGGGGGAAAATACATTACCTATTCGGAACAAAACCCCATTACCACCAATCCCTTTGCCATAAGCAGGGAAGAATACAACATCGAAAAAAAGGATGCCCTTCTCACCTTGATCAGTGTCCTGTGGAAATCAGCCGAAGGCAAAATCTCCCAGGTGGAGTCCGATGTGATATCTGATACCATTTCTGCCTACTATCAATCCTATTTTAAAGCGCCTTCCGAAAGGTCACGGCTTTGTTTTGACAGCTTTTATGAATTTGCATTGGCATTTATTCCGGAAATGATCCAAAAGGAAAACATCCACTTCAACATCGATGAATTCAGGTTTGTCCTTAAGAAATTTTATCAGGGTGGCGAGTATGAATCCCTGTTGAATGAAGAGGTGGACCAGTCCCTTTTTGGGGAATCCTTTATTGTCTTTGAAATAGATTCAATCAAGGAGCACAAGGTGCTATTCCCGATTGTCACCCTGATTATCATGGATGTGTTTATCCAAAAAATGCGGTTCAGAAGCAAACAGCGAAAAGCCCTGATCATTGAGGAAGCCTGGAAGGCCATCGCCTCACCACTGATGGCCAACTATATTCTTTACCTGTATAAGACGGTCAGGAAATTCTGGGGAGAAGCCATTGTGGTAACCCAGGAACTAGGAGACATCATTGGCAATACGGTGGTCAAAGACAGCATCGTGAATAACTCGGATACCATCATTTTGCTGGACCAGGCAAAATTCAAGGACCACTATGATGAAATCGCCTCCCTGCTTTCCATCAATGAGCATGAGAGAAAGAAGATCTTCACCATCAACCAGTTTGATAATACAGAAGGCCGGGGCCGGTTCAAAGAGGTCTATATCCGAAGGGGAGCTAGCGGAGAAGTGTATGGCGTAGAGGTATCCCTTCACCAATACCTGACCTATACTACCGAAAAGCCGGAAAAGGCGGCGGTGGAAATCTACATTGATCACTATGGCAATTACGAAGAGGGGCTGGACCGCTTTGTGGCAGATTTCAAAGATTCAGGAGCGGAATTAAACCGTTTTTTCTCTTTGATCAACCAACTGGGAATGCCCTATTCAGAAAAGAAAGAATTAACAGCCTAAAAACCTATAATATGAAAACCCTGACATTTCTTATTTTGATACTCACAAGCGGTTGGGCGCAGGCCCAGGTGTATATTGACCCTGCGGTTTCAGGAGCCCAGGCAACCCATGCAGCGGTGATCAATACACAGTTGAATAATACCAATGAACGGCTGACTTTGATAGAAAGGGGGCAATTGGCGGTGACCGGAAACCTTACGGTGGTGAATACCATGCAGGAAAAGCTATATGCGGGATTGACCGAGGTGAGCGCCATCCTTACCAACCTGGCCAATGTAAAGGAGATCGCACGAATCGCAACCGGTATTTCCGGGGATGTCCGGGATATTATGGACCTGGCCAAGGAAAATCCGGTATTTCTTGTTTTTGCTGAGCAAAATGCCACCCTTTTTCAGCAGCGGGCCACCGCCCTGGCATTGGAGGTGCAACAATTTGCACTGAAGGGAGGCAAGGATAACCTGATGGATGCCGGGGAAAGGGCAAAAATCATCAATACCATTTTGAATGAATTAGTGATCCTGAGGTCCTACACCTATGGGATGTACAGGTCTATGCAATTTGCCAGCATGAAGGGACTATTCAAATCTTTGAACCCTTTCCAGGGATATATTGAAATGGACATGGCCATTATGGACGACATCCTCAGAAAAAGAGAAACCCTAAACCGATAAGCCATGAAAATCCTTCTTTTAACCCTAAGCCTACTCTTCTCTACCCCTGTTTTTGGACAGCTCAACGTTGCCCTCTTGCATCAATTGGTGGAAGATTCGAAAAATGAACATGAAAGGCAATCCGAGGCAAAGACCAACCAGGCCAAAAATGCCATCAATGAGGAGGTAAACAGAAATTTGATGGGTCAGGTCAAGGAGAAATACCGTACCGTGCAGGAGCGCTTTGCTAAACTTAACCTGCTGATAGAGGTGGTAGGACTTGCCGTGACGGCAGAACCATTAATCAGGTCCATACTAGACCATCAGGAACAGATTGTTTTTTATTGCCAAAATGATCCTTTGGTAATACCCCTGGCACTGGAAACGGAAAAGCTGTTTGTACAGCAATCCTATTCCCTGATGAATTACCTGATCGGATTAATGGCCTCCGTGGGTGAGCTCAACCAGATGAAGGTTTCCGAAAGGCGCCTGTTGTTGCAGCATGTGCTTCAAGAGCTCCGGTCCATCAACAGGCTTTCCCAGGCCACGTCCCAAAGCCTGGAAGCCCATATCCGTAGAAAATCAGGGGGCAGTCCATATCCACAATACCTAAAGGAAGCCTCGACAACAGCGGATGAAATTTTGACCAACATTCAAATTATAAAAAAATGAGACCGCTATTGACCCTGTTCTTTATGACATCCTCTTTTACCCTGGCTGCCCAGACGGTGGTTTTTGACAAAGCGCATTTTAAAATTGTCAATGAAAATGCGGTCATCCGGAATATTTCCGAAATGGGCTACCAGGAAAGCCTGAACGGTATCCGAAAAAACACCGATGACATCGGAATGAATGTATCGAGCCTGGCCATGGTAGAGACCATGATCCTTCGGTCGCTCAACCAGGTCAATGAAGGGTTAAAAGATGCCATCCAGGTAAAACAGATCGGGAGGACCCTGCAAAGGATTTATGCCCTGAGTGATGAAACCATTACCATGGCTTCCCAAAATCCCGTTTTGCTCCTTTTTGCCGAAACCTATATCCGTCAGGCCAAGGAAAGGAGCTTCACCCTGGTAACGGAGGTTTCCACCTTTGTATTGGCCGAAGGGGAAAATCTCCTGATCAACCCCAATGTGAGGGATGAGCTTTTAGGGAAAATCCAGAAGGAGATTGAACTGATCGCAAGCTACCTTCTGGCCATCCGGAATGCCATGTATTGGGCCAATATCAACGGGGTATTGAAAAGGCTGAATCCTTACCAGGCTTACCTCAATCAAAACAGGAACCTGGTCGACCAAATCCTCGCCCATAAACAATTACTAAGATGACAATTAAAAGAAAATTTTGGATGATATTTCCGGCTTTTGGTCTGCTGTTTATGGCTGGCGGCCAAGCACAAACGCCCATTCAGGACCGGGCGGTAGTAGCCCAACAGGAAAGAATGGTTTTTAAACAATGGGATGAAGACAGGTTCCTGCCCGGACCCAATAGGTTCCTGGGCATACCCACCAATTCCAACTGGTATTTGACCTGGGCTTTGCACCCCAACTATCCCAAACTGGACAGGAGGCCACTATCCCCGGCAGGGGAACAAACCCAAAGGCTGGGATGGGCTGCGGCCATGAAAATTTCTTCGGACTATTATAAGCAACAGGCCGATACTGTCAGAAATCTGGCAACCAGGGAAATGGCCCGCATATCCGGTGCCTTATCGGGATCAGATCCACTGTATTTACTCTATTACAAAAACGAGCTTGCGCCACTGGAAAATATCGAAGCCCATGCTTTCCAATCCAGTCCTGCCCGGGTAAAAGACTATATACTGCAAAACGGCGCCTATGCCTGGTACCTGGAAAATATGAATAGCCTGGCAGAAAGGTATGGGTTTGCCAAAGCGCAGGACATGGAAAGAGGACAAAGGATACTTATGTATCACCGCATCCTTTTGGACATGAGAAAACTTCAAAGCAACTGGGAATACAAGCTGGCCCTTTCACAGAAAATGCTGGCCTTCCGTGAAGGCTTTGAGAGAAAACAAAATGGTCAATTACCTGATCAAGCCAACCAACAGGATGAAATCCTTACAGGAATTTTACAAAGACGAATCATAATGCGATGAAAAACATACTGACTACCCTCATTTTAATATTTCTTATCCTGCCATTGGCCCAAGGGCAGGTTCCTGTCCCACCGGAAGAGTACAAGGAGGCCATCTCCTTTCTTCAGGGAAACGGGGTATATGACAGAGGAATCATGCGGTTTTTTGAGGGGATGCGGGATTATGCCTATAGCCATTTTGGACCCTTTATCCGTGATGCCCAGGCCCTGGCCTGCATTTTTATGCTGATATTTTTTTCCATTAAATCCTATGAAATGATGGTAGGGGATAAGAAAATGGAAATCATGCCGCTGTTGCGACCCTTTGGATTGCTGATGCTGACCATGTGGTGGGGCATTTTCTGCCGGATCATTGCCTTTCCCACAGACCTTATATCAGCAAAAACAGAAGCCATGTTTTCCACCCAAAATGACCGGATCAATGCATTGAGATTGGATAGGGCAGTCTACATCATTGAGGTGGCTGACAAAATGGTGGAATACCAGGCGACCACCGAACTGGCCTCCCAACAGGCCCAGGAAGCAGATAAAGGCCTGGGCACCGTAATGGTAGATGGCATTAAAGGCTTTTTTACCGACAATGTATATGGTCCGCTGGTACAGATGAAAATCAGGATGCAGACCAATATGCAGCTATTGGTCACCCAGGTACTGGAATTGCTGGCCATCTGGATCCTGAGGATATGTGTCTATTTTGTCTTTTTTATACAGATCATTTATTCCACCATATTGGTGATTTTGGGTCCTTTTTCATTGGCGGTAAGTGTGCTACCTGCCTTTAGGGATGCCTTCACCACCTGGATTGCACGTTTTGTGGCCGTCAACCTGTATGTGGGGATAGCCTATTTGGTATTATACGTTTGCGGGCTGATGCAGGAATATGCTTTTCTGCAGGAAATACAGAAATACGAAGCGCTGTTGGACACAGCAGGAGGGGAGGAGGTATTATCTAAACTGGCCTGGATGGCAGGCAACGGCATCCTATCCTTTGGCCTGGTCATCGTCAGTTTCCTGGTAGGAGCCATCGCCATCACTACGGTACCCTCGATCTCCACCTGGATCATCAGTACCTCTGGCATTACCGCAGCAGCAGCCACGGCGGGAAGGACGGGCTCCACGTTGAGCAGAAGCGGTTCCCGTATGTCGGCAGGCGCAATAATGGGAAAATAAAATTTTAAAGCCATGATTATAAAAAACATCGAATCAAAAATCAAACTGGCCACCTTCTTATCCATAGGGAGTTTTATTGCGGCCATTATTATCTGCCTTTCGGTTTCCTTCTTTGCCTATCGGCAGGTGGCCAATGCGAGGCAGTCCATTTATATTCTGGATAATGACATTCCCATTCTGGCCAAACAGACGAACATGCAAATGAACCGGCCGGCCGAGTACAGGGCAGCAGTGGACCTGTTTCACAGCCTCTTTTTCTCCCTAACCCCGGACGACAGGCACATTGAGTACCAGATGAAAAAAGCCATGTACCTGGCAGACGAATCAGGGGTTTTGCAATACAATAACCTGAAAGAGAAGGGCTATTTCAATTCCATTCTTAGTTCCAGCTCGGTATTGACCTTGCAGACAGATTCCATTGCCCTGGAGCCTGACAATAAGTTTACCTATTACGGCAAGCAGAAGATCGAAAGAAGAAGTGCCACGATCACCAGGTCCCTGATTACTGAAGGGTATTTAATGGATATTCCAAGGTCTGAAAATAATAGCCATGGGGTATTGATCACCAATTGGAAAACACTGGAAAACAAAGACCTGAGCCATGTTTCGAAAAACACCTTCTGATGGAAAGTTACTATTCACCGAAATCAAAAAAGAGTTCGGTACCCTACATGAAAAGGGCAAAAATTATCTGCGTAAAATGCTGGACAGGTATCCCAGACATTCCTTTGGGGCAATGGTCCTCACACTGCTGCTATCGGCCTTACTCGCTTTTATCATTTCTCCAAGAATGGGGCTCAACCAGCAAAAAGAAACTACCCAACTCTTCGAAGAGGTAAAAGGCCTGGGATCCGGGATGGCCGATGAGGTCTCTGCTTTATTTAAAATTCACGATGAGGCAAAAAGGATCGGGCAGCTGAAAAATGAAGTGGAAAGAATCATTGCAAAGGACCAAATCGATTTTCAGGACAGCATTTTTTTGGAAAATGCCATATCTGAACTCGTAAGGTATCACCAATCAAAAACAACAGACCATGAAGATTAAATTCAAGCAACCGAAATACATAATTCCCATTATCCTGCTGCCCTTTATGCTTTTGCTGAATTTTGGCATGCAGTCATTTAGCAAGGAAGATGAAAAACAAAATGACGGGGGAATGGACGACCTACAGGAAAGTGTCGGGGATGTGTCGGAACAAATCAGGAACAGGGGTATCGATGGTAAACTGGATGCTTTTCGGTCCAGGTACAAAAGGGCAGATGGCTATACCGCCATCAAAAACCTGAGGATTGAGGTGGAACAGGAAGATGAAATCCTTTCCCAATACAACGAGGCTGAAAAAAGAATGCTGGATTCCATTGACCTGGCCTTAAGAAATACAATGAACCAGCCCAGGGTTAGTCCAGGGCAATCAGTTAATTCCAATAATGTGCCATCTGTCCAAACTGCCGAAGACCAAGCCATACTTCAGGCACTTAACCAAATGGAAAGGAATAAAAATCCCAGGGAAGAAATAAAATACGAAGATCCCATGGACCTTTTTCGTGCCCAAATGGCCCTGGTGGATTCCATCTCCAAAGCCAATGATCCCGCTTATCAAGTGCCACAATCTGAAAATACAGTAAAAGAAGTCCCAAAGACTCCCAAGCTGAAAGTTTCCAAGACAGGGCAGTTTGATGAACATTTTAACACCGTTATGAAAGCTTCCCAACCTTCCTTTATTCAGGCCATTATAGATCAGGAAATCCGCAAGGGTACCATGGGAGAGAGGATCAGGATCCGGTTGTTGGATGATATCCAGGTAGGTACTTCAGTTTTGTCCAAAGGAACCTACCTCTATGCCTGGATTAGTGGCTACGAGCCACAAAGGGTCAAACTGACCATCAGCAGTGTGATGGTTGGAGATAAAATACTTCCGATTGCCTTGAATATTTACGATCAGGATGGCATGGAGGGACTGTATGTTCCTGCCAGCTCATTTCGGGAGTTTTCCAATGACATGGGTGGCAATGTTATCGGAGGCATGAACCTTCAGATGCAGCAGGACCCCTCTTCCATGAACCAGATGTACATGTCTGCCCTGCAAAGGGTTTTTACCTCCAGTTCTCAGGCCATGTCCAAAAGGATCCAGCAAAACAAAGCCAACCTCAAATATGGCACTGTGATTTACCTGATTGATTCAGAGGAACTTCAATAGGACAATTATGCAAACCAAACCCCTAACTGATATGAAAAGGATAACTTTATTTACGTGCCTTTATTCCCTAATCGCCTTTAACACCATGGGGCAGGAATCTGACAATTTCCTTCCTAAAAAGCAAAAGCTATATATCCGGGAAGACATTACCCTTCATTTTACTTCGCCCGAACCCATACAATATGTGGACATTTCCAGCAAAAACCTGGTGGGTGACCTGCCTTTAGACAATGTATTCCGGATTAAAATGCAGGAAAATAGTGATGTTGATGGCAAAACCTTCCAGCAAGACTTGGGAGTAGTGACCATTATTGGCCAAAAATTCATTGCCCAATATGACCTGTATTATCCTTCCGACAACCGGAAGGTGCCGACCCTTCTCGAAATCGTTCCTGCAGATATGCATCCCCTGGATATTGGCACTACGCCACTCACCCAAAATGACCTGAGGGAATTTTCATTGAGTGCCTACAAAAGGAAGGCAAACCTAAAGGGTATTTACAATTCCCAATATGGCATTACCGGCACTGTCAACAATATTTATACCCTGGATGATTACATTTTCCTGGATGTCACCTTTACCAATGAAACCAACCTGAAATTTGATATTGACCAGGTAAGGTTTAAGGTGGAGGACAAGAAGGTTGCCAAGGCCACCAATATACAGGCCATAAAAATGGAGCCCCTTTTTACCCTATTTGAAAAGGAAAGCTTCAAGCGAAAATACCGCAACATTTATGTATTGGAAAAATTCTCCTTTCCCAATAACAAGGTACTTTCCATAGAATTGACAGAAAGTCAATTGTCGGGAAGAACCCTCTTGTTGTCCATTGACTACATCGACCTTTTAAAGGCAGACACACTATGAAATGGTTGCTGGTCATAGTATTTCTTATTCATTCAGATTCTATAATGGCCCAACAAGGACTTCAGAATTTGCAGATAGGTGCCGGAATGGGCGTTCCGCTTTTAAATATGGGGGCCCTAGGTTTGGAATTTGCTTCCCGGTATCATCAAAGGTATGAGGTAACGGGTGAATGGATGAAAGTCAGAGAGGCTGGTTACCAGACGATCTTGGGGGGCTTTATGATTAAACCTGTCATGTACAGGAGGAATGCCAGCAGTCTTAGATTCAGATGGGGTACTGGTTTTGGAACGGATTTTACCAGGTTCCTTTTAGCCCCAATCCTGGGCTGGGAGTTCTCCCAAACTATTTACAGGCGAATGGAACTGACCTTTGGCAACAGGAACCAATTATTACTTTGGGCACCCCGAGCCGAGAGGTGGCGTGTGGTCCTGGATGGAGGCATAAAGATACCCCTGAATTAAATGGAACAGAAAAGACATTTGGAAAAGCTCCATGGATTGATCCAGTTTCTGGTATATGCCATGGTATTCCTGGAAATATTTCTTTTTATCTATAGCCCTAAAGTGCTGATCGGAGAGGGCATGGCCAGGCAATTTGTGCCCATCGTAGACAAGTTGATGAATTTACCGATCTACCAAAACCTGCTATACAGTAAATTGTCCATCTTGTTGTCCATCTGTTTGGCCGCCATTGGCACACTGTCAAAAAAGGAGTTGAACCTGAACCCCAAGAAACAAATTGTATTTCCCTTGATTTTGGGGTTTATCTTTTTTTTCGGTGCGTTATTTTTCTATTCCATGGAGGGCAGTGCCATCATCCTTCCTTATACCAGCTGGCCTGACCTGGCCTTTGGCCTTTCTTCCTTGCTGGGAGCGGTATTGATCCATACAGCATTGGACAATGTTTCCAAATTGATCAAGAGTGGGCTGGGGAAGGATGAATGGAACATTGAAGGGGAATCTTTTATGCAGGAAAAAGAGAAAATGGATACTCCTTATTCGGTCAATATTCCCATGCAGTTTTATTATAAAAAACGCATTCATAAGGGCTGGATCAACATTGTCAATCCTTTCCGGGGCACCTTGCTGATAGGCACTCCGGGAAGTGGCAAGTCTTTCAGTGTAGTGAATCCTTTTATCCGCCAAATGATTGCCAAAGGGTATACCATGTGCCTTTACGATTTTAAGTTTCCCGACTTGGGCCAAATTGCTTATTATCATTTTTTACTGGCCAGGCAGAGGGGTAAAATTCCGAAATACCGTTTTATGGTGGTCAATATGGACCAGGTAGAATATTCCAGACGGATCAATCCACTGAAACGGGAATACATCCAGACTTTGGCAGATGCTTCCGAAACGGCAGAAGCCATTGTGGAATCCCTTCAAAAAACAGAATCAACGGGTGGTTCAGATAAATTCTTTACCCAATCCGCTGTCAATTTTTTGGCATCCGCCATTTACTTTGTTTCCAGGCATCAACAAGGAAAGCATTCGACCTTTGCACACCTTCTGGCTTTTTTAAACAGGACTTATGAGGAAATATTTACCTGCCTATCTTCTTTTCCGGAATTGGAATCCCTGCTCAGTCCATTTCGCAGTGCCTTGGAAAAAAGGGCCTTTGAGCAGTTGGAAGGCCAAGTGGGCACCTTAAAAATCTTTATCTCCAGGCTGAATACCAAGGAAACAGCCTGGATCTTTTCGGGTAATGATTTTGACCTTAGAATTTCAGATCCAAATTCCCCGGCCATTTTGGTGCTGGCCAACAGCCCGGCCACACAAAACATTAACTCCACCTGTTATTCGGTGATTGTAAACCGCCTTACCAGGTTAATCAATACCAAGGGCAATTTACCGGTTGCCATTGTGGCCGATGAGGCGCCCACCCTCTATATTCACAGGGTAGAAAACCTGATTTCCACTGCCAGAAGCAACCGGGTAGCGGTATTGCTTGGTTTGCAGGAACTGCCCCAGCTAAAGCAACTGCAGGGCAATGATACCGCCACCACCATGACTGCGGTAATCGGCAACGTGCTGAGCGGCTCAGTCAGGAATAAGGAAACGCTGGAATGGCTGGAAAGGATGTTTGGTAAAAAGAAACAGCTGGGTGAAAGTGTTTCCATTGACCGTATCAAAACCTCGATTTCGCTGAATGAGAAATACGATCCCCTTATTCCTGCCGGAAAAATAGCTGGGATGCAAACCGGGGAACTCGTAGGGCTGTTGGCAGTTGATGCCGATAAATTCAACGGTGTCTATAAAACGGCCAATATTCACTGCCGGGTAAACCTTAATCCTAGGGAAATAAAAACCGAAGAAAAAAACTACAGACCGATTCCCAAATGCTATGAATTCAAAGGCAAGAAGGAGGAGGTACTTACACGGAATTTTATGCGGATCCGGGAAGAGGTAGAGAACATCATCGATTACTATACCGCATCTGCATAAGAAAATTTATACATCATTTAAACACCAAACCAATGAAATCAAAAGAAGAAAAAACAATGCAATCCCTGTTGGGAAAACTGGACAGGCTTCAGAAAGAAAAGCAGGTGCAGTTGACCCGGGATGAGGCCAGGCTTTACCAGGTGGAAACCTTGGACGAGCTCCCCCCGGAGGATCATGTCGAACCCGAAAACCCAACCCAAAATGGCAACTGAAACACCAAAGATGTACGAAGCAGTGGCCGAGAAGATCATTGCCCAACTCAAAGAAGGAACCGCCCCCTGGCAACTGCCCTGGGAGAAGTCAGCCTCAGCCTACAAAAAGCCTTACAATGCCGTTACCAACCAGGCTTACAGGGGCCTGAACTCACTTTACCTGCAAATGTTCACCCCATTTGAAGATCCAAGGTGGGCCACGTTCAAGCAGGCCCAGTCCCAGGGATGGCAAGTAAAAAAGGGAGCTAAAGGGATGGCCATCAACTTTGTCAAGACACACCAGTTTTATCCTAAGAGGGATGAACAGGGCAAACCTGTATTGGATCAAAATGGACAGCCGGTAAAAGTGAGGAGGGTATTGGATCCTCCCATTGTTACCAAAGCCTGGGTTTTCAATGCTGAGCAGATCAAGGGCGTTTCCCCTTTGGAAAAAAAGCAGGAGATCAGCCAATGGGAAAAACTGAACCGGGTAGAAAGCCTGGTAAAAAATACCGGGGCCAGCATTGAACATGTTCCCGGTAACAAAGCATATTATTCTCCTTTGGTGGATAACATCAGGATGCCGGAAAGGACACAGTTCAAGGCCTCCGACAGGTATTATGCTACCCTTCTGCATGAGCTGGGTCACTGGACAGGGCATAAGGACCGCTTGGACCGGAGCATCATCAACACATTTGGAAAGCAGGAATATGCCAGGGAGGAACTGAGAGCAGAAATAGCCAGCATGATGTTGGGATCGGAACTGCAGATCGGCCATGATCCCAAGCAACATGTGGCCTATGTGGACAGCTGGATCAAAATACTTACCGAAAAACCTTTTGAAATCCATCAGGCGGCAGCTGACTCCCAAAAAATCATGGATTACCTGATGGCCTTTGACCGAAAAAGAGAGCAGAAGCAGGTTGCCTCGACAAACTCAGCATCAGTTGCTTCGACAAGCTCTTCATCGGATACTTCGACAGGCTCAGCATCCGTGGAGCCGGTACCGGAATTGGCAAACCAACCGGAAAATAAAGAACCGCAAGAAGAATTGGAACCCACTTTAAAATTTGGAAGATGATTATTGAAAAGAAATTACCCATGCAGGATTTGAAACTTTTCGGGGTTTATAAAGATGGAAAGTTTACCATTCCGGAAGAACAGGTCCGTGCACTGCAGGATGGCAAGATGACGGATGTAGTGGTACTGAAAAATTTGAAAGGAAAGGATGTCCAAATTGACAGTCTTCCTGCCAGACTATCCATAGTCAGGGGTACAGATGGCAACCCCTCCCTAAGAATAGATCCGGTGTACCGGTCCTCCAATTCCCACCCCCAACTTTCCCCGGAGGAAAAAGAAAGGCTGATCCGGGAGGACCTTGCCAATATCCGGAAGAATTATGTGGACCGGGACGGGAACGTAAGAACAGAGATCATCGCCTATGATAAAAATACTAGACAGTTTATGAGCTATGATCCCAGGGCTGTGCAGGCACCGGAAACCGTGAACAATGAAAAATTGACGGCCGAGCAAAAGAGAAAATTCAAAGAGGGGGAAACGGTGGAGCTGGCAGACGGTACCCAATTCCAGTTTTCCACTGCCGATCGAAAAGGAATCCGCTCCAACCGAAACGGGTTGGTATTGTCTGTTCTGTTGGACGGGGGAATATCCTATTTATTGCTGACGGGATTGGGAAGGATGCTGGGCAAAAAAAGCAGTGAGGAACAATCCTATTCCAAAGGCTATCAGGAAGGACTTAAAACGATGCAGAAAAACATGGAACGGAGGATTGCCCAAAACCCCAATGACAAAGATGCAGTCAGGGACCTGAACAATGTAAGGGAGGAACTTTCAAAGGTTTCCGCTTCCCATTCGACTAACTACCAGAATAAAGGTGGAGATGAAGTAAAACGGTTTAACTCCACTGATAACCAGATAAATCCTCCAAATGAATCAGAAGATGATGAGCGCCGTCAAAGAAGGATTTGAATTATTGGACTGCCTGGGGATCAACAGAGAAGTTCAACTGTTATTTTCACCCGTTTTGTGGGAGGATACCAGCGGTCGGTTGATTGCGGATTACCGGGATGAAAAGGGAAGAATAGGGGATCAGGAGGTACTTGCTGTTTCCAAGCAGAAGTTGTCGGCTTGCGGGAACCTTCATTTTTCACCCGCAGTGCCTGAAAATGTCCGAGTATTGTATATTTCCGATGCGATTATCCATCTAATTTTTATGGTCCAATGTAAAGTGAAGAGAATGGATTTTGCCTATTCCGCCTTTCTGTCCACCGGATCCAGGATGGACAAAGGGCAAGTTTTACAAGGAATAGCCCAATACCCAAAGGAGGCAAAAATCTATACGGTTTTTGGCCATTCGATTATTGGTAGGATCAAGGATTGTAAGTTGCAGCATTGGATAAAAGGACTGGACTGCTCTTTTAGGGTAAAGGGAAATAAGGTAGTTTCTTACTTTCAGGGTAAGGAATTTTTGTTGGAGGTCGGTGAATTTTCATTGAGGAAACATTTAAGGCAGATTGGACTGAGGCAAACCGTAAGCACCTGTAAACCTTTTGATAAAAATATTGACAATTTTTATTTGTTTAATTATTTTTAAGAGTTGTTTCCAATTTTAAGCACAATGTGCAATATTAAGGATTAAATCTAAATTAAACCTAACTGACTTGCTGCCATGAAAAGTTTTAAAATTTTCCTTTATTTAATCTGTATATTTTTGGCATTCTCCTGCGGCAATGACCCCGAAGAACAACCTCTAATAGAAAAAACAGCCAGGATTGAAATTGAAATGGAAGGCAGTCTGGATCAGTACCTGGTTAATTTTAGCATCCATTCTCTCTTTAAGGGGGAAACCGAACTTATATCTGCGGAAATCGTCCAGCCCGAAGAACTCGAATGGACCCAGTTACTTACCCAGGCCAACACCTTTACCCTCTCCACCCCAGGCTCCTTCTCCCAACTGATCGTTGAATCCGAAGAACCCGTTCACAGCTTTAGTTTTGCCTTTAACGTGGTCCATACCGGGGATATTCCTGATGAGGAATTTGAGGACTTAAGTGCTACGATCAGGGTTTTTGGAAACAATGCCGAAGTCCAAACCTACCAGTATGTAGCAAGGCCGGTTGGGGAGGTCTCGGTGCCATTGAGTGAGACTGTAAAGTTTTAAAATAAAAAAAATTTCAATATAAAGTTGCAGATTAACGATTATAGAAAAGTTGTTTTATCTCTACAAAAACCTCCTTATTTAATTTAAAGGAGGTTTTATTTTTTAAAATAGTGAAGGATTCAATGAATGTAATTCATTAAATAAGATTGCCTTCAATCTTTTCTGAAGGAATAAATTGAAGCAATGATGAACTTGTCAAAAAATTTTGATCAAATATCAACCGTTTGTTACCTTAACCTTCTGTAAGTTCAAGTATTTGGTCTGTATTGGTCCAGGCCCTTAAAATCACTTCCGAAAAAGTTTACCCTTATAGTTTTCGGCAATCAATCCTAAATGATTGATAAAAAACTTATGGGTTAGACTTTATTTTACCAATTAAAAAACACTTAAGGTACCATCCTGTCCCTATCCTCTCCACTTTTTCTCTCCGGTACTTTTCCTTCCGGCAGCTCCCAGGGCCGTGGCCTTTCAAAAGGCATAAGGAGCATTTTCCAAATGGTCTGTTCCTGTGGGTTGCGGTAGGAGGGTACTCCTATATTGATTTCCTGCTGCGGAATGTTCAGCCTGATGCTACGGTGCAGCCTGTCCCAGCAGCTGAATACAATTGAATAATTGCTGTCTGTTTCCTTTTTTACGATCGAATGATGCACCCCGTGCATGCGGGGCGTGACAAAGACCCAACTCAGGGCCTTTTCAAATTTAAAGGGCAGTTTCCAGTTGCTGTGGTGAAAGAGGGTTGCCCCTTCGAATATGATTTCATACACCAGTACCAGAATGGCCGGAGCTCCAATTACCAGGATCATCAGGCCCCTGAAAAACAGAGAAAGCAGCACTTCGCCAAAATGGAATCTGATACCTGTGGTCAGGTCAAGATCGAGATCAATATGGTGGATATTGTGAAAGCGCCAGAGGAAATTCCACCTGTGTGTAAGTACATGCCAGAGGTAATTCCCATAGTCCAGCAAGAGAAACCCAGTGATAAACCCTGTCCAGGTTGGTATTTCAATCCAGTTGAGCAGCCCATATCCTTCTTCCTCTGCCCATCTGGCCACAAAGACCAAAATGGGTATCAGGGCCAGCCTTAGCACCGGCATGGCAATAGCGGCCAAGCCCACATTGGATTTGATCCGCTCCCAGCGTGAACTTTTGTTCCGTCTAAGGCGAAAGTAGGTTTCTGCTATAAATAGTATTATGAAAAGCGTAAGTAATATGGGTGTACCCCAGAATTCAAAAATGGGAAAGAAAAAATGCTGTTCATAAATTTTTATTACTGTCATCCGACTAAATTTAAAATTAGAGAAAATTAGCCGTTTTTATTGAATCTAGGGCGATTTTTCCGGTTTTTGAAAAAGACCCCCACGAAGGTTTTGAAACATTTCCAATTGAACTATTCCAAGGTTGCGGTCTTCGGCACTGAGCCTTCCCGACTTCACTATTTTTATCAAAGAGATATATGAACCCATATTCACAGCGGCGAGGTTCACAATTGTCGTGAATATTTCCGCTTCCCTACATTGTTTATGTATCACTGTAAATAACAGGTTAGCTATTAAAGCTATCCATATCTGGGTTTTTATCCCTTCCGGGCTGTCCGAGTAAAAGTAGCCCAATTCGAAATTCTGTTTCAGCCGTTTGAACAGAACTTCAATATTCCACCTGTATTTATAAAGTTGGATAATTGTCGTGTCCATGTAATAAAACATATTGGTGACGAATTGGAGAATCTTCCCGCTTTCCGGATCCTTATAAATGATTAAACGTGCCTTTAATACGTTCTGGCCTGGTTTTAAGGTGATCAACTGATCCGAAACAATCCCTCCGTCAGCATATTCACTGATATGGTTTGGCTGTCCGGATAAAACTGTATAGTCAGCATTCTCATTGAGTCTTGTTACATAAAAGGCTCCGCTGTCTGTCCATTCCGACCAGAGCTGATAATTGACGTATCCTTTGTCAAAGACATAAATGCAGCCTGTTTCCACGACAAGCTGTCCGAGAAAAAATTTGTCATTGAAGGCAGCCTCGGTAATATGTACCAATCCGGGCACAAAACCACCCATGGGCACAAGGCTATGGATTTTTAGTCCGCCTTTCTTTTTACCGTCAATGGTATTGCGCCCAGCTCCTTTGAAGATGTCCACAAAAAGGGTAATTGTGGAAGAATCAAATATCAAAACTTTGCTGATATCAAGCTTTTCTTCAAAAAACCCGCAATGATGCGGGTCAAGGGATTCCCTGTAATGATTGTACAGTTCCCTGTATACCGCAGCAAACACCTCACTGCCACGGTTTATATTGGCATCACTTAAAGTGCTTACTGCAGGAAGTTTATCGATCCCCAGGTAAATCAGCTTATCTTCAAGAAAAAGAAGGTTCTTACATAAGGTGTTCAGGGAGTGCGATTTTGTCACAATACCATATAACAAAAACACAAGCTGTTTCCAGGTAGTCATGGTTTTGTAGTAGCGGTCAGAGTGAAACTCGTCAACACAGCTATCAACAATTTCACGGGGAAGAAAAGAAAGTAACTGGCAGATTACCGGTTGTCCGGCAAGATTCGTATTTTTGGGCATGATGTTGAGAGGTTTGGACACTTCAAACATCATAAACTTTAGCGGGGTATCAAAACCTCGCTATTGTATTTTTTCAATATTGAGTAAACTTAGAGAATTTTATCTCGGATGACAGTAAA
>JBGTDA010000202.1:0-3692 GCA_041748555.1 Rhodonellum sp.
TTTATGAATTACTTTAATGAGCCTAAAATCAAAATGGCTAAACCACTTGTCAAAGTGACCAATCCAATATTTAAAAAAATCCCTTACCTTTAAATGAGGCTTTGAGCCACAAGTTTTAGTGAGTTAAAATAAAGCAAATGAATCAATCTGATCACCTAAAATCTTTTTTTCTGAAGCTTCTTCAGCAACAAACCGATGATAAAGCAACTGAATGGCTGCTGCTTCAAAAGGAAAGAATAGAGGAAGATCCCACTGATATGAAATTCTTTATCGCTTTTAGTCAGGCTTCCCGCTACTTCAAGAAAAATCTTTTTGTACTTTCGAAAGAGCAACTTTCTGAGGTCAATCATCTCGAAAAAGGTTTTCGGCCGGATACCTGGGATCAGTTACAGGCTGCCAGGGCTTTTCTCATACTGAATTTTCCATCCGAAGATGCTACCCGCTGGCTCGCTACTTTTCATAAGCTGTTTGAAACAGCTGACATGCACGAGCAGCAATCCTTATACGCGGCACTTCCTATCATGCCTTTTCCTGAGGCGATGACCTCTAGGGCTGTTGAAGGATTGCGCACCAATATCACCTCAGTGTTCGATTCCATCGCTTTGCACAATCCATTTCCCTACATCTATCTCAATGAGAAGGCTTGGAATCAGATGGTCCTAAAGGCCATTTTTCTTCAGCGCCCGCTTTACAGGATATACAACTCGGATATCCGCGCCAATAAAGATCTGGCAAATATCCTGTCGGATTTTGCTCATGAACGCTGGGCCGCTGGCAGGTCGGTTATGCCTGAACTCTGGCGGTTTGTCCGACATTATCTGAATGAAGAGAACATCAAAGATCTACAGAAAGAAATCCGCGAAGGCTCACCCTTGGAAAAGAAAGCCGCCTTGCTTGCCTGCCATTCCAGTGGGCTGACCGTTGCCCGGCAACTGCTTGATGAGCATCCGGAAATCAAAAAAGACATTGAAAAGGGTCTGATCGATTGGGAATATATTGGACGGGAATTTGAAATATCCGTTCCAAAATAAATAAATGAAAATCTTATTTTTCCTTTCCGGAATGGAAGGAAAGCAAACATCAATTTTCAAAAGAAGCTATTATGGAAATGTTTATAGATCCACACATTCACGTTACCTCCCGGACCACAGATGACTATGAAGCCATGCGAAAAGCCGGTATCGTAGCCATCATAGAACCTGCTTTTTGGCTGGGTCAACCAAGAACACAAGCGAGCAGTTTCAAGGATTATTTCAGCAGTCTGGTAGGCTGGGAGCGGTTCCGGGCAAAGCAGTTCGGCATCGTTCATTATTGCACTATCGGTCTGAATTCCAAAGAAGCCAACAATGTGCCATTGGCCGAAGAGGTGATGGAATTGCTGCCATTGTATGTGGGCAAGGAAGGTGTGGTTGCCATCGGGGAGATCGGATATGATGATCAGACCGCTGCTGAGGACCGTTTTTACAGGTTGCAGCTGGAGTTGGCAAAAGATGTGAACTTGCCGGTCATGATCCACACACCGCACAGGGACAAAAAAAAAGGCACGACCCGAAGTATGGATGTGAGTGAAGAACATGGATTGCCTCCGCATATGGTCATCGTGGATCATAACAATGAAGAGACTGTCAAAGAGGTATTGGACCGTGGATATTGGGCGGCATTCACCATCTATCCCCACACCAAGATGGGCAGCGAACGGATGGTGGAAATCATCCGTAATTATGGTCCCGAAAGGATAATTGTGGACAGCGCAGCTGATTGGGGTGTAAGTGATCCATTGGCAGTACCCAAAACTGCTGCATTGATGCGGAGACAGGGTATTCCCGAAGAACATATCAGAATGACCTGCTATGGCAACGCACTGAAAGCCTACGGTCAGAGTGGACAGATGGATGAACAGGACTGGCTTAAAAAAGAACCTGTTGATCAAAGTCAAAAACATGAAGGGAGTTCTGTTTTGCGTGGCGGTCAGACGCCTAAAGTAGAAGATTCCCCGGGGGAAAGTGATATTGTGGAGAATTGATTAAATGGCTTCATCCCAAATAATCGCCTATCTTCAACTCACCCGTCCTGCGAACATCGTCACTGCAATTGCTGATATCTGGGCAGGTTTTGCCGTTGCCGGAGCAGCAAGAGTATTGTTGTCAGGTGACGCTTCTTTTATTTCCTCTCCCCTGCTTACGGCACTGCTTTGGCTAACCTTGGCCACTATTGGTCTGTATGGCGGAGGTGTGGCTTTTAATGATGTTTTCGATGCAGAATTAGATGCGGTAGAAAGACCAGAGCGCGCCATTCCAAGTGGCCGAGTAAGTTTAAGAAATGCTGCATTGATGGCTTTTGTTTTACTTCTGATTGGAATTGTAGCTGCATTGCAGGTCAGTTTGTTGTCAGGCTTGATAGCCTTTGTGGTGGCATTACTGGCAGTGCTGTATGATTATTGGGGCAAGCATCAACTTATTTTTGGACCGATCAATATGGGACTTTGCCGTGCCGGAAATCTTCTTCTCGGAATCAGTTTCGTACCGTTGATGCTGGAAGCATATTGGTTTTTGGGCTTGATTCCATTGGTATTTGTGGCCGCCATTACCATGATCAGCCGGGGGGAGGTTCACGGAAAAAACAGAAGTGCCTTGATCGGTGGTTTGTTTATGTACGGACTGATCATCATGGCGGTAGTTTTACTCGCATTTACCGGAGATAGAGAGGGATGGCAGGTATTGCCCTTTCTCGCTTTGTTGGCCTACATGATTTTTCCTCCATTGATAAAAGCCATACGTCTTCAAAACCCAAAACTTATTGGAAAAGCGGTTAAAGCAGGCGTAATTTCCCTTATCATATTGAATGCAGCTGTTGCTGCCGCCTTTGCAGGATGGATATATGGAATTTTGGTATTATTATTATTGCCCGTATCGCTATGGTTGGCAAGGAAATTCGCCGTTACCTGAAATTTTATCGTAAATAAATCAGTTAACAAAGCGGAATGGCCAATAAACGGGTGGCAAAATCAAATTAATAGAAAGAAAATCTTTAAGTACCCCATAAATGAAAAAAATAATTGAACAAACCTTTTCCGTACCCTTCAAGTATCAGGTTTGTTTCACCGAGGGGATTTTTGAGGAGGGGAATCCCTTTTTGGCTCAAGTGCTGAACAATGGAAAAAAAGCCAAAGCCTTTTTTGTTGTGGACAGTGGCGTGGCAGATACCCATCCGAATCTTTTTAAAGAGATAAAAAATTATTCCAAAGTTTATAAAGCCGATTTTTTGCTATGTGCCGAACCCCTTATCGTTCCGGGTGGAGAGCAGTCCAAAAACGATGAAGCTTCCTTCAAAAAAATCGTGGACGCTACGCATCTCTATGGAATAGACCGACATTCCTACATCGTTGCCATTGGTGGCGGCGCAGTCCTGGACATGGTCGGATTTGCTGCTGCCATTTCCCATAGAGGAATCCGGCATATCCGGATACCAACCACTGTTTTATCCCAAAATGATTCGGGTATAGGAGTCAAAAATGGGATCAACGCCTACGGTAAGAAAAACTACATGGGGACATTCGCTCCTCCTTTTGCCGTAATCAATGACTTTGATTTTCTAAAAACATTGGATGACCGTGATTGGAGATCGGGGATTTCTGAGGCCATCAAAGTTGCCTTGATCAAAGATGAACAGTTTTTTTCCTGGATGGAACAAAA
>JBGTDA010000203.1:0-9381 GCA_041748555.1 Rhodonellum sp.
ATGATATTTGCAACTTTGTTAAAGCGGCCATCATCCATCTCTTTCATGGCATGAAGGATCCTGCGCTGTACCGGCTTGAACCCATCCTCAATGGCAGGCACAGCTCTTTCCAGAATCACATAAGAAGCATAATCCAAAAACCATTCTTTATACATTCCGGTAACAGGAATGGATTCGTGCAATAAATCTTCCCTATCTTCCGGATTATTGTTGTTGTTATTCTCGCTCATGCTGTTGTAAAGGATTCCATTTGGGTAATGGTGGTAATGATCGTCAAATTAAGGAACCGGGACTTAAGCTGCCTCATGTTTTTCCTCTTCTTCCTCTTTTTGAGCAGGGTCATCAAATACGATATCCTTTTCTATTTTAAGGTTTTTGATAATGAAGTTTTGCCTGTCAGGAGTATTTTTTCCCATATAGAAAGTGAGCAACTCACCTATCTTGGTTTCCTTGCTGAGTATGATCGGTTCCAATCGGATATCCTCACCGATAAATCCACCGAACTCATCCGGGGATATCTCACCCAAGCCTTTAAACCGGGTGATTTCTGCACTTTTTCCCAACTTATGAATAGCCCGCTGACGCTCTTCATCTGAATAACAATAGATGGTTTCCTTCTTGTTTCTTACCCTGAAAAGCGGGGTATCCAAAATATACAGATGGCCGTTTTTGACCAAATCGGGAAAGAACTGAAGGAAGTATGTCATGATCAGCAGCCGGATGTGCATACCATCCACATCGGCATCCGTAGCGATGACAATTTTTCTATAACGCAGGTTTTCAATACCGTCTTCAATATTCAAAGCATGTTGGAGCAGGTTGAATTCCTCGTTTTCATATACCACTTTTTTGGTCATTCCAAAGCAGTTCAGTGGTTTTCCACGAAGGGAAAAGACCGCCTGGGTCTGTACATCACGGGATTTTGTAATGGATCCGGAAGCAGAATCACCTTCCGTCAGAAAAAGCATGGTTTGGTTTTTTAGCTCAACATCTGCTTTTGGATCATCATAATGAGCCCTACAATCTCTCAGTTTCTTATTGTGAAGGTTCGCCTTTTTAGCCCTTTCGTTCGCCAGTTTTTTGATACCTGAAATTTCTTTTCTTTCCCGTTCGGACTGGTGAATTCTTTTCAGAAGGGCATCAGCAGTTGCGGGATTCTGATGAAGATAATTGTCAAGTTCTTTTTTGACGAAATCGTTGACAAAAGTCCTTAACGTGGGCCCATCGGGTCCTATGCTCTGCGATCCCAGTTTGGTTTTCGTCTGGGATTCAAATACGGGTTCCTGCACCCTTACGGCAATAGCGGCCACCACACTGGACCTGATATCGGCTGCATCATAATCTTTCTTATAAAACTCCCTGATCGTCTTGACAATGGCCTCTCGGAATGCGGCCAGATGCGTACCGCCTTGAGTAGTAAACTGACCGTTCACAAATGAATAATATTCTTCACCATATTGGTTGGAATGGGTGATAGCCATTTCTATATCGGTTCCTTTGAGGTGGATGACTGGATACCGGATACTTTCCTCATCCACCTTTCTCATCAGAAGGTCAAACAACCCTCTTTCAGAAAAGAATTTTTTACCGTTATAATTGATGATGAGCCCGGCATTCAGGAATGCATAATTCCAGATTTGGTTTTCCAGGTATTCGGGTATAAAATGATAATTTTTGAATACCGAGGCATCCGGACTGAAGGTGATTCTGGTACCGTTTCTTTCGGAGGTTTTTTCTATTTTCTTATCCTCTTTTAACATGCCTTTTTCAAAAAAAGCAACTTTGGATTCCCCTTCTCTGAAGGATTGGACTTTGAATAGGTCGGAAAGGGCGTTGACAGCTTTTGTGCCAACACCATTCAGGCCTACGGATTTTTGGAAAGCACCTGAATCATATTTCCCCCCTGTGTTGATCTTTGATACACAATCAATGACTTTCCCCAAAGGAATTCCTCTTCCGTAATCACGGATTTCGACTTTATGTTCTGAAATTTTGATTTCGATGGTTTTGCCATAACCCATCATATGTTCATCTATACTGTTATCAAGAATCTCCTTTACCAAAACATAAATACCATCATCCTGAGCACTGCCATCTCCCAATTTCCCGATGTACATGCCGGGTCTCAACCGGATATGTTCTCTCCAATCAAGTGATTTAATGCTGTCCTCGGTATATTGAACGTGTTCCGCCATTTATTTAAGTTTTGATTTAATTGATCTATGTTAATTATTTGGCTTGTATGGATTTGAACTTTTGTCCCAAAATCCAAAACAGCCCGACCATCCAAACTACAAAAAATACCGGTATTAAATAAAAGAATATTGCGAATTCTCCTGTACCGATTTCGTTTTGGTTGTTGATGCTGTGCACGAAAAATGCAAGGATGGCCAATGAAATATTGATGATACCCGCAAAGCTGTACGCCCATGTAAGCATGTAATCCCTTGAGATGTCCCCAATAGGAAATAGTCTTTTGATGGTTTTTGTACTTTGATTTTCTATAAGTTTTGCGGGTAAAATCACAATGACGTTGAGGATGATAAATAATATCAAGCCACTATAGAAAAATGTTTCTTTGGGAATCAGTTTCAGAACGTTTCCCTGATCATCGATAGAATAGACAACCTGATCTGAAAGTGCTGAATATATATATAGAAAAAAGAAGACAAAGAGCAACACCGAAAAAAAATGAAATACCTTACCGAATCTGAAATACATACCTGAAATTGTTTTAGGCCGCTAATATAAAGATTAATGATTATAGAAGGCCGAAACTGTTTTATCCTTTAATTAGTTTTTATATTTAGTTTTATAACCCATAGATAACCTTCTGATTAGAAATGAATTTAAGTCCGGTAGTAATCGCAATTCCTGTTTATTTCCTTTTGATGGGGATAGAATTGATTGTACTTCGCTTTCAGAAAAACCCGAGTTACAGATTGAACGATGCAATTACCAACATTAACTGCGGGGTCATGTCTCAAGTGACCGGTGTGTTTTTGAAGGTGATTTCGATCGGAATATATTCCGTCTTCTATGAGAATTTTGCTTTTTTTAAGATTCCAAACAATATGTGGACGTTTTTGATTCTCTTTTTCCTATATGATTTGTGCTATTATTGGGCTCATCGGAAGAGTCATGAGATAAATTTATTCTGGGGAGGCCATGTCGTACACCATTCGAGTGAAGAGTACAACCTTTCGGTGGCTTTAAGACAAAGCTCCACTCAAACCATATGGACCTTTTTCTTTTATTTGCCTTTGGCTTTTCTGGGTTTTGATCCTGTTTCATTGGTCTTGGTTTCAGGGATTAATCTACTTTATCAGTTTTGGATTCATACCGAAGCAATCGGGAAAATGGGTTTCTTGGAAAAATTCATGAATACCCCTTCGCATCACCGCGTTCATCATGGAAGAAATCCCAAATACATTGACAAAAACCATGGAGGTACTTTTATCCTGTTTGATAAATGGTTTGGTACTTTTCAGGCTGAGGAGGAGAAACCTATTTACGGGATTACAGTTCCCGTAAGGAGCTGGAATCCTGTATGGGTGAACATTTCCCATTATGCAAACATGAAACAGGAATTGACACAAATTCCATATTGGAAGGACCGCATCAGGTATTTGTTTAACAAACCGGGTTGGCTTCCCGAAAATTTGGGTGGATATAGAGCCCCAAAGGATGTTGATTTAAATTATAGAAAATTTGACACAACAGTGCCTCAGCCGCTCAATTATTATGTCTTTTACCAATACCTCATCTTGATGGGCCTCTCCGCATTTTTCCTTTTCAATCTTAATAACTTTGATTTTCCGGGAAAAATATTACTCTCTGTCCTGATCATCTGGACTTCGGTGAGTTTCTCCGGGATTTTTGAGCAGAGCAAGTGGTATCACCTTCAGGAGGTTTCCCGTTTGGCGGTGTTTTCGTTATGTCTTTGGTTAGTAGGGACTTTTCTTTTTCCGGGAAATATATTGTTGATCGGGCTTTTGCTGTATACTTTCAGCTCCTACCTTTGGCTTTGGATAAATGTGAGCAAAGTAAAAAAATTCCAAGCCTCACTTCAGAATTCACCCTCCAATGTTTAAAAACCTGTTATTTGTTCTCATTGTCGTTTTATCTTCACTTACCTTTTCCTGTTCTTATAAAATGGATGCCGGAAATATTGACCTGGTCAACTGGAAGAATGACCGATATGGATGTAAAGGTTTGAGAATCCGGGATCTTGAGGAATTCAGAAGAATTAAAAACGAATTTTTGGGAAAAGACAATCAAGCACTCATCAAAACCTTTGGTCGACCTGATCGGGTAGAATTAATCGATAAAAGTCAGACTTTCTTTTTTTATTTTTTGGAGCCCTCCGAACAGTGTGAAGGGGTAATTGAGGAAAATGAACCTTTAAAAGTTCTATTCAGACTGAATGCCATCAGTAGAATCAGCGAAGTGACCATAACAAATCTAAATCCTTGACAACCTTTTGTCTATATTTGTATCTTCTAGGTCTGATTGTTTTCTCAAGAAGGAAATGAAAAAATCATTCATCCATAAAACACAATGCCGCAGCTCCCAAAGTGCCTGCATTATTGGCTAATGTGGCCCTTTTCAACTTCATATCTTTTATATAATAGGGTGTAAGATATTGCCTTACAGTCTTTTCCAAAGCAGGCATCATAAATTCCAGACCGGCAGATATTCCACCACCAAAATAAACTTCGGTAACATCCAGAATACGGATGGTAGATACCAAAGCCTGTCCTAATATTTGTCCAACCTCCTCAAAAACCATCAGGGATATTTTATTGCCGGCATTGGCTGTGTCAACTAGAAGATGTGTGCCAAGTTCTTTGCCTTTCAGATCGCCGACAAAATCAGGATATCCCTGAATCATCCGCTCCAAGATCCTTAAAATACCATCTCTTCCCACCAGTTTTTCCAAACCAATATTTCCATTGGAAAGCATATGGCCCATTTCCATGGCATTTCCACGGGAGCCTTTGAAAACTTTACCGTCCAAAATCATTGCACTGCCGATTCCTGTACCCATAGTAATAAAGAGAAAATTGTCTGATGGATTGTCTTTTCCATATCGATATTCCCCCAATGCAGCTGCGGCTGCATCATTTTCCAGACAAAAACTAATTTGAGGATATCTTTCCGAAAGACCTTGTTTTAGGTTGAACCCGTTCAAGGCAGTGATGGCAGGGATTTCCAAGGTGGTTGTCCTGTTTTTTGAAATCAGACCCGGTAAACCAACTCCTACTTTTTTAACATCCGGATATTTTATAAAATATTTTTCAAGACCTTCAATGAAGCTTTGGTTGAATCCTTTTGGGTCTTCCTTATATGGAGTAGTATCTTCTTTATGAAATGAAACAATTTCACCTTGACGGTTTACAGTTCCGATTTTGAGATGGGTTCCTCCAACATCTACTCCTAAAAAAAGCTCTTCTTGATTATCCATAGTTATTTCAATAGGTTTAATGTCCAAAAATAGCAAAGAGTATGGATTACTTCCTAAGTTCCTTGTTAAAGTCTTGAAATATTTCATGCACCACAGGACAAACCTGGGTGTTTTTAAGGCTAAGACTAAGGATGCCATGCATGTTTTTTCTGTTTGTGTGCGGATATTCTCTACAGGCTTTTGGTCGGTCGTCATAGACCATGCATTTGTTTTCTTTATCCAAAAAAGGACACGGTGACTTGTTCAGAACATAATCCCCTTCCTCATCCCGATGCAGATATTCTGCAATAAATCCAGAAGATTTTATTCTAAAAACCTTAGCTAATCGATCGATATCCGTCCTTAGAAAAATCGGGCTTGTGGTTTTACAACAATTGGCACACATGAGACAATCCATTTTTTTGAACTTCTCCGTATGCGCATCCACAAACATTTGGTCGAGATTTTTAGGCTTTATTTTCCTCAGCCTATCCTTTAGTTTTTTATGGTTTGGATATTCTGATTTGCTTGTGAGGTTAAAATTTTCTGAATACATACTCCTATTCTACCTTTATAAAGTATTGAATTAATAAAAATATACAATTATATGTTTTGATAATAAGATTTAATATACTATTTTAAAATTCATTAAACACAAAAACTATGAAAATGCACCCAACAGAGCTCTACTTCTACTACAACCCAAGTCACCCAGTAGACAAGCAAACCAGGGCTTATGCCCAGGCAGTTTCGCGGTATATCAATGAGATAAACATAGAAAAAGAAAAAATAACAACTACAGGTTGGAGATCAATTCTCGACAAACTCAAACTCCGTCCAAAAGACCTTCTTAACAGGGCACACCCGGATTATCAAAACCTGATTGCGGGCAAGACCTGGGATGATGAAGGATGGTTGAATATTCTGACCAAGTTTCCTTATCTGATAAAAGCGCCGATTGCAATCAAAAGAAACAAAGCAGTCCTTTGTATCAATCCCAATGAGGTGCTAAAATTGGACTAAACGAGTTCAATCCCATCATCTTTGATTTTTATTTTTTTGGCTTTATACAATTGACCGATTGATTGTTTAAAGTGTTTTTTACTCATCTCCAGTAACTGGTTGATCGATTCAGGGGATGATTTATCATGAAGGGGCAGGAATTTCCGTTTTTTTAAAATTTCCAGTATTTTTTCAGCCCCTTCTTCATATTTTTCTCTTCCAACCTTACCCAGTATCAGATCCAGCTTTCCGTCATCTCTTATTTTCTTCACCGTGGCATTTACCACATCCCCTATTTCAACAGGGACAAAAACCTCATTCTTATAGAAAAGCCCCTCGAAACTATTTTCAATCAAGCCTTTAAAACCTAAATCCGTTTCGTCGAAAATCAATGCTTCCACTTCCTGACCGGACTCAAATCCCTGGGTATCCTGGATCAGAAAATCCTCATATTTGGAAACACCGATCAAACGATTGGTCCGGTGGTCCTTGCAAACCCTGACAAGATACTTTTTACCCTGTGCCATGTCCTTCGCCATTTCGGAACTGGGAACAAAAAGATCCTTCATCAATCCCCAATCCATGAATGCGCCAAACTTGGTTATTTCCTTGGCTTCCATCAATGAAAATTCATCCAATAAAGCAACGGGTCTGTTTGTAACAGCCACCGGCCTGTCTTCACTGTCCGTATATACAAAAACCTCTATTTCCTGACCCTCTTTTTCATCGCCTGCAAGATAACTCTGAGGTAATAATACTTCCCCACCATCATGCAGAGCAAGATATGCACCGTGCGGCGAAAACCTGTTGATCAACAAACTATTGATTTTTCCCAATTCTTCCATGGCTCAAAGTTAATTAAATTACTTGAAGTAGGAATTGGATTTAGCTGCTAATCAAATTAGATTTGGGCAGCAAAAACATAGAAATTCTCCTCTTTTCAGGCTTGCATTTTTATTGATTGCTAAATCCTTGAATATAAACCCCCAAGAATGAAAAACATCACAGTTATCGGATCCGGAACAATGGGCAATGGCATCGCCCATTTATTTGCCCAAAATGGCTACTCGGTTTCCCTTGTGGATATCAAACAGGATGCTTTGGATAAAGCCATCACTACCATTACCAAAAACCTGGACAGGCAGGTTGGCAAAGGAACGATCACGGATGCGGATAAAGCCAATGCTTTGGCTCAGATCGAAACCTTTACTGATCTGGAAACCGGTGCAAAAAATGCCGATCTTGCGATTGAAGCCGCCACGGAAAACATGGGCATCAAGCTGGATCTTTTTAAACAACTGGATAGCTTTTGTAACGAAAATACTGTATTAGCCTCAAATACCTCTTCCATTTCCATTACGAAAATCGCATCTGTTACAAAAAGGGCTGATCGGGTGATCGGAATGCATTTTATGAATCCCGTTCCAATCATGAAACTTGTGGAAGTGATAAGAGGCTATGCCACTTCGGATGAAACCATCACAAAAATCATGGACCTATCTAATTCCCTATCCAAATCTCCCGTTGAGGTCAATGATTACCCGGGATTTGTAGCCAACAGAATTCTGATGCCGATGATCAATGAGGCTATCTATACCTTATTTGAGGGGGTTGCCGGAATTGAAGAAATTGACACTGTCATGAAACTGGGAATGGCCCATCCAATGGGACCATTTCAGCTAGCTGATTTCATCGGACTGGATGTTTGTCTTTCCATCTTGAAAGTCTTGAACAATGGATTTGGGAATCCGAAATATGCCCCCTGCCCATTGTTGGTCAATATGGTTGAAGCGGGATTTCATGGAATAAAATCAGGAGAAGGATTTTATAAATACATTCCCGGAAGCAAGGAGTTCTTTGTATCTGAAAGATTCAACTAAACCCAATATTCTTTTATCACACATTTTTTTGTTTAAAATAATAATCTAAAAGAGAGAATAGTAGAGATGCACATAGCAGTATCAGGGAATATTGGTAGTGGTAAAACTACTTTGACAGAAAAACTCGCAAAACATTACGGCTGGAAAGCTGAATATGAGGCTGTTGACAACAATCCATATCTGACCGATTTTTATGAAGACATGAAGCGTTGGTCATTTCACCTCCAGGTATATTTCCTGACCAGCCGCTTCAATCAAATCAAAAGCATCAGGGACAGCAAAGAAACAGTCATCCAGGATAGGACAATATATGAGGATGCTTATATTTTTGCAGCCAACCTTCATAAGTCCAAGCTGATTTCTGAGAGAGATTATGCCAATTATCTCAGCCTTTTTGATTCCATGATCAATCTGGTAAAAGCCCCTGATCTATTGATATATCTCAAAGCAGACATTCCCAAACTGGTCGGGCAAATAGAAAAACGAGGGAGAGATTTTGAAAATGCAATCCGCATAGATTATTTGAAAAATCTGAATATTCACTATGAACAATGGATCGGAAGTTATAATAAGGGAAAATTACTGATTGTGGATGTCAACGAGATGGATTTTGAGTCCAATCCTGAAGATTTTTCTGTAATAGTTGAAAAAGTGAACAGGGAAATCTATGGTCTTTTTTCCTGATTTAACTGAATCTAATCCATTTTCCTTACCAGCCAGTTTGAAATCGCTTTGTGGCTTTCTTCTTTTGGATTCAGGAGTAGATCATTGATTTTCTTCAGACTTCCACCCATCATGATGTTTTCGTAAACGGAAATTCTGATCAGTTTAAATCCGTGTAACCTGGAGATCAAATCATATTGGGTATCATTATAAGCGTTGAGTTTCCATCCCGGAGATCCGTTTCCCGTGAGTTCACCCGGAGGCTCTCCTTTCCCGAATAATTTAGAAGCCAGAGGAGGTCCGGTCCATACACGTTCTGACATTCCTGATTTCAGACATTCCTTTTCGTATGTTCTGCACAGCCGCTTATGGCTGTCAGACCATTGAAAG
>JBGTDA010000204.1:0-2954 GCA_041748555.1 Rhodonellum sp.
CCCCAACTCCAGCTAAAATTTCCAAATTATCGTTCACCAGGCTTGCCGAGAGGTTCCGTTCCCCGAGCTTGTCGAGGGGTTTCTGTCATTGGTTGATTGAAATTTAAATCCTTAAAAAATATCGGGATTTGATTCCTGCCACTTGTAGCATGCGCTTTAGAGAAAGATGGATTGTGATTGAGTAATAAATCTGATGGAATTTGGCGTTGGAATAAAAAAAAAGCCCGACCATTGGCCGGGCTTTCATATTGCAATTGCTAGTCTGTATCTATTGGATTGTATCGTTGTTCTCTTGCTCGCCTTCAACTTCGCCTTCACCTTCCGCAGGTAAAGGTAGGATGCCTTCATTGTTTTCGAACGTCGGTGCGACCATTTGTTTTTTGGCACTTTCGATATTCGGGGAAGTAAGTCCATCTCCACTTGAAGAGGTATAAAATGCAGAGGAACTTAAAGAGAGAACAAAAATGGCAATAGCCAAAACCCAAGTGGATTTTTCCAGGATATTTCCTGTTTTGGTAACTCCCATAATCTGGGACGCTCCGCCTCCGAAAGCTGCACCAACACCCCCTTTGGAATTTTGGGAAAGTATCACCAAAATCAAGAGAACTGCTAAAATGATTATTATAGTAATGAGAACGGTAAACATATATTTAATTTTTATCTTCTAATTCTTTCAATAACTCCGCAAAGTAACTGCTTTTATCCGGAAATTTCATCATCAATTTTCTATAAATTTCTTTGGCTTTATGTTTTTTACCTTGGTTCAGCAATAATTTTGCGTAAGGTTCGGATATTAAGGACGGATTTAATTGGGTACTGGTTTTTGATAAATCATCCTGTTTTTGGGAGTTTTCCAGCTCCTTTAAAGTCGCCAATTTAAATTCCCGTTTGCTGAAGGATTTTATGAGATCAATCTGTTCTTTTTTCTTTTCGTCGAGGATTTCTTTTTTGGCTTTTTTCTTAATGTTTTCCATCAGATCCTGCCCTTCGGCTTTTTCCTTTTCTTTTTTTGGGTTTCCCTTAAAAGATTCTTCTGAAGAATCAGCCTCTTTGGTTTTGGGGTCTTTATAATGTTGTAGATCCTCGCCATTTTTTTTGAGAATGCCGTATCCTTCCTGAGGATTGACATCACGGTCAGAGTCAGGAATTAAATTCTCATCATTGTTTTCGTCTTCCTCAATAACTTTTGTTTTTAAAGCATTGACTTTTTCATCAGACTCCAATTGGTGCTTTAGGTTTATCAGGATTTTTTCCAACTGTTTATCATCTTCTAAAAACGATTTCAGCCATACTCTATCAGGACTGGCAACAGCCGCCCAATGTAGAAATTCTTTTGAATTTCCTGTGGTTTTGGCAAATTCATATTTAGCCAGAATCAATTTCGGAATCTGAAAATAGGGAAACGTTTCATGCAATTTCACCAATTGCTGAAAGTCTTCTTTTTGAAGGTTTTTGCCATGGCTGATGATTTTCAAAAATTGATGAGGGTTCACGGAAATTGGTTTTGTTTGGTTTCGAATTTAAGCATTTTTACCAATTGGCTACGGTGGCAGTGAAAATATCCTGTATTATATTTTCAAATATTTCTTCGATCAGGACGCTTTCTACCTGTAGAATTGATGTAGTCCTGGGATCATAGTCTTTAAAGAACGAGAAGGTTTGTTTGAGGCTCTCTTCCTCATTTACTGTGTTCAGATATTCCACCTCAACCGAAATGTTAAGTCTCATTTGTCCCGCTCTGTCAGGAAGATTGGGGTCCTGACTGCTGACAGTTGCCTGAGGTGTAATCGTATACCGTGAGATGGCTCCCGCAAACTGGAGGTCACCGTTGTTTCGGACAAGCTCCAGTTGTGTGTTCCTTTGGTAATATTCCTTGAGCGATTCGGTGAAAACCTGTCCAAGATTGGCTGGACCTCCCCCCGAATCATTGAAAAAATTCTCAATAGTAAATGTCTGTGTCAGATCATAATTGATGTTGGTACCGGTAAAACTATATCGCACTGAACAGGAATAGAGTAGGAGGGGACTTATGATCAACAAGGTCCTTATACCTTTCAGACAATTAATCAATTTCATACTGCTTGATTTTTCTATATAACGTCCTTTCCGAGATTCCGAGGTCTTGTGCAGCATATTTTCTTTTGTTGTTATGTTTGCGCAATGCCTTGATGATCATTTCCATTTCTTTTTTTTCCAAGGACAGGGAGTTGTCATCTTCCTCATGAACAATATCTTCAAAAGTCTCTTCTTCAAAATCATCATCTTCCTGTTCCTGCTTTTTCTGGTGATCCAATACCATAGGAACATTTGAGGACGAGCCGCCTGATTTTTTGTCTTCAAAAGGGGCGGAAGATTCCATGTCCTCAAAGAGATTCTGATGTTTGTTGATAATGGAGGAATTGAGACCTCCTGAATGATAGCTTTCCAGAACAAGTTTTTTGAGTTCTGTCATATCCTTTTTCATGTCAAAAAGGACCTTATAAAGGATTTCTCTTTCTGAATACTCCGAAGAATCATATCCACCTGCATTTGCCAGAGTGGCCGGTAACCGGGATTGTTCTACGGGTAGGTATTTTGCAAGCGTTTCTGCCTCCACTTCCCTTTCCTCCTCGAGAAGGGAAATCTGTTCGGCGAGGTTTTTCAGCTGCCTGATATTTCCGGGAAAAGCAAATTTTAATATCAGTTTTTTGGCATCCTCATTTAATGTAATGGGCTGCACTTTATATTTTTCTGAAAAATCCGATGTGAATTTTCTGAAAAGCAGAATTACATCTTCGCCCCGCTCCCGAAGTGGGGGAACATATATGGGTACTGTATTAAGTCTATAATATAAATCCTCTCTGAATTTTCCTTTTTCGACCGCCCGGATCAAGTTGACATTGGTGGCTGCAATTACCCTGACGTTTGTTTTTTGGACTTTAGAGGATCCTACTTTTATAAATTCACCGTTTTCT
>JBGTDA010000205.1:0-3303 GCA_041748555.1 Rhodonellum sp.
GAAGTAAACCTACCTACATGCAAAAACTACAATTTAATTTACCGAGTGGCAAAACAGCCTTCATAGATAAACCAAGTTCTATCATTACAGAAGATGATATGATGAAAGCAAAAGAAATGAAAGAAAAGATGAAAAAAGAGATGATGGATATGAAACCGGGCAAGAATTGAAAATGATATAACTTAAATCAAATTCAAAACAGAACTTTATAACATAATTAAGATTGAAGGAAATTTAACTTGTTATAAAAGAGCGAGAAAAGTCATTAGAAAGTAAAAAGCTTATTTTTCATCCGCAGCAATAAAGATTATCAAGTACGAAAAATTAACAATTTTCAAACTAAATATTTATAAAATGAAAACGAACACTTTAAAAAAAGAATCAGTCCAAAATGGGACTAGGAGGCTAAATCAGATCTATGTAATATTATTTGCCTTTACGATAAGCCTGCAGGGTTGTCAATATCTGGATCAATTGCCATTAGCTAAAAAAGGAGGTCCTGAAGATCAGTATTCATTAATACAAGTACCTCCCGGTTTTAAAATAAATAAAGTCGCTGACCAACTTGACAGACCTACATCAGTCACATGGGATGATGAAGGTAAAATGTATTTTATGACTGCGGGAAACGACTTTTTACCTGAACGGGAAACTATCATGAGTATAATGGAAATCAAATCTGATGGTTCTAAAGTAGAAATAGTAAACCTGAGCAGAGTAGGTATTCAAGCCGCATTAGTTAGTATGATATGGCATAAGGGTTGGTTCTATTTTACACACCGGGCGGAAGATTTGACTGGTGCTGTATCTCGGGTAAATAAACTTGGACAGATCGAACTTCTTTTTTCGGGCATTATTGACAATCAAGCCGAACATCAGATCAATGATATAAAAGTAGGTCCAGATGGAATGATGTATGTGTCCGTAGGCATGGCTGGCAATGCTGCGGTAATGGGACCTGATGTGGCTCCATTTGTAAAGCGTAGTCCGGACGTGAGGGCTAGACCTTGTCAGGATATAGTTTTAACAGGCAGAAATTATCTCGGCCCGGATTTTAGAACAGAGGATCCGAATGACATGGTCCTTACCGGTGCTTATGTTCCCTTTGGAGTGGAAACTACTCCCGGCCAGGTGATAAAAGGTGTAAAGCTTTGTGGTGGATCTATATTGAAATTTGATCCTGAAAATGCCATAAATACTATCTCCACCTATGCATGGGGTTTTAGAAATCTAATAGGTTTAACCTGGGACTCCAGAGGTAATATGTATGCGGCAGAAAACGGGTACGATGTAAGAGGACTGAGGCCTGTAAAAGATTATATGGATGCCTCGCTTAGAATCCATGAGGGGAAATGGTATGGTGTTCCTGATTTTTCCGCAAATAGAGAGCCCCTTACTGATCCAAGATTCGAAGCTCCGGACTCATTTCTTGCGGAAGTGTTTATTGGTGGAACTTCGATCGGCAAGGATCTTGGTTTTGTAATCAATCACATGGCAAGTGGATTGACCCCTCCAAATCCTTCTGTAGTGTTGGGAAAACATGAATTCAACTCATCCCCTAGTATGCTTGATGTCGCACCTCGCACTTGGGGAAATTGGGCAGACCATGTATTCATAGCAGAATGGGGTGATTTGACTCCGCCTACAAATCCACTTCGAGATTCACCGGTCGGATACAGAATTGTCCGTGTGGATCCAAGTTCAGGTACCGTTACAAGTTTCGCCGAGAATAAAGGCGGTGGTCCTGCTTCAAAAAGCGGTATGCTGGGTAAGGGAATGGAACGTCCTTTTGATGTGAAATTCGGCCCTGATGATGCCATGTATGTGGTGGATTATGGGGAAGTTAAGATAGATTTTTCCATGTCTCCACCTTATAATTATCAGAGAAATACGGGGGTGATTTGGAAAATTACCAGAGGTGAAAAAAAGGGTAAAAAATAAAAACAATCCCTGATTGGACCATGTATGTAGTCGATTATGGAGAAGTCCAGATAAACTTATCGAAGGCTACACCTTATGCCTATCAAAAAAATACGGGGGAGGTTTGAAAAATAACTAAAAAAGATAGAAAGGTCGGCATCCTTAGTTATTGCAAAAATAATTCAATTAAATTTTTACACTATAAATAACAAAGTCATGAAAAGTACAGAATGGAAAGTAATCCAAGCAGCAGACAAAGCTGGAATCCCTGATCCGGGTTTCCAAATAGACGGAAATACTGCTATTGTTATCACAGATCCACAGAATGATTTCTTAAGATCTGACGGAGTTGCTTGGCCAATAGTCAAAGAAAGTGTTCAGGAAAACAATACAATTTCAAATATGAGTAAGGTTTTTCAGCTGGCAGGAGAAAAAGGCATCAAGGTTTTTATCTCTCCCCATTACTTTTTTCCATCAGACCAAGGCTGGAAATTTGGTGGTGCATTGGAGAAATTCATGCATTCCAAAGAAATGTATAAAAGAGAGGGAAGGCTGAATGATAAAGGTTTTGAAGGTTCCGGTGCTGATTTTCTGGATGAGTTCAAACAATACCTATCCAGTGACAATATCGTGTTGTGCAATCCGCATAAAATATATGGACCACAGACCACAGATTTATCCTTGCAGCTTAGAAAACATAAGATTCAAAAAGTATTAATGGCGGGAATGTCGACAAATTTATGCCTGGAATCTCATACAAGGCATTTATTGGAGGAAGGTTTTGAAGTAGGAGTAATTGCTGATGCTAGTGGAAGCGCCAAGCTTCCCGGACTGGATACTTTTCAGGCTGCTTTAATGAACTTACGACTAATAACGAGCCATGTGTTTACAACAGAAGAGTTTGAAGAAGCATTAAGATCTGCCAACCTCAAATAAGATTTCCTTATAGATAAAATCATAACCCGCTGTGCTAATTAGGCCCTTGATAATCATTTACTTATAAAAAGGAGGGATGAAGGAAAGGATTTGACAAAACTTTGCACTTCTTTAGTTACTGATCTTAGTAAGTTGTTTGACGGAAGGGAATTCAACCAGCCAATTGGTAATTGGAATGTGGGAAATGTCAAGAGAATGAACGGAATGTTTGCTTCTTCTAAATTTAACCAACAAATTAGGAATTGGAATGTAAGTAAAGTTGAGGCTATGTTTTGGATGTTTTCTGGTTCTCAATTCAATCAGCCAATTGGTAATTGGTAATTGGAATGTTAGAAATGTTACTTCTATGTATGGTATGTCTAATA
The DNA here is from genome assembly GCA_041748555.1 of Rhodonellum sp. Taxonomy (GTDB): domain Bacteria; phylum Bacteroidota; class Bacteroidia; order Cytophagales; family Cyclobacteriaceae; genus Rhodonellum. The sequence continues at coordinate 3,222 of JBGTDA010000205.1, forward strand.
ACGCTATTAATTTTAATCAGGACCTATCGAAATGGTGAGTTATAAATTTCACCGAGGAGCCTAATGGTAGTTCTGGTTTTTC
>JBGTDA010000206.1:0-34848 GCA_041748555.1 Rhodonellum sp.
ACATACATCAATTACCTGCGCAAGACTCAGGATGCCGCGCCGGTGCTCCTGCTGCCCCAAGAGTCTGAACAGGGCGTCCTGCTGCTGCACCCCCGCGAAAATGCTGTCAAGATTACCCTCGCCACCGATGGCGACCTCACCGACACCCGCCATGAGCTGGGACACTTTGAAGTAGCTGTCACCGAGTCGCGGTCTTATTACGCGTTTCTTTCCCAACTCAGCCCAAAGGAAATCGCCAGTTATGACGGCCACCACTTCGACGACCGCTCCGGCAAAAAAGCACTGAGCTATGAGCACCGGGTAGCTCATTAGGCTATGCCCCACTCCTCAATACCTGGTGTATCTCCAGGGAAAGCGAGGTGAAAACCATCTGCGGGTTGGCGTTGCCGGAGATGTGCTTGCGGCTGTTTTCGAGGGCATCGGCGATGCGCTCCACGCGGAGGGGCGTGATCAACTGAGAGAATTTTTCCTGAAATGCGCGCTCGGTTTCTGTCACGAGGGCGAGTTGCTGCGCGTCGAGGTGAAACATGAGGGAATCGCGGATCTTTTTGACGGCAAGGTCGAGAAAGAGCTTTTGAAATTCGCGGCTTTCCTTGTGAATCTTGTCCACCTGGGTGCTGATCTTGTCAAACTTACCCGTATAAGCCGCTCGCAGCCATTCCATATAGAGGCTGCTCATCTCGTGGGTGCTCTCTTCGAGGTAGTCGTAGGCATGGGCCATGCTGCCTTCGGCAAGGGTGGCAATCTCTTTGGCGCGCGCCGGCGGGATTCCTTTTTTTGCCACGAGATGTGCCTCGATTGCCTCCGGGCGGATGCGTCCGAGGCGTATCTGCTGGCAGCGCGAGTTGATGGTGGCGAGCAACTGGCTGGTGTCTGAGCAGGTCATGAGGATAAGGGTGCGGTCTGGCGGTTCTTCCAGCAGCTTGAGGAAAGCATTGGCCCCCTGTACATTGACGCGCTCGGCATTCCAGAGGATGACCACCTTATAAGGCGCCTCAAAGGCCTTGAGGGCCAGACCTCGTTTGATCTCGCGCATCTCATGCACGCTGATCAGCAGTTGTTTGCTCTCCCCGCCCAGGGTGCGCTGCCACTGGCCAAAACTGAAGTAAGGGTCGCTGAAAAACCCGGGGCGAAACTGGTCGAAATAGTCTTCGGTGAGCCATTGCTTGCCGCCTTCTTTTTTGGAGACAATAGGCAGGATATAGCGGATATCGGGGTGAATGCCTTTGCGTATCTTGGTACAGTTGGGGCATTTGCCGCAACTGTCGCCATCCTTCGGCGCCTGGCAGTTGACATACTGCGCAATGGCATTGGCCAGGGCCAGTTTGCCCACGCCCGCAGGCCCGGTGAGCATGAGCGCATGGGGCAGGCGGTTGTTTGCCACGGCTTCGCGAATGTGGGCTATGGCAGCCTGCTGACCAATGATCTCGTGAAAGTGCATGGAGCGGTTTTTTTAATGCACGGGCAAATTACACATTGCGCCTGCATTTTCCGAACAAGATACAGCCAACAAAACGGAGGGCGTGCAGGTTCATCCTTGCTGTATTTTTGGGGGAAAATTGCGGAGATGAGCTGCCTGCATCCATTTTCCCAACCTTTTTCGTAGCATCGTATTTTTCAGGCAAAAAATCCCCCTGGTACGATCATGTTCCAAAACTATCTGGTCCTCGCCCTGCGCAACCTCTACAAAAGCCCTTCCACCTCGCTGATCAACCTCGGCGGGCTGGCCATCGGCATGTTGTGTGCACTGTTGATCCTGGTCTTTGTGCACAAAGAACGGGCCTTCGACCGCTTTCATCAAAAATCGGATCGCCTGTTTCGGGTGCTGACCATCGACGAGGCCCTGGGCGTCAGCAGCAGCCTCGTGGGCGTCACCCTGCCTCCGCTGGGACCGGCAATGGAGACCGAAGTGGCAGATGTCCGCAAATCGGTCCGAATCGCCTACAATGGTCACAGCCTGATCGACTACGCGCGCAAGCCGGTCTATGCGGAGCGGTCATTGTATTCGGAAAATGCCCTCTTCCAACTCTTCGACTACGAACTGGTGGCCGGAAACCGGGAGACGGTGCTTTCTGCGCCCAATACCGCCGTGCTGACGCAGGCATTTGCCCAAAAACTCTTTGGCGCAGAAGACCCCATGGGCAAAATCATCCGCATGGATAACGATCAGGAACTCGAAGTCGCCGGTATCATGAAAGACCTGGTCCAGCCCTCGCATATGGCCTTCGATGTGCTGGTATCGCTAGCCACGGCCGAAGCTGACAGCGGCTTCTACCAGATGATGCGGTCATGGGGAACCATCGCGGTTACTACCTACGTGGAACTCAGCAGCGCAGACCGGGAGCAGGACGTCGAGGCGGCGATGGAAGCGATCATTCGGAAAAATAATGTCGGTGATAACTTTAGCGTCACGCTTCAGCCTTTTGAAGCGGTGCACCTGCACTCGGGCAATATCCTTTTCGATGAATACAATTTTGGAAAGACCGAGGCGGGATACCTGTACACCTTGTCGATTGTGGGTCTGTTTGTCGTGCTGATTGCCGCATTCAATTTCATGAACCTCTCCACTGCCCGCTCTTCCAAAAGAGCCATGGAAGTGGGTCTTCGAAAGGTCATGGGCGCGGACAAACAACTTTTGATCCGGCAGTTTATGGGGGAATCCATTTTCATGACTACGGTGTCTTTGGTTTTGGCGATTCTGCTCGTCTATCTGGTGCTTCCGATATTTTCCGATTTTACCGATAAGGAACTGAGTCTTGATTTCTTGGAGAACCCCTCCTATTTGTTTTGGATGATCCTGATGGTGGTTGTCGTGGGTATGATTTCGGGAAGCTATCCTGCTTTGTTCCTTTCGGGTTTTCAGCCGGTAAGGGTAATGAAGGGTACCTATAAGATCGGTTCCGCCCATGAAAAATTCCGATCCGTCCTGGTGGTTGGGCAGTTTGCCATATCCATTATCTTGATTGTCTGCGTCATCGTGGTCATCAACCAATTGGACTACATGAAAAGCAAGGACTTGGGTTTTGAAAAGGAAGATGTGGCCGTACTGCCGGCTTATAGCCAGTTGACGGATAATTATGAAATCATGCGTACGCGATTGTTGCAGCATCCGGGAATTACGGAGGTGAGTCTTGCCAGTAGGATTCCTTCAGGCCGTCTGTTGGATTCACAAGGCACAAAGGCTGAAGTCAACGGCGAACTTTCTCCCTTAAACATCCGGATTGCAGACGTGCACGTCAGCCATACCTTTGTTGAAACTTTCGGGATGCAGCTGATGGCCGGAAGAAATTTTGATTTGAATCTTGCCAGTGATTCCACTCAAGCTTTTATCCTGAACGAAACCGCCGTTCGGGCTGTGGGCTGGTCGAGCCCTGAAGAAGCCTTGGACAAGCAGGTCGAGTACGGAAACAGAAGAGGATATGTAGTGGGTGTCTTGAAGGATTTCCATTTTGAATCTCTGCATCAGCCTATTGTGCCCATCATTTTTATGGTACCTGATGATCGGTTTTCACGGGTTACCCTCAAGATAGACTCCGATCAAAGGGAGGAAGTTTTGGCTTATCTGGAACAGGAATGGATCGCCATGCGCCCCGATTCTCCTGTTGATTTCACCTTTATCGAGGACCAATTCATCAAACAATATGAAGCCGAGGAGCGGATCGGAACCATATTCGGATTCTTTGCCATGCTTGCCGTTTTTATATCCGTTTTGGGATTGTTTGGATTGACCGCCTATGCCACGGAGCAGCGGACCAAAGAAATCGGCATCAGAAAAGTCATGGGCGCCAGTGTATTCAACATCGTAACTTTGTTGGGAAAGGATTTCCTAAAACTGGTCTTGGTTGGATTCGTTATCTCCATACCCATCGCCTGGTACGGCATGGATCAGTGGCTCGGTAATTTCGCCTATAGCATAACGGTTACTTGGGTGGTTTTCCTCATTGCCGGACTTACAGCTTGCATAATTGCCATTGTAACCGTCAGCTCTCAATCCATAAGGGCAGCTTTGATCAATCCTGTAGATACTTTCAAAGTGGAATAGGTATCAGATTATTTTTTTAATTTTATTCTTGAATTCAAAGAAAAGTCGATCACCCATCAGCCTTCGAAAGCTACTTTTAGAGGTTATAAAATTCGTAGGTTCCACTGATACTGATCTCACTTATTCTATCTCATTGAAACTGGTTTTGAACTCGTAGAAGGTACACTGATAAGATTTCTTGTTTTAGAGCCATTTATGTTTGGAACAGCTGCATATTTGGCAGAACCAATGAGGATTTTCTTGCAAATTGATATACTGAAAAGAGGATAATTCCATCGGAAACCGATTGATGGAAGTTGATGGGATTTTAAATTGAAACCCGTTCTTTTCCAGATGATAGAGTTTATGGTTTTTTCTTGCAACCTTCCCACTTCCCAAGTTTGCAGTCTTGATTATTTGGCCAATTGGGAATATTAAAAATCCCTGACCAATTTCATCTTCCCAAAACAAAAGCAGAGTTATAATACGATAAAAACAGATAAAATTGAACATATTTGTTTATAAAACCTTAATCAAAAAAGAAGGCTAGAAAAATTCAGAAGTAGATTGATTAACCATAAGAATACCTGATGACGGACTTTTTTGAACATTTAATGCATGAATTCATTCTTCCGTTGGAGAATCCGATATTGGTATTCTCCCTGATCCTTTTTATTATTCTTCTTTCGCCGATACTCCTCAAAAAATTAAGTATACCGGGTATAATCGGTTTAATTATCTCCGGGGTCATCATCGGCCCTTTTGGATTGAATATTTTGGAGCAAAATTCTGCCATCAATCTATTTTCCACAATCGGCCTACTTTATATCATGTTCATAGCAGGGCTTGAATTGGATATGAATGAGTTCAAGGCAAACAAGAACAAAAGCCTCTTGTTTGGTTTTTTTACTTTCATTTTCCCATTGACTATCGGTTTTCCCGTTTGCTATTATTTTCTCAATTACGATTTCAACGCCAGTTTCCTTACTGCCAGCATGTTTGCTACGCATACCTTGGTTGCCTATCCGATAGTCAGCAAATTAGGGGTTTCACGAAATCAGGCAGTTGCCGTTACAGTCGGAGGCACCATTCTAACGGATACCGCTGTGCTCATCATTTTGGCAGTAATTATGGGAAATAGCGAGGGAAACCTGAATCAGGATTTTTGGATAAAATTGGGTATTTCCCTCACTATTTTCTCTGCAATCATGTTTCTTGCGATTCCTCGAATAGCCAAATGGTTCTTCCGTGTTTTGGAAAGCGAAAAGCATTCCCACTACATCTTCGTCTTGGCTGTTGTTTTTTTTGCCGCATTCCTGGCAGAAGTTGCAGGTGTTGAGCCTATTATCGGAGCCTTTGTTGCCGGTTTGGCTCTGAATAAACTGATTCCCCACTCCTCTGCCTTAATGAACAGAATTGAATTTATCGGCAATTCTTTGTTTATTCCCTTCTTCCTTATCAGTGTAGGAATGTTGGTGGATCTAAGCGTAATACTGAGTGGCCCCCAAGCTTTGATTGTTGCCGGAACTCTCTCCATAGTCGCGTTATTTGGAAAATGGATTGCATCCTGGTTCACCCAACTTCTTTTCAACTATACAATTGCCCAACGCCAACTTATTTTCGGACTAAGCAGTGGTCATGCTGCCGCCACTCTTGCCGTGATCCTTGTCGGATTCAATGCAGATATCCTGGATGAAAACATCCTGAATGGAACCATCATTCTAATTCTGATAACCTGTATAATTTCCTCTTTTGTTACCGAAAAAGCCGCTACCAAAATTCTGATAGAATCAAAAAGCGACACGGCAAGCCTTTTAAGAGTAAATGTGTCAGATCGCGAACATATTCTTTTACCTTTTGCCAATGTTGAGAACATCGAAAAACTACTTGAGTTTTCTATATTTATCAAGGACAAAAAATCACCGAATCCTGTAGCCATTCTTTCAGTAGTATCCAATAATAATGAAGCAGAAATCAATATTCTAAAAGCTAGAAACAAACTGGAAGAATTTGTAAAGCAAGCTTCAGCTTCAGAGACCATGATTAATGTCATGGCCACCATAGATCACAATATAGCCAGTGGCATCGTCCGGATATCAAGAGAAATAATGGCAGACATCATTGTTTTGGGATGGCCCAAACGTCTTGGCTTAATTGATAAGCTGATGGGCGAAAAGCTTGACAGCATATTGAGTAACACCGATAAAACAACTTTTATCTGCCATCTTGAAAAACCACTTGTTTTGCACAAAAGGATTATGGTGGCGGCGCCTCCCCTCACAGAAAAGGAGAGTGGATTTGGGCAGTGGTTTTCCAAGATCGTAAAGCTTGCACAGGAGTTGAGTGTCCCGGTTTTATTGTATTGTAACAGTGAAACGGAAGCAGCTGTTAAAAACTTTATAATAAATAACAAAATAAACACAAACATTACTTTTGAGCTGTTCGATATTTGGGAGGACTTTTTGATTCTTTCCAAAGACATTCATCAAGACGATCTACTCGTACTTGTTTCCGCCAGAAAAGGGTCTATTTCTTATATCCATGTATTGGAAAATATTGCAACCAAACTTGAGGATCACTTTTTGAACAACAGTAGAATCGTTATTTATCCGCAACAATTCGATCCGAACTATAATATAGAAGTGATCAATAAAAAAAATCCCAAACTCCTTAAAGTAAAGCTAAATGTTGCAGATTTTAAGAAAAAAGAATAATGGCCTCCTCCGGGTTTAATTTTCCTCAATCTCAATCTCATGAACCAGATAATCAGTTAACTTTTCCCACTGGATTTTCTGAAAACCCATCCAACCCCCTCCTGCAATAAGCGTGTTGATCCATTCCCGGTTTGCGGCTTCTGTTCCCTGATTGTTGATCCCTTCATTCTTTCCGATTTCATAGGCAAACAAGGTATCCCCTTCCCTGTTGATCCTGAAAGTACTGGTAGCTTCATCAATAAAAAAGTGCTCGATTTCATCTTTTTCCTTTCCTCTCGCCTGTGGCTTTGGACTCGGACTGACTATAAATTCAGCAAAATTCTCTTGCTCCTCCAATGCAACAATGGTCACCCAGTTTTCGGGAAGCGGTCCGGGTAAGTTTATGTAGATATAGTCACCCTTTGATGGTTTAGTAGCCTGAAGTTCCTCACCTTTCCAATTGTAAAGTTTAAAAGTGCTGGTAATTCCGGGCATATCCGACCACCTGTTGACGTCAAAAAGCTTTTTTTTTGAGCGCTCAAATTCCATGATTGCTATTTCTTCCGTTTTGAATTTTTTAAGGCTGGTAAAAATTTTATCCTTCTTCTCCTTACCTTCTATGGTTTCCTTTCCCTTTTTGAGCTTGTTGAATATATTCTTGATTCCCATGTCCGTTGTGTTATGTTGATATTATATTTAATAATTTATTATATAAAACCTTACCAAGATTTAAAATAACATCAAGAAAAAATATAAACCATAGAAAAAAGTGAAGTCAAATTTGATATATTATTTGAAAATGCCTTGGTCAGATCCCAACATTAAGAAAGATTATTTTCGGACTTCTGACTTCCAACTTATTTTACTTATTTCAAAACTTCTTCAAATTTTATATTCTGAGCTGCCAATACAAATATTTTTGTAGGCAAAGATTTGGTATTCTCTTTCAACTTTTGAAAGTATTCTTCAAACTTTTCTTCTTCTCCTTCCGGAAATCCCAATCCCATCATAACCAAATCACTGTTTGCAGATTCTCTTGCCATTACATCCCAAAAATTCTCTTCTTTGGAAACCAGAATGTGGTAGGTAAACCCGATCCGCATTTTCGATAAAATATTGGTGAGGTTTTCTTTCGCCTGTTGTGATGCCTCTTCAGAAGCCACAACCATTTTTATATTGAGGGTTGAACCTTGCCATTCGCGGCTGTTTTTTAACAAATAGGCAAGGATAATCATCAAGCTTCCGTTTCCTTTTAAACCACCCCACCAGATATCAACTGTTTCTTTCTTCTTGAATCCCACATCATCACCTTGAACAATGACGACATTTCGCCTCGATTTGTGAAAGTGACTGATCATTTCTGCGTATGATTTGTGGTGTGTCACCTCCCGGGTATCACCTAAAAGCACAGTGTTGGGAACCAATGGCCCCAATCCATATGCATTGACGAGCTGGATGGCTCCCGAGAAAGGATTGGATGCACGCACAACCCGCACAAGGGCCTGAACATTTTTTGCTTCAAGAAAATCGGTAATCTGTTTTTCATAATTCAGCACCTTTTCCTGAGTAACATTTTTTTGCGGCAAAATGGTACTTACGGTAAACAATGCATTTCCGTTTGTAAGGTCATTTGCGAGTTCAATCAGCCTCCACCTTTTCTTGGGAGACCCGGAAAGCACCAGAATATTGGGACGCCAGGTTTTTGGATCTCCCCTTTTTTCAAGCTTGAGAATGGCATATCGGATGATTGTCAACCACATACCACGCCCAACGCCTCCCCAGGCAACTTGCATTTTTCGCTTTTTTAACCAAAAAAATATTATGATGATAAACAAAAATGCCGCAAGAGTGGCAACCGCATTAATCAGAAACATGACCGCTGCACAGCCAAAGGCTCCGGAAAGCGAAAACAACCAATGGACTTTGAATTTCGGACGAAAAGATGGGCTTCTAAGAACACGTTCAATTCCTGCGGTAATATTCAGCACTGCATAGGTAGTCAAAAAAAACATGGTCAATACAGGTGCTATCATATTAAGATCCCCGAAATAAACCGTAACAAGGGTGATAATAATGGTGAAAACCGTAGCTGCTCTTGGGATTTTCTCATCCTTGGATTCTTTTTCAAAAGCAGTGAAAAACTTTGGCAAAACCCGATCCTTGGCAAGTGCCTGCAGCACCCGGGGAGCGCCCAACAAACTTCCTGTTGCACTGGAAAGTGTTGCTCCCCAAACTCCAAGTAGTATTGCTCCTCCCCATATGGCTATTCTTTGCATGATCAAAGGGTCGCCTACAAGCGTGGCCGCATCGGCACGACTTGCCAGGAGAACCGGCAATGTCATGTAAATTAAATACCCAACACCTACAGCCATAAACGTTCCTTTGGGTATTGATTTGGCAGGATCCTTTAAATCCCCCGACATGTTAACTCCCGCCATTATACCCGTAACTGCCGGGAAAAATATAGCAAAAACCTGCCAGAAATTTACGGATTCGTCGGTAGGAACACCCCAAAGCTCAACATGTGAGTCCTCAAGCGGGCTGCCAAGCAGCAGGGAAATCAGAGAAATACCAATAATAACCAAAATAACATACTGAGCCTTGATTGCAGCTTTAGTTGAAAACAAGGCCAGTGCCCCCAACAGTAGAGTTGTCACTATACTGATCCAACGCATTTCGAGATTTGGAAAAATCGAAACAAGACTTTCGGAAAATCCTATAATATATAGGGAAACAGAAAATGCCTGAGCCAGGTATAACGGTATACCGACAGCACCGCCAATTTCAGCCCCTAGAGATCGACTTATCAAAAAATACGCTCCTCCACCCTTTACAGGAGCATTGGTAGCAATGGCAGCTATGGAAAGTGAGGTAAGAAAGGTAATGGAGGTGGAGAGGGTTACGATAATTAATGTGCCCACCAAACCCACATTGCCAACTACCCACCCAAACCGCAAATACATGATGACCCCCAAAATAGTCAAAATTGAAGGAGTAAATACGCCGCCAAACGTACCTAATTTTTTATCCGCACTTTGTCTTGAATTTTCGATAACTGTATGTTTTTGTGCTTAAATATGTATTTCCCTATCTATGAAAAAAGGATAAGTGTCCGAAAACCAAAGCCTCCGGTTAAGAATATCAATTATTAACTATGATTTGTGACAATCATCTGATGTATTGGTCAAAAGTTGAACCGTAATTGAGAGGAAAGGGTTATGCGTTAATCGACTATTTTTATAAATATCCGCATGCAAACTCATCAACACTGATATTCAACCTGCCGATTGCCATACCTCAAATTGACGGCACATCCGTTTTCGACCTTTGGTTTTCCAATGGTTTTCTTGGAAAGATAAGGGATTACCTATTACATTATGGGCCAATCCGGAATCATTCCATTAAAATAACCATTTCCCATAAATAATTAAGATGATTATCCGCAATGTTGCCGACCATTTTATTTCTTTTGCTTTTCGGTTATTTCTAAATCTAACTCCCACTTATATTTAGGTTCAAACATGCCGATAAGAAACCGGATATTCAGAATTTAATTGGTTCGTATTTTGAAACGCATGCAAGTATTTCGATCAAAAGGATGATCACGGATCAAAATTATTTTACATTCACCGAAACCCAATTATATGCTTGAACTTGCCGGAATAATAATCTTAGGAATTTTTGCGCAATGGCTAGCCTGGAAACTGAAGATCCCTGCTATTTTACCCTTGATCCTTATCGGGCTTTTTGTAGGCCCCATTTCCACACTTATTTCTCAGGATGGATCCCAATGGATCAGACCCATATATGAAGATGGATATGGACTCTTTCCCGGAGAAGGTCTTTTTAATTTCGTTTCCCTTGCGATTGGAGTTGTTCTTTTCGAAGGCGGATTGACCTTAAGAAAAGGGGAAATTTCGAAAGTCGGACCGGTTATCGGCAAGTTGATCAGTATCGGTTCATTGGTTACTTTTATTGGGGCAGGTTTAGCCGTACATTTTCTTTTCGACTTTACCTGGCGGATTTCATTTCTGTTTTCTGCCCTGATTATAGTGACTGGACCCACGGTTATCAATCCTATTTTGAGAAACATCCCCCTGAAAAAAGATGTTTCGGCAGTTTTGAAATGGGAAGGAATCCTGATAGATCCCATAGGGGCATTGATTTCCGTATTGGTATTCAACTTCATTAGTGTAGAAGGCGGTTCGGGTTATACCACCCAAGCGGTCGTTGATTTTGGGAAAATTGTGGTGATCGGGTTTTCATTCGGAATAACTGCAGGTTATTCCCTTTATTTATCTATCAAAAGGAAGCTCATCCCCCATTATTTACTGAATGTGGTTGCCTTATCTTTCGTCTTGGCCACCTTTGTACTCAGTGATTTTTTTGCCCACGAATCGAGTCTGTTGGCTGTTGTGGTGATGGGCATGTTTTTGGGTAACAGCGACCTTCCCAATCTAAAGGAATTATTGGACTTCAAGGAAACGCTAAGCGTATTGCTGATTTCCATATTGTTTATTTTGCTTTCTGCCAATATCGGATTGGAAGAATTGATGCTGGTCTATAATTGGAATACGGCCTTCCTGCTGATTTTTATCATCTTCATATTAAGACCGCTCGGCGTCTTTTTAAGTACAACCCACTCCTCGCTCAAAATCAATGAGAAGCTTTTTATTAGTTGGGTGGGGCCACGTGGGATCGTAGCTGCAGGTATTGCATCCCTTTTTGGGACCAAATTGATGCAAGCAGGTATTCAAGGCGCCGAATTCATTACTCCGCTGGTCTTTGTTGTGGTCTTGGTAACCGTACTTCTAAACGCCACAACTGCACGTTTTTTTGCGGCCTTGGCGGGAGTTCTGAAAAACACGGACGGCGTCATGATCATCGGCGCCTCCAAAGCCTCCCGTTTGATAGCCTGCTATTTGGAAAAAAACGGCCGGCATGTAGTTCTGGCGGATACTAATAGACTGAATATCGAAAGTGCCCAAAAAGCAGGACTTGAAGCCATTAATGCAAACATTTATTCGGACGACTTGGGGGAAAATATTGAGTTGAGCGATATGGGTTTTCTTCTTGCGCTCACCGGCAATGATGACATCAATAAGCAGGCCTTGATAAGATATAGAGATGTTTTTGGCGAAAATGGTTCTTTTAGATTGATCAATAGCCAAGAAATGAATTCGATGGAAGAAATTCCTACGAGTGACCTTTTTTCCACAACACACGATTATGTGAAAATTACGGAGGTGTCACGAAGTTATCCCATGATCCATGAAGTACCTGTGGACAACAAGACGACGTTTATTGATTATCTTGAAAGGATCAAAAAGGAAGACAATGCCATTTCGATTTTGCTAAAAGATGACAAAAACAACATTGAATTATTGACTGCCCCCAATGAACTGGAAATCAAACCGGGTTATAGATTGGTTTATCTCGGGCAACCCATGGATTTTGAAGAGGCGGCCAATGAAACGATTGTCGATGGAGAATCCATTTAGGTTTCGGCCTCCAGAACATAAACTAACTCATATCCGTCAATTTACTATGCTGTTGTTTTTAAACCCAAAGACCAACTTCCCATTTAATTTTATTTTCTCCCTCTTTTTCATACCATTAGGGAGGTCAATTGCCAACACTTTTGACTTTAAAATCCGGCTACGTAATATATGAGCTCAACAATATTCTCTTTTTAGGAGGTATTGCCTTACTACCTGAAGCAATTTTAAGTAAATCCTGATTCTTTTCTTTGGCATGAACTAAATGAAATAATTCTGCCACTGTTAAACTATTTTTAGGACGCTCTACTAAAGTGAATGTATCATTAATATCTACAAATCCTTCATCTAAAATACTCAAATAAGTCCCTCCAAAACCACGTTCAATAAATTGTTTTAGAATTTTTTGAGTCCCAAATTTATAGCCCAATTTATAACAAGGTTCTCTATGTTGCGAAATTTGAACCAATGCTTCACCCACTTTATAAATATCCCCTACATATACTTTTCTTTCATCAAAGCCGGATACAGTTAGGTTCTCACCAAACATTCCCCAAGTCCAATCAAGGTTGGGGTATAAATTTTTCCAGTATGGGTATTGTTCGGAAGAAAACAAATAGCAAGCTTTATAAAATCCGGCATGGTTCAAACGATTGGAGACTTCATCGTTTAAAACATCATTTTTTGTTAAATAAACAGGCTTATCAGTGGGTTTTTTATAAATTCCTGTTGTTTCTGCCTTACCATTCCAAATGAATTTAGTTGGATTGCCTATATTCGTTGATATTATTTTCATGAAGTTTTATTTTCAGGTTTTTTTCAATTCCGCCAATAATTCAAATTCGGAATCAAATGTTTCCGCCAAAGACTGAAGTATCTACAAAGATGGTTTTCATAGGCTAAAGGTAAAAAATTTATGTTTTTATCAAATGGACTAATGCACCTCAATACGTTTGAACTTCTGCCCTTTTAAGGCCTGGATCGTCTGCTGTGAGTCCGTCCTGTAAATTACGGCATACTTCGTAATCCTTTTCAACTAATCCACACTTTTTTTGATCACGGAAAAGATATCCTTCGGGGTTGATATAGGGAACTCTCTTGACACATCCCACAACAGTGGGACTGATTATTACATATTATGACAGTCAGCTTTTAGGAAACCCCAAGTAAGGTTATACAAAGCCTAAATTTTCTCTTTGCACCGCTTTGCGAATTCCTATTCCAGAAAACCAAACCTTTTTCAATATAAAATTTGGAATTTGAAGAAAATAAATTTATTAAATGGATTAAAACACTGCTTTTTCCTCTTCAATCTAAACAGGCATGTTTTTATCTCGTTAAACAAAATTATAAGTATTCAAATATTAAATTGACAATAAAATATACCACCGACATAAAAATAATCCACATGGATAACATAAAAGATACTGTTGCCAATTCCCTTTATGTACCCTCACTAGAACATGACTCCTGCGGAATAGGATTTGTTGCCCACCTGAAAGGAAAAAAATCCCACAAAATCATAAAAGATGCCCTGACCATGCTTGTCAACATGGAGCACCGCGGAGGATGTGGCTGTGAACCGGATACAGGTGACGGTGCCGGTATTCTGATCCAGATGCCTCATGATTTTTTTTCTGAGGAATGTAGTAAAATCGGATTTGAGCTCCCTTCATTCGGCGAGTATGCAGTAGGAATGATCTTTTTTCCATCCGAACCGCACTTGAGGGAGGATTGCAGAGCCTTACTGAATGATTATATCAATGACCTTGGATTTGAATTATTGGGATATCGCAAAGTTCCGACACAAAATAAAGGAATAGGGCCCACAGCATTATCGGTGGAACAAGCAGTCGAACAGGTTTTTATCCGACAGCTGGACTTTAAGGATCCGGAGGCATTGGAAAGAAGACTTTTTGTACTGAGGAATTTTGCCACACACAATATCCGTAAGAACATTCCCGGCACCGAAAACTATTTTTACATCCCCACATTATCCCATAAAATCATTGTTTACAAAGGTCAGCTGAGAACTACCCAGCTGGGGCCTTACTATCCGGACCTTCAGGATGAAAGGATGATTTCTGCTCTGGCATTGATTCATTCCCGTTTTTCTACCAACACCTTTCCGAGCTGGAAGCTTGCACAGCCTTTCAGGTTTATAGCCCATAACGGTGAAATCAACACCATCCGAGGCAATGTCAATTGGATGAAATCCAAAGAAGCGCTACTTGAATCCACCCTTTTCACCAAAGAAGAACTGGATATTGTCCTACCCATCTGTGATGCCACCCACTCGGACTCGGCCAATCTGGATAATATTGTGGAGCTGCTCACTTTGGGAGGAAGATCCTTGCCGCATGTGATGATGATGCTGATTCCTGAAGCCTGGCAGGACAATGACATCATGGAAGACCATAAAAAAGCATTTTATCAATATCATGCCTCCTTGATGGAACCTTGGGACGGTCCTGCTTCAATCTGTTTCACCGACGGTAAAATCGTTGGCGCCACCCTGGACAGAAATGGCCTGAGACCTTCTCGGTATTGCCTAACAGAAGATGATTTTCTGATCATGTCCTCAGAAGCGGGCGCATTGCCTGTAGATCCTGCAAAGGTGGTCTTAAAAGACCGGCTGAAACCGGGGCGGATGTTTGTGGCCGATCTGGAAAAAGGGAAAATCATCAGTGATGAGGTATTGAAAAAAACCATCTGCAAACAGCAGCCTTATCACAAATGGCTGAAAGAGCATCAATTGAACTTAGAATCTTTGCCGGCAAAAGATCCCAGAATTCATGAGGAAGAAGAATCTTCTCTGCTAAAAAAGCAATTGTTGTTTGGCTATACCACTGAAGATCTGCGGGTTGTTTTAGGACCAATGTCAGATATTGCAAAGGAGCCGATCGGCTCGATGGGCGCAGATACGCCTTTGGCAGTTCTTTCCCATCAAAGCCAGCATCTGTCGCATTATTTCAAACAGTTGTTTGCCCAGGTGAGTAATCCACCAATTGATCCAATAAGGGAAAGACTGGTCATGTCTTTATTTTCAAATGTAGGAAGGTTTTTCAATATTCTTGAGGAAAAACCTGAATATTGTAACCATATACATCTTCCACATCCGGTATTGACCAATGAAGAGTTGGAGAAAATCAGGAACATAAATCATCCGGATTTCAAGACCAAAAACATTTATGCCACTTTCGTACCCGATGGCCAAAATGGAAGGATGGAGGAAGGCATAGACCGCATCTGTCTCAAAGCAGAAAGGGCTGTCAGAAAAGGGATTAATATTCTGATCATTTCTCATAGAAAAGTTCATGAATACCGTGCAGCCATTCCTTCACTGCTGGCAACGGGAGCCATACACCATCACCTCATCAAGAAAAATCTCCGAGCCCACACTTCCATTGTTGTCGAAGCGGGGGATGCAACCGAAACGCACCATTTTGCAACATTAATCGGTTATGGAGCCAGCGCAATAAATCCTTATCTGACATTTGAAACCATCGCAGTAATCAGCAAGCAGAAAAACATATACAACAGTACCGAGGAGGAACAGGCCATAAAAAACTACATAAGAGCCATTGGATATGGCTTGTTGAAGGTATTTTCAAAAATGGGTATCTCCACTTTGCAATCCTATCACGGGGCGCAGATTTTTGAGGCTTTGGGAATCGGTGATGAAGTGATCAGCAAATGTTTTTGCGGCAGCATTTCCAGGATCGGGGGAATGTCATTCGATGGACTGGCACAGGAGGCTTTGGTCAAACATCGCCTCGCTTATCCAAAGAAGCCGATTCCAAAACAAAGATTACAGGAAGGAGGATTTTATCAATGGAAAAAAAGAGGGGAATATCATCTCTTTAATCCCGAAACGGTTTACTTACTGCAACAATCAACCAGAAACAACAATTACATCCAATACAAGGAATACGCCCGGCTTATCAACGAACAATCCCAAAGAGCCTGTACGATCAGGGGAATGTTTGAATTCCGCCAAAACCGCGAGCCTGTACCACTGGAAGAAGTGGAATCTATAGAACTGATTTTTAAAAGATTCGCCACAGGAGCAATGTCATTTGGCTCAATTTCTCATGAGGCACATTCCACACTCGCCATCGCCATGAACAGAATCGGCGCAAGAAGCAACAGTGGAGAAGGCGGCGAGGATGAAAGCAGGTTCGAAAGAAAACCAAACGGAGATTGGGAAAACTCAGCCATCAAGCAGGTGGCTTCGGGTAGATTCGGTGTCACAAGCCATTATTTATCGAATGCGGTGGAGCTTCAGATTAAGATGGCCCAAGGAGCCAAACCGGGTGAAGGCGGCCAGCTGCCGGGTCATAAAGTGGATGACTGGATCGGCAGGGTCAGACGGTCTACGCCCGGAGTAGGTTTGATTTCCCCACCTCCCCATCATGATATCTATTCCATCGAGGACCTTTCCCAGCTGATTTACGATCTGAAAAATGCCAATCGAAAGGCCAGAATAAATGTGAAACTGGTAGCTGAAGCAGGTGTCGGTACAATCGCCGCGGGAGTAGCGAAAGCCAAGGCGGATGTGATCCTGATTGCAGGCCATGACGGCGGCACCGGCGCTTCCCCACTCAGCTCCATCCGCCATGCGGGGATTCCATGGGAACTTGGTTTGGCAGAATCCCAGCAGACTCTGGTTAAAAACAACCTGAGAAGTCGCATTGTCTTACAGGCCGACGGACAAATGAAAACAGGCAGGGATTTGGCAATTGCTGCCTTGCTTGGTGCCGAAGAATGGGGAGTTTCCACTGCTGCACTCATTGTGGAAGGATGCATCATGTTGAGAAAATGTCATTTGAATACCTGTTCTGTGGGTGTTGCTACCCAGGATCCTGAATTGAGAAGGATGTTTACGGGCAATCCCGATCATGTAGTAAACCTGTTTACTTTTCTGGCCGAAGACCTCAGAGAAATCATGGCAGAACTTGGATTTCGGACAGTAGATGAAATGGTCGGTCAAGCCGACATGCTTAAAACCAAAGATACCTTAGAGCATTGGAAAATGAAGGATCTGAATCTTTACAGTATACTACATAAAGAGCCAAACAAAGACGATGTAGGAATTTACCACCAAACTGATCAGGACCATGAGCTGGACAACATCCTTGATTGGGAATTGGTAAAAGCTGCCCAGCCCGCACTGGAATATGGTGAAACTGTAAAGGCGGAATTTATGACCCTCAGCACCAACAGGTCAGTTGGAACACTTCTTTCAAATGAAATCACTAAAAAATATGGCGGAACCGGACTTCCAGAAGGAACCATAAATTTCAAGTTCAGTGGTTCTGCAGGCCAAAGTTTCTGCGCATTCGGTGCATCAGGTATCCGGTTTGAATTAGAAGGAGAAGCCAATGATTATTTTGGAAAAGGGCTATCCGGAGCTGAGCTGATAATCTATCCGGATAAGGAGTCAAAATTCAAAGCAGCTGAAAACATTATCATAGGAAATGTGGCATTTTATGGAGCAATAGCCGGAGAAGCTTATATCCGCGGACAGGCCGGAGAAAGATTCTGTGTGAGAAACTCGGGGATCCGGGCAGTAGTGGAAGGTGTGGGTGACCATGGTTGCGAATACATGACCGGTGGAACGGTTGTGATCTTGGGAGAAACGGGAAGAAATTTTGCTGCGGGAATGAGCGGGGGTGTTGCTTATGTATATGATCCCCAAAAAAGACTTCCCAAATATTGCAATATGGAACAGGTGGATTTTGATCCCTTTGATGAGGAAGATGAAAAAAGACTTATGGAGCTTTTGGAAAATCACTTTAACTATACAGAAAGTGATGTTGCCAAAAAAATCATCAATCATTGGGAAGGTACTTTCCCTGATTTTGTAAAGGTGATGCCGAAAGAGTACAAGAAAGCCCTTCAGAAATTGGCAGAAATCAATGAAAAAATTGACCTTGAAGACACAGTATAAAAGATATGACAAAGGCTAACGGATTTATGAAATACAACCGGGAATTGCCAAAAGCAAAAGCCCCTACTGAAAGAATCAAAAAATTCGCAGAGTTTTATGAGGAATTCAGTGACGAAAAAACCAACCAACAAGCAGCACGATGCATGGATTGCGGCATCCCCTTTTGTCATCAGGGATGCCCGCTTGGCAACAATATTCCTGAATGGAATGATGCCGTTTACCATCACGATTGGGAATATGCGGTAGAAGTGGCCGACTCCACCAATAATTTCCCCGAATTTACCGGCAGGATCTGTCCGGCGCCGTGTGAAGGCGCCTGTGTATTGGGAATCAACAAACCTCCGGTCACCATCGAATATATTGAAAAATTCATTGCTGAAAAGGGTTTTGAATCAGGGCTGTACCAACCTTTTATCCCTGAAATCAGAACCGGCAAAAAAGTGGCCGTCATCGGTTCAGGCCCCGCCGGATTGGCGGCAGCTGATCAGCTGAACAAAGCCGGGCATTGGGTTACCGTTTTTGAACGGGATGATAGGATAGGAGGATTGCTCAGGTATGGCATTCCGGATTTCAAGCTTGAAAAATGGGTGATTGACCGTAGGCTTCAGTTAATGGAAAAAAGCGGTGTCAGCTTTAAAACAGGAGTCAATGTAGGTGTCAATATATCTGTCAAGGACATCCGGGAAGAATTTGATGCCATCATGATATGTGGTGGCTCCACAGTTCCCAGGGATTTGAATATTCCCGGAAGGAATCTAAAAGGAGTATACTTTGCCATGGATTATCTCAGGCAAAACAACAAAAGGATAGCAGGTGACACCGTACCTGAGGAAGAAGAGATCATGGCAAAAGGAAAAGATGTGGTGGTCATCGGAGGCGGAGATACCGGCTCTGACTGCGTAGGAACTTCCAACAGACAAAGGGCAAAATCCGTCACCCAGATTGAGTTACTGGAGCAGCCTCCTTTGGAGAGAAGCAGGGAAAATCCCTGGCCGGAATGGCCCATGATCCTGAGAACATCCTCTTCCCACGAAGAAGGCGTGAGGAGAAACTGGGCGCTGCATACCAAGGAATTTATCGGAAATGAAGCGGGAATACTGACGGGAATGAAGGTAGTGGAAATAGAATGGAAAGCAGAACCAGGTAAAAGACCGGCTTATATAGAAAAAACGGAAACAGAAAGAACAATGGCTTGTGACCTGGCTTTCCTTGCAGTAGGATTTTTACATCCCGAGCCAAATGGCATGCTAATGGAGTTGCCGGTGGAGTTGGATGAAAGAGGCAATGTCAAGTGTGAGGCTTACCAAACAAGTGTTGAAAATGTTTTTGCCGCAGGCGACATGCGCAGAGGCCAATCCCTGGTCGTGTGGGCAATTTCCGAAGGCCGGGAAGCTGCACGAGCCGTGGATATTTACCTCATGGGATCTTCCAACCTGGCAACAAAGGATGATTCGTTTCTGAGTGTCCATGGAGTAGGTTCGTAGGAAATCTTTATTTTCACGATGCAGGGCCACTAGGCCGCTGAAAATAGAATGCGGAGATTTTAAAAAGAAAACCCAATCCAAAATTCAGCCTCTTATGCGTTTTCTTTTGTTATTCTTCGGTGAAAAATTCTAGCTGCCTTAATTTCCTTATTCACTTTTTAAAGAATCCACGGGATTCAGCAGCGCAGCTTTGATGGCCTGTGAACTCACGGTCAGGATGGCGATAAGGATGACCAAAACACCGGAGAATACAAAAATCCTCCAATCCATGGTAGTACTGTAATTGAATCCCGAAAGCCATTTTTGACACAGGTACCAAGAAAGCGGAACCGCAAGGACGATGGCCAGAAGGATCAACCTGATGAATTCGCCGGTCAGCATGGTGACCACCGAGGCCATTGAAGCTCCCAGTGCTTTGCGAACACCGATTTCTTTTCTCCTTTTTTCGGCAGTAAAAGAAGCCAAACCAAATAGTCCCAAGCAAGAAATCAATATGGCAAAACCACCGGCATATTTTGAAAACACAGAAATCCGCTGTTCAGCAAGGTAGAGGGTCTGAAAATCATCATCCAAGAATTCATATTCAAAATCCGCTCCCGGATTGAACTGCCCATACACTTCCTCAATTCCCGCCAAGGCGCTTTGCTCCTTTCCCTTTTCGATCTTCAGCAGGGTTTTTTGCTGAAACTCATTGGAATGTTTCAGAAACGCCGGTTTGATTTCCTCTCTCAAGGATTCAAAATGGAAATCCTGCACCACTCCGATGACCTGCATGTCATTCCCCCAAAGATTGACAACTTTACCAACCGGATCTTCCATTCCTATCACATCAATGGCTTTTTGATTCAGGATAATCTTGGAAGCCTCATCACCATAGGAATCCGAAAAGGATCTTCCCTCCACCATGGATAGCCCCAACGTCTCGATAAAATCATAATTGACGGTGATGTTTTCGAATTTGATGATACTTTCCGGATCCTTACCCTCCCATTCCAATCCGATGGTGGAGCTTCTTTCTCCGACAAACGGGTTTTGCATACTCGTCGCATTGGCCACACCCGGAACCTGCTTGAGACGGCTCAAAAAGGTATTCATCTTACCGGCATCCAGACCGGACGAAGAAAGCTGCAGAACATTTTCCTTCTCGAATCCCAGGTTTTTGGATTGGATATAGTCGATTTGCCTGCCGATCACTGCGACGGCAATGATCATGGTGAGGGAAAGTGTAAACTGAAAAACCACCAATCCCTTTCGGGCAATCAATTCCGCAAAAGATCCCTTTTCATTTCCTTTCAACACCCGAGAAGGTTGAAAACCGGATAAATAGAAAGCCGGATAAGATCCCGCCAATATCGCTGTAATCAACCCAATCCCAAGCAAAGTGAGGATAAAAGTAGGCTCAGGTATCAATTCCAGGTTTTTGCCTGTAATGGTGTTGAAGTTGGGGAGGAATATTAAAACCAACATGACCGCCAGAAGCAATGCCAATAAGGTCATTGCAAAGGATTCGGACAGAAACTGGATGGCCAGACTTTTTCTGCCTGCACCGATGGCCTTTTTGATTCCCACCTCCTTCACTCGTTTTGTGGCTTTGGCCGTGGTCAGGTTCATGAAATTGATACAGGCGATCAGAAGGACAAACAAGGCGATGATGGAAAAAAGGCGGACATATCCGATCCTTCCGCCCACCGGCACTCCGTTTTCAAAAGTGCTGTACAGATAACCGTCCGCAAACCGCTGGGCATAAAGCGTGACGTTGGAGTCCGGCAGTTTGGATTGGATAAAATTCTTGTACGTTCGGTTGAACTCGTTGATATCCGTTTCGGGATCCAACAACACATAGGTGATGGCATTGTGATTATCCCAATGCACCCCATCCCCCAACATGTCCTTGAAGAAAGGAAAGGCCAACAGAAAATCGGATTGAATGGTGGAGTTATCCGGAAAATCCCTGTACACCCCCGAAATTTTCACCTGATTGGAAAAATCGAACACCTTCCACTCCATGACCTTTCCGACGGCATCCTTCGGGTTTTTGAAGAATTTTCTGGCGGTGGTTTCGGAAAGGACCACATTGTTTTTATCCCACAACAGCTGCTCCCGATCCCCTGCAAGCAGTTCCAATCTGAACATTTGAAAATAATTGTTGTCTACAAAGTATCCATCCATAGCGACAGTCTCCTCTTCATGAGTAAAGCTCACATCCGGTATCAAGGTAGAAGTTGCAGCAGCCAGTTGAACCTGCGAAATTTCGGTCTCCATGGCTTCTGCCAGTAAACCCGGTCCGGCGAATACTGTTATGATTCCCCCTTCATTGTCATGATTTGTTTTGACATGATAGAGGTTTTGTTTGTGTTCATGATATTGATCGATAGTGAGTTCGTCCGAAACCCAGAGGAAAATCAGGATGGCACTTGCCAAACCCGTAGCCAGCCCGATCAGATTGATGAAAAACGTACTTCTGAATTTCTTGAAGTTTCGGAATATGAGCAGGAGTTGATGTCTAAGCATAACGGTTGTGTTGAGAATGATCCGAAGCGGTTTTTGAAGCGATCTCATCCGGCATATCCGGTCAAAGGACAGCTTTATATGGGACCACCGAATTCTCTCCCACATTTATGCCATCCCCAAATACCGCCTTATTGGATTTGAGCCTATGTTTTACATTGTTCGGGGAACGGAAAGTCGGACAGTACTGACCGCACACGGTCAAAAAACCTGAAGAAAACCTACAAAATTTGTGGGATTAATACTTTCACAACCAACTGCATTAAATGCTACATGAATTCTCATCTTACCATAACCAAAGGGATTTCCTAACTCCAACATTAAAGTCTTTTACATGATTACAACTGAAATTATTGTTTCCTAAATCACTAACCGGACGTTTTGGATATTAAATAGCGAATCATTCGCGATATTATTACTTTTATGATAGTGAAAAACCCAAATTGTAATCAGGATTCAGATAAGTAAGTTGTAATTCGGTTAATTTAAAGATGTATTCATTCCATTCTATAAAAGAACTTCTTAATGCATTGGTACTGGGGAAGGATCTGCTGGGAGAGATGTTCGGTAAGCGGAAAACCTTTGATTATAGATATGACCAGGCAGTGGAACTTATCGAGGAATCCAAGGTCATATCCCTGATAGAAAAAGGAATCATTATTAGGAATGGCCGGTATCTGGAAATTGAAGACCAGCTTTTTACGTTTTTTGAACAAATCTTGGATGTTAACGAGCAAATCAATATTTCTTTCATTCATGAGCATCTCACACTGATCAAAGAAAATATTGATTATTATCTGACCGAAAACAGTGAATCCCGAAAATACAAATACCTTAAAGGGGTTAAGGTTTCCTTACGCAAAATGGGCTTTGTCTGCCTGAGGAATATCGTTGACCTGAACAAGAATATTGACAACGCTTTTAAAACTGAACCCAATTATAAGATAAAAATAAAAAAGCTTGAAAATTATGACCAGCGCAGGCTAGACATAAAGCATTTGATTTTACTGACAGAACAACTGGTCAATGAAGAAGAACTTACCTTCTTTGCGATAGCCAAAGATGATGAGCTTAGCCGCATCACCACAGAGCTACGCCTGCAGCTGCAGGATGCCAGCCATAGTTTGATAGAAACGGAAAAACAAATCATAGATTTTCTGAATCAAGTCAAAAAGCAAAGCAAAATAATTGAGAAAAACAGGCAGGTGAAAAATATAAAGGACCAGTTTGAGCTGGAAAGCAAATCGGATATCTTGACGCAACTTGCCAATATGAATCCTGTAATCTTTGAGAGCAGGCCCAGCTTCCCTGTGAAGCTGTCCCTCGACATACTCCAGGAGGAAGAGACCTACCAGCTCATCAAAGTTTTGGCCAAAAAGCAAAAGACCACAGCAAAGCTCAAGGTTCCCATGGCAGCCGCTATTGAAACTTCTTTTTTTGAGGATACAGAAGAAAACGATGTGTTTATTAATCTTGATGAAATGAGAAGTAATTTCACTGCCTCAGGCCATCATCTGCTGGATTTTGTGCTTCAGTATCATTACCCAAAAGAAGTGGACTTTGAAGATATGGTAACCTGCTATTGCCAGCTGATTTCCTTATATGAGCAGGATATGCAGATTACCGATCAATACATTGACCACCGCGGAACGGAGTTTTCGGTTATCTACCCTAAATAAAAAAGAAATGGCTTCACACCCTTTAAAAAAAGAGGTATTTGAACATTTGATCAGAGGCGCATTTATTTGTTCAAACAGTTCAAAAACCCATACTCAGAAGCTTTTTAGCTATATTGATGAAAACTTCGATGAGCTGGAAAGTTATTTTATGGAGATCAATTACATCCTCACAGAGGGTGATGAATATTATCATTTTACCCGACCGGAGCAAAAAGTCGATATCAACCGAAAACTTGAGCAGGCTTTCAGATGGATTGATATCCTGGATTTCTTCAAGAACTATGATGCTTCATTTGGATCAGGTTACCGGTTTGAGCCACAGGCCATAGCCGTTAATTTAAAAGTAAATGCCACGCTGAAGAGTAAGCTACGTGCTTTAAAAAAGCATACCAATACCGATAATGAACTTGAGGGGATAAATAAGCTGGTGCAATTGCTCCTCAAGGACGGCTATGTGGAATTGGAAAACGAAATTTCCGATTCTTATAAGGTTTTGGCATCTTTCAGCTATTTGGAAACATTAATTCTCAACATCAACCTGTCAGAAGAAATCACAGATGAGATTCCTGAATAAAATAATTTTCATCAACAGTGCCTCCATTCCCTATGCCGAAATCAAGCTGGATGGAAACATCCATTTTATAGGAACCCAAGGCGTTGGCAAAAGCACCATCCTCAGGGCCATCCTCTATTTTTATAATGCCGATTCCCGGAAATTGGGAATACCCAAAGGGCCCACTGCCAAAAGCTTTGTAGACTGGTACCTGGGTTTTGGGAATTCTTACCTTATATATGAGGTCGCCAGAGAGACGGGTCCTTTTTGCATACTGGCTTTTAAATCACAGAACAGGGTCTGTTACCGCTTTATCGATACTGCCTATAACCCATCATATTTTATCAACGAATCTGGTGAGGTCTATCGAAACTGGGAGACGATTAGGGAAAAGCTGGATGTAAACCGTATCAATTTCTCGATGATGGTCAACAGCTTCGATGATTACAGGAATATCCTTTATGGCAATTTTGCAGGAAGGAGTGAATTTAAGAAGTACGCCCTACTGGAAGCCAAGCAATACAACAACATCTACAGGACGATCCAGAACGTATTCCTGAATACAAAACTGGATGCCACCGAAATCAAGCAGACCATCATTTCATCCATGGAAGATGAGGAGATTGAGATTGATTTGGACAAGTATAGCCATCACCTGAAAGACTTCGAAACGGAACTTGCCGACATCAGGCAATTCAGATGGCCTTCTGTAACCAAACAGGCCAAAAATGCCATGCAAATGCTTTCTGCTATAAGGCATTTGAAAAGGGAACAGAGCCATTTCATTGCCCAGCTCAAATGGAGACGGGCTGTAATGGAAAATGAAAAGCCAGCTCTATTACTTCAAAAAGAAAAGCATGAGGCTGAGCTAGCGGAGAGACTACAAAAGCGATCTAAAGAAAGCGCTCGTTTTCAGGGCCGAAAAGATAAAATAAATGAAAGCATCAGCCTTTTAGTTGGCAAGTTAAAAGATATCGTCAAGCGAAAAGATTACTACACCGGCATACAGATAGACCAGCTCATAAAAAGGGTGGCAAGTTATGGAGAGAAAAAGGCGGAATTGGAGGCCTTAAGCTCCGAGTATAACCTGCTCAAAAATAATTTCAGCGACATCAACATCAAGTATGATGTACTTGTCCAAGACAAGGAAAACCATCTCAACCATTACCTTAACCAAAAATCAAATCAGAGGGTAGCGATCGAAAGGGAAGAAATACACGCTATATCTGAAATTCATTCTGAATACGAGCAGATCTTAAAATCCATAGAAGAAGATCACGAACTGGAAATCACCACTAAGCAAGAGTTGGTAGATCAAAGAATGCAGGATGGGCACCAACTGGAAAAAAGCTTACTGATCTTAAAACACAAAAAGTTCTATGGAGAAGAAATTCAGCAACTGGAAAAACGTAGGAATGAATCCAGTGTCGAGTTAAACAAGGAAATCCACAACATAGAAAGTTATAAGCAGCAAATAAGCAACCTGCAGATCAAGTGGGAATACGAAAAGGCAGAGGTAGGAAGGAAAATAGAACAGAACCGGGAAAAGCTCCAAAGCCAGATGGAAACGGCCCAAAATTCAAAAGCAGATCTTACCGACAAAATCAGCAAAAGCAGTGATTCCTTATATGGCTGGCTAAGTGATCAGAAGCCCGACTGGAAAACCAATATCGGAAAAGTACTGCGTGAGGACCTGCTTTTCAGCGCAGGATTATCCCCTAAATTACAAGAGGATACCAAGACCATGTATGGTGTAAATATCAACTTGAGTGAAATAGAAAGTGAGGTCAAGGGTATTGAAGATTACCAATTTGAGCTGGAAAAGCTGGAACAAGTGATTCAAAAGCTCCAAAAGGATATCCATGATCTGGCAGCCACTTTAGAAAATGAACAGGAAAAGGTATTGCGTCGCAACCTGCCTAAAATCAAAGAATTGAAGGAAAAACAGAGGCAAAGCGAATACCGTCTGGACCAGTTGGCCCAGAGCAAAGAGGTGGCGACTTTGGAGATAAATGATCTGGAAGGAAAAGCCTCCGATGAAAAGCAAATAGCTTTGGAAGCCATCCAGCAACAGATCGATGAGATGGCTACTTTAAAACAGGATGCAAGTAAGGAATTAACCCTATCCAAAGAAAAGCTAAAAAGGAACAAAGAGGCAAAGCAGAGAGAAAAGACCAGGAGAATCAATGAAATTAAACAACTCTACAAGGCCAGTCTGGAAGAAATTGATGAACAAATAGGAATTAAAACCAACGAGATCCAAAAGCAGATCAACAAATTAAGATCTACCCGTAACCAAGAGCTTCATGACAAAGGAGCGGATACCAAAAAACTGGTCAACATCGAAGAAGCAACTGTTTTGATCAAAGCTGTCCTTGATTTTATTGAAGAAAACAGAAAATTTGTCTTTGAATATGAAAAGGATAAAAGAGAGTTGTTTGACAGGGAAAAGGAGTTTAAGAACCAAAAGAAAATAGCCGAGGAGAAACTGGACCAACTACGGGCTGAACTGGATTTGTTCCTGGAAAAGATTGATGGCCAGATCAACAGCTCAAAAGAAAACATCCATGAAATAGAGAAGAAGAGTCAGGGGATAATCGATGATGAGGCTAAATGTGATGAGTTTATGAAGTCCTCTATATATCCTATCATTGAGGCGGATTTAGATAACAGCAAGGCTATTGAAAGCAAGAACACAGCCATTAAAATCATAGAAGACATTTTCGATAACCATTATCAGAAGATAAATAAACAGGAAGAGTTAAAGACCAGCATTGACAAGTTTCTGTCTTACTTTTCCAATGGCAATATTTTCAAATTCCCTTCCAAGATCTCGAGCACTGAAGACTATTTGAGATGGGCTGAGGAGCTCAATGATTTTATAGAAGAAGGGAAAATCGACCAGTTTGAAAAAAGGAGCAATGAGCGCTTTGCTTCCATTATCAGTGCTGTTGGTAAAGAAACGAGCTCACTGATCTCAAAGACTGGGGAAATAAAAAAGATTATTAATAAAATTAATGCAGACTTCAGGCAAAAGAACTTTGTTTCTGCTGTGACCAATATAGAGTTGGATATTACAGACAGTAAGAACACTGCTGTTTTGATTCTGAAAAAAATCAAGGAGTTCAACGATGAAAATGCTTTGGGTTTCGGGACCGCCAACCTTTTTTCCGGAGATGACCGTGACAAAACAAATGAAAAGGCTGTTGACTTATTGAAGCAGTTGATCAAGGTGACCGCTGCTACAAAAGACAGAATCATAAAGTTATCTGACTCTTTTGAACTGTCATTCAGAGTGGAAGAAAACGGCAACGATACCGGCTGGGTGGAGAAACTGTCCAGTGTAGGCTCAGAAGGAACAGATGTCCTGGTGAAGGCAATGATCAACATCATGTTGCTCAACGTTTTCAAGGAGGGGGCATCCAGAAAGTTCAAGGACTTCAAACTCCACTGTATGATGGATGAAATTGGAAAGTTACACCCGACCAATGTCAAAGGGATTTTGAAATTTGCCAATGACAGAAACATATTGCTCATCAATGGATCTCCTACTGAAAGCACGCCGTTGAATTACCGTCATATATACAAGATCAGTAAGGATGAGCGGAAGTATTCTGTAATCAAGCGGATCATATCCAACACAGTTTTGGTGGACTAAGGATGGAGAAAATACCATTGGGCATAGCCAAAAAAATCCTGCAGCTTCTAAATGGAGAAGCTATCCCCTATAGCCAATTGAAAAACAAAGTGATCACAAAAATAATGGGGGAAGGGGTATTGCAGATAAGGATACAAGGAAGGAGCAGGCAACAAGTTTATATCGCTAAGCCTGATCAGTTCAGGAGTTATTTGAGCAATAATTGGGGCATCAATGATTTACGGGTATATATCCATAATTTAGAACAAGGCAATTCTAGGACCGAGAATATCCTTGCCTCCAGTGATTCAAAAATATCAAGTAAAAGGACATTCAAAGGTTTTTTGGTCAATTGTGCCGTACCTATAAAGACTGAAATAAACGGAGCAAACTTGCTTCTCCAGCCCTTGGAGGGAACCTTTACCTTTATCCATGATTTCGAATCCTTCAATATTCCCAAGGAGACCTTGGTGATTGGCGTGGAAAATTCAGAAAACTTCAGGCATCTTCAAAAGCAGACCTACTTATTTGAAACCAGTTCGCCTATGTTCGTAAGCCGTTATCCCCAGTCCAAGGATTTGGTTAACTGGCTAAAAGATATCCCCAACCCCTACCTGCATTACGGAGATTTCGATTTTGAGGGGATCAGGATTTTCCGGGATGAATTTCACAGGTATTTGGGAGAAAGAGCCTCATTTTTTATTCCCAAAAATATCGAAGTGCTTTTAGAAAGATTTGGAAATAAGTCCATCTACAACAAGCAGTTTAAATCCCATTGGAAATTTTCATTAGATAATGAAATAGATGATTTAATTGCCCTGTTCCATAAATATAAAAAATGCCTTGAGCAGGAGGTTTTTATAACTTCAGAAAATACCGAACCTTTTAATATTCATCACCGATAGATCAGACAGTTTTTTAATCTGAATTTCAAAACACAAACATATTTTCTAAAAATGCCACTCCGTCTCCACGCCCTGCTTCCGGATAAAAGCCTGGAATTCCGACAACAAAGTCTTGTCTTCTCTCACGGTTTTGGGCGTTACATTTTTGGAGAGTGCAAAGGGTACCAACATTCCCACGGCTTCACCAATACTCCATTCCACAGGATGCAGCCTGTAGCATCCGTTGGTAATGTGGGTCGTTCCGATGTTTTTGTTGGCTGCCAGGAGATTTTCCATGGTTTGGGGAATCAAAGCTCCCAGAGGAATCTGAAAAGGTAGGGATGGAAAGTCAATATAATTGTCCCCCTCCGAACTCGGATGGAGATCGATGTGATAATACCCGATCCCGACGCTGTCCCCAAAAGTGGCCGATTTCAGCTCCTCTCCTGTCCTTCCGGATACCTTGGCACGCTGTTCTTTCCCCACATGCTCTTCCAGCACTGTAAAAAGTGCCTTGATCCTTCTGGATTCCCTGACATAGGGATATTTTGCCAAGCCATCTTCGGTACCCATCACATCCGGTCGAAGTCTCAAGCCTTTCCATCCTTTGGTGCCATCCGGCTGTTGTGCCTCGGTTTGTAGCCAATACAACAAAGAAAGACTGAGCTGCTTGCCTCCTTCCACATGCTTCCTGAATTCGGATTCACTTACATCCACCAAATTCCCGGGGATATAGTCGTTTTGGGGCCAATTGACAACACTGATATCTCCCGGATAAAATCCTGCTGTGAAATTTTTCTTGTTAAGAATCCTGCGGTAATTCCAAAGGTTCAACAATCCCTCAATGGGAATTCCCTCAGGATGAAAGCCCAGTGCTTTCGGTTCTAAAGTCTGCGGATTGGAATAATATAGGGAAAGAAGTTTTCCGGGCCAGGAAGGATTGAGATCAGGAACATAATTTTTCCAGAAATCATATTGCTCCGGCTTGGGAATTGTCCAGTCCTCCCCTTTCACATAATCCATGGCAAAACAAACAGTGAAAGCCTGATTATTTTCCGGGTTGCCCATTTTTGGAGCATGCAGTTCTCCGGTCTCTTCGACAGATTCCGTACCTGTGATATATTCCGTTTTGGTCAAAGGCAAGAGGTCTCCCAATTCGGTTGCATCTACAAAATACTGTGCTGTCAAAAGGGATTCAGCACTTGAAATTGAGGATTTGGCTGTAAGGGAAAGGACCCGGCTGCCCCTTGTTTCTGCCCTTGAGATTTTATGATTGAAAAGAATCCGCAACTTTCCCGCACTTTCATAAGGAGCAAACATGCCATGCAGAACCGCAAGAGCTACCTTGGGTTCATGACAAAGTCTGGAAACTGATCCATCTCCCGGGTTTAAAAATTCCCTTGATAGTGCTTCCTCAGTCAAAGGATAATGGGCTTTATAATAATTCCGGATGGCGGTCCTAAAATCCCTGTAAAGAGCCGTGGCACCATGGGTTTCGATCCATTGGTGTTCATCCGGTGGCACTCCCTGCTGGGTAAGCTGACCACCCAACCAGTCTGTCTCCTCGGTCAATACAACCCGCATTCCATTTCGCAAAGCTGCAATTGCGGCAGCACAGCCTCCAAGACCTCCACCGGCAATAATGAGGTCTGACTGATAAGATTTTCCGTTTTCAAATATTATAATTGGTTTTTCTTTCTCTGCTGCCGATAAACCTGAAAGCGGCGAAATGGCCAAAGCACCTGATCCTACGGCCAAGCCCGAGAGAAAATTTCTTCTTTTCATCTTGTATTGATAATGGGAGATTAAAATTATAAAAGATCCGGAAAGTAAGCGGATTAAAACTGTCTGATTTAAAAAAATAATATGTTTTTCTTTTGAGAGATGAAAAAGAAAGCGGGCTAAAAAAAACCTCGAGGTCGAAAGAGACCTCAAAGGTTTATAGGGAACTACCTTTCCCAAAAATTCGGTGGAGTGATTCCCAGCGCTCTGAGGTAAACGTATCCCTGACCTCTGTGATGGATTTCATTGTCGATAAAATAAAGTATGCTGCAATATACCTTATCCTCATATTGACCGAATGCAACGACGGTTTCCTGAAATCTTTGCTGCGGAATTTTTGACCACCAAATGTTCAACTCCTCTGTTGCGGCATCCCAATGCTGCAACAGCTTTTCCTTACTGCCATCCAAATTCAGGTTTTCATCCAGTTTGTTCCATTCGTCGGTAGCCATGCCTTTGGCTCCGGGTACAGCAATGGCCAACATTTCCTCTACCAGTTTTGAGAATGGACGCATGCCTCCCAAGCTAAAAGTAAACAGCTTATCTTCCGGAAATGCTTCGATCACCCTTCTGGTCAACTTACGATGTCCCTGCCAATGCGCCAGCAATTGTTCGGAGGTGATTACCTGCTTTAATTTTTGTGCTTTTTCTACTAGATTAGTTTCCATGATGTTATTGGTTTAAGTGTGTTTTAGATTTGATATTGTAAAGAAACAACCGTCAAGTGACAGCCCTATGTCAACAAGTCGGGATATTTTCAAAGATTTTTAAATTTATTCTCTCTATAAAAAAACTATCTTTATTATCATTAAATTTTGGAAAATGAACAGACTTGACAGGCTGACCGCCATCCTTACCCAACTTCAATCCAAAAGGCTGATCAAGGCTCAGGAAATTGCAGACAGATTTGAAATCAGCCTGAGAACTGTCTACAGGGATATTCGGGCTTTGGAAGAAGCGGGAGTACCTGTGATCGGGGAAGCGGGTTTCGGCTACTCCTTGGTAGAAGGCTACAGATTGCCCCCGGTTATGTTCACCAAGGAGGAAGCTTTGTCATTTGTGATAGCTGAAAAAATTTTCGAAAAAATAGCGGACAGGGACAGCAACAAGCATTTTCAATCCGCCATGTTCAAAGTAAAATCGGTATTGAAAAATGCAGAAAAGGATGTGCTGGAAAACATGTCGGCTCAGGTGCAAGTGATCCGGACAAATAACAACCTTCATTCAAAGGGAAAAGAAAATATTCTGCAAAGAATTCTGAACAGTCTCTCAGAATCCAAAGTCATCCTGATTAATTACACCACTTTTGAACCTGAAATAAGCAGTAAAAGGGAAGTTGAGCCGATCGGAATCTATTTTTCATTTGAGCAATGGTACCTGATTGCCTGGTGCAGACTGAGAAACGATTACAGGACATTTAGATTGGACCGGATCAGCACCATCCAAGTCAGGGATGAGGTTTTTGATACTGCCCATCCTTCGCTGAAGGATTATCTGGAAAAAGTAGTGAAAAAAGAAAATCTTACCGAGGTGGTTTTGGAAGTACACCGATCGGCGGTCAAGTATATCAATGAACAAAGGTACCATCAGGGTTTTGTGATGGAAAGACTGGTAGGAGAACTGGTGGAGATGACTTTTATGACTACTTCTTTGGAGGGGTTTGTCAGGTGGGTTTTGATGATGGGAGATTACGTCCGGATTATTCGGCCGCAGGAATTAACGTATCGCATGAAGGAGCTGCTGGAAATCATGTTGAAAAGTGTCAAGGGTACAAAGACTTCTACCACCGGTTAATGATCATCGGTTTCCTGTTTCTTGATGATTTTGCCTGCTCTTTCCAGTAACTTCTGGTTTTGCATTGCTATTACTCCATTTACAACAACAAAATCAAAACCTTCTGCCGGTTGCGCCGCATTTTCATAAGTGGCCCTGGCTTTTACCGCCTCAGGTTGGAAGATCACCAAGTCAGCCTTGTTTCCAATCTTAATGATACCGCGATCGATAATACCTACATTTTTAGCGGCTAATCCCGTCATCTTATAGATGGCTGTTTCCAGATCCATCAAAGGTTCTTTTACCACATATTCCTCAATGATTTTTGCGAATGTGCCATAGCTACGGGGATGGTTTGATGTGGGACTTCCATCAGAGCAGATATTGATATGTTCATCCAAAAGGAAAGTTTTCATTACATTTTCATCCATCACAAAATAAGCCGCGCTGGTTCCTGATGGACCTATATCTTCCACCAGAACCTTCTCAAAAGGTTTGCCTTCCAAATCAGCTATTTCTTTAAGGTTTTTTCCCTTATAGGGTCCGCTTCCAATCAATGTTGCTTCCGGACCGTTTCTCAGGTTTACCCGGTCTCGGAGATAGGTTTCCAGTTCTTCACCTCTAGCGGCAACTACCTGTTGATAATTGGCCGGTGGTTTTGCCCATTCGGGGAAAAGAATTGAAACACTGGTATAGCTTGCTTCATAAGGATAAATATCGGCTGTGACTGTTTTGCCGGATTTTCTTTCTTCATCAAGTAACTGAAGAATTTCCTTGGCTCGCTCTTCTCCCTTGCCATAGACGATCTTGATGTGGGAAACATGCACAGGACAATAAACACCCTGAGCCATCAATTCAGCTAAAGATTCCTCCATAAATGCGTCATCTTCATTCCTCATATGGCTCATCACCATACCCTTATAAGCAGCCACGGTTTTGGCTAAAAGATCAAGTTCCTCCTGCTTCGCCAAATAACCGGGATTGTATTCCAGACCTGTAGACAAGCCAAAACTTCCCGCCTCCATGGCATCTTTCAACAGTTCGTTCATTTTCGAAAGTGCTGCTTTGGAAGGCTCTTTATCATACTTCACTCCTGAAAGCATCCTTAAAGTGCCATGACCCACAAACATGGCGATATTTGGTCCCGGTTCAGCTTTATCCACTCTATTCATCCATGCCGACAGATCAGGGGTATCCGGACTGGAACCATCCTGTCCCAGAAAAACAGTGGTGACTCCCATTGCCAGGAAATTCTCGAATTCGGGAGTTTCAAGTGGATCCCCATGGGCATGGGTATCAATAAATCCTGGTGCCAGAACTTTCCCATCCGCATCGATGGTTTTTTTTGCCCGGAAATTTTTGTTGATGTCTTTTTCAATATGGGCAATCCGGTCACCTTGAATCAGCAGACTTGCGGAATATGACGCTCCTCCCGTACCATCGATAAGCTTCGCATTTTTTATCAACAAATCATATTCCTCTGTTTGGCACAAACCCTGAAAACAAATAGTTAGATAAATAACAAAAAATATGGATTGTATGAGTCTCATGTTGGTTTTCTGTTTGAGGTCTACCCACAACATACAAAAATCTGTTAAATAATGGCGAATGAAATTCTACCGGCACATAAAAAAATTTATTATCGAAAAAACTGCACCTGATAAAAATTTTATTGAAAAATTTATATAATCGGTTGAATTGTTTAATTTTATATCAAACAGAAAACAAAAAGTCATGGCCTATTTAAAGAATTTTACTCTGATTTCTATATTTCTTTTGAGTGTATCTGCTGTATTCCTGCACCATGGTTGGGCAAATTATGATCAGACAAATGAACTGGATTTTGAAACGGCTATCGAAGAATCCCTCTATGAAAATCCACATGTAACTGCAAAGGTGAAATATGAGGAAAAAATGTGGACGGTGATCCTTGCACCAAGCAGCCGGATGACCAGCCGTGGTGTTTCAGCGGAGATGATCAAAAAGGGCACTCCGGTTCGGGTGGTTGCTTATCCGCACAAAGAAGGAAAAGCCGAAATGAGAGCCGAGAGCATCTATATTGACGGCGAAAAATATGAGTTGCGGTAAACGTGCGTGAATTCCTGGAGTTATTGGAAGAAACCTCATGGGCAGCTTTTATCCGTCAATCGCTTTGGCTTTATCCTGCCTTGGAGGTTGTCCATATTCTGGGGATTGTGCTTCTTGTTGGTGCCGCATTTATGTTTGATATTCGGCTACTGGGGAGATCAAAAAATCTCCCTGTTGCCGGAATAGCCAGCCATTTATTGCCTTGGTCCCGGCGAGGGCTGATGCTGGTCATTCCCTCGGGACTACTGCTTTTTATGACCAATGCTGTAGCATTGGGATATAATCCCACTTTCTG
>JBGTDA010000207.1:0-7534 GCA_041748555.1 Rhodonellum sp.
AGATTGGCCGTACTAAAATGGGACGAAAAGAAAAACCGAAAATAGTATCATATTTTACACCCCACCTGGCAGGTCTTTACCGGGAAGAGAGCGGATGAATGATCTGTGATTTGGTGATTGGTGGGTGAATAAATTTGAGCAGATTCAAGAACCGGGAAACGGGTAGTACGAATCAGGAACCTGGAATCAGGAACGGGTACCAAAGAAAGTATAATCCAACTATTTAAGTTAAATCCAGGTCTCCTGTCTAAAGTCTTAAATTTTATGCCTTAAATTAATTTCAACCAGATTCTTTTTTAAAAAGTTTAACTTTTAATTTGCAGCTTTATTGATATCAGATAACTGCAAAGTAAGATCATAAATGGAAATCCTATATTACAACGACCTTGACTATTCCAAAGTAAAAAAACAGTTTGAAAAAACGGTGGATTTTCTCCGTAAAGGCGACTATAAATCGGCGGAGATAAAAAAAATGCAGCCTACTTCCTACTACAGGGCCAGACTCGATGGGGAAAACAGGCTGCTCTTTAAATTTGCATCATACGAAGGCAGGACCTTTATACTTTTACTTGAAGTTATCCTTAACCATGAATATGAGAAATCCCGTTTTTTGAGAGGTGCCGAGGTTGATGAAGGCAAAATCAGAACACTGCCATCAGAAAAGGAAATACAGAAGGAAGACATAACACCTCTTACCTATATCAATTCCAAAACCACCAGCTTCAACCTGCTGGATAAAGCTATCTCTTTTGACGAGAGCCAGGAAGTGATTTTCCATAAGCGCCCTCCCGTGATCATAATCGGGTCTGCGGGTAGCGGCAAAACCGCGCTGACACTGGAAAAAATCAAGATGCTCAAAGGCAGGATTCTGTATATCACACTTTCCCCTTATCTCATTGAAAATTCCGCGAAACTCTATTACTCCTTTGATTATGATAATGATAAACAGGAGGTGGAATTTCTCTCCTTTCATGATTTTATCCAGAGTATCCATGTTACGGAAGGAAAAGAAATAGATTATAAAACTTTTGAGAATTGGTATATCAGAATCCGCAATTCGACAAAAATCAAGGATCCCCATAAGCTTTATGAAGAATTCAAGGGAGTGCTCACAGGACTGAATATAGAAAAGGAATACCTGGACAGACAGGATTATGAAGAACTCGGGGTAAAGCAATCCGTGTTTTTATCAGGTGAAAGAGCGGAGGTTTATACCCTTTTTGAAAAATACCTACAGTTTCTGAAAGAAAGCAAATTGTACGACATCAATATAATTTCACACAAATGGCTGCCACTGGTAAAGCCCACCTATGATTTTATCATTGTGGATGAAGTACAGGACATTACCACAGTGCAGCTGCACCTTATATTGAAATCCCTGAAAAAAACCGAAAATTTTATCCTCTGCGGGGATTCCAATCAGATCGTACATCCGAATTTCTTCTCCTGGTCGAGCGTAAAGACCTATCTGTATAAAAGTGACCTGAAGGGCAGGGAAATCAACATCCTTAAAACAAATTACCGGAATGCCCCATCCGTAACTGCCCTGGCCAACAAACTGCTGAAAATCAAAACCAGCAGGTTTGGTGCCATTGACAAAGAAAGTACTTATCTGGTCAACTCCATAAGCCAAAGGGACGGAGAGGTGGTTTTTTTGCAAAGCAATGACAAAATAAAAGCAGAGCTGAACCAGAATACAAAAGGTTCTACAAAGTTTGCCGTCATTGTGATGCGGAATGAGGACAAGGCCGAAGCCAGAAAAATATTTAAAACCCCCTTACTGTTTTCCATCCATGAAGCCAAGGGACTGGAGTACGACAACATTATCCTGGTTAATTTTATCAGCGATTACCATAAGGAATTCAGGGATATTACCCTGGGAGTAGATCCTGCTGAAATCAACGATGATCCTGAGATCAATTTTTCCCGTGGGAAAGACAAAACCGATAAGTCCCTTGATGTCTATAAATTTTATATCAACTCACTTTATGTGGCCATCACGCGGGCCGTTGAAAACCTGTATCTGCTGGAATCATCTCCCAAACATGAAATCCTAAAACTGCTCAGCCTTGTAGAGACAAAGGATAAGGTGGGTATCAAAGAACAAAAATCTTCCCTGGAAGACTGGACGAAAGAAGCCAACAAACTGGAAAAGCAGGGCAAATCGGAACAGGCGAATGAGATCCGCCAAAGTATGCTTAAAATACAGCCAACGCCTTGGAAGCCTCTTCTCAAAGAGAACCTGCAGAAACTAAAAGCAGAAGCCTTGGATCCTGATAACTACAACAAAAAGGCTAAAGACCTGCTTTTTGATTATGCACTGGTTTACAACGATGAAGATGCCATTCATCAGCTGGCAGTGCATAAATATAAACGTGCGGAAAATCCGGATTATGAAAGAAATTCACTTTTCCGAAAATATTATGCCCATTATAAATCCGATAATATCAAAACGCTGACAGTAAATATCAATAAGTACGGTATAAACTACAGAGACCAGTTCAACCTTACCCCCTTGCTGGCGGCGGTATATTCGGGTTCTGTGAAAATGATCAGATTTTTGCAGGAAAACGGTGCGGACAGAACTGTGATGGACAATGACGGCAAGAATGCGTTACAGGTGGCTTTGAACAAATCCTATTTTTCAAGTAATTATGCCGGAAATGAACTGGGTAGCATCTACAGGCACATCATCACAGACAGTATTAAAGTAAAAGTGGAGGACAGGTTGATCAAAATTGACAACCATAAAATCGAGTATTTCCTGCTCAATTATATGGTCGCTTTACAAAGTGTGTTGATTAAAGACAAAAAAATGGCGCCAGGGGTCAAGATGGCGGACTTTTTACAGACTATCCAAAACTATCCGGAATCTGTACTTCCCTATTACAGAAAACAACGTGCCTATTTAAACCAGGCGATCGCCAGAAATGAAGTGGATGCCAAAGAAGAGATCAGCAAGAAATTGTTCTTAAGGGTAGCCAGGGGATTTTATGTACTGAATCCCGAGTTGGAGATTCTGATAAAGGAGGATTGGGTGAATGCATATGATATGATGGGAGCCGAAAAAGCAGAGAAGTTCGACCAGGAAGAATATTTTCGTCTTAAGCGGGAAGAGATGTTCAGAGAATTTCCTCATTTCAGGGAAATGATGGGGAAATAATATTTAATTTGGTCTGATAAAATCATTGCTTATATAAATACCAAAACAATGAAATGGAAAGATTTATCGGATATAATAACAACTGATGAAAAGCTTCTGTTTTTAGAGGAACTGCTTGAAAAAAATGAATCTGTAAGGGCCCAATTCCTGGCCCGTTTCAAGCGGGAATCGAAGGATGATCCATCATTAACCAAAGAGTCACTACTCCATTTCTTTGAAGAAGGAAAATCAGGGATTCTTCAGGAGTTGGAAGCACTCGATTTAGTGGATATTGACTGGGAATATTACGTTCCCCGACATAGCGGCTATATTCCGGATTACGAGGCGCAAACACATATGGCCGAAGACATGGTAATGGAAGTTCTAAGCAATCCCGGAGAAGAAATAATAAGTTGTATCAGGCAGGGTAATGTTGCAGAAGGAGCTATGCTTTTCGTAGCAGTTTATCAGGCCTGTACAGAAGCCTGTTATGAAGAAAATTATGCTTTCGATGATACGGAGGCCGAATTTCTGGATCTTTTTCAGCCTGTTTATGAAAATATGCTTCTTGAGATCAAGTCTGTCATTACCAACCATGACCAAATTCTGCTGTTTTTTGATGCGTTGTTTACCCAGTATTCCGGATTTGGCGAGGACTTGAAATATTTCGAGCCATTGTTAAAAACACTGATCCAGGATGAGAAACTGGCCGGTGAAGTGAAGGAGTTGATGATCCAATATCAAATCGAAGAGGAATTTTTACCACAGCTTGTCCTCATGATCCATGGACTTATGGGAAACCGGGAAAATTGGCTTGATCACGCCAAAACATATTATAGGAAAGATAAGGAACTTGCCGAAAAATTAATGGCCTATTATCTTGAACAGGACAGAGATTTATTCCTGGGCATTGCGGAAGAAGTCTTTATTACCTACAAATATACATTTGACCGGTTTATTCTTGAGAACCTGGATGTAAAAGTTGACAGGGAGTTTTATAAAACTGTGTTAAGCAGAATTACAGCCTCTAATGAGGATATAAAAGATTATACAATCTTGAAAGAATTATTGACTCCGGAAGAAAAGGAGGTTTTTTTTGCAGGGATCTGGAACAAGGTTTTTCTGATGAAAATCTTTGAGGTGGAAAAAAGTTACGAAAGAATCCTTCAAATGGTCCATTCCGATCCGGATTCATGGGATTTTAATGAAATCATCCGTCCTATCCTCGGTATTTATCCAAAGGAATGTTTGGAGGTTTTACAGCATAAAATCCACCAATCGCTGGAAAAGGAGCGGGGCAGAAGCAGCTACCAAAGGATTGTAAGCTGGATCGTTTTGCACCAGAAAATCCCCGGTGCCTCTGAAAAAACCAGTGAAATCATCCGGATGGCTTATCATTACAAACCCAATCTTCCGGCATTGAAAGATGAAATGAGAAGGGCCGGGTTGGGTTAAGGGTGAAGTCCATATTTTCCTGATGGATAAAAATTTATGGTACAAATTAGAATTTACATTCCTAATTTGTACCATATCATTGAAGGAGAATTGTCAAATCCCATAAGAAACCGAGCATGAGATCAATCTCACACACCGGGATGATTATAACAGCGAGGTTCCATATGGCAACTGAAAAACAATTATATACACATGAGATATTATGGCACGGGTCAAGTGTGCAGTTTACAGGGAAAAATGGATGAAAGGAATTGGACAATCATTGATTAAAAGGACCACTTTTTGAAAACACGGTCATTTCCGATTGTGCAAAGGAATACTTTAACAGGAGTCAAAAACTGTCCATTTATTTTGGAGGGACAACAAAGGTTTGGAAATAGATCTTGTAATAGCCGAAGATTTATGTGCAATTGCGAATTTATAACAATTTGTGGCGGGTGGTATACAACGCGTTCCCCAGTCTAAGCGGTTGAGAAGCCGCAACTGATATAGGGGAATTTTTTGTATATTTGAAAATGGTTTAAGAGTACAGCATGTGAAATTAATTTAAATAATGAAGATGACGTCAGACCAAAAAAACTTTTAGAAAGAATAACCATCAAGCCCGGCTTAATGGGGGGAAGGCCTACTATTAGAGGTTTAAGGTTCCCGGTTGGGGACATATTGGAATTACTGTCCAGTGGGCTTTCTGAAACGGAGGTTTTAGATGAACATCCTGTTCTCGAAAAAGAGGACATCAAAGCGGCCCTGCTATACGCATCTCTAAGGCTCAAAAACACTGTGACAATCCATGCAGCCTGATTGGGAAATCTGGCTGGACACCAATATTTCTCCCGCTATTGCCAAATGGATGTCCGAGTTCACAGGAGATACAGTTAAGTCCGCCTATCTGCTTTCCCTTCAAAGGGACAGTGACTTGACAGTTTATAAGAAAGCCAAAAAAAATGGTGATGTAATTATAGTTTCTAAGGATTCCGATTTCTCAGAGATTATAAACAGACTAGGATCCCCTCCGAAGTTGATCAATATAAAAATTGGAAATTGTAGCAACAATTGGATAACGGAGCAATGTAATTTCTTTGTTCAAATCCATTGAAGGTTGTCCTGAATATTATTGTAAAATTTTAATACAATAATCGGATTATTTCCGATTATAAGATGAATATATTACATTCGTTTCATGGAAATCAGGCAATTACTACAAGCTTATGGTGGCCAGCCACTGACACACCAATTGCTGGTGTCCCTGTTCAGGGAGTACAAAAGGCCGAATGATAAAATCCATGAGCTTTTAAACAAAGGTATTCTGGAACCGGTGAAGAAAGGACTTTATGTTCCAGGTTTCCTATTAGGGATACCCCGCCCCGAACCGTTCCTCCTTGCCAACCATATCCTGGGGCCGAGCTATGTTTCTCTGGAAAGTGCCCTGTCTTACCATGGACTGATACCGGAACTGACGCATGGTGTTTCCTCCGTTACCACAAAGGCCTCCCGCAATTATGGCACGCCCATGGGTCTATTCAGTTACATCCGACTTCCTTTGCCTTATTATTCCTTTGGCATCAGACAGGTGCAGTTAGCAGAAAAGCAGTTCGTTTTGATCGCAACACCGGAAAAAGCTTTATTTG
Source organism: Rhodonellum sp. (assembly GCA_041748555.1). GTDB lineage: Bacteria > Bacteroidota > Bacteroidia > Cytophagales > Cyclobacteriaceae > Rhodonellum. Next base: position 6,226 of record JBGTDA010000207.1, read on the forward strand.
ATAAAGTGGTCACCACTTCTGGGGTAGTGCTAAGAAGTGCAGTGAACGCTGGGGATTATTTACAGTATGACCTTCGGATAGACAAAGAGACCTTAATGAAAATGGATACCAACAGCATGCAGAACTGGCTGGCCGATGCACCTAAAAAAGATAGTCTTTATCAGTTAATAAAAGCAATAGAAAGATTATGATCAAAGAGTGGTTGGATGAATACAAGCCCAAAAACAAAACAGAAGCGCTACATTTTCTACGGGAAATCATGCAGGAGGTCTCTTTGGCAGGACTATACCGTGCTGGTTTTTTTAAAAAAGCGGCGTTTTACGGTGGGACTTCCCTGCGAATATTTTATGGATTGAACCGCTTTTCCGAAGATCTTGATTTCTCACTGTTAGAGGAGAATCCCTCGTTTTCCCTGGATGAGTACATGGGCTCCGTACAGCATGAATTCCAGTCTATGGGAATGCAAGTATCTATACGGGAGAAGCAAAAGGTCAACAAAACCCACATAGAATCCGCTTTTTTGAAATCAGAGACGGTATGGAAGGAACTGATACTGGAAGACATAATGCCACAACATGGCTTGAACGAGAGGGCAAATATCAAGATTAAGCTGGAGGTGGATACGAGGCCACCGCTTGGTTTTGAAACAGAAGAAAAGCTACTTTTAAGACCATTTTCCTTTTATGTCAAATGCTTTAGCCTTTCTGACCTCTTTGCTGGAAAAATGCACGCTTTGTTGTTCCGGAAATGGAAGAACAATGTCAAAGGGCGTGACTGGTACGATATGGAGTGGTATATCAAGAGAGGGGTTTCGCTTAATCTGCACCATTTTTTAATTAGGGCAAAGGACAGTGGCGATTGGCAGGGAGAAGCGATCACGCAAGAAGAATTCCGAAGCTTGCTGGCGGCAAAAATCGATTCAGTGAATTTCAACAGGATCAGATCTGATATAAGCAGATTTATAGCGAGGCCGGAGGAACTGGAAATATGGTCTCCAACCTATTTCCATGATCTTGTAGGGCATCTAAAAGTAAGTTGCCAGTAATATGGACATACTTAGGATTTTATACTTTCTTTAATTATTCATAATTCAAGGATACTTATTTTTTTTAGTTTAAATAACAGCCGCATCATTGATGTAGTCATTAACGTGGCAAGTTTTGACGGTAATGCCACATCTGTATCGAGAAATACTTCAGGCAAACTTCCTTTCAACATGGGCTTTGATTAATTCCTTATCCTCCTTGGTTTTGATACTTTTTGATTCTGCAAGCTTGTGAAGCAGCCTTTCTGCCGCCCTTTGGGCCTC
>JBGTDA010000208.1:0-3355 GCA_041748555.1 Rhodonellum sp.
ATACCCTGGCCATTCTGGTAGAAAAATGGTGGCAGGACCGGACGAAAACATGGTTACTTTATAATCCTCAAAATTCTCAATTGATAGACACCTTAGCCCGATTTTCTTCCGATAGTTATTTTGAGTCACCGGGTCAGCCGATATTTACAAAAAGGGGTGGATATAAACATTTATTGTTAGAGGATAGTAGTATTTTTCTCTCTGGAAATACTTTTGAGGAAGAGCATGGAGTGGTACCTATATTAGAAAAAAGGAATTTATATAATAAGAATGCAGAAGTATTATGGAAATCTTCTGCACCACATTATGAAAAGGTAGTTGCTTTGTCCGGACAAGACTATTTCGAACAGGAAATTATTGTTGCAAGACAATCAGAAATCAGTCCCCAAAATCTTGTGAAGATCAATTTAGATGATCAAAATGAAGTATTGTTAACCTATAATAAAAACACCACTGATTACTTTAAAGAAAGTCTGGTAGAGAAAGACTTGTTATACAATCGGGAAGATGGAGTTGCTTTACAAGCTTCACTGTATTACAACAAAGACAGTTTTGAAATTCGGGGAGTTTTACCCGGATTGATTTATGCATATCCCGTTGAATTCAAAGATCATGCTGCTGCAAGTGAAGTTTTTACTTCTCCATATTTTTATAAATCTTCGGTTAGCCTGCAAAAAATATTAGCCTTAGCCGGTTACGCAATACTGGATTATGCATCCTTTCCGATTATAGGAATAGATGAAACGCACCCTAACGATACTTATCTGGAACAAATAATTTCGAATTCAGAAGCAATAATTAATGCTGCTGAAGAGACAGGTATAGTGGACCCCGAAAATATAGCCATTATGGGGCATTCTTATGGGGCATTTATGGTGGCCAATTTATTGACAAATACAACATTATTTAAAACCGGAATTGCCATGAGCGGTGCCTATAACAGGTCATTGACACCATTTGGTTTTCAAAGAGAATACAGAACCTATTGGGAGGCAAAAGAATTGTATCATAAAATGTCCCCCTTTCAAAATGCAGATAAAATACAAAGTCCAATTATGTTGGTTCATGGACAGGATGACGACAACCCGGGTACACACTTTCTTCAAAGTGAGCGGTATTTTGAAGCACTCCGGGGATTAGGGAAAACTGTAAGATATGTTGCGCTTCCAAATGAAGCTCATGTCTACAGATTAGAAGAATCAAACCTTCATTTATTTTGGGAAATTGATAACTGGCTCCGGAGACATCTTGTTAATAACACTTTCAATATCCAAAAAACTTTGTCTAAAGAATTTTGATATACGTCGAGAGATTTCGATAGGTGGGCTAAAAAATTTCTTTATTATAAATTTGTTTCAAATCTTGAACTTATAAACGAATAAACTTATGAAAAAATTATTCCAAAATAAATCCGGGAGAAAAAACCTTTCGGATTTTAAAAAACAAACAGTGGATTCCCGGCAGTCCAGCGAACTCCTGGGAGGATTCAGGGAATATAAACCTACTATCTATGAACGGCATGATTCAAAGGATAAAATAAAATCAACTAATCTGCTTAGTGGGACAGAAGGTAATTTATAAACGACTGAAAGATGAAAAAAAGAGAGAAAGTGAAGGATAAAAAAAAGCTTGAAGAATTGAAAAAAATGAAACTTTTCGGAGACACTGAAAAAGATATTAAGGATCAGGATTTAGAGGATTTAAGCGGAGGCGCTAATAATGATACAACTGTTGATACAAATTGGCCAACTACAAGCAAATAAATCTGATAAGTGAAATCCAAATATAAATTTTTCAAACAACTGGACTACATGGATTGTGGTCCCACTTGTCTTAAAATGATTTCTTCATTTTATGGAAAAGATTACACCTTAGACTATCTAAGGTCTATTTCTTATATTACCAAAAATGGAGTCAGTTTTTTGGGGTTAAGTGAGGCTGCCGAAAAAATAGGATTTAGGACTCTTGTGGGAAAAATTTCTTATGAACAGTTGATTAACGAAATTCCGCTGCCATGTATTTTGCATTGGAATCAGGATCACTTTGTAGTTCTTTACGATGTCAAACAGAAATCAATATTTCGGAACAGGGAAAAACTGATCATAGGTGATCCGGGCCATAATTTGGTAGAAGTTGACATTGAAACTTTTAAGAAATGCTGGATAAGCACAGAAGATAGAAAAGGTGTGGCTTTACTGCTGGAAACAACTCCTGAATTTTATAATTTAGATCAAGAGCAAAATTCAAAAAACAACAATAGTATCGGCTTTTTACTTCAATACCTAAAACCCTACAAAGCATATTTCACGCAGATTTTTTTAGGAATGATACTGGCTAGTTTTATCAGTATGTGCTTTCCTTTTCTTACTCAAAGTTTAGTGGACTTTGGAATCAATAAACAGAATGTCGATTTTGTTTATTTGGTCTTAATTTCACAACTCGTTCTTTTTTTAGGTAGCATTAGTGTTGACCTGATCAGAAATTGGGTATTGCTTCATATTAGTACCAGAATCAGTGTAACTATTATTTCTAATTTTTTAATTAAATTAATGAAATTGCCAATCAGTTACTTCGAATCTAAAAACATTGGCGACATTACCCAACGGATCAACGATCATCATAGGATAGAAAGTTTTTTGACCGGCTCGACGCTCAGTACCGTTTTTTCTATAGTTAATCTTGTTATTTTTTCTTTCGTTCTAGGTTTGTACAATATTAATTTGTTGTTGTTTTTTTTCATAGGGAGTGTATTTTCTATTTCCTGGATTTTTCTATTTCTTAAAAAACGGAGGGATATTGATTATAATAGATTTCAAAGGGCGAGAGAAAACCAGAACAGCATTTATGAAATTATTACCGGAATGCAGGAAATTAAATTGTATAACAGTCAAAAAACGCGGAGGTGGGAATGGGAAAGAATCCAGGCCAAGCTTTTCAAAATAAATATCAAAAGCTTGGCCTTAGAGCAATATCAAGAGGTAGGAGCAACTTTCTTTACCCAATTAAAGAATATTGTCATTTCCTTCACCGCAGCAATGTTGGTTATTGACAATGAAATATCTTTAGGTGTGATGTTAAGTATTTCATATATCATTGGACAAATGAATGGGCCTTTGAATCAACTGATACAGTTTGTCAAGAATGTTCAGGACGCCAAAATAAGTTTGGAACGGCTTGGAGAAATCCACAACAAACAAAACGAAGAAGAGACAGATCAGGGAAATCGCCTTTAACAATTCAGTATTTTAGCCCTGAAATCATCATCCATGGCAGCCCTATACCTTTTCTGAGGTTTGGACATTTTTGGAGTGGTCTCTTTTTCTATCAGGACGAGCGCCATCTTGGCCATCAACCC
>JBGTDA010000209.1:0-78259 GCA_041748555.1 Rhodonellum sp.
GGGTTGATGGCCAAGATGGCGCTCGTCCTGATAGAAAAAGAGACCACTCCAAAAATGTCCAAACCTCAGAAAAGGTATAGGGCTGCCATGGATGATGATTTCAGGGCTAAAATACTGAATTGTTAAAGGCGATTTCCCTGAATCAGAAAATTCAAAAACATTCAAATTCATAAAATCATGTAATTTTGCCCCCGATAATGTCCCCCTATTAATTTAATACACTGATAATCAGGTTAAAAGGATAGCCCTGTTCCCGCTACAATAAACCCCTTTTACGGACTGTATTTGGGGTTTTCCCGTTTCAGGGGGCTATATAGGGGGCTGTTTGCGGTGAGGTAGTTTTTTTGTTTTTCTATCAAGAATTTTTTATATATTTTCACAAAACAATATTTGCTATGCGTATACTTTTATTATTAGTTTTTCTGTCTCTAAATTTCAGCTTATTCTCACAGGAAATTCCCAGAGAACATAGAAAAGCAAACACTATGGCCATTGATATGGAATTAGGTGACAAAGATATTTTAGATCTAATCGCTAAAAATTTGATTAATTTGGATTACCAGATAGAAGAAATTGATAAGGATTTTTCCCTTTTATCTACAAAACCAAGGCTAATTAAAAATATACTAAATACTTACATTAAAATCAAAGTCTCAGAGGGAAGGGCAGAATTTCAAAATTATACCTCAATGGAATGGAAATAAGTGGGATAAACACCAAAGGATATTCATTATCGAATTTTAAAGGGCAAAAAGGATCTCCAAATTTTGAAGTATCTAATAGACTTTTTCAACTCGTTAATACAATTTCTTCTAATATTCAATACATTGAAAAATAATTTTGGTTGAAATCTTGTCGACTTAGTTATTTAGATCGGTGTATATGGTTAAAATAACTAACTAAGTCAGTTTAATCAGTTTATTATTTAAGCCAAATTATATTTGAGAGAATTTCAAATTCCTTCTCATATTAGTCTCCAAATTACAACCAAAATATTTGATCAGATAAAAAGTTTGTTAGACAGTTTAGATTTATAATAAATCTTTCCAATATAATGTTGAAAACATTCCCAATTGGCTTGCTTTCTCCTTTTATTAGGGAAAGCAAACGTTAGGCAAAATTTAGTATGAATATAGAACAAGTAATTTCAGTAAATTTAAAAATTTGGGAAAAATACCTGACCAAGATTTCAAAACTGAAATTACGGAAAGGATCTATTTTATTCCCAAATCTAATTTTAGCTACGGAAGTCGATAATTATTATATTATCGAATTACTAGGATCTACTCCAATATACAAAGGGTTAAAACTTAAAAAAAATAATGCGGAAAATGTAAACTCTTATCTATATCATTTCAACTATTCAAAACCCAATGTTGAACCTGAAGCCTCAAATGAATTGAATTTGAATTCAATTAGTGTAATGTCATTTGGCACTTCCATTCCAGAAGATATCCTAAAAGAGCGCTTCTTCTTTCAAAACCGCTGGGGCTCAATATTAATTGGAGGGAATGGTTTAGCATCAATCAAACTACAATTGGAGATTTTTTAAATACAAATCCTATTATTTTACAAAATGCATTTCAATCATCCAACATTATTTATGAACCCGAATTGGAATGGCTAGAAGGTAATCCAGATGATGATGAAGAATCGATTAACCCAGACTTTTTGATACAAAGAAAAGATGGCTATTTTGATATTTTAGACTTGAAACTTCCTTATTGGGAAAAACAAAAACTCACCAAAGGTAAGCATAGAAGAAGAAGTTTTTTACAAATTGTTGATGAAGCAATTGCACAACTCGCGAATTATCAAGACTATTTTAATTTTGAAAAAAATAAAAGATTAGCCAAAAAGAAATATAACATTGAAATAAATAATCCACCTTTCCGTTTGGGGCGAGTTCTATGTCACTTAATCTCTGATGGGTCATGATTAACTTTCCATCCCGAACTTTTATTTGATATTCCGTTGTCAGTTCCTCATTTTGATATTCACCTTCAAAGTCAGTTAATGTATTGTTATAGCTTTCTGTTTTGGTGAAATCATTACTTCGGGTTTCCGAGTTTTCCGCAATTGGTGTTTGTCGAAAAGCGTTTTTAAGATATAAATCCGCTATGGGCAAAATTTTTCCTAGCATTTGATAATGTTCGTTATTGCCCAGCTTAATTATGGAAAGGTTATTTTCGGGAAACCTTGTCATTACAGCTCGAAATCCCGCATCGTGTCCGCCGTGGCTAATTACCGGCAAGTTTTTGTATTTCCAATGGAGTTGGCCTTTTGCGTGATAAGTGGTATCGCCCGCACTAGCTGCCCAAACAACAGGTTTCCCGTTGTCCAACAATGAAATTTTGTTGAATTCATTGATAAGTTGTGGGCTGTTAGCGGTTCGGCTTTTTTGTCGTCTATGTTGAAATTGCATAAATGATTAAAGTGGCGACTGTTATTCCTAAAGCGTGAGCTGTTCCGGTAATTACTCCAAATACTAATGGCTTTTTCATTGTCGGAATCACGGCATTAGTGAATGTTACTGCTTTTGCAAATCCTATTCCTGTTAGTAGTCCTAAAATTAATGCGTCATTTAAACTATTCACATTTAACAGGTTTATTAAAATTGCTAACACAATGGAAGTCGTTAAACAAGAAATAGAAGGCACAATAAAATAAATTGTCGTCTCTTTCCAATTTTCTGGTCTGTTAAAACCCATTGCGTTTTCCCATTTTTTTCCAAAAGCAAATTGTCTGTGCCAAATGCCACTAAAAGCAGAGTAGGCAATTGTTGCAACTATTACTGCTAACCAATTTATCTCTGTCAATTCTATATTCATATTCTATCTGCTTGATTTCATTGCTTTTACTTTTTTAATTTTTTCGTCCGCTAAAAACTTTTGGTATTCATCTGTTTCCACTCCCACAATTGCTACCTTTCCATTACTGTCACTATGAACGCCATATCCATATGTTTTAGTCATTGGAGAAGCACGAAAGCAAGGCTGTCCTTTTGAGAAAAACTTTTCTCTTGCCTGTTTGTATTCTGCTTTAGTTAAGTCATTTCTATCTGCAAAAACCTGAAAAAATATGTCATCCGAAGTGAATTTATATGGATTTTTGGCAATGAGTTCGTATTGCATTTCGGCAACGGTCTTTTTGTCCTTAGCTGGCGGTATTGTTGCGCAGTCCGCTTTGGTATCTTCTGCCACTTCAATAAAAGTGTCAAAGTAGTTTGTTGAATGTATTTTCATCTTTTCTGTCATTCTATATTTTGATGCACGGTTGTCTTTTAAGCTGACCGCTAACTGTTACAGGTTTATATTGTGCCCGATTAAAAGCACTTCATTTTCGCCCGAGCACTAAAGTAAATAAAATGCACAACAGAACAAGAACCACGTCGCCCGGGCATAATTTAAACCTGATGTTCGCCGCAGTTATTCTTCATTTGGAGTCAAGGGTGTTTTCAAAATTAGTTGGTAGAATTCTAGGTCTAGCCATTTAGAAAACTTATATCCTACTTGTCTTATTTTACCACAAAATTCAAATCCAAAGGCTTTATGAAGTCCAATACTTGTTTCATTAGTTGAGTCGATACCTGCGATTAAGCAATGGTAATCTTGACTTATAGCATTCTTAATAATTTCCTGAAGTATAATTTTCCCTAATCCCTTTCCTCTATGATTTTTATGAATATATAATGAATGTTCAATTGTATATTTATATGCGGGCCATGCTCTAAAAATGCCATAACTTCCAAAGCCCTGTAATTGACCTTGCTCGTCTATAATACCTATTACTGGATAATTCCCTCTGTTTTTATGTTCCAACCAAGTTTCCATATGTTCCGTTGTTCTTGGTTGATAGTCATATAAAGCGGAAGAGGTTATAATGGCATCATTGAAAATATAAAGTATTTGTTTTGAATGAGTGGTGTCACAAAAAGTTATTCTCATGTAGTTGTGTCTTATATAATTCTGACTAACGTAAAGTGTTTTAGACGCAATCTACCCAAAAAAATAACCAAAATAAATTGGCGGTTAAAGATTGCGTTTAAAACAACTTGTCCCGTGTTTTCGGGATAGTTGGACTAAGCCGTGCTATATCTATGGGTATTTATTCTTTTTCCTTCGGGTGATTTCGGGTGTTCACAGATCGGATATTCTATTTTGGTTCAGGTTTCACTTTCCCGATCATTTTTTCGGTTACGGAAAAGGCATGGATTTCCCATTAACAGACAATCTGTTTATACTCTTACCCAACCTTTCAAAGAACGTCGATTTCATTTTTCTTCTCAGGGATCAGTCCCCTTGCCTTCGGGAGGGGCAATAACCATCCTTCCTGTCTTGCAGCAGGCACATCTGAACATCTCCTCTCCAAATATCTCTTCTGGTATTTCAGGTGGTCAAACCATGATAAAATGATACCAGCCTTGTTTTTTTCAGCAGCCTGAAACATTCATCCATCTTTTCGGTGCTGTTGGCAGAAGCCATGATGCCATAATACCTGATCTTGTAATATCCTTTGGGCAGGATCCCGATGTTCGGGACAAGTTATGTTGCATGAACCTTAAGAAGGTCGGGGCTTGGAGAAAGCGGTCAATTCCGCAGCTGTTTTCTTCCTCGCTGACCCAACTTTATTCGAAGCACTTATTTTATTTTTACCGGAATTCGCCCGCTGGCTCCAAGGCTAATGTTACCAACCGTACCTTTATTTGGATAAACGATAATCTGTAATCAATAACCCAGGTGTAAGATTTAGCTTTCCGGTTAAGTTCCTTATCATTTCTACTGTCAATTTCCTTTTCCTATTGAGTATTTCAGAAACCCTGCTTTTTCCGCCGATTTCATTTACCAGATCTTTTTGTTTTAACTGCAGCTCTTCCATTCTTATTTTTATGGCTTCAATAGGGTCGGGGGCATCGATCGGATAATGTTTCTTTTCATAATCATCCACCATCAATCCAAGAATATCCGCTTCATCACTTTCCGGCGTACCTGTAGGAGCATCGAAAACCCTCTCTAGCCTTTTAAGCGCTTTTTGATAATCTGTTTCTGATTTTATTGGTCTTAGTTCCATTTGCTTTTCAATTAAATCGTATCTGCATCAATCCTGTCATACTCACTGTGAGTTCCAATGAACCGAATGAAAACCCACTGTTTCTCAAAATTGAATTTTGCTACCAGCCTGAATGAATTTCCCTTTATGTTAAAAACAATCCTACTGTCTTTCAGTATGCCGGCATTTGCATAGGATTGTTTTACATCACCGGGTGTAAGCCATTTTGAGCCAATTGCAGTATCATACCACGTTTTTAAATACTGCTCTGTTTCGGGGTGCTTTTCCCAACACTTCCTTAAGGTGCTTTTAGCAAAAATTCTTTCCATTACTTCTCTGCTAATGCAAAGATACATGAATATTCTCAAATTGGGAACTTTCTGTTGGGGTTTGATTTTATTGTATTGCCGCTAACTACTCAGCTAGCCTAAGTCAAATGCGTGGGAGATGTGAAAATTGAGGTAAGGTAAAAAGATGAACAATCCCAAAAAGCGCCAAAATGAACATCCTTCTAAGAAAAAAATAGCGGAATGAAAAAGACTCCGGCTCAAATCTACGCTCTTGAATCCAAATCCCATATCCAAACGGAAAAGAAAAAAGGAACATGGATTTTCCTCCAAACAGTGCGTAAATCCAGTCTTCCAACCACTAATTGGTTTGGGAAATATTGAGTGTAAAATTCGCCCAGTGCAAAATAGGGGGCATTGAATATGTAAATATTGATCAATAGAATGCCCATCAGCGCGATTCCTCTGAGACCATCAAGAGCCGGTATCCTCTCACCGGTTTTTAAAGGCACCAATACCTTCTCCATTATTAACTCCTTTGTAAAATCCCTTTCAAAATTTCAAGCAATTTTCCACCGGCCCTATTGGCCACAGCCACTACTTCTTCATGCGTAAATTCTTTTGGGATCTGAGGCAAACACTGGTTGGTAATCACAGAAAAACCAATGACTTTTATGCCCATCTGCCTGGCAGCGATTACTTCCGGAACGGTACTCATCCCTACTGCATCTCCACCTATCATCCTGAAATGCCTGATCTCTGCTCTGGTTTCCAAGCTGGGGCCTTTAGTCCCGACATAAACACCTTCATGAAGCGGTATTCCCAATTCACCGGCCCTTTTCTTCGCCAACTCCTGCCACTCCGTATCGAAAGGTCCGCTCATATCGGGAAACCTTATACCGAAATCCAAAGCATCCTTACCCCTCAGGGGATTGTCAGGAAAAAGGTCAATCTGATCCGTAACCAACATCAGGTCTCCCGGCTCAAAATCCGGATTCAATCCTCCGGCGGCATTGGACACTACCAGTCTCTTGACACCAAGGAGCTTTAAAACCCTCAGGGGAAAGACGGTTTCGTTCAATTCGTAAGCTTCATAATAGTGAAACCGGCCACTCATCGCCCAAATCCGGATCCCGTTAAGATTTCCGAAAATCAGCTCACCTGAATGTCCTTCCACTGTGGTCACGGGAAAATGAGGTATGGAATGATAGGAAATCCGGACCATATCCTGAAGGTGATCCACAAATCCCCCGAGTCCGGATCCTAAAACAATTCCTACTTCTGCCGCTTCCGGTTGGATTGTTCGGATAAAATCCGCGGATTGTTGGGCTTTTTGGAATTCGGTCATAAATAAGATTGACTTTTAAATTAATAATAAAGTAGTGGAAAATGGATAAGACCCAAGTCGGGCGACCGATGCCGAATGTGGTTTTAGGCTTCGTCACGCATTTTTTATATCGATCATTCGATACCCTATATCGAAAAGATTGCCACCTCGTGCAAAGGGATTTTTCTAAAGTGAAGATTTAAATTGCACTCCTCGCAAAGACGCCCAAATTGGTCATCGGTCATCCGACAAATTTTTTTTCACTTCCGTCTCCTGTCTTCGGTCTTCAAACAGTTTCACAGTGAAGATAACATTCATCCTATTCTACTACCCTCACCATCTCCTTCATCACCAAAGCCATCCCGGGCTCAGCAATGGCTGCGGCAAGCAAAACCTCGGCAATGCTGATTTTTTTGACTTTCCCGGGGTAACACAAATCGGTTATGGCCGAAACCGCAAAGACCTTCATATCCATTTGTCTGGCCACAATAACTTCCGGAACAGTACTCATCCCCACTGCATCCGCTCCGATTTTTCTAAGATATTTATATTCAGCCCTGGTTTCCAGATTGGGTCCCTGCACCCCTACATATACTCCTTCACTAACTTTCAGTCCGTTTTCCTTTCCGATTTTCATAGCTTTATCTACCCAATCCAAGGCGTAGGGCTCGCTCATATCGGGAAACCTTACCCCCATGTCATCCAGGTTTTTACCGCGTAGAGGATTTTCGGGAAAAAGGTCGATATGATCGTTGATGATCATCAGCTGACCGATTTCATAATCGGGATGAAGACCTCCGGCGGCATTGGAAACAAACAGATTCTGTATTCCGAGCTTCTTCATCACCCTGACGGGAAAGGTCACCTCTTTCATCGAATATCCTTCATAATAATGGAACCTACCTTTTAAAGCCATGACGGTTTTACCACCCAGTTTTCCAATGATCAGCTTCCCGTTATGACTTTCCACTGTGGAAAGCGAAAAAAACGGTATGTCCTGGTAATCCAGTTCCAGCTCCACCTCTATATGATTGATGAGCTGACCCAAGCCTGTTCCCAAAATGATGCCTACCGAAAGGGGATGCGGATATATATGATGGATGTATTCAAAAGCATGTCGTATCTGCTCGCCGTATTCAATGGCAGGTTCTTGTCTCATAAAACTCTTTTTTAAGAAGGTCTAAAGTAACCAATTCCTTATTGAATTTTGGAAACAAATGTGGAAATAATGGGTTGAATGAAATCAAAATGGCTTCATTAGGCTCAGCTAAACCTATTGTTTTAAGCGATTAGGAAACTTAATTTTGTTACCATTTGTATATTGTTCGACAGACAGGATTCCCATTTCATGATAAAAATAATAGTCGGCACAAACAGAAAAAATTCTTTATCAAGAAATCTTGCTCATATCTATAAGGATGTGCTTACTGATCTGAATACAGAATCGGAAATTTTAGATCTTATTGATCTCCCCAACGATTTTATTTTTACGGCTTTGTATGAAAACAGTGGTCAAAATGAAGCCTACAACCTATTCCACAACAGAGTTAAATCAGGTCAAAAATATGTTTTCATTGTGCCGGAATACAATGGCTCTTTTCCGGGTATCCTCAAATCCTTTATAGATGGAATGTCCTATCCGAATTCTTTTCGGAATAAAAAATGTGCCTTGGTAGGCTTGTCATCAGGAATAGGCGGGGGTGGCATCGCTTTGAGCCACCTCACCGACATCTTCCATTACTTGGGGATGCATGTACTTGCACTCAAGCTTAAACTAGCTAAGATAGAGGACAATATGTCAGATAACCTGCTCACCAACAGGCTGTACATGGAATTGATTCGCTCCCAAGCTGAAATGTTAATCAGCTTTTAAAGCTTAATCCACATTGTCATGTAAAAACCTGTTGTTTTTCAGGAATTCATTTTCATCTGTCAAATTGAATCTGGAAATATTGCGCTCAGAACTGTGCTGAACATCCGATAGCTTAACCTGCTTTCTTACAAATGCCGGCGTATCCAACTTATCCTTAAATTCCTCCGAATTCTGATTATTGGAAGATCTAAGGCCTTTCAGTTTTTCAAAACGCTCGTGCGCTCTTTGAATGGCTTTTTGCTTGATCTGTTCATAATAATCATTTCCGTAGAATGTAGGCGGGGCAGCTTCCTCCTCCTTTACAGCCTCTTCCTTTTTGGCTTCTTTCGCCTCGGGCTGATCATACAGTGAAACCTTCTTGATCTCATCCTTCCGCTCAGAAATTTCGAATACGAATGGTTCGTCTACCTCCTCTTCTTTCTCTTCAATTTGAAATACTTCTTCTTCCAATTTCGGAGCCTCTTCTTTAGGCTTTATTTCTTCAGGTGCAGGTTTGACTTCAGTTGCTGCGGGAAGTACAGGCTTTTGGAAAGTGAACGTATAAGTCTGACCTGCCTGGGCAGGCGATTCTTCTTTCACATTTGAGGTTTTACCCGATTCAAGATCAATCACCTTGGTTACGACAGCTTCTTCCTGGGTTTTCTTTTTCTCCATTTCCGCGGCACTTGGTGTCAATGTTGTCAGCCTTTCCATTTCAAATCCTGTAGCAATAACTGTTACACGAATTCCCTTCCCTAATTCCGGGTCAATTCCCTGTCCGAAGATTACCTCGGCATCGTCTCCGGCACGTTCCTGAATATATTCAGTGATTTCGCTCAGTTCGTCCATGGAGAGTTCGTCGTCCTCTCCTGACATGATGGATAAAAGGATTTTTTGTGCTCCTGTAATATCCACGTTGTTCAACAAAGGAGAAGCAATTGCTTTCTCCGCTGCTCTGATCGCACGGCCTTCTCCTTCTTCTGTTGCCGAACCCATCACGGCAGCACCGGCACTTTTCATTACAGTTTTCACATCCTCAAAATCCACGTTGACATCCTGATGAACAGTGATGATTTCTGCTATGGATTTTGCAGCAGTCGAAAGGATATTGTCAGCTTTTGCAAAAGCTGATCTGATGGCGAGATTTCCATAAATCTCCCGTAGTTTATCGTTCAGAATGACCAGTACGGTATCACAGTTTTCCCGAAGGGACTCAATACCATGTTGGGCTGCGGCCATCTTTTTCTTTCCTTCGAAAACAAAAGGGGCTGTGACAATACCCACTGTCAGGATATCAAGATCTCTGGCGATTTTGGCTATTACCGGTGCAGCACCTGTGCCTGTTCCGCCACCCATTCCTGCAGTAATAAAGACCATCTTGGTATTGTCTGACAACAATTCCCTTATTTCTTCTTTACTTTCCAAAGCGGCATTTCTGCCTTTTTCGGGATTAGCTCCCGCACCCAGGCCTTCTGTAAGGTTGGCCCCTAACTGTAATCTTAAAGGTACAGGACTGCTCTTCAGTGCCTGGGCGTCCGTGTTCACAACGACGAACTCCACATCCTTGATACCTTGGCTATACATATGGTTCACTGCATTGGAACCACCTCCTCCAACGCCAATCACCTTGATGATTGACTTGTGATTTTTTGGAAGATCAAATTTGTAATCTTTCATGTTATCTGACATTTTGTATTTATTATGTTGGTGAATAATATTTTCTGTTTTTGATTTGATTTCATTTTAGAGGGAAATGAAAAGCAAAACTTTTCATCTCCCATGTATGATAAGCCCTAGTAATTACTGTCGTCACCAATATCATTGGTGATAAATTCCTGAAGTCTCTTTCTGATGTTTGTGAAAATGGCCCTGTTCACAATTTCTGACTTGGTTTTTTCTCCCGGTTTACCGATTTGCCTTTCGGCGGTAAATTTTCTGTAAACATCTTCTCTGTCATCCAAAGCCTTAAAACCTGCCAACACCAACCCAACTGTGGTTGCATACATCGGACTTTTGATTTCTTCTATTTTACATTTACCCAAATGCTCGTTTGGATAGCCAATTCTGGTATCAAGACCTGTCATATATTCAAAAAGCTGACTTACTCCCTGCAGCTGGGATCCACCACCGGTGAGGACAATTCCACCGGCAAGTTTTTTATAGTGTCCGCTGGCCACAAGTTCGTTCTGCACATATTCGATGATTTCTTCCATCCGTGCCTGAATAATGGCAGCAAGATTTCTGATGGATATCTCTTTTGGAGGCCTGTTTCGTAGGCCAGGGATAGAAACAATTTCATTCGGATTGGCTTCTTCTGCGATGGCTTTACCGAATTTGGTTTTCAGCAACTCGGCCTGATTGTGCATCACCATGCAACCTTCTTTTATGTCTGTCGTGATGATATTGCCTCCCAAAGGAATGACCGCGGTATGACGGATGATGTTATCATAGAATATGGCAATATCCGTAGTGCCGCCTCCAATATCCACCAGGCAAACTCCTGCCTCCCTGTCCTGCTCGCTCAACACAGAAAGTGAACTTGCCAAAGGCTCCAGGATCAAATCTTTGGAGACCAGATTGGCTCTTTTTACACACCTGTTGATATTGTTAATTGCCGTAGTCTGGGCAGTTATGATATGGAAATCTGCTTCAAGTCTGGATCCTGACATTCCTACCGGATCTTTGATTCCATCCTCATAATCCACGGTGTAATCCTGTGGCATTACATGGATAATCGTATTTCCCGGAGGGACAACGATATTTTCCATATCGTTGGAAAGTCTCCTGATATCTTCAATGGTAATTTCTTCCTGATTGGCATGACGGATGATGCTTCCATGATGGACAGTACTCTTGATATGCTGGCCTGCTATCCCTACGATTACATCCACGATATCCACATCTGCCATATCTGAGGCATCCTGAACAGCTTTTTGAATGGCGTTGACAGTCTTATCAATGTTGGTCACGATTCCCCGAATAACCCCGTCCGAAACAGCTTTCCCCATTCCCAAGACTTCCAGCTTTCCAAATTCATTTTTCCGACCGATAATCGAACAGATTTTGGTGGTTCCGATGTCCAGTCCAACAATTAGTTTATCATTTTCCATAGTGCCTTTTCTTATTCGCAAATAATTTGATCCTTGTATTTTACATTCACCCTGTCATAGGCATTCCATCCTTTAGCCGGTAGGATTTCCTCATAAAACAGGCTTATCCTTTTAAATTTATCGTTGATGTCCTGAGCTTTTCCAAACTCGATAATCTGACGACCCACCTGCTGATGCATGATGATCTCACCTTTTTCATTGATATCCAGACCATTGATCTGGGCATTCCAAAAGGAATCTTTATACATAAACCTTATCAGTTCTAACAAATTGCCGTGAGCTACATTCAGGTCTCCTGCTTCAAGCAGATCATCCGCATAATCACCCTCAATGACCAAAACCCTTGTGGTATATTTGGGAGAAGTGGGAAGAATGATTCCCTCTGTTGATATATATCCATCAGCTGACGTAGGCCGGGTGATCCTCGCCATCGGTATGTGCTGCTGTATTTCTACCCAGATATTTCCCTTCAAGTCAACAAACACTTCGGCATTCTTGACAAAGGGATGGGTTTCTACTTTTGACTCTATCTTGTTGAGATCAAATTCGCTCATTGCCATACCCGGTGTCAAAAGCGGAAATTCTGTTTTCAATGCTTTTAGAATATCTGCTTCATCCACAAAATAAACATCACTGATCCCCTGAACCGTAATATGAATGGCAGAGAACTTACGCTCACTGCTTTTCTTTTCCACAAAGCCAATGAAGACCAGCAGCACCAGAACAAGCAGGGTAAAACCCAGTGATTTTCTGAATCTAATTTTCATTTTCCTTCATCAAGTTTACAATCGGTAAAACCAGTCTGTCTATATCACCCGCTCCCAAAGTCACCAAAACCTCGGGACGGATGATTTTTAGATAATCCATTAGATCATCCTTCGAAAGCAGGGATTTTCTGACAGCGGTAATCTCCTCCAACAACATGGCAGAGGTCACTCCTGCAATGGGTTGCTCCCGGGCAGGATAGATGTCCAACAACAACACCTCGTCTGCCAAGGATAGGCTTTCGGAAAAACCTTTGGCAAAATCCCTTGTCCTGGTATAGAGGTGCGGCTGAAAAACTGCTGTGAGCTTCTTCCCGGGATACATTGCCCTCACGGAACTCAGAAATGCTCTTATCTCCTCAGGATGATGGGCGTAATCATCGATATATACCCGACCAGGCTCATTCATCCATATTTCAAATCTTCTTTTTACGCCTTTATAGGTGGCCAATCCCT
This sequence comes from Rhodonellum sp., assembly GCA_041748555.1. Taxonomy (GTDB): domain Bacteria; phylum Bacteroidota; class Bacteroidia; order Cytophagales; family Cyclobacteriaceae; genus Rhodonellum. The sequence continues at coordinate 12,846 of JBGTDA010000209.1, forward strand.
CACGGATGACCTCTTTCTTTATTCCAAAATCCAATGCAATGGCTATTGCAGGCAAAGCATTTTCAACATTATGAAACCCCGGGACGCTGATTTCCAATCCCAACAGCTGATTTTTCTCACTGATGTAGTCAAACCTAAAAGCCCCCGGCAGTGCCTGGATTTTAGCGGCACTTATTTCCCCGGAATGCAATCCATATTGTCTGACTTTTACTTTTCCGTAGCTTGATTTATTGAGTTTGGAAAAGGCATGGCTCTGAATATAAAGTCTTCCATCAGCATCAATCAGATCAGTAAACTGATTGAAACTTTTTACCATTTCGCTGTCATCCCCATAGATATCCAAATGATCCGGATCAGCACTTGTCACCACGGCCACATTTGGATGTAAATGAAGAAATGATCTGTCAAATTCATCCGCCTCCACAACCACAGTGGCATTTCCTTTTTCTTCATTGTGAAGAATCAGATTGTTGTCATAATTCTGGGCTATTCCACCCAGAAATGCTGCAATGTTTTTTCCTCCGAATTTTAACAAATGAGCTATCAGAGACGATGTAGTGGTCTTTCCATGTGTTCCGGCTACTGCTATGGTCGGAAGCCGGGCGGTGATCATTCCAAGAACAGCAGCTCGCTTCTTCATTGGAAAACCTTGATCTGAGAGGAAGTTAAATTCAGCTGAGTCCTTTGGCATAGCGGGTGTCCAGACGATCAATGTATTGGATTTATCCTCCATTACAACGGCAGGAATATTTTCGATGGCATCTGTGAAATGTATATCCATACCTTCCTGCACCAAAGCATCCGTCAAGGGAGTTGAGGTGCGGTCATAGCCTGAGACTTTGATCCCCATATGGCGGAACCAACGTGCCAACGCACTCATCCCGATCCCCCCGATCCCCAGAAAATGGACGCTATGTAGCTGCTTCAGATTCATACAATCAATTTTTCCAAAACTTCCACTATTTTCGTAGCCGCATCAGGTTTTGCTAGTTTTTTTATATTGACCGACAGCTGATGCATCTTTGATTCATCAGCCATCAGTTTATCTATTTCAATTTTCAATTGTCCGATGGCTGCATTGTCCTTTAATAGAACAGCTGCATTTTCGTTGACGTAAGCCATAGCATTCTTGGTCTGATGGTCCTCCGCCACATTGGGAGAAGGAATAAAAACCACCGGCTTACCTACCAGACTCAATTCGGAAACTGAAAGTGCTCCGGCTCTTGAGATGATCACATCTGCCGCCGCATAGGCCAGATCCATTTCCCGCACAAATTCCATCACATGGATATGTCTCAGTTCGGATGCGGCTACCTTCTGGCTCATTTCGTGGATATATCCCTTGCCACATTGCCATAGCAGCTGGTATCCCGCATCTTCAAATGCTTTCATATCCGCCAGCACAGCATGATTGATGGTTCTTGCACCAAGGCTTCCACCCATGATGAAAATCACCTTTCTACCTGTTACTAATCCAAAATGACGCAGGGCTTTTTCCTTTTTGTTTTCCAGTTGGAGAATATCCTTCCGCACCGGATTTCCGGTGAGGTGAAGCTTTTCTTTTGGAAAGAATTTTTCCATGCCAAAATAAGCCACACAAATACTTTTGGCCTTTTTGGAAAGAAGTTTATTGGTGAGACCTGCATATGAATTCTGTTCCTGAATCAAGGTCGGTATACCTTTATTCTGCGCCGCATATAGTAATGGTCCGCTTGCGTATCCGCCCACTCCCACAACTGCATCGGGATTAAAATCCTTAATCAGATTTTTCGACTTGCTCAGGCTTCCCAGCAGTTTGAAGGGGAAACTTAAATTGGACAATGAAAGACTTCTCTGAAGACCTGCCACTTTTAATCCTTCGATCTTGTACCCTGCCTCAGGTACTTTTTGCATTTCCATCTTCCCTTCAGCACCCACAAACAGAATCTCGGAATCAGCATGACGCTCTTTCCATGCATTGGCAATGGCAATCGCAGGATAAATATGTCCCCCTGTGCCGCCTCCGCTGATCATGATTCGATATGGTGTTGAAGTTTTAACCATTGTTTATTTATACACTTTGAAATTTTGTTCTTGTTCTGTTTCCCTCGGGAATCGCCTCCACTGCATCGACATGATCACCTCTGCTCACACTCAGGATAATGCCTAAGGAGAATCCCGTAAACACCAATGAAGTACCGCCCATGCTCAACAGTGGCAGCGGCAATCCGGTAATTGGTCCCAAACCTACAGCTACGGCCATATTTACCATAGCCTGAAGAACGAGCGCAAAACTTAATCCTGCCGATAGTAATCCGCCAAAGGGTTTTGAGGATAGAGCGACAATCCGCATTCCCCGATATAATAAGGCCAGATAGAGGAACAATACCGTTGCTCCGCCGACCAGTCCATATTCTTCAATGATGATGGCATAAATAAAATCCGAATATGGATGCGGTAAAGTATTTCGCTGCTCGGAATTTCCTGGTCCTTTACCGGTCACCCCTCCGGTGGATATAGCGATGTAGGATTGTTCGGCCTGAAAAGGGATTTCATCTCCGGAAACAAAGTTTTCTATCCTGGAAAAGAACGTCGTACCCCTTTGCCCCAGGAAAACCGAAGCCGTCAGTGCCATGCTTCCGATCAGGACTACCATCAGAATAAATCGCATCGGCACCCGACCGATATACATCAGTAACAGGCAGGTAGTCAACAACAATACAGCTGTCGACATATTGGCTAGACCAATTAAGCCACACACCATTCCAATGGCAGCCATTATCGGCAAGAATGTTTTCTGAAAATCCCTGATGTTGTTTTGTTTTCTTGCCAACAAACTCGCCAACGTGGCTATCAAAGCCAATTTAGCCAGATCCGAAGGCTGGAAAGCTTTATTGATCACCGGAACGGTCAGCCATCTGTTGGCTTCATTCAGGGTGGATCCAAACATGAATGTTACCAAAAGCAGCGGTATAGAAATCAGCAACAAAAAGCGACCGATCAATCCAAAAGTTTTATAGGGGATCTTATGCGCAACCCACATCACGAACAAGCTCATGAAAACCAGCAGGGAATGATCCACAAGATATTTCTCCGTATTACCGCCCTGACTTTTATAGGCCAAAGAACCGGTCGCTGAATACACCACCAGAATACTGATGATGGACAAAACGATCACGATCCCCCAAATGATGGGGTCGCCTTTCAGATTTTGGTCAATCCATTGTTTCAGTGCTATCATTTGTTCAATGATGGTTTAAGTTTGTTCACAGCAGTTTTAAACTGCTCACCGCGATCTTCATAATTTCTGAAAAGGTCGAAACTGGCACAGGCAGGAGACAGCAATACCGCATCTCCGGATTTGCCATAATCCAACCCCCATGATACCGCCTCGGCGATATTTTGGGTCTCCTTTATCTCCTTTATCTTTCCTGCAAATGCAGTCTTTAATTTCTCGTTTTCCTTGCCAAGGCAAATAAGCATCTTCACCTTTTCACCGATGATCGGAAACAAGAGCGAATAATCATTTCCCTTGTCCACACCTCCCGCTATCCAAATCAGAGAACAACTGAAGCTTCCCAGTGCATAGGAGGTGGCATCTATATTGGTGCCTTTGCTGTCATTGATAAAGCTGATTCCATCTACAATCCCGACCAACTCCATCCGATGTGGGGCATTTTGGAAATCCGATAAACCTGATCTTATCTCCGATTCGGATACACCCGCCAACATTGCCGCTGCCGAAGAACACATCACATTCAGCATGTTGTGGGTTCCCTTGAGGATGATTTCGTTTTTGCTGATGTCCAGCTTTTTTCCGGGCATCCGCAGGTGGATCTGATTTCCATCAAAGTATCCACCTTTTTCTTTTGATTGGGAAAGGGAAACAGGGAATTTTTCAGCCATCAACCTTTGCTCCCTGAGTCCCTTGATAATATTTACATCTCCTTCATAATAGATTGCATTTTCATTTTCGCCCATATTCTTGAACAGGGAGATTTTTGATGCGATGTATTTGTCCAGCTCATATTCATATCTGTCCAAATGATCGGGCGAAATGTTAATCAGAATGGCTATGGCAGGCTTGAATTGCCGGAATCCGTCAATTTGAAAACTACTAGTTTCTATAACCCACCAATCTTTGTCTCCATCCACCAACTGACCTGCCCAACTTTGTCCGACATTTCCTGCAAGACCTACATTCAGTCCTGCTTTCATCAAAAGATGATAGGTAAGCAAGGTGGTTGTGGTTTTACCGTTTGTTCCTGTCACCGCAATGACTTTTCCTTTTGAAAACCGGAAAGCAAACTCCAGCTCGTCAATTACCGGTATTCCCTTTTCTACTGCCGCTAATACTATTTCGGCATTAAGCGGGATTCCCGGGCTTTTGATGATCAGATCAGCATCCAGTATTTTTTCTGCTGTATGTTGCCCTTCTTCAAAGGGAATGCTGTTTTCTTTTAATTTGGCTTTTCTTGAGTTGCTGATAACACCCATATCAGATACCCAAACAGCATAGCCTTCCCGTTTGGCCAGCATTGCTGCTCCCAATCCGCTTTCTCCTGCTCCCAGTATGGCTATGTTTTGGTTCATTTATCTAAGTTTCAATGTGGCCAAAGTGATGATTGCTAAAAGGATTCCCACTATCCAAAAACGGGTAGTGATTTTGGCTTCGGGAATATTCTTTTTCTGATAATGGTGATGCAGTGGAGACATCAATAGAATCCGCCGACCTTCACCATATTTTCTTTTCGAGTATTTGAAATAGCTGACCTGAACAATAACAGATAATAGTTCTATCAGGAAAATCCCGCATAAAACGGGAAGCAATAATTCTTTTCTCAAAATCAAAGAGGAAACGGCAATCACGCCTCCAATCATCAAACTCCCCGTATCTCCCATAAAAACCTGCGCGGGATAGGCATTGTACCAAAGAAACCCCACGCATGCACCAACAAATGCGGCACAGAAAATCACCATTTCTCCCGAATTGGGAATAAAGAAAACATTCAGATAAGAAGAGAAAATCGCATTTCCGCTGATATAGGCAAAGATTGCCAACGTCAGGCCGATAATGGCTGAGGTTCCTGCCGCCAAACCGTCTAAACCGTCAGTGATATTTGCCCCGTTGGATACGGCTGTGATAATGAAAGTCACCAAAATGATATAAAGGACCGGGGTTACTTTTTCACCAAGAAATCCCAGAAAAACCTCATAATTCAGGGTATTGTATTTTTCAAAAGGAATGGTGGTTTTCGCCACTTTTACATCCCGATAGGCCGGAGTTTCGACAATACCTTCTTCTATAGAAACAGGATTTGTAAATTCCCTAACCACTACATTGTCATGAAAATAAAGAGTGGCTCCCACCACAATTCCAATTGTGATCTGACCGACGATTTTGAAACGGCCAGCCAAACCTTTCTTGTTTTTTCTAAAAATCTTGATGTAATCGTCCAAAAACCCGATTGCTCCCAACCAAACAGTGGTAATCAGCAACAGGATGATATATATATTATTCACATTGGCAAAAAGGAGAGTAGGAACGAGAATTCCTGTAATAATCATCAATCCCCCCATTGTTGGGGTACCTTTTTTCTCGTTTTGGCCTTTTAGTCCCAGGTCTCTTACTGTCTCACCTATCTGCTTGTTCCGGATCCAGTTGATGATGTTTTTTCCGAAAGTGATGGTAATGATCAGAGATAAAAGTGCAGCCATACCCGCCCTGAAGGAGATATACCTGAACACCCCTGCCCCCGGGACATCCAAAACCTGATCTAAATATTCAAAAATCGGATATAACATTAATTCTTATTCAAAAGATTAAGCATTTCTTTCACCTGTTTCCTGTCATCAAAAGGGTATTTCACTCCTTTGATTTCCTGATAAGTTTCATGGCCCTTACCGGCTACAATAATGATATCGCCTTTTTTTGCCAGCATACCTGCAGTCTTTATGGCCTCTTTCCGATCTGCAATGATCATAGTCTTTTTTAATCCCACAGGACTGATACCTGCTTCCATCTCCCTGAGGATGGTCATCGGATCTTCGTCTCTCGGATTATCGGATGTCAATATCACCTTGTCACTGTACTGGGCCGCTATCTTGGCCATCATTGGCCTTTTAGTTTTATCCCTGTTTCCACCACATCCTATCAAAGTGATGACCTGTTCTATTCCTGTCCTCACTCCCTGAATGGTCCTGAGCACATTTTCCAATGCATCTGGAGTATGCGCATAATCAACAATGGCTGTGATTCCAAACAAAGTCACTTTATCAAACCTTCCTTGTGCTCCTTCCGCTTTTGACAGCTGCATCAAAACTTCATCCTCCTCTTCGCCAAGTAATACGGCTGTGCCCATTACCCCTAATAAATTATAGGCATTGAATTCGCCGATCTGTCTGAACCAGATCTGTTTGTTATTGATATCAAGCTCCAATCCTTCGAGCGTATTGCTGAGAATCTTTGCCTTGAAATCAGCCGGATATTTCAAAGCAAAAGTTTGGTGAAGGCCTTTGCAGTTTTGCAACATCACCATTCCTCTTTTGTCATCGGCATTGATTAAGGCAAATGCGGTTTTTGGCAATTCATCAAAAAGCTTCTTTTTGGCTTTGATATAAGCATCAAAGGATCCATGGTAATCCAGGTGGTCATGGCTGATGTTGGTAAAAACAGCCCCTGACAGGGATAAACCTTCCATTCTTTCCTGCACAATGGCATGGGAGCTGGCTTCCATAAAACAATGGGTGCAACCGGCATCCACCATTTTTCTTAACAAAGCCTGTATAGTAACTGAATCCGGCGTGGTATGGGTGGCGGGGATAATGTCCTCATTGATTTTGTTTTCCACAGTTGACAACAAACCAACAACATACCCCATTTCCATAAACAATTGATGAAGAAGCGTGACGGTGGTCGTTTTACCATTGGTACCGGTCACCGCCACTAACTTCAGCCTTTCAGATGGATTTTTGAAATAATTGGCTGCCATGATTCCCATGGCTTTGGCTGCATTCACTACCTGAACATAGGTAATGCCCTCCTTTTGGGTTGAGGGTAATTGTTCGCAAACAATAACCGAAGCCCCTTTTTGCAAAGCTGCTTCTATATAAGCATGTCCATCCACCTGCGTACCTGTGATGGCCACAAAGGCGGATTTCTGAACAACCTTTCGGCTGTCAAATACTATTTCGCTAATTTCCACATCCATATTACCTATGGTAGAGGTCAGTGAAACTTTGTACAATATGTCCTTTAATACCTTCATTTATGACAATACTAATCTGATTATCCCATCTTGTTGAACAGGAGCACCGGGACTGATGGACTGATTTTTCACCCTCCCCTTTCCTTGGTACATCACCCTCAATCCTTTATTTTCCAAAACATATAATGCATCTCTTAATGACATGCCGCCAACATCGGGTACTATCGGTGCATCCACTTTATTTGACTTCCATTGAATGGATTTGTTGTTGAATGCAGATTTTACCCAGCCGGCCCCATCCTCACTTGTTAAATGATTTGATATGCCAAATCTGTTGCAGATCAACTGGAGATCCTCCAGCCTTCCGGATTGTACATATGGAAAATCCTGATCCCCGGAGTTGGCCATTAGTGATTGAGGAAGAGAATTGCCATTCAATTCCAGATCCTGTGCATAAATCCTGTCCGCTATTTCTTTAAATACAGGTGCAGAAACATCCCCCCCGTAAGCATTGAATCCTTTTGGACTGTCGATCACCACTATAGCGCTATATTTTGGATTATCAGCCGGAAAATATCCTGCGAATGACGTGTAATAGCTTTTCGTATATTTGCCGTTCACCAGTTTCTGCGCAGTACCGGTTTTGCCGGCTATTTTATAATCCTCATTATGCACATTTTTGGCAGTGCCGTTTTCAACCACACCCTCAAGAAGCGTCTGCAATTGTTTAATGGTTTTTTCTGATGCTATTCCTTTTCGGACAACCTCCGTGTCAAATTGTTTTTCTACCTGATTTCCTTTTCCAACAGCTTTTACAATCATGGGCTTGACCATCACACCGTTGTTTGCCACCGCATTGTAAAACATCAGCGTATGGAGCGGCGTCAGCTTCAACTCATAGCCAATGGACATCCAGGGAATGGTGGTACCATACCAGTGTTTGCCCTTGGGAGATTTGAAATAAGGTTTTCCTTCTCCCTTCAGCTGAAAATCTATCGGCTGATCCAAACCTGCATTTTCCACATAAGAAATAAATTTGGAGGGTTGATGACCAAAATGTTGATTGACCATTTTGGAAATACCAACATTTGATGATTTCTCAAAAGCCTCACGGACAGTTATCCTACCGTACCCTCCGTTCTTTGCATCATTCATGTTGCGGTCGAAGAAGCGATAGGTTCCGTTTCCGGTATCGATGGTATCCTTAAGACTTACTTTTCCTTCCTCAAGAAGAGCCATCATGGAAAGCAGTTTGAAGGTGGAACCCGGCTCTGTAAGACCCTGTTCGCCTACGGCAAAATTGTAATACTCTCCGTAACCTTTACCGTTTTTGTTCTTTTGCAGGTTGATGATGGATTTGATGTGGCCGGTGGCTACTTCCATAACAATAACACATCCGAATTCTGCATCTTTATTGATCAGCTGCCGAAGGAGCGCTGTTTCGGCTACATCCTGAATATTGATATCCATCGTGGTCATAATGTCAAATCCATCGTCGGGTTTGATATCGGTGGCATCAAAAACCGGTTTCCATGTCCCGCCTGCAATTCTTTGAAACAATGCTTTCCCGTTTTTGCCTTCCAGATAATCGTTGAAACTATATTCCAGACCGACTCCATATTTGTTCTCATTGAGAAAGCCGACGGTGCGGCTTGCAAGGTTATTGAATGGCCGGTATCTCTTCTCTACTTTTTCGAAAATCACTCCACCACCCATTCTTCCCAAACGGAAAATTGGCCACTTGGACATTTTCTGCTTGTCCTGATAGCCGACTTGCTTTCTGTTTAAGATGATATAGCGCTTACCGCTGAGACGGGCCTCGGTGATGGCTCTTTTGTAGGCAGCTGTGGATTTGTCCCTATAATAGGCAGACAAAAAATAAGACAGGGAATCGATCCCTGATCTGAATGTTTTTTCATTGGTTACCAACGGATCAAGCACTACCCTGTAAAATGGCAGGCTGGTAGCCAGAAGACTTCCATCTTCAGCATAGATATTACCTCTTGTGGCACTGACATTTCTAAACTGGAAATTCTGATTTTCGGATTTGGCTGCCCATTTCTCCCCCTCCACAAACTGCAAATGGGTGATCCTATAAAAGATCAACCCGGCAAATAAGGCCACCAAAATGAAGGCTATCCTTACTCTCAGTACTATGGAACGTTTTATATTCACTTATTGACTTTGATTTTTATCGGCGGCTCTTCCAGTTCATAAATTCCCAATGGCTCGATCTTTTTTGCCACTTCTGATTGTTTGCTGCTCAGCATATACTCTGCCTCCAGCGTGGTCACATCTGCACGAATGTCTTCCACTTCCTGTTGTACTTTTTCTATATTCCTGATCATATTATCAGCTCGGTGATTGCTCCAGATATAGACTAAAGCAAGAAATGCTACATATAAAAAGGGTGGTACAAACTTGACCGGAATGCCTTCTCCCAACCATCCGGTAACATTCAGCTTCTCCTCAATCAGGGTAAAGATGTTCTTGCTCTTTCCTTTTTGGGAAGATCCTTTCTTGATTTTTTTCTTGAAAGTGTTCTGATTCATCTTTATAATTTTTTGGCGATTCTTAGCTTGGCACTCCTCGCCCTGTTATTTCTTTGTATTTCTTCCGCATCCGCTACAATGGCTTTTTTAATAACCGGCTCCATAGGTCGGATCAGATTGCCATAAAAGTCCTTTTCGACTTCTCCCTGAAATTTTCCTTTGGAAATGAAATTTTTGACCAACCGATCTTCCAAAGAGTGGTAACTCATGACCACCAATCTGCCTCCAGGCTTCAAAACCTCAAGTGCCTGTTGCAGCATTTCTCCCAAAGCTCCCAACTCATCGTTCACCTCAATCCTCAAAGCCTGAAAGACCTGAGCAAAGTATTTGAACTCCTTGCCTCTAGGTGCAAATTTTTGCAACAAAGCTTTGAACCCTTCAATGTTGCTGAATGGCACCATTACTCTTTGTGAAGCAATGGCTTGTGCTAAGGTTTTGGCATTTTTCACTTCTCCATAAATGCCAAAAATCCTGTGCAGACGGCTTTCTTCATAGGTGTTGAGGATATCTTTGGCGGTCATCGTCATCGAATCACTCATCCGCATATCAATATCACCTTCAAACCGGGTGGAAAATCCTCTCCCCGGAACATCGATCTGATGGGATGAAATCCCCAGGTCAGCCAATATGCCGTCCACTTGCTTTACACCATAAAGCCTCAGATATCTTTTCAGATCACGGAAGTTTGCCTGAACAAAAGTGAATTTGTCACTTTCAGGCACATTGGCTTCCGCATCACGATCCTGATCAAAACCATATAAGTGGCCTTTGTCAAGGTGTTTCAGGATTTCTTTTGAATGACCTCCACCACCGAAGGTCAGATCAACATAAATCCCGTTTGGATCTATGGACAATCCATCAATGCAAGTCTGAAGCATCACGGGGATATGATAATCTTGTGCTGTCATGACTTATGAGATATGTTTTTCCATCAGCCTGGAAAGCTCTGACGGATCGGTAATGATATTCTCAAGATACTTATCAGGGTTCCAGATTTCCACACTTCCACCCATTCCCACTAATACCGCATCTTTGTCGATTTCGGCATACCGGAGAAAAGTTTTTGGAATCAGTAATCTTCCTGCGCTATCCAATTCCACATCTGTATTGCCCCTGAAAAAACTCCTTTTCACCTTCCGCTGCTCTTCGTTCAGCGAGTTAAGTGCGTTGACCTGATTGTAGAGTTTTTTGAATTCCATCATGGGATATAACACCAGGCAACCATCATCGCCCAATCTGAGCATCAACTCATTGCCATTGGATTCCGGTATTGCCGCCTTTATTTTGGCAGGCAATGCCAGACGTCCTTTGGCGTCGAGCTTGCAGTCATATTGGTTATTGAACATTCCCATGGGTTTATTTTAAGATTCCCTCCAAAAACAAAAGTAAGAAAAGCAATTACACATCCCACCACTTTCTCCCACTTTTCTCCACTTTTTCTTAAAAGTATCTAAAAGTTTGATCTATCACAATAGTATCCGAAAAATTTAAGGGTTTTTTTAATTGAGGGTCAACGGCTTGCGTAAAGGTAACCACAAAGAAAAATCCCTAAAGGCAGGCTTAAATCATCCATTTTTAGGGATTTTAAACATTCATTAAATTTAGATTAATAAATATTGGTCAAAAAGTGGGAGAATTCCCCAAATAGAATTCGATAATCTTAAATATGGCACATTGAATCCACTGTCAACAAAACCCACTGGTGGTGCTCGAAGGATACCCTTTTGCCTATCAGGTTTTTGAGGGCAATAAGTATGAGGTCCATGCTATCATTCCGTTAAAAGAGACTGCTTTCCAAAAGCAACATCAGCGAACTATTGGAGAACGGATATGAATTTATTCTGGCAACAAGGCTGGAATTTTCTGCCATATCACAAAGTCAAGGGATTTGAAACATTGGAAAGCTGGACATTGGAATTAAGGAGAATCGTAAGCTATTTTTAACTTTACATAAGTTTTGAACTTCTGGAAAAGTTCTTTTTTAAGGCTTATCATATTTTAAAGCCAATCTTTTATCACTAACTTATCCATTGAAACACAAGGTTTTTAAATCATGGAATTTTCCCGAGTCTTTTTCCTTTTAATTTACATTTCTGTTTTTTCTTTTTGTTCAGGGCCGGAAAGTCCTGAAGAGCTACTCCAGCGGAGCCAAGAAAAATATATATCATCCCCGGCCTATAGTTATCAAACTACTTTGATTTGGCAACATCCGCTTTTTGATGAAGTAGATACTTTTAGATACGAATTGCAGTTTGAAAAACGTCCCAATGAATTATTGGACTTTAATTTTATCGGAATAAGCCCTAAAAATACAACCGTTTATCAGGACAACATCCTTACGATTTACTCTCATCAGGACAGTACGGTACTAATGCTTGATGCAGATACACTTAGGAAAAGCCCGGATAGACTGATGTATAATATGAAGCTTGCCTATTCGCCATTGAGAATATTAAAAACCGGAGACTTCTCGTATAAAGGAGATACTGGAATACAAAACAAAACTTATCGGCTTTTTAACCAGGTCTTGCAGGATACAGTTTATGAAGAAACCAAGGTGTATTCAGAAAATCAAGTCCTTATCAATCCTGCCAATGCACAGATACTCCTAATCAGGTACCTGTTGTTTCACAATGATAAACCCAAGCAGTTTATTGATACCTGGTTCGAAAATCAGAAATTTTCCGGCCTATCCAAGCTTTTGGACTATGAACTTCCAAAAGGATACCTTACTAAATTGGATGATAAGAAAAAGGTTAATAGAAAATTATTGGAAATTGGAAAAAAAGCCCCTGATTTTCAATTGATGGATTTAGAGGGAAATGAAGTTCAGCTTGCTGATTTCCGAGGGCAGAGGGTACTGATTGATTTTTCCATTATCAATTGCGGTTTTTGCAAACTTGCTCTAGACCATTTTGCCAAACCGGAATTTGCCTTTGCTTCAGATGTAACGGTATTATATATCAACCCTGTAGATAGTAATGAAAGGATGGAAAAGTATGTAGAAAAAGTCAAATTTCCTTTCATAGTTTTGACCGGTGCCAATGAACTTGTAGAAAAATATGGGGTTTTCGGATACCCAAGTTTTTTTATCCTCGATGAGAAGGGTACAATTGTAGATTCATTTGCAGGGTTCCACCCTGAAAAACTCAGTGTATTGACCGAATAAAATCAACAAGAAAAAGCTGGCAGACGAAAAATTCCAAATCAAAAAAACAGTGGGAGAAAGTGGGTGAATTTGAATAACAGTAAAGGGGAAAATTCAGTCCAAACGGGACATAATCTAGATTGTATTTTTTTCTTCGGACACCCGACATCGGTCCTTAAAAAAATCCAACTACCAAAATAGCCGACAATCAAATCATTTCTTCCTTTCTATGGTATACCGTACCAAATCCTCCAAAGAATTTTTATACTCAGAATCAGGGAAATCTGCTAATAAAGACAGGGCTTCCTGAAAATAATTATTCATGATATCTTTGGCATATTCCAGACCACCTGATTTTTTAACAAAGCTGATTACTTCATTCACCGCTTTTTTATCTTCATTCCGGTTGCTGACCATGTACATGATTTTTTTCTTTTCCAGCCAAGAGGCGTTGTTTAGGGCATAGATCAAAGGAAGGGTCATTTTTTTCTCTTTGATATCAATCCCCAGGGGTTTTCCGATTTCGTCCTTTCCATAGTCAAAAAGATCATCTTTAATCTGAAAAGCCATGCCGACTTTTTCCCCAAACTCACTCATGGTTTGTATGACTTGGGTGGAAGCTCCTGAAGTAGTGGCGCCCACTGCACAACAGGAAGCAATAAGACTGGCGGTTTTTTGACGGATGATGGTGTAGTAAACCTCCTCGGTGATATCCAGTTTTCTGGCTTTTGCGATTTGAAGCAATTCGCCCTCGGACATTTCTCTGACGGCATTGGATACGATTTTCAGCAGGTCAAAATCCCCATTGTCCACACTCAGTAAAAGACCCCGGGATAAAAGATAGTCTCCCACCAAAACGGCAATCTTATTTTTCCAAAGAGCATTGACTGAAAAAAATCCTCTGCGGTAATTGGCATCATCCACCACATCATCATGGACCAAAGTGGCGGTGTGCAATAACTCGATCAAGGCTGCCCCTCTGTATGTCGCCTCAGTGACACCTCCACATACTCCCGCTGTCAGAAAAACAAACATCGGGCGCATCTGCTTTCCTTTTCTCCGAACAATATAATGGGTGATATGATCAAGAAGTTTGACTTTACTTTTCATAAAGTCTCTAAACTTCTTTTCGAATTCCACCATCTCGGCGGTTATGGGTTCTTGGATCTGTTTGAGGTCAGGCTTCATAGCGCAATCGTGGTGCAATAATACAACGGATTCCCCCTTGGACAAAACCGTTGTTCATTTATTCCCATAAGGAACAAGCTAGTCTTCCAATCGTTTGGTAATAATTGTTTTTCTTTTTCTAAATTGTCTCCTCACACCTCCCCAGCCAATATTTATGAGGAAATGTTACAAATTGAAATCAAATGGGCCATCATCTTAACAATACGAATTGCCTCAGGAGTTTTTCCCGAAAAATTGACGGGTCGTCTTTAATGTTTTGAATAAAAAAAATGGAGCCATCTCCTCCACAGCCATTACCTCTACATTAGTTGCTTTTTTAACAAATGCAACCCTCACCGAGCATCTTAAAGAGATGAATCCACAATCCTCCATCCCAATTTTTGTTATCTTTGATTTTTATCCTAATCCAATAATCCTTGACTGACAACTATATCAAGCACAAATATGACCCTATTCTTCCCCGAAAGGATGAATGGCCTGTGGTCAAACTGAGCAAAAGCCGCAAGGAATTTGTCAAAAAAGTATCTGATGCAAGTAAAAAGCGGATAATGGATTTGACAGGGGGAAACATGAACCTCCTAAAAGAGGAGCTTGAAACGACTCTTTATCGGGAAAAGCTCAGGATCAAGCAGAATCCCTGGGCAGTAGATCCCGATGATGAATATGATTTTTGGAATGATGTAAAGTCATCTTTGGTCCAGCTGAGTGCTGAAAACGGGCTCAACAAAACCCAAAAGAGGAAAAAATATCTGGAAATTCTCGATGACATCACCACTCGGTATGCTGAAGAAATTGCCAGTAATTTCAACCACAGCCACTACAAACTCACCCGAAGGATTGTCACTTATGGATTTGCCCGACTGCTCAATGCTGCCAGGGTCAAGGGAATAAAATCCATTTTCAGCACGCAATACACACTTCAGGACAAGATACAGATAATCGGAAAAACGGATGAGCTGCGGGAATTGGCATCCAAGGGCACAATTGTAATGGTTCCAACGCATTTCAGTAATCTGGACAGCATCCTGATAGGTTGGATCATTTCTGTTTTGGGACTTCCTCCTTTTATATATGGCGCAGGATTGAACCTGTTCAATATTGAAATTTTTGCTTATTTTATGAATGCCCTTGGAGCCTTTAAGGTAGATCGCAGAAAGAAAAATCTGATTTACCTGGAAACACTTAAAAACTATTCTTCAGAGGCTATTCAGTTTGGTGTACACAGTCTTTTCTTTCCCGGCGGCACAAGGTCCCGAAGCGGAAAAATCGAGTCCAAATTAAAGCTGGGCTTACTGAGTACAGCTGTTGAAGCCCAAAGGGAGAATTTTCAAAAAGGAATAAATGACATCAGTGGTAAAATATTTATCGTTCCGGTCACCATCAATTACCACTTTGTGCTGGAAGCACCCAGTCTGATCAAGGAACATCTGAGTGAAACAGGTCAGGAACGGTATTATAAAGAATCCGATGAATTTTCTAATTCCTATAAAATTTCAAAATTCCTGCTGAAATTCTTCACCAAGGGATCCGATATATCAGTTTCCGTGGGCAGAGCAATGGATATCATTGGAAATTATGTTGACACCGAGGGCAACAGTATGGATAAAAACGGGAGATTTATCAACACCCGGGATTATTTTCTGTCCAATGGCCAAGTAACAGTAGATACGCAGCGCGAAGAAGAATATACCATCCGATTGGGACAGCGGATTGTTGAGGAATTTCATTTGATCAACAGGGTATTCAGCTCGCATTTGGTGGCATTTACTGCATTTGAAATCATCAAGCGGGACAACCGCAAACTCGATCTCTTTAACCTGCTTAGATTACCTGAAGAGGAAATCATCATTCCATATGAAATCTTCAAATTGGAGTGCCAAAAGGTACTGACCAGGATAATGGAAATCCGGGAGGAAGGATGCGTGCATGTAGCTCCTCACCTGAAACAGGGCATTGATGCTATCATTGCTCATGGATTGGACAACGTGGGAATGTACCATGCAAACCGCCCGCTGATAAGAAATGAACACGGTGACATTGAAAGTCAGGATCTTAGTTTACTTTATTTTTACCATAACAGATTAGATGGATATGACCTTGAAAAGCTCTTCTAAAGAAAAACAGGTGGGGGTAGTGGGCATGGGGAGCTTTGGCACAGCCATAGCCAACATACTAGCTGAGAAAAGCAAGGTGATCGTATATGCGAGAAGACAGGAATTGGTGGATGAGATCAACACCTTTCATACTGCGGACGGCAATCCCGTTCATCCTGAAACCACTGCCACGGCTGACGCTGAACATATCTCCAAATCCTGCCATGTTTTGTTTTTTATGATTGCCTCTTCGGGATTTCAGGAAGTTGTCAGATCGTTTTCACCATATCTTTATCCCTATCATATTATTATACACGGTACGAAAGGTCTTTGTCTCAATCTTCCGAAAGGAAAAACCTTGGAGGAGATGAATAAAATCTCCAGAAAAGAAATCCTGACAATGAGTGAAGTGGTACTCAAAGAAACCGTAGTGGTAAGGGTTGGCTGTCTTGCCGGTCCCAACCTGGCAAAAGAACTTGCAAAAGGGCAGCCTGCGGCAACAGTTGTAGCGAGTAAATTTAATGAGGTAATACTTGAAGGTCAGCGACTGCTCCGTTCGGATAGGTTTCAGGTTTATGGAAATTCGGACATTATTGGGGTAGAACTCAGCGGAGTTTTGAAAAATATCATTGCCATTGCTGCGGGTGCATTGGCTGGAATGGGACTGGGGGAAAATGCCCGGGGGCTGTTGATATCAAGAGGCATGGTGGAGCTGATATATCTTGGGAACGGACTGGGCGGAAGCTTAAAATCATTCATTGGACTGGCCGGCATAGGTGATCTAGTGGCCACCTGCAGCTCCACACTTTCTAGAAACTACACTGTGGGTTATCGCTTGGCAAAAGGAGAAAGCCTCGATCAAATCATCGATAGCATGGAGGAAGTAGCTGAAGGCATCAATACTGTGAAACTGATCAAGACCTATGTGGAAGGAACAGGAATGCGGGCTCCAATTACCGAAAATCTTTACAAGGTGCTTTTTGAAGATCTAAAGATCGAGGAGGCTCTCCAATACCTGATGAAATATCCATTCAGCGTAGATGTGGACTTTCTCTAGACTTTTTAAATCGGAATTGGTAAATTTAAAGAACAAACCTGATTGAAAATGTACATTGATGACATCTTCCACCGTTGGCTGCAGATCTCTCAAACCATCATCTTCCGCTATTTTTTGATTGCTGGATTGGCATTTTTTATGTTTTACGTATTGTTTAAAAAGCCTTTTCAACCGAGAAGGATACAATCGGGTTTTCCAAAA
This sequence comes from Rhodonellum sp., assembly GCA_041748555.1. Lineage (GTDB taxonomy): Bacteria > Bacteroidota > Bacteroidia > Cytophagales > Cyclobacteriaceae > Rhodonellum. Next base: position 30,272 of record JBGTDA010000209.1, read on the forward strand.
TCCAAGGAGTATGGCAGGGATATCATTTATTCACTGGTGACCGTATTGATCTTTGCCACAATGGCAACCTTGGTATTCTGGGTGCTTTTCCCATGGACCAACTTATATCGGGACAGCGATAAGTTTGGAACGGTATATTATTTTCTGACTTTCCCCATGATGTTCTTGATCCACGATACCTATTTTTACTGGATTCATCGCCTTATGCATACACCAAGGCTTTTTAAACATGTACATCTCATTCACCACAAGTCGACTAATCCTTCTCCATGGACTTCCTATGCATTTCATCCACTGGAAGCAATTCTTGAAGCCGGCATTATCCCGGTAATAGCTTTTACCCTACCCGTTCACATTTCCGGACTGATATTATTCCTCCTGTTCCAGTTTATTTACAATGTCTACGGACACTTGGGATATGAACTTTATCCCCGTAATTTTCATAAAACAAAAGTCGGCCGATGGATAAATACAGGCACTGCCCATAACCTTCACCATAAACAGTTTACAGGAAATTATGGGCTTTATTTTCTATTTTGGGACAGATGGATGGGGACTTTACGAAAAAATTATGATGCAGAATTCGAAAAAGTCACCGCCGGAAAAACCCTAATCAACAGAAAAACGGTTCACCCCTAATCAACTTTTTTTAACCTTTTAAATAATTAAAAGTAATTCTCCACAAATTTCTAGGGCGTTTATATATCTTACTTTTTCAAATAAATCCACCTCCAAAGTAAAAGCGTTTTTATGCTCAAACGTGGTATCCAAAAATGGGACCTGGTTTTTCTTATAATCAACAGTGTCATCGGTGCTGGAATATTTGCGTTGCCTGCAAAAGTATTTGCCTTATCAGGCGTCTATTCATTACTTGCATTTCTGGTTTGTTCCTTGGTGATGTTGGTGCTGATATTGGTATTTGCGGAGGTGAGTTCCAGATTTGAACAGACCGGCGGACCCTATTTATATGTTCACAGTGCATTTGGACCGTTACCGGCTTTTGTTATTGGCTGGCTGCTGATGCTGACCAGGCTTTTTAGCTATGCCACCTTGATCAACCTGTTAATATTATATCTTTCGTTTTTTTCAGAAGCTTTCAATCAACCTGTAGTTCGGGTCAGTTTGATCATAGCCATTACAGCACTCATCACCTATTTCAATTGGATCGGTGTCAGGAATACAGCAAAGGTGAGCAATGCCTTGACCGTAGCCAAGTTGGTTCCATTGGCCTTATTCATCATTATAGGAATGTTTTTTATTGATGTGGAATTATTAGCGGCGGGTCCATCACCAAGCTTGACGGACTTCTCGGCATCTGCCCTGCTTTTGATCTTTGCCTTTGGGGGTTTTGAGGCAGGGTTGGTCAACAGTGGCGAGATCGAAAATCCCAAAAAGAATCTGCCATTTGGTTTAATCACTGCCGCAGCCGTAATTGCTATATTTTATATGTTGATTCAGGTGGTGTCAATCGGAACACTTCCATCCTTGGCCACTTCCGAGAAACCCTTGGCCGATGCAGCAAGCGGTTTTATGGGGTGGTGGGGAGGAATGTTCATTACCATCGGAGCGGTTGTTTCAATTTTGGGAACGCTGAATGTTCAGATTTTGAGTGGATCAAGATTGCCTTATGCATTAAGTTTGGAGAATCAGTTGCCTAAGCTGTTCAGCAAAGTCCATCCAAAGTTCGCAACCCCATGGGTTTCCTTACTCTTTTTTTCTTTTTTAGTTGCTTTTGTGGCAATAGTCTGGGGATTCATGAGCTCACTGGCGGTGTCAGTTATAGCCCGGCTGATTTTGTATGCACTTGTCTGCGCCTCTCTGATCCGGCTACGAAAGATCAGTCCGATAACAAAATACTTCAAAATCCCCTATGGAAATCAGTTTGCAATTACCGGGATACTCGCAACGATTTGGCTGCTGTCAGGAACAAACCCGGAAGAGATCAAAGACACCATGTTATGGACAGGTTTGGGGATTTTAATCTTTGCTGTTCATTACTTTTTTGGCAGAAAAAAGTGAGCTGATTTAGATAAATGTTTTATATAAATCAGCTTATCTGGCGGTGAACTCCTTTATTTTAGAAAGCGGTTATTCCTTATTAATGATCCACTACAACAAGCGGCCAAAATTTTGGCTGCTTTTTTTGGGCCTTTCCATTCAATAATCCAACGCCTAAAACTAATCTTCTGCCGCGGTAATTACCTGCTTCTAAGTTTTAACCGTGGGAATATCCAAGAGACTTTACCGGAACCGGCAATTTCGACAATCCGATGGATCACATTTGGGGCGCATCACCTTACCAAAATATAATAAAGTAGCAGTGGATTGTTTCAGTTCGCCCAATGTTCGTTATTTTTAAAAAACAACAGTTTCGACATCCAAAAAAGAATTACCACTTGCTCAAAACCGTTATTTTCCAAAATCAATATGCCTTATCTCAAATTTACCTTTGCCCAAAACCATTAAACACATGAAAAAATTACTTACCCTGTTCTTGTTGACTTTCTTTAATTGTCAGGACTTTTCACAAACCCAGAAAGTTTGGCTGGATTCGGATACGGGAAATGAAATGGACGATCTGTATGCGATCGTAAGATTATTAAAAGAACCAAATGTGGAAGTGGTAGGATTGAGTTCGGCACATTTCAACAATCCTGATCTATTGGTTTTTGAGAAGTGGAACGCTTACGATGCCAAAGAACTCAACACCATGGAGGAAAGCCAGCGACTGAATGAGCTGATTTTGGAAACTATGGGACTTTCAAAAATTCCTCATCCAAAAGGCGCTGACCGTCAGATCGGGAGAGCTTGGGGAGGACAGGAACCAAGGGACTCCCCTGCTGCCCAAGCAATCATCAAAATCGCAAAATCATTGCCCGAAGGAGAAAAACTGGATATCCTTACTTTGGGTGCAATGACAAATATTGCATCTGCCATTTTAATTGACCCTGATATCCTACCTAAAATCCGGGTTTTTGCTCTAGGAGCCAGATACAATCAGACTTCGCGAGCCTGGGGAAAAAATGAGTTCAATATTCGCAATGACCTCAATGCCTTTGATTATTTATTGGATCTGAAGGACCTTGATTTTACAGTGATGCCACTTGAAACTGCTTTGCCTCTCAAATATGACAGGGAAGACACCTATGAAAAAACCGATGACAATGTTCCTATAGAAAAAATATTGGCAGATCGTTGGAGAGAACAGAATCCGCAGGATAAAACTCGGGTGATGTGGGATTTGGCTTTGGTACAGGCATACTTACTTCCCCGACACTCAGAAATGCTACTGGTCAATTCACCACCTGAAAATAAATCCTTTACGGTTCGGATTTTCTCAAAAATCGATAAAGAAGCACTGGTAGATGATTTTTGGGAAGTATTGAAAAGAAAATAGAAGCCAAAGATTTCGCAGATAGAAATTAAGAAAAAGCGCAAAGGCAGCTAATTTATTTTACAGGATATTGAGTATAAGAGCTAATATTTAAAACTTATCTCCTTATTCAAGTCTAGCCTTCCAAAACGCTACTTTTTCCCTATTCCAGGTATAGCATAAGACCAAACTTCCCTTTCCATAAATCAAAGAAGGATAGGAAAATTCATTTTTTCCTGATCCTTGTTCCACCACCTCTTTCACCGGCCAAGTCCTTCCATTATCAAGTGAAACCGCAATTTGCATCGGATACCTTGGCCCCCAGTTTTTTGCGACAGGATTATAGGCCAGTGCCACGGTATCTCCTTTTATATGTGCAACATCAATCCCGCTGTTATTATTGGGTAAATCCGTCAATTCCACAGGAGTCCAGGTTTTCCCGAAGTCAAAGGAATCACTCCTGCCAATCTTCCCTGCTGATGTCCGTAGCAACATATGAACATGCCCTTCTTTTGATTCCCAAAGAGCAGGTTGAATCACACCCTCTTTAACCACGGCACTTCGATCCAACTGAAGCGTATCGGTAGCCATCCATGTATTTCCGCCATCTTCGGAGCGATCCACAAAGGCATTCCAAACCCGGTTCTTTTCAATGGATGCAGGTGCCAACCAAGTCCCGTCGCTAAGTACCAAAATATGGTTTCTTACAGGACCACGACCTCCTTGATTGCCTTCCACAAGTTCTTTGGGTTTTGACCAGGTATCTCCTTTGTCCTCAGAATATTGCACCCAAGTTTCCCAATCATCAATCTCCTTCCCCACTTTGAAATAAAGGTGTAGTCTTCCATCCGGGGCATTGAACAGCACTGGATTCCAGTGGGGATCCTCACGGATTTTTGCCACCATCTTAGGTTCTGACCAATTTCCGGGGCCACCTTTGGAAAACCAGATTCCCACATCATCATTTTTTTCATGTGAACCGGCAAACCAGGAAACACCATATTCCCCATTCCCTATACTTTCCAATGTGGAAGCGTGGCATTGAGCAAAAGGCTTATCCTCTCCGAAAATAAATTCATGATTTTCTACCTGAAGATCCATTTTTGGGAAATTTGGATTCTGTGAAACAGCGGGTCCGATACTGCTAAAGGAAATAAAAATAGCAGTCATAATAATGACATTCTTCATGATACGATTTTAATTGGATGCTTGAAGATACCATTTTTTTCAATTTTGTGCCTTGAAAGATAGAGAGCAGTCAATATTTGGCTAAACCCCGATTCCATTATAAAACTTCCTTGACCATCCAGCTAAAGAAGAAGGAAAACCAAAATCCTGAAAACCTGATTTCCTATTCAAATATCCAATTATCACCAATTTAATTTTCCTCAACTTCAGTTGTTAGTTAAGGTTAAAAATTCACATTCTTCGGCTTTACCCGGATAACTTTTTTCAAAAAATAAATTGGGACAATTTCCGCCACTCTCTTGGTTCCTCAGAGAGATAAATCTTAATTTACCATCCCCAAAAAAAACGAGTCTTTATGTACCTGATTTTTGATACCGAAACAACCGGATTACCCAGAAATTACAATGCCCCCATCACTGATCTTGACAACTGGCCTCGGCTTGTGCAACTGGCTTGGCAGCTGCATGATGGAAAGGGTAAGCTAATATCAAACAACAATTTTATCATAAAGCCTGAAGGTTTTACGATTCCCTATAATGCCGAAAAAGTCCACGGGATTTCTACTTCAAGAGCTTTAAAAGAAGGCCATGACTTAGTCAAAGTGCTCGAATCTTTTCACCTCGATGTAGCAAAAACAAAATATCTTGTAGGTCATAACATTGAATTTGACATCAATGTAGTCGGTTCGGAATTTTTAAGGAAAGAAATCCGGATGCAGCTGCTGGATTTGCAGGCTTTGGATACCAAAGATATATCCACAGAATTTTGTGGTCTTCCCGGTGGAAGAAACGGGAAATTCAAGTGGCCAACCCTGACCGAATTATATAACAAACTTTTTGGAGTTGGTTTTCAGGATGCGCATGATGCGGCCTATGATGTGGATGCTACGGCAAAATGTTTCTTCGGGCTGATTTCACAGAAAGTTCTGGCACCCGAAAAAGGAATCAACCCGCAGGATGTGGTTTATGAAGCTCCAAACTTGGAGGTGGCGAATTTTGCAGCAGCCAAAGACGAGCAGAAAGTTGCCGCAAAAGAAGTGCTCAAAGCGGCCGGTACGGCCGACATATCCGACCTGAAATCGGTTCCCTTTTCACATCTCCATGTCCATACTCAGTATTCCATTCTCCAAGCCACCTCCGAAATCCCGGCGCTGATCCAGCAGGCAAAAAGCATGAACATGCCCGCCATTGCCATGACAGATCATGGTAACATGATGGGCGCGTTTCATTTTGTGCGGGAAGCTTTGGCCAAAGAAATCAAACCGATTGTCGGCTGTGAATTCAACATCTGCCGTGACCGTGCCAACAAATCCCAAAAAGATGACGGATATCAAACCGTACTTCTGGCCAAAAACAAAGCGGGATATCACAACTTGGCCAAGCTTTCTTCCTATGCCAATATTCAGGGATTCTATTACCTTCCGAGAATTGACCGGGAAGTGCTCATTCAATATAAAGGGGACCTGATCGCGACCACTGGAGGTCTTTGGGGGGAAATTCCTTTCCTTATTCTCAATGTGGGGGAAACCCAAGCTGAGGAAGCTTTTGTCTGGTGGAAGGAACAGTTCGGAGAAGATTTTTATATTGAACTCAACAGGCATGGAATTCCCGAAGAGGAAAAAGTCAATGAAGTTTTGTTGGGATTCGCCCAAAAGTATAATGTAAAATATTTCGCAGCCAACAACACCTATTACAACCATAAAGCGGATGCCAATGCCCACGACATTCTACTTTGTGTGAAAGATGGTGAGTTGGTTGAAAAACCAAAAAAATACATCGGGAAGCGGGGAAGGGAATTCCGCTACGGATTTCCCAACGATGAATTTTACCTCAAATCACAGGAGGAGATGAAAAAACTTTTTGCTGATCTGCCTGAGGCGATTTCCTGTACCGATGAAATCGTCAACAAGATTGAATCCTACAAACTGGCGCGGGAAGTTTTGCTACCCAAATTTGACATTCCTGCCGAATTTATCGATCCATTGGATGCAGAAGATGGTGGCAAAAGAGGAGAAAATGCTTATCTCAAATACCTAACCTATGAAGGTGCAAAAAAAAGATATCCGGATCTGACCCAAGAAATTCAGGAAAGACTTGATTTTGAACTGGCAACGATTGAGAGAACCGGATATCCGGGGTACTTTTTGATTGTACAGGATTTTACAAGAGCTGCACGGGAAATGGGAGTTTCGGTTGGCCCCGGAAGGGGTTCCGCTGCAGGTTCAGCAGTTGCTTACTGTGTCTGGATTACCAATGTGGACCCCATCAAGTATGATCTCCTTTTTGAGAGATTCCTGAATCCGGATAGGGTTTCGCTTCCCGATATTGATATTGATTTTGATGATGAGGGCAGGCAAAAGGTAATCGATTATGTGATCCAAAAATACGGTTCCAATCAGGTCGCCCAAATCATCACCTACGGCACGATGGCCGCCAAATCCGCCATCCGAGATACAGCGAGGGTTTTGAATCTGCCTCTGGTGGAAGCTGACAGATTATCCAAACTGGTACCGGATATAAAACTCAAAGCGCTTTTTGATATCGGGAAAGATCGGGCCAAATTGGTCGATAAACTGAAGAACAATTCTGATAATATTGCGAAAGCAGATGAGCTGATCAGGATTTCCAAATCAAACGACAGTTTGTCCAGAACAATCAATCAGGCCACTGTTTTGGAAGGGTCCGTTAGAAACACCGGTATCCATGCTTGCGGCGTAATCATCACCCCCGACGACATCACGAATTTTGTGCCTGTGGCGCTGGCCAAAGATTCGGATATGGTCTGCACCCAGTTCGACAACTCCGTTGTTGAAAGTGCAGGTTTGCTGAAGATGGACTTTCTGGGTCTTAAAACCTTGACTTTGATCAAGGATGCAGTCAAGATCGTTAAAGAGCGCCATGGGATTATTCTTGATCCTGATGAATTTCCGATAGAGGATTCCAAAACCTACGAACTTTTTCAAAGAGGGGAAACCGTCGGGATTTTTCAATATGAATCCCCCGGTATGCAGAAACACATGCGGGATCTGAAACCAACGGTTTTTGCGGATTTGATTGCGATGAATGCACTTTATCGTCCGGGACCGATAGAATATATTCCCAGCTTTATTGCAAGGAAGCATGGCTCGGAAGCCATTGCCTATGATCTGGAGGATATGAAAGAGTTCCTTGAGGAAACTTACGGAATCACTGTCTATCAGGAACAGGTGATGCTTCTTTCCCAAAAGTTGGCAGGATTTACCAAAGGTGAGGCCGATGTGTTGAGGAAGGCCATGGGCAAAAAGCAGAAGGACGTCTTGGATAAGATGAAACCAAAATTTGTAGAACAGGCAGCTGCCAAAGGACACGATGCCAAAAAACTGGAAAAAATCTGGAAGGACTGGGAGGCCTTTGCTTCTTATGCTTTCAACAAATCCCACTCCACCTGCTACGCCTGGATCGCTTACCAGACTGCTTATCTCAAAGCCCATTATCCAGCAGAATATATGGCTTCGGTGCTGAGCAACAACATGAACGATATCACCCAAGTGACATTTTTTATGGAGGAATGCAAGCGGATGGGATTGGCTGTGTTGGGACCTGATGTGAATGAATCCAGAAGTGATTTTACAGTGAACAAGGAGGGTCAGATCCGTTTTGGATTGGAAGCCATCAAAGGTGCAGGTGGTGGTGCTGTGCAGTCCATTATTGAGGAACGGGAAAGTAAAGGCATATATCAAAACATTTTTGATTTTACCAAAAGGGTCAATTCGAGGGCTGTGAATAAGAAAACATTGGAGGCTCTGGCCATGGCCGGCGGATTTGATTGTTTTCCACAACACCACAGAAGACAATATCTGGAAGCTCCGGAGGGAGAAGGCTCTTTATTGGAAAAGGCTGTTAAATACGCTGTAAAAGTCCAGCAGGAAGCCGACAGCTCTCAGGTAAGTTTATTCGGCGGGAGATCAGGGATGGAAGTGCCGCTCCCGACCATTCTCCATATGGAGCCCTTCAGTCAGCTGCAACAGTTGAACATCGAAAAAGAAGTGGTGGGACTCTATATTTCCGGTCATCCTTTGGATCAGTTCAGGATAGAGATCGATTCCTTTACCAATACGCCTTTGCCGGAGCTGGCAAATGTTGAAGCCCTTCGCTCAAGGGGTGAAATCCGGACCGCAGGGATGGTGACTTCCTTTGCACACCGAACAACTAAAACGGGAAAACCATTTGGCACATTGACCATGGAAGATTATCATGGCGCACACACCTTTTTTATCTTTGGGGAAGATTATATCAGGTTCAAGGAGCACTTTATGACCGGCTGGTATTTATATATTACCGGCGCGGTGCATCCCAACAGATGGAAGGAAAATGAATTCGAGTTCAAGTTTAATACCATCATGCTACTCAATGAAGTCCGGGGCAAAATGATCAAGGGACTCCGGATCAATATCGATCTGGATGACCTGACTTTGGACCTGATGGAAAAACTGGAGGCCATCACCCAAAAGTATAAAGGCGATGCAAAGCTTTATATCAATGTCGTCGACAGCAAGGAAAACATCACCCTAGACCTGATGTCTGCCCGATACAGCGTGGATCCTTCCAATGCCATGATCAAAGATCTGGATCAGTTGCCGGAGGTGATTTATTCAATTATCTAATCGGGAAAATGTTGTGCTTTAAAATCCGAATTCAAATCCCAATATCAATGCATAATAGGAACCTTTGAAACGATGAACGGAATTATACCTTTCTTCACGATAAGACAGCTCCTTATAATTTCTGACATAATAATCATCTCCCAAAGCATATCCATACATTCCTGAAATCAAGATTCTATGTTTGCCAACATTTTTATAAAGTGCTATTTCGGGTCGGACATGGAAAATAATATTATTTTTGGACCCATGGGTCTGTAAAGAATGAAGGTATAAGTAATGTATATTGATTACTGATGAGTTGGGAACAGATACCCCATGAAGTTGAAAGATTTCCCCTTTTTCACTTATGAAATTTCTGTGCTTTCGTTCTTGTGGGTTACCGGTAAATCCCAATACCAACTTAGGGAGAAAGCCGAACCTAGAATTACTGATTTGTAAATCATAATCGATTCCGGCAAAAAAATGAGGTTGCTTACCCGGTAATTTTCCTCCCGTGTCAGCATTCATAAATCTACCGGAGGGTATCAGACTGTTTATTCCACCACCCGCCAAAGCGCCCAAATTTTCGGATAATCGGTAACGGAGGTAAACCGAAATGTTAGCACCTCCGTTACCTTTGGCATTAAATCCCATTAGGGGCATTGAGGTTGGTAATGTCTCTCCAATGACTACAGAACGCCCTCCTTGGATACCTAAACCAAATCTTTCCTGAGCGTTTGCGGTAAAAAAAACAGTTGATTGCATCCAAAATAAAACAACAACTAATTTTACCATTTCTAATTCCTCAAAATAGGTTGTAGCCTAAACTCATAGCCTGAAGTGGTGATAGCGACATCACCTCCAAGCCTACCCCTGAATATTCCATAAAGGTTGATCACATCTAGTCTCCTTGCCGCTTCCCAATGGACTTTTTGAACCTTGTCTCTATTTGCAGGTTGTGGCCAACAACCCTGACAAGAATCCCAACAGTTATAAAGATTTACCGTGCTCCTATTTTTTGGTTTAAAACTACCCCAATAAAACACTGACATATTTGAGTCTGGTTCTGGAGTCCAGTTATTGGTTTGCATATAAAGCCTTGAATCGTGGGATAGTTCAGTCTTTAATCTAAAATAAATCCCAGCTGGCTGATAAACGTGTAGCGCTGTAGCCCTATACTCTCTTAAAAATGTTGATGAAACCCAGGTCAGAGTAAATTCAACTTTTTTGTCCGGCTCAAGGACATCGTCTCTATTTGAAGGTATTAGGGGTATCCCAGTCCCCGGAGGAATATTTCCCGGGCAATTTTGAATCCTGAAATTTTCATAGGTTGAATATTTTTTTTCAACACCTTCCACTGATGAATCATAGGCTAAATCAAGTTCAGATAAAATATCTGTTTCGAATGTAAATTTCCTTATATTTTTATGTTCAAAATTCTTTGAAATCATTTGATTTTTCAGACTACTATTGTTGGTAACCCCTACTAATTCCCTTTCAAAATCTAATGAAAACAAATAATCTCCAATAATCACCATTCCATCCTTATCCAAAATACCAAGAAGTGGGGTATCCTGAAAACCTTCAAGATTATCCAATAACTCTTCTGAAACACGTAAATCAGTTCCCTTGGCCTGTTTGTACTCTTCCAATATTTTTTGATAAGACAAAAATTCTGGTAAGCTGAGGTCATCAGATTTTTCTAAAAGTCCTTCATAAACTTCATTACTTGCAAATTTAAGAGTCCCATCTTTTAATTCTATCGGTTTGGAATCAATAACTAATTCAGTTAAATCATCTAAATCTTCTTGGCATCCAATTACCCCCATAATTGCTACGATTGCCAAAAATGCGTTTTTTACATTGTGAACATTTTTTTTCATAACGGTAAAATTTTGGTTTTCTGTTGTGACTTTTGAACTAAAAATATTCTTATAAACGAACTAAATTATAATGATATAAAAAATACCCTGTACAGGGTATTTTTCATTGAATAACAGAAAGTTAAGACAGGGTTTATTAAACTTTCTGTTAGCTGGCTTGGCCAGATTGGGTTTTATTGGATCTCCCGGTAAAAGTCCAAGAGATTCAATTGCCTGATCCCTTGGTAGTTTCCTCCTGTTAAGGGGTCATTGAGAGTAATCACATGCTTCGGGTAATTATCCAGGATTTTAAGGAGATTGCCAAACTCTCTTTCTTCCGTTGATTTATCTGAAATGGTCAGGGCAACTTGAATATAAATTTTTTCACCATTTCTACCTCCTACAAAATCAATTTCCTTATCCTCTATCTTCCCTACAAATACTTGCCAGCCCATTCTTCTTAAATGCATATAAACTGCATTTTCCAAAAGTTTATGTAAATCCCTTTTTTGATTAAAGCCTAAAATAGCGTTTCTTAATCCCAAATCTTCAAAATAATATTTTTCCCCAATTTCAAATATCTTAAGTCCTCCTATTTCCGACCTGACAACTTTATAAATAATAAATGAGTTTGTTAAAGCTTTCAGATAACTGACGATTATTGGAACTGAAAGATTTATCTTTTGGGATTTTAAGTACTTGTGAATATTGTTTGCAGATAGAAGACTACCCACATTGTCGCAGAGGAAAGTAACCAAATTCTCTAAAAAAGGGACATTTCTGATATTTTCCCTAGCTACCACGTCTTTGAGAAGAATAGTGGCATAAACATTATTTAAGTACTCGAAAGGAATATCTTCCTTTAGTCCAAGGTGATGGAGAAATGGCATTCCCCCATATTTCAAATACAAGGTGAGAGATTCGAAGTTTTCTTCCAATCCATGAAAATTCAGGAATTCATCAAATCCAAGACTATGTATTTCAAAAGCCACATAACGTCCCGAAAGTTGACTTGCAAGTTCACCTGAGAGAATGTGGGCATTGCTTCCTGTGATATAAATATCACAATTGGTATTTAACAAAAAACTTCTTATAGATTTCTGAAATTCTTGGATCTCTTGAATTTCATCTATAAAAATATAATTCATCGAATCATTTTTCAGTTGGGCATTGAGATAATCGGTTAAGTCTTTATGGTCTTGAATATCCGCAAATACCTCAAGTTCCTTATTAATGTAAATGATTTTTCCGTAAGGGTTCAGTTCTTTCAACTTGTCCATCAATTCATACATGACGTAACTTTTCCCCACCCTTCTTTGCCCCGTTAAAACCTTTATTACAGGTTTATTCACAAATGGCATAATTTGGACTAAGTACTTTTTTCTAGATATATATTTCATCTTTCTATAAAGTATACTTTATAAAAGTACGTGATTATTGATTTACATAAAACATACTTTATAAATAATATGAAAGATAATTCATCATGCTGCTCAATTAAGTCCGCAGCAAAATGATCAAAGGTCTCAGGGTAAACATAGATTTGGATGACCTGACCTTGGATCTAATGGAAAAACTGGAAAAAATCACCCAAAATATAAAGGGGAGGCCAAACTCTACATCAATGTCATAGACAGCAAAGAGGACATTACCCTTGACCTGATGTCTACCAGATATGCGGTGGATCCCTCCAATGCCATGATCAAGGATCTGGATCAGCTGCCGGAGGTGGTATATTCGATTATCTAACCATAATCTGAAAATCATATCCTATCTATGTAATCTTTGCCGGTCTTTGTTTTTGTCCCCGCAACAGAATTTGTTTTTTTTCAGGTCAGCTGAATATGTATCCGGAACAAATGATTATGCCAATCCCATTATCGGTCTTGTAAGTGAAACAAGTTAATTGACTAAAGTATTTTAACTAACTTTCACTTTCATCATTATTGTTGGAACTATGATTAACCTGTTATTGATTTTGGTTCCTATTTCTTGGTTTTCCCCCATATGAGCAATCAGGGTTGCTTTTATCTTAATTTGATTTTAATAATCTTATTGCTTTTGGCATGTTCTGAAAAGCCAAAGTCCGATCTGATCGAGATAACTATCCCGGAAAAATTTGACAAGGAGATTCGCCTTGCCGATATAGCAAAGTCCGTTGAAAGGGATTCAATTGGAAACTATTCTATTCTTCTACTTGCCTTTACCTTAGGAAAAATAAATACTCCATCAAAATTTTTCCCCCAATTTGCTTGTATTAGCTCAAATCCCAATATTCCACTGAAATAAACAGAATCTATTTTCCTTAAGTCCACCAATGTTATGGCTTTATTTTCTTCTAAAAATGTCATTTCAAGATTAGGAATGGAATCTAAACAAAAATCGATTTCCCTATTATCAATAAAGTCATAAAAACTGCCTTGATATGCCGAAAATGCCAGATTCAGCATTTTATCTCCAAAGTGGGATTTTGCCAATTTCCCTAAAGTAACCATATCGGCATACGTTTGACCAATTTCTTTCAAATCTTCCGGATCAATGATATAAGATGGGTTTTCAAGAGCATGTGCACTTGCCAACCAAACTATTACTTTTTTATTCGATTTAGTATGGCGTATCAATGATTCAAACATCAAACTGTCACGATAATTGAATTTAGGCCAAAATTGATCTTTAAGGTTAGGAAGACTTTCGAAAGCAGCAAAATGGATCAAATTGTCTAACCCTTCCTGCAAACGGACTGAAATGGTTGAATGATTCAATTTGGATTTCATAGTATCCAAAATGGCAAGATCATAGGTATTCAAATAGTATTTTCTTGGTAAGAGCTCAGTTGTTGCAATGGAATCCATTAAAGACTGAATAAGCTGTTCTTCCTCTTTTGTAAGGTCAACTTCCAATTTCAACTCGTTCAAAAAATGGTTTTTCATTAATCTGTGAGGATAATGGTCCATTCCCAAGAACTCCACGTTCTCGTTATTCATTAAAAACTCCCATAATTCTTGCAGTTCTATACTATTACCCCATATGGAAAAAGTGCTTTGTCTAAAATCATTCAAACTTATCTTATCTATCCGTCTCAATTCATTGATGAGGTAAGCATCATAACCATTACTCTCAAAAATGATCGCATCAAAACCATGTTTTTCAACCAGATATTTGATCATTTTAATTCTTGCAGAAAAAATGCTTCCATCTCCATGGGTAGGTTCTCCCAGAAATACAATTTCTTTATCCTTTATCCATTTGTCAATAATTGATAGGTCTTCAAAATCCCCATCAATTATCATATGGTTTTCTCCTTTTGTAGAGCACGCCAAAACTGATATAAATAGCAAGATCGAAAATAAAACAATTCTCATTTTACCTATTAAATTTTCATTCCATGAAAGCTTCAAAAATACAATGAAAGGGAGTTTTTATAAAAAAACAACTAGAATTACACCAGAGGGGGCTATTTTTAAAAGACGAAGAGGAAGATATTTACTCACTTAAAGATGGAAAGGCAGTCTAAATTAAAATTCAATATTGTTTTAGTCAGCTTTCCTTTTGAAGATTTCAAAACCCAAAAGGTAAGACCCGCTCTCTGCCTAACAGGGGGGCAGGATGGTCCAAGTCCGAAGACTTGAACCAGTGGATATTTTTGATTTGTGTTTATCAGACCAAAAAACCATGCTAATTGCATTTTTAGTATACATTTTATGTATATCCGCAATGTTACCGGTAAGTGCCAAAATCAGCAGATCCTAGGCCAAAATCTAGATTGGTGGCTTCTTCCCTGCCTACCGGCAGGCAGGCGACTTCCGTCTCGGTCTTCCAGCCCATTTCCTGGGAAAACAAATGCTACCGGCAGAATAGCGGATATACATCTTCATATTATCCAAAATTTGGTAGAACAAATAAAGATATTCAAAATTTTGCATCTCCCATCGAACAAAATATAAGGCACTCAGACAGATTTGTTTGAGTGCTTTTTTATTTTTGTTATTGTCCGAACAAAGTTCAAAAAAATCGTTACTTTGATTGAAGCTAAATAAAACCAAAATGAAAGCAATAGAAATAAATTCAAAAACCAACAAAAAAGGCCATTTGAAATTAGATTTGGATTTGAAAGAAGCTGATAAAAATGTTAAAGTGTTAATTCTCTTGGAAGAAAAAATTAACGATGAAAATGAATGGTTGAAAATTGTCTCTAATAATCCGGCTTTTGATTTTTTAAAAGACGAACAGGAAGATATTTATTCATTTAAAGATGGAAAGGCAGTCTAAATTAAAATTCAATATAGTTTTAGTCAGCTTTCCTTTTGAAGATTTCAAAACCCAAAAGGTAAGACCCGCTCTCTGCTTAACAGAACCAATAGGAGATCATGAACATGTTGTTTTGGCATTTATTTCAAGCAAAATTCCCGATTTTTTTGATCGATCAGACTTATTAATTGAAATCAATTCCGAATTAGGAAAAACCACTGGCTTAATTACTGATTCCGTAATTCGATTTCACAAAATCATATCCATCCCTAAAACCTTAATAAAAAGAAAGTTAGGTTTTATCCACGAAAGCCATATCAATATTATCAATCAAAAGATTAAACAATTATTTGATCTTTAGGAGCTATTTATTTTCCAAAAGAACACTTATTCCTTATCATATTCCGATAATTCATTTGACAAAATCATCTGAATGACAAAATCATTAAACGTTTCATCGAGTAACAAAAATGAGTTTATTAATACATTCAGCTCATCGTCAGTATTATATGTGGTCAGGATTTGAAGTGCATAATCAGGGCTGTAAAACTCAGTAAGGTATATGAAAAATTTTCAATAAATAGCTGAGAAATCTAGAAAAAGTCCGATAGCTGCTTGTTGAAATCAAGCATTTTCTTTACTTCTTCTGAATTTATAGGATTTTTAGAGTGATTAAAATGTCTGATTTCACCTGCCTTTGCCGGCAGGCTTCTAATCATTTACCCGGATAAACAGTCGAAACCGGTACAAAAGCGGATATGCATATTGAATATCAACCCTTATAAAATTTCTCCATGCAGGAACTTATTAACCCCTATTCTACTTTAGAAGTATATTTGAAAATAAAGACATTAAAAATTTTAATAAAATGGCAAAAGCAATAGAAATAACTGATGCGAACTTTGAAGAAATCATGAAATCCGAACAGCCTATATTGGTGGATTTTTGGGCCGAATGGTGCGGACCCTGTAAAATGATCGGTCCGTTGGTGGAAGAACTGGCGGGTGATTACGAAGGAAAAGCTGTTGTAGGCAAAGTGGATGTAGATGCCAATCCGGCTGTAGCCCAAAAATTCGGAATAAGAAGTATTCCAACATTATTGTTTTTTAAGGGGGGTGAGATTGTAGACAGACAGGTAGGCGCTGTACCCAAAGCGGTACTGTCTCAAAAATTGGATAAACAGTTTTAATCAAACCGCTATACATAATGATAAGCCACAAAGTAGTATATGCTTTGTGGCTTTTTTATATCTTCACTAAATTGAAACAAAACCTCCACGAGCTGTTTCCAATACAAAAAAATCATGGATGAAAAACTGATCACACTGGAAGAATTTCTGGAATTCAGGGAAAATCAACCCCTTTTGGATGCGCGGAGTGAAGGTGAATTTGAGAAAAGCCATATCCCCAATGCCATCAATCTTCCGGTTTTAAATGATCAGGAACGTGAAATCGTAGGTACCGTTTATAAGAAGGAAGGAAGTGAAGAAGCGATACTAAAGGGTTTCGAGCTGGTGGGCCCGAGATTCCACGAAATTCAAAAAAAAGCCATAGCCTTATTTCCCGAAAGAAAAATCCTCCTTTATTGCTGGAGGGGTGGTATGAGAAGCCGGATCATGTCCTGGCTTTTGAGGATGGTTGGGTTTGAGGTGTTAAGGTTGAAAGGCGGATATAAAACCTATAGGAATTTTACTCTTGAAACGGTGAGAAGACCTTTTCAATATTTGGTGCTAGGGGGAAGAACCGGCAGTGGAAAAACGGTACTTTTGCAGTCGTTGGCGGAAAAAGGTGAACAAATGCTGGATCTTGAAGATTTAGCCAATCACCGAGGTTCTTCTTTTGGGGGCATCGATAAACCCAAACAGCCAGGGGTTGAGCAATTTGAAAATCTGCTTGCAGAAAAACTTCTTTTATGTAATTCTACAAAACCCATTTGGGTGGAAGATGAAAGCAGGAGAATTGGTTCAGTCATTTTGCCGGATGGATTTTATCATCATCTTAGCGAATCACCCCGGATCGTAATCAAACGGACCCTTACAGAAAGAATAAAACTTATTAAAGAGGAATATGCTTCTTTGCCAAAGGAGGACCTAAAAAAAGCTGTTTCGAGGTTGACCGGAAAATTAGGTGGTTTGAGGACTTCCCAAGCTTTAGCCGATATTGATTCGGAAAGACATGAGTCCTGGATCGAAAATATGCTGGTCTATTATGATAAAGCTTATGATTTTGATCTGAAAAAACACAATGACTCCGGAATGCATCAACTTTCTCTGGAAGGTGAAAAATTGGATTTAGCCTGTGAAAAATTAGTTGCATTAAAAAATTCGATTATCGATGGAAAATCAGGAAATAAAACTGACACAATGGAGTGAAGGTTCGGGTTGCGGTTGTAAAATTGCCCCGGCTGTTCTGGAAAAAATCCTAACGGGCAGTCATACCTTCCAGAAGCCTGACAGGAATCTTCTGATCGGAAATGATAAAAAGGATGATGCTGCTATATATCAGATTGCTCCGGATTTGGCAATGATCAATACTGTGGATTTTTTTACACCGATTGTCGATGACCCTTTTGATTTTGGCAGAATTGCTGCCGCCAATGCTTTGTCGGATATCTATGCGATGGGGGGAAAACCGCTTTTTGCCAATGCCATTTTAAGCTGGCCCGTGGAGAAGTTATCACCTGATCTTGCGGCCAAGGTAATGGAAGGCGCCAAAAGCATCTGCAATGAAGCGGGAGTCATCATTGCAGGTGGTCATAGTATTGCTGCCAAAGATCCTATTTTCGGTCTTTCTGTCAATGGAGTCATTCATCCGGATCAACTTAAGACTAACAGCGGTGCCCGGGCCGGTGACTTGATCTACCTGACAAAACCCATTGGAATCGGAATATTGGCCACGGCTTTAAAAAGAGATAAGCTCAATCCAGGAGATTATGCCAAACTACTTCAATACAGCTGCCACCTCAATCAGATCGGCGAAAAAATAGGCAATCAGACAGCTGTCCACGCTATGACAGATGTCACAGGTTTTGGTTTGGCAGGTCACTTGATAGAAATGTGTGAAGGTTCAAGTTTATCTGCAGAGCTTATCAATCAGGATATTCCATTGATTGAAGGTGTGCAGACTTATATCGATCAGTTTATTTTCCCTGATAATACCTATCGCAACTGGAATGCCTACAGCGCCAAAACCCAAGGAGTAAAGGGTATGGAACTGGTTAAGCTTTGTGATCCGCAAACGAGTGGCGGTCTTTTGCTGGCAGTGGCGGCAAATGAAAAAGCGGAATTTGAAAGTTGGATGGAGGGAAGCGGAGAAAAGGCGTATTTAATCGGAGAATTTTTGGAGAAGCAAAAAATGGCGATTATTCTTATTTAATCCCTCAAACTTTAACAACTTCATAATTCGATCTTAAAAATTACTCTTTAAGAATTTCGTCAGTATTTTCTTTCCCCAAAACATCGTTGGAAAGCTGGGAAACCCCTCCTGAAACAATAAACTTCATTACATCCGAACTTTTGACATTGTTCAGAATCCGCACATTGATTCTGGGAACCAGATAAAGGTTACCACTGAAATTGTAACTGTGGGGGAAATAAATAGCCACCAGATCCTCTTCCTCAAGGATACCCAAATCATCCAGAGTTACGAATCCCAATCTTGACATGCCTTCTGAAAGTTTGACAATGACGGGAATGTTGAATTTTTTCTTATCTCCGACAAAAGCAGACATCAGGTCTTTAATACTGGTATAAAGGATATTAATCAATGGAATTTTGATGACCCATTTTTCAAACTCATCAAAAAGGGGTTGGGTGACAAATAGGCCAGCCAAATATCCAACAAACATGATAAACCCGATCATGATCAAGATACCCAATCCTGGGATCGGGATCGGAATTATCCCATCCAGAAAATTTATGATCAGGATGACGACGTATATAGTCAGGGCTATCGGGACCACAAAAAGTAGGCCCCTGAAGAAATATTTGATAAATCGTCTAAAGGTAAAAGACATGGCTGAAAAGGTTAGATTTTGATAATCAATAAAAATACAAAAGGTAGGGCATTTAAATTAAAAAAAGATGTTTGAAAATCTGCACTCTAACATTATGGTTAAAAAAATGTCCATCCAATATCCTGCTAATAACCTTCGCCTTTTTGGAAAAACAGCTGATAGACAGAAGACCGATCAGGATAAAATATCCGGGGTATGAACGCAGCAATCAAGGATTTAGCCAAGAATCTGTTGTGTTTTGGCTATTACTTGATTATAGCGGATTATCATACGAAAAATGCCCCGTTTCAGAGAACCGGGGCATTTTTTTACATATTTGTTTTGATGAGGCTTAGTGTTTTGCGAGCTTTTCTGATTTTACAAATCAATCCCCATAAAGGACATAAAGGCAATTCCCATCAATCCTGTCAGAAGCATTGTAATACCCAAACCTTTTAATCCGTTCGGAACATTGGAATACTTTAATTTTTCTCTGATTGCAGCAAGTGCTACTATGGCAAGAAAGAATCCGATACCTGAACCGAAACCATAAACGGTGGATTCAGCAAGGGTATAATCCCTTTGTGCCATAAACAGCGAACCACCCAAAATGGCACAGTTTACAGCGATCAAGGGCAGAAAAATTCCTAAAGCACCATATAATGCAGGAGCGAATTTTTCCACAACCATCTCTACCAACTGTACCATTGCGGCAATAATGGCAATAAACATGATAAATCTGAGGAAGGTCAGGTCAATAGTTGCAAACTGAGCTCCCAGAAAAGATAATGCCCCTTCTTTTAATATGAATTCATTCAACAGCCAGTTGGTGGGTACCGTAACAGTCAAAACGAAGATTACCGCAGCGCCCAATCCAAGGGCTGTACTTACTTTTTTTGAAACCGCCAAGAAGGAACACATCCCCAGGAAGTAAGCAAAAACCATGTTTTCGATGAATATCGATTTAATTGCTAAGCTAAATAAGTCCATTTCTATTTCTGCTTTTTAATGTTCAACATATCCTGTCTTGGTACGCTGTACCCAAATGATCAATCCCAGAATGATAAAAGCTCCTACAGGTGAAACCATCAGTCCGTTTCTGGCTAAGGTGAAGTCATCTCCAATAAGTCCGGAGATGGAATCGTATACGGGGATTCCGAATATGGATCCTGAGCCAAACAGCTCTCGGAAGAAAGCAACAGCCAAAATGATCCAGGAATATCCCAAAGCACTTCCAAAACCATCCAAAATTGAGTCATAAGGTTTGTTGCCCAGGGCAAATGCTTCCAGACGTCCCATCACGATGCAGTTGGTAATGATCAATCCTACGAATACGGAAAGCTCTTTGTACATGTCATAAGCAAAGGCTTTCAGAACCTCATTTACTAATGTTACCAATGTGGCCACTACAGCCAGCTGAACAATAATCCTCACTCGGGAAGGAATGGTATTCCTTAAAAGAGATATGGTAAGATTTGACATCACGATCACAAATATTACCGAGATCGCCATCACCAAGGTTGGTTGCAGCTGTGTTGTTACCGCTAGCGCTGAGCAGATACCAAGAACCTGAATGGTAATGGGATTATTATCTATAAGAGGGTCAGTAACTAATTTTTTCCTTCTTTTGGATAAAAACTGTTCTGCAGGTTTTTTCGATTCTATTGATTCTGTTGTTGTGTCAGTACTCATTATAATAAGTTTGATACGTTCAAATTAGTTTAATACCGCTACGCCTGTAGAAGCACCTGATTTTTGTTTTTCCAGAAAGGCCTGGTAATAATTGAGGTAATTTTGGAGCATGTTATTCACCCCAACTGCGGTGATTGTCGCTCCTGATAAACCATCCACCATATGTTTTTCCCCGGAATAATCTCTTCCTTCACCTTTTTGCATTTTTACAGGTTGAAGGTTTTCGGAATCATCATAAATTTCTTTTCCTTTATACCTTTCCTGCACTTCCAAAGAAGTGATTCTGGCACCCAATCCGGGAGTTTCTCCTTTATGGGAAAATGTTACTCCTTCAATAGTGCTCACATCAGTCTGAAGGGCGAGGAAGCCCCAAATCTCATCCCAAAGTCCGGCACCGTAAACCGGGAGAACATAGGATTCAACATCATCCGGGTTACCTTCCTGATGGTAGATAAAAACAGGATAAAGTCTATCCTCCGGAGCCATCTTATAATTTTTAGCCACATCGACATTCTCAGCTACGATGGGATTTCCATCCTTGCCGGTTTCAACCTCATTACCTTCAATATCCACAACCTTTGAAGATATCCGGCTTTCATAATAACTCAATACTTCCTCGGGATTGAAAGTAGCAAGTTCGGCAGGATCCATAACAGCTCCCAGTATTTGCTTTTTTGTATCCAGCTCCACCGCTTTTTTCTGTATTGGCCCGAGCACTTGTGAAGTACCCGAAAGTAATAGCCCTAAGACTACGGTAAGGATGATGGAAAATGTAATAATATATCCGTTAGACTGTTGCACGTTGTAACCTCCTTTTTTTGTTTGCTTTTACTACATAATAATCAATCAATGGCGCAAAAACGTTCATAAATAGAACGGCCAGCATGATTCCTTCGGGATAGGCGGGGTTGGTAACCCGGATGATCACCGTGAAGACTCCGATCAAAAGACCATAAATCCATTTTCCTGTTTCTGTTTGTGATGCGGAAACAGGATCCGTTGCCATAAAGACAATACCAAAAGCCAGTCCACCCATTACCCAGTGATATTCCGGTGACATGGCCATATATTCGTTGACAGCCAATAAATTAAGTATCAATCCCATAAGATATGCACCTCCAAAGGCACTTACAATTATTTTCCAGCTTGCCACTCCTGTACCGATGAGGATTAGGGCTCCGACTAATGCCATTAAGGTAGATGTTTCCCCAACAGAACCGGGTATCCATCCCATAAACATATTGCCAAAACTATACATATCCGCTTCCAAAACTGTATTATGGTTGGATAATGCCTGAGTGACCTGTTCTCCTTCCACGCCGGCATTGTAGGCAACCGCTAAGGCCGTTGCTCCCGAAAAACCATCAACCGGAACTTTGTCACCCAAATAAGTCCAAACCAAATCACCTGATATCTGTGCAGGATAGGCAAAATATAAAAAGGCCCGTGCAGTCATCGCAACGTTGAGAATATTCATTCCTGTACCTCCGAAAACCTCCTTTGCTATCACAACCGCAAAGATTGTTGCCAATGCTACTTGCCATAAAGGCATTGAAGCGGGAACAATAAGGGGAATCAACATCCCTGTCACCAAGAATCCTTCATTGATTGGATGTTTTCTTATTACAGCAAATACTGCTTCTACCAATCCTCCTGCTGCATAAGCTACTATAACCAGTGGAAGCACAAGTTGTAGTCCCAATATAGCTTTTGGTCCAAAATCATCCCATAGCCCTAAGGTTTGACCTGTTGCTAAAAAATGCTGATGGCCGGTGTTATAAATTCCAAAAAGCAAACAAGGGATCATTGCAATTACGACAGTGATCATCATCCGCTTCAAATCGATGGCATCCTTTATCTGGGCGCCTTTTATTCCTGTAGTATGTTTTGGTGAAAACATGAATGTCTCACCTGCTTCATACAGGTAGTATAAATTTTCAAATTTCCCACCTTTTTGGAAGAGTGGCTTCTGTTTATCCAACAGATCTCTTAGAAACTTCATATTTGATTAACTATATTGGATTAAATCTATTCCTTTTCTTAGGATTTCCTGAACAGGATGCTTGGATACATCCACAAATTCGCAAAGCGCCACATCCTCTTCCACCAGTTCATAAATTCCCAATTCTTCCATTTCATCATAATCCTCAGCCAAAATGGCTTTCAGAAGATACACAGGTAGAATGTCCATAGGAGTGACACTTTCAAAAACACCGGTCTGAACAAAAGCTCTAACTTCTCCCCTTACATTTGAATCCAATACGTATTCTTTGTTGGGATTTAGAAAAGAAAACAATCCCAAAGCTCTGTGATAACTGAGTTTGGATGTTGTTGGTTTGGCCCATCCCATGAATTCATAATAGTCACCTTCAGGAATAATGGTAATCTGATTGTGATAAAAACCTAAATATCCGTCTTTGTTGATTCTTTCGCCTGTGAGTACATTTCCGGAAATCACGCGAGAGTGTTCATTGGTAAGATTTCCTACCACAAGTTTATCCACACAGGCACCCTGATAAGTTTTGGTATATGCAGTGACTTTAGCTTCAGAACCTGTTACCGCTATTACCTTTGACGCATCGTAAATCCCTTCAAGAAATAGTTTTCCGATTTGTGCTACACCATAAGGACTCACAGTCCAGACAATTTCACCACTGTTAACAGGATCAATATGATGAATGTGGACTCCGACATTTCCTGCCGGGTGTGGACCTGAAAATTTATTTAATTGTACTGAATTTACATTTGAAAAAACCGAAGGAACTTCACCTTCTGCATTCAGACCCAAATGCACAGTTCCATCAGTGAGTTTTTTTAGAACATCAATACCTGCTTGAAAATATTTTTCCTCTCCTTCTAAAGAAATTGTATAATCCGCAGCTAGAGGATGGGTATCAAATCCGGAAATAAAAATTGATTTAGGTGAATCATCCGGATTGGCAACTACCCCAAAGGGTCTCTGAATGATATGTGGCCAAACACCGCTTTTGGCAAGTTGGTCAATTGCATTGCTTTTCGAAAGTGTTTTTAATTCCGTCGGAGAGAATTTATTAAAGTTCTCAAAGCTGATTTTTTGATCAGCCAGAATTTTTATCTCCAATAATTTTCTTTTCTCGCCTCTTTTAATTTCAACGATTTCTCCTGAAACCGGTGCTACATAAAGCACCTTATCCAAGGCTTTATCAAATAACATTGGAGTTCCTGCTTTTACTGTATCTCCTTCATTTACAATGACCTTGGGCCTTTTCATCCCAATGAAGTCGGTAGGTTTGATAGCAAAGGTTTGGGCGGGCTGGAATTCCACAAGCTTATTTTCTGCTTTTCCAACAAGCTTTATATCAAATCCCTTCTTAAGCTTAACTATTTTTGACATATTAATTTTTATACTGAACGGTCATTTGAAAAACGCCTCAAATCTAATAAAATACAATAGGTTTTAGAAGATAATTCCGGTAATATTTGTTTGTAAACACCATTTGGAACCGTCGAACCCTATCCTCCTGATTATCAGTTTTGTTCGAAAACCAAACTTTTATCAATTGAAGTGATATAATGCTGAATCTGCTCCATCAACCACATCGGGGTAGAGGTGGCTCCACAGATCCCTACTTTATCCGAAGAGCTAAACCAGCTAGTTTCTATTTCTGTTTCGTTTTCTACAAAGTAGCTTCTTTCGTTTTCGGACAAACAAACCTGATAAAGGGCTTTTCCATTCGAACTTTTTTTTCCTGAAACAAAAATAATAACATCATTATCATTTGCGAATTTCTGAAGCTGCGGTTCTCTATTGGATACTTGTCTACAGATAGAATCATTGGCATTGAAATCAACTTCGGTCAGCTGACCTTTTGCGGACTTTATCCGATCTTCGATTTTTTGCTTCAAATCATAAAAACCTTTGGTGCTCTTGGTTGTCTGACTGAAAAGCGTCACGGGTTTTGTGTAATCTATAAACTCCAGATCTTTTTCTTCCATGACCACAATGGCTTTTTCCAAAGTCTGCCCCGTAAGTCCGATCACTTCTGCATGTCCTTTTTTCCCATAAATGACTATCTGTCCCTTTTCACTTTCCATTTTATCAAAGGCATATTTGACCCTGTTCTGTAATTTCAGGACAACGGGGCAGGAAGCATCTATAAGTTCAATATCGTTTTCAATAGCGGTTCGATAGGTTTCAGGTGGTTCGCCATGTGCTCTGATCAATACCTTGCAGTTTTTTAATTCCTGAAGCTGTTCCCGATCGATTACTATCAGGCCTTTCTTGCTAAGCCTTTGGACCTCCATGTCATTGTGCACAATATCTCCCAGGCAATATAATTTGTCAGAGATCTCCATTTCATCTTCTGCCATCTTGATGGCAAATTCGACTCCGAAACAATAGCCTGAATTTTTATCAATTGTTACTTCCATAGTTCACATAATTTTGCCGATTTTCTCTTTGGCCAATGCTACAATTGTTTTTACCTGATCCTCAAATTCCAACAAACTGGTATCAATTTCCACCGCATCGTTAGCTTTGAGCAAAGGACTTTCAATTCGCGTGGAATCTATCCTATCCCGCTCTTTTAGATTAAAGATGATTTTATCGAGTTCTACCAAGTCACCATTTTCCAGAAGTTCTTGCTGTCTTCTTATCGCCCGGATTCCCAAATCCGCAGTCATAAATATTTTTAGCTCTGCATCGGGGAAAACTACGGTACCGATATCCCGACCATCCATAACAACTCCTTTTTTTCTTCCTATCCGCTGTTGTTGGGCGACTAGTTCCGTGCGGACTTCCTTGATTTTGCTTACCTCACTAACGTATTCTGATATACGCATAGTTCGGATTGTTTTTTCTACGTTAAGTCCGTCCAGAAATGTTTCCTGCCGACCGTTTTCAAGATCATAGTGAAATGAAATCTCAAGTGAATTAAGACATTTCTTTATATCAGCCGGATTGGTAAGTACAGCATTCCTTTCCAAAAAATGAAGGGTGGCAGCTCTATACATGGCACCTGAATCAATATATGTATAATTCAACGCTTTTGCCACTGCCTTTGCAGTAGTGCTTTTTCCACATCCTGAGAACCCGTCAATTGCAACTACGATCTTAACCATTCACAAAAGTAACCTTGCTCTACTTTAATTTCAGCCGCAAATATAGTAGTTTTAAATCTAAAACCATTTGGAAAACAATGGAATCCCACTTTTCAATAAAACCAATATCCCACTTTCGTAAAAAATTATTGAACCATAATTTCGCAAATCAAATATGATAACACAATTCAAAGTATCAGGACAGGTTGTAGATATTCCCAACAAATGCATCTATTCCGCAGAAATCAGCATCGACAGTAAAAACATTGTTTCAATAACCAAGATTAAACAAGATGGAAGTTTGCCGTATATCATGCCGGGATTCATAGATGCACATGTACATGTGGAATCCTCGATGCTGATTCCTTCGGAATTTGCCCGACTGGCTGTGGTTCACGGCACAGTGGCCACTGTCTCGGATCCGCATGAAATAGCTAATGTCTGTGGAATGGAAGGAGTGGAATATATGATTGAAAATGGGCAGAAAGTACCGTTCAAATTTTATTTTGGAGCACCTTCCTGTGTGCCGGCAACACCCTTTGAAACTGCAGGAGGGGAAATCACCGCAATAGATATCGACAAACTTCTTGAAAGAAAAGAAATCGTTTATCTGGCAGAGATGATGAATTGGCCCGGAGCAGTCAACCGGGATCCTTTGGTGATGGAAAAAATTGCTTTATCCAAAAAATACGGAAAACCTGTGGATGGTCATGCTCCCGGTCTCAGGGGTGAACAGGCCGCAAAATATGCTTCTGCGGGAATCACTACCGACCATGAATGTTATACCAATGAGGAGGCTTTGGAAAAACTTGAGCTGGGAATGAAAATAGCCATCCGGGAAGGGAGTGCCGCCAAAAATTTTGAAGCGCTGATCGACCTTATAGATGATTTTCCTGAGATGATCATGTTCTGTTCCGATGATAAACATCCGGATAATCTGGCCCTCAGCCATATAAATGCATTGGCGGCAAGAGCTGTTGCAAAAGGAAAAAACGTTTTCGATGTGTTGCAAGCCGCATGTATCAATCCAATTCTACATTACCGGCTGAGTGTCGGAAGATTGAGACTGGGAGATCCTGCGGATTTTATTTTGGTCAAAGACCTGAAGAACTTTAAAGTTTTGAAAACCTATATCAATGGAGATCTGGTAGCCGAAGAAGGCAAGACGCTGATTGCAAGGGTGGAAAATCAAATAATCAATAATTTCAATGTCAATAAGAAGGAAGATTCAGATTTCTCTCTTGAGGGAAAAAAGGAAGAGGCTTTGGTGATAGAGGCATTGGATGGCCAACTGATTACCCCAAAAACCCAAGGGAAAATCAAACTGGTTGATGGAAAAGCAGAAGCCAATCCGGAAGATGATATTCTTAAAATCACCGTAGTCAACAGATATGCCGATGCCCCTCCAGCTGTGGCGTTTATTAAGAATTTCGGATTGAAATCAGGCGCAATAGCATCTTCAGTAGGCCATGATTCCCATAATATAATAGCAGTCGGGATAGATGACGCTTCTATGTGTAAAGCAGTCAATCTTCTGATAGACGCCAAGGGGGGAGTTGCTGCAGTCAGTGGTAAAGATGAAATGATTTTGCCCTTACCTGTCGGGGGTATCATGTCTGTTGAAGACGGTTATAAGGTCGCGGCAGCCTATAGTGCGATTGATAAAATGGCGAAAGAAATGGGATCCAAGCTTCAATCTCCATTTATGACCCTGAGTTTTATGGCACTTTTGGTAATACCTGAATTGAAACTAAGTGATAAAGGATTATTTGACGGTAAAAAGTTTGAGTTTGTGGATTTGTTTTAAAATCCAAACCTTCATCATTCGGGATAAGTTAATATCTTTACCAACCAGAAAATTAACCCAAATATTAAATTTTAGACATGATGATGAGTTTTGAGCTCAATGAAAATCAGCGAATGATCGCCGAGATGATCCGGGATTTTGGAGCAAAGGAAATTACCCCCTTCCGAAAGGAATGGGATGACAAGCAGGAATTCCCGTTGCAGCTTTTTAAAAAACTGGGAGAATTGGGCCTGATGGGTGTTTTGATACCCAATGAATATGGAGGTTCAGGATTTGGCTATTTGGAATACGTTACGGCCATAGCCGAACTTACTAAACTCGATCCCGGCGTTGGACTTTCCATGGCCGCCCACAATTCACTTTGCTCAGGGCACATCTTGATGTTTGGTAACCAAGAACAAAAGCAAAAATACCTTCCCAAACTGGCTACCTGCGAATTTTTGGGTGCATGGGGTTTGACAGAGCCCAACACAGGTTCTGATGCAGGCAATATGCGAACAGTAGCGGTAGAAGATGGAGACCATTATGTTATCAATGGAGCAAAAAATTTCATTACCCATGGAGTTTCGGGAGATGTGGCAGTAGTGATTGCACGTACGGGAAATGTCGGGGATTCTCATGGCATGACGGCATTTGTGATTGAAAAAGGGACTCCGGGATTTAGGGGAGGTCGAAAGGAAGATAAACTCGGCATGAGATCTTCCGAAACGGCCGAGCTGATTTTTGAAGACTGCCGGGTTTCCAAAGATCAGATTCTGGGAGATATCGGTGATGGTTTTATCCAATCCATGAAAATCCTGGATGGCGGAAGAATCTCCATTGCTGCGCTTTCTTTGGGAATTGCAGAAGGAGCTTTGGAGGCTTCCATTGTTTATTCAAAAGAAAGACATCAATTCAACCAACCTATCAGCAAATTTCAGGGAATATCCTTTAAACTGGCCGATATGGCTACTCAGGTAGAGGCTGCAAGCCTGCTGACATTTAAAGCCGCAGATATGAAGAATCGGGGTGAGATAGTCACTTTGGCCAGTGCACAGGCCAAATACTATACTTCGGAAGTTGCCGTATCTGTGGCCAATGAAGCGGTACAAATATTTGGAGGGTACGGCTTTACCAAAGATTATCCGGTAGAAAAATATTATCGGGACGCCAAATTGTGTACCATTGGTGAAGGAACTTCCGAGATCCAGAAGATGGTGATAGCGAGGGAGGTATTAAAGTGATGCACTGATATAACCAACATTTCCAGAGTTTAGAACTTTGGAAAAGTTTCTCTTATGTTTATCAATGGTTTGCAGATTTAAACGGTAAATGTTTATAATTTTTTTATTAGAGCTGACTATCAAACTGGAAATCCCTACCTCTAAAATAGATGATTAAGCAACAGTCTAAAAATTTATCACAGAATATCTATTACTCCTCAAACGCTTCTTTATACCTCTCTACCAAATCTGGATTATACAATGGATTCCCAATCAATTTGATGTTGTTTTGCTCGTCCAGCAAAAAAGTACGGAGATTCTTATCTGAACTCAGAAGGCCATTAGTGTTTTCAAAACTATAGGAATCATCCCACAATATATGCCCTTTCACTTTGATTAAGGGTTCTAAATTCGCTATAAAATATGCCGAATCAGCAGAAGTCACATTGAGGATATAGATCACTTTCTTGCTTGCAGTGATCTGTTGAAATACTTCATCCGCTTGATTCAGGTCATTAATGACACATTTCATACAGATACCATCAACGATGGAAACAATTTTCTTCTTGCCCTTATAAGTAGAAAGAACAGAGTCAACACTAACAAGCATGCCATTGGATAGCAGTCTTAAGCCCACATTAAATTGTACTGCGGAACGACCGATTTTTAGGTTTGAAGGACTATTCTGCTTTCCTTCACAAGCAAAAATCAATAGAATTGGTAAAATAAAGAAACAAATCCACTTCATAGTTTATTCATAATTAATATAACCAATCGGGACTTCTCTGTCTGTAAAATAGCAGAAAACCCTAGAATTGTCTTCGTCTACAGCAAAAGTCATAATTTGATGACCTGTGTCTATAACCTTTTCCAGTTTACCGGCAAGATTGAAAAACAGGAGTTTACCGGGTTGTACTCCTTTTGGTCTTTTGTTGTCGTCCAATTTGATACCGGAATCACCCAGATATGAGGCTATAATGTATTCATCAGTAATCCTAACCTGATTAAAAAATTTAAAATTT
This sequence comes from Rhodonellum sp., assembly GCA_041748555.1. GTDB lineage: Bacteria > Bacteroidota > Bacteroidia > Cytophagales > Cyclobacteriaceae > Rhodonellum. The sequence continues at coordinate 60,359 of JBGTDA010000209.1, forward strand.
GGGTTTTCACTTTCAAATTCCATTTCCCCTAAAAAATTAAATTTTATATCTCCATTTTTATCAAATACACTGAGAATATCATAGTTAGTATAAGCTAAGGCCATAATTTCATGCTTAATTGGAATAATTAAAAAACGCATTGGTGCTTTGGTTGGCCAGACTAGGATGCTCATATCCAAATTTTTCAGCTTCACCTGTTATCAGATTCCATTTGACCAAACTAACCCTGAACGTACTTGGGCTCAATACCTCCACTCCTGATCCTAATGCAATACTATCGGAAACCACACTATAACCAACAAGAAAAAAATCATTTGGAATGGGTATTGAAACAGTTGGTTTATATGAAGAGTCCAATAAAATTGAATCCAGATCAAACTTAAACGCCTGGAGTTTTGCTAAATCCGGCATCCAAAACTCATTGTTTTTACTAGTTAAGGCTACCTCCCCAATTCGCATTATTTCTCCGGGGCCCTCACCAAGTTCAACTGTACTTGTTATAAATTGTAGCGAATTTTTGTTATAAATATGTATTCCCTTTTCACTGGTAGCCATCAAATCTGTTATCAACAGGTATTGATCAAGTACAGTAATATAAGGCATTGAGATTATTTGATCAGTTTCAAAGTCAAGGATATTAGCGCTGACATCAATGGTGTTTTCAGTACTGATTTTAAATTTTTGGGCGGGTTCAGTTTTAGAACATCCGAATATTATTAGTATAAAAATTAATTTTATTTTCATAGTTTTTACTTTAAACGGTAGTCTTAAAATTGGCTAAGACTACCGCATAGTCAATTCCAATACTTTTTTTTGTACACAATTACCCCCCTACTCCTTGATACTCAGAGAATGTCCAGTACCATTGATGACAAAAACATCCCTCATAACCTTGAACGCAACCATTTGGGCATGAACTCGCCTGAACCTCACTTGCGGAACCAAGAATCATACTTCCTGTCATAAAAAGCATGCATGCGATTAATGTGAATTTGATTTTTAAAAACATACTATTGTTGATTTATGTAAAACCTACACAACATACTTTGCCGTGCAATCAAATATAGTCGTAAAACTAAAATTGATATTACAATTTATATATATATATAAATCAAATATTTACATAAAAAAATTTTATATATACTATTTTAATTTGGGGGATAAATGCCCGCATCATCTGTCGTCGTCTCTATTGGGATCGGTGCTTTTCTAGAAAACTTTTCATTCTGGCAGAAAAGCGGATATCTTCCAAACATTAAAATTAGATGTCAAACCAAGTTCCCCTCTCCCAAAAGCAGATAAATCCAGGCAGCCATAGCCGCACCCAGGATCGGACCCAGAATCGGCACCCAACTGTATCCCCAGTCACTGCTCCCTTTTCCTTTGATAGGTAAAATCTGATGCATGATTCTGGGCCCAAGATCTCTGGCAGGATTAATGGCGTAGCCGGTGGTTCCTCCAAGAGAAAGTCCAATCACCCAAACTAAAAATGCCACTGGTAACGCTCCCAATGATCCCATGCCAATCGGTGTGCCGTCACCCAGAGAAGGTTCGGTGGAATAAAGAATGACAATTATTAAAACCGAAGTCCCGATAATTTCCGAAAAAAGGTTGGAAGGCAAATTGCGGATTGCAGGAACGGTTCCAAACGGAGCAAATTTCAATGCAGGATCGTCGGTAATATCAAAATGATCCTTGTAGATCAGCCAGGCAATAGTAGATCCGAACATTGCTCCCAGGACTTGGGCAAGAACATACTCCGGCACCAAAGCCCAATCGAAATCCCCTGAAATAGCCAATCCTACACTTACGGCCGGATTTAAATGCGCTCCGCTGTAAGGTCCCGCTACCACAACGCCTATAAAAACTCCGAGAGACCAAGCTGTGGTGATTACCATCCAACCTCCATTAGACCCCTTGGTTTTGTTTAAAACCACATTGGCTACCACTCCGGAACCCATTGCTATCAGCAAGGAGGTTCCTACAAATTCAGCTACAAATGCATCCATCTATTCTACCCAGTTTTTAGACCTTTCTACTGCTTTGTGCCAAAAATGCATTAATTGTTTTACTTCTTTATCATCCCTTTCGGGATCAAAATTTCTGTCTGCCTCCCAAAGTCCCTTCAGTTCCTCCTCACCTTCCCAAAAACCTACCGCCAAACCGGCCAAAAATGCTGCTCCGATGGCAGTTGTTTCAATGATTTTGGGCCTTTTGATCTGGCAACCCAAGAGATCCGCCTGAAACTGCATCAGAAAATTATTGGCCGTTGCCCCACCGTCCACACGGAGTTCTTTGGTGGGTTCACCACTGTCTTTTTCCATTGCTTTTAGTACATCATAAACCTGATAGGCTATGGCTTCCAAAGCTGCCCGGGTCATGTGGGCAATGGTTGTGCCTCTTGTGATCCCAAAAAATGCCCCTCTGGCATTCGGATCCCAATGAGGGGCACCAAGTCCCGACAATGCCGGAACAAAATAAACACCGTCATTGTCCTCTAAACTCATGGCCAGCTTTTCACTTTCTTTGGCATCACCAAAAAATTCAATCCCGTCCCTCAACCACTGTATAGCGGCACCGCCGATAAAGACACTTCCCTCCAAGGCATAATTGACCTTCCCGTTTATTTCCCAGGCGATGGTTGTCAACAGTTTATTATTGGATTTCACCGGTTTTTCTCCTGTATTCATCACCAAAAAACAACCGGTACCGTAGGTGGTTTTGGCCATTCCGGGTTGGGTACAAAGTTGACCGAAAAGGGCTGCCTGCTGATCTCCTGCAATTCCCGCAATCGGTATCTGAACAGACAAAATATCTCCGGCAGTTTTACAATAGATTTCACTGCTTGATTTTACCTCAGGCAGTAAGGATGCCGGAATTCCAAATAATTCCAACAGCTCATTATCCCAATTTTTTTCATGAATATTAAAAAGCATGGTGCGGCTGGCATTGGTGATATCGGTAATGTGATTTTTGCCCCCCGTCAATTTCCAGATCAACCAGGAATCAATTGTTCCAAAAGCAAGCTCCCCGTTTTCGGCTTTTGCCTGCGCACCATCTACATTATCCAGCAACCATTTGATTTTTGTGGCTGAAAAATAGGCATCTATAATCAATCCGGTTTTATCCACTATCATCTCGGACTTACCTGAAGCCTTCAGCTCATCACAATATCCGGCGGTACGTCTGTCCTGCCAGACAATAGCATTATGGATCGGCTTACCTGTTTTCCTGTCCCAGATCAGGGTAGTTTCTCTTTGGTTGGTAATGCCGATGGCAGCAATTTGGTCTGCCCGAATGCCTTCATTTGAAAGTGCTTCTATCATTACTGAGGACTGGGAAGACCAGATTTCATTGGCGTCATGTTCTACCCAGCCTGATTTTGGAAAATGTTGCTTGAAGTCCTTTTGTGAAGATGAAACAATCTGACCTTTTTTGTCAAAAATAATTGCCCTTGAACTGGTTGTACCCTGGTCCAAGGCTAAAATGTACTGGCTTTTTGTGGTCATATGGAAATTGGGTTTTTTATTGCATTTAAATTAAAGATGAAATAAGGTAGCTAAAAGGTAGAAATAAATAGAAATATTTCATGAATCAGTCAGTTAATACTTTTGGCATCCATTTCTTGCTAGATTTTATTGTCGGAAACCAAATTCAAAGAAGTTGGCAGCAAGCCTTTCACTCAGCGTTTATTTCATTTCAATATATACTTATTTACTAGTTTATTGAAATCCGTTAATTCCAGGTCAATCCATTTTTGATTTCTATTGAGCTCAATGGACATAATTTTGGCTACTATAGGAGCCATTTCCGCAGCGGCTTTTGCATCCAGGAATAGAATTCTTATTCTTCTAGCTAATACATCTTCCACTTTTATAGCCATCTCAAAACGTACTGCCCACAATACCTCTGCATGGGTATAAGGATATGACGGATGCAATTGCTGACCGAAAGTCGGATTTTCAGTGATTATTTTTTGAATAGCAATCGCATCAGCTCCATAACCTGCCCAATGTCCGGGTTGGGGATTTTCGGTATATCCATGTAAATGTTGGCTGGCGGATTTACTTATAGGTAAGGGTTGATCACTGAATTTGCTGAAATATTCCACAGTATCCTCCCCCATCTTCCGGAATGTGGTCCATTTTCCCCCGGTGATGGTAATCAGATTACTTTCAGATTGAATCACTTTATGACTTCGGGAAATTTCCTTGGTTTTGGTACTGCCTTCTTTTGGTGCTGCCAAAGGCCTTAACCCGGCGTATACAGCCAACACATCCTGCTTTGTAGGTTTTTTGGTCAAATATGCCGAGGCTGTTTTCAACACGAAATTAATTTCTGAAGCCAATGCCTCAGGTTCCAGTTTTACTTTATCACGTAAGGTATCAGTAGTGCCGACAACCAGTTTATCCAACCAAGGGACGGCAAAAAGAACTCTTCCATCTGAAGTTTTCGGGATCATCAAGGCATCGTTTCCACCTAAAAAAGACCGGTCCAGCACCAAATGTATTCCCTGACTAGGCTTGATGCTTTTGGGCGCATCGGGCTGATCCAATTTGAGAACTTTATCTGCAAAGACACCTGTGGCATTCACTACCATCTTTGCCTTTAACATATATGTTTTTTGATCTATCGTATCCCTTATTACCAACCCGTTGATTTTGCCCGACTCGTTTTTGGTAAGCTCGTTCACTTTGGTGTAATTCAGGATACAACCTCCCATATGATCACAGGTTTGTGCTATGGAAAGCGCCAACCGCGCATCATCAAATTGGCCATCATGGTATACCACGCCGCCTTTAAGTCTCTCCGGCTTGATCCGAGGCATTCTGGAAATGGTTTCTTTCCTTGATATAAATCTGGATTTGCCCAAGCTCAAACTGCCTGCCATCCAGTCATAAATTTTAAGCCCGACACTATATTGGATCCTATCAAACCATGTATATATGGGAATAATAAAAGGTTGGTTCTGAGTCAGGTGAGGCGCATTATTCAATAACCTTCCTCTTTCCTTCAAAGCCTCAAAAACCAGCATCACATCACCTTGGGCGAGATACCGCACACCACCATGCAAAAGTTTGGTACTTCTGCTGGAAGTGCCTTTGGCAAAATCCGCTTTTTCAAAAAGTGCTACCGATAAACCTCTCGACAAAGCGTCCAAAGCCACACCTAATCCGGTGGCTCCACCACCAATAACAGCAATATCCCAGATTTTACCCGCTCCTTTAAGTTGCTGAATATTTTCTTTTCTATTCATTTTTTCAATATTATTACCAAAAATAAAATAAATAGATATAAAAAGAAAGCTTATAATATTTTATTTTAACTATTTCTTTTCTTTTTTAATCATTTTAGGTATCTTTCCTTCATAATTTAAAATATATGTATATGACAATAGCAGAACGACATAAATATATCTTGGATAAGCTCGGACAAGCCGGATTTGTTAGTGTGGCAGATCTGAGCAGGGAACTGGATGTCACCATGGTAACTGCAAGGAAGGATTTGAAAATCCTGGAAGACAAAGGGCTTCTTTTTAGATCCCACGGAAGTGCCACATCCGTATCTCCCTACGTCAATGATAGATCGGTCAGTGAGAAAAAACTGGTGAGGGTAGAAGAAAAAATGAGCATTGCACAAGCGGCCATTCAGCTGATTGATGAGGATGATGCAATAATAATAGGTTCCGGTACGACAGTGGTTTCTTTTGCTCAGGCCATTCCGAAGAATAAAAAGCTTACCGTCCTTACCGGAGCAATGAACGTTACGAAGGCGCTAATCGACACGGCAAATATGGAAATTGTACAGCTTGGTGGAGTGGTAAGAAAAAGCAGCAGCTCAGTAGTCGGACATTATGCCGAAGAGATGATGGCTAATTTTGCATGTAGTAAGCTTTTTTTGAGCGCAGACGGAATAAGCCTTGACTATGGCCTGACTACTTCTCATATGATGGAGGCGCACCTGAATGCCAAGATGATAAAGTCTGTTCAGAAAACCATTGTTCTTGCAGATTCAAGCAAATTCGGGAAGAAAGGGTTTGGGAAAATCTGCAACCTGGAAGATATTGATATGGTAATTACGGATGCGGGTATTCCGGAAATTTACAAGGAACATCTGGAAGAGATGGGGATTGAAATTATAATTGCTTCAACTTAAATAATTATAATTTAGGTGCAATGGTAGTTTCTTTTGACCCTCCATTCATCCACATTTCAACTCAAAACCTGGGCGCATACCCTTCAATTTCAAAAGTTTCTGAATTCACATATACAACTATAGGGCCCAAAAGCGGATCGTCCGTTGTATTAAACCTGACATGATAGGAACCATCTTCTTTGATTTCCACATTAGCCTCCTGCCAATTGGTAATCACAGTAGCCTGTTCTTCGGCGGAAAGGGAATTCCAAGCCACTTCACGGGCTTTCAGCAGATTGTTCTTTTCGTCGTCTTCATTGCTACACCCGGACACTGCAAAAAAAGAAAACAAGAGAACAAAGAGTAATATCTTTTTCATAGAACCGGCAATTTGTGAAACCTGAATTTTTCAATCTGTCTAAAGGTTTACGAAAACAGAACCTTTATGTTATTTTTTTTTTAACATCCTAAAATGATCAAGTCCTGATGGATTTTCACTGCTCCGACTTGGTTTTATTACCGCTAAAACTCTTTATAAATTTTCCTGTAAACAGAAGCAGTACCATCACCTTTTAACTCCACTATAAAAATATAATCATATTCGATCTCGTCAAGTTCCCTGTAGGGTTCTGCCTCCCCCACAAAATAGTTAACCAAATGGTGCACAGTATTGCTGTGGCCAACTATCAGGACATTCCCCTCAAGAGATTTTAATTTCACTACAAGATCATCATGATTTTTGGCATTATATGATTCGATCTCCAATTGGTTTATGTCTGCCAGAGGTTGGGCAGTAGCCTTGGTTCTGATGGTATTGGTGGTGAAAATACGTCTGATGTCCTGATCAGCCAGAATTTGTGATAATTTTTTGGATCTGGCCGTCCCTGCTATACTCAACAATGGATCATCACTATCAAGCATTTTTTCAGCATGCCTAACGATATAAATGGTTTTGGGTTCCTGTTTGGATCCACAGGAAAAAAACAAGAACAGACAAATGGAAGAAAGCAGAAAATTTCTCATGGTTTAAACAAAGGTTCGGCTTGGGGATAAATAATCAGGAAGACCACTCATACATAATATTCGGAATTAACCGCTATAAGTATTGTCTAAATGTTGATCTTTTGCTTTAATGGGTTCAAATTCAAGATATTGTTCCCAGAAAGGCTCTTCGGGAAGGGCCGCTCTGAGAAAAAGTTTTTCCTTTCGGACGGGATGTATAAAGATCAGGTGGAAGGCATGGAGATTAATACTTGCATCAGGATTCGGTTTAGGAAAACCATACTTTAAATCCCCTCTTATCGGACATCCCATAGAAGCCAACTGCACTCTGATCTGATGCGGACGTCCTGAAACGGGCCTTACCTCCACCAACCAATGGTCATTTAACTTTCCGAGTCGTTTATAATTCAGTTCCGCTTTTTGTGATGCCGACACTACTTTATCATGTGCAGTCACTACATTCCTTTGTTCGTCTTTGACCAGCCAATGTGTCAGTTTTCCAATTTCATCTGCGGGTCTTTTCTTTACTACTGCCCAATATATTTTATGAATTTCCCTTTTTCGAAAAATCTCCATCATTCTTTCCAAGGCTTTGGAAGTTCTTGCAAAAACCACTAACCCACTTACAGGTCTGTCTAAACGGTGTACCGGGTGTAAAAACACATCCCCCGGTTTATCATATTTCTCCGCAATATATTCTCTGCAATAATCCGTGAGTGTTTTGTCCTTCGTTTTGTCGCCTTGGACAAGGACACCTGCGGCCTTGTTTACAACCAACAAATGATTGTCTTCATATACTATTGAAAAAGGCTTTTTTCTCATGATTCTTAAATTAAGGTGAAGCGGATTCTTTAAATTATTTTCATCGGGTTATCAGATACTGATGAAATAAAACTTCCCTCGACTTCTATTTTTAATAAAGGGATTATCCAGAAATAAATTAAAATTCTGAAGTAAAATGAAATTCAATGTCCGGATAATTGTCCTGCACCATCTGCAACCAGGATTTGGATTCGGCCATAAAAACCAGCTTACCGTCTTTATCATATGCGATATGACGGTTTTTTGATCTGATAAATTCATCCAGCTGTTTTTTATCCTTGCTGCTGATCCAGCAGGCTTTATAGAGATTCATCGGAGCAAATTCAACCGAGGCATTATATTCATTTTTCAACCTAAACTGAATTACTTCAAACTGTAATTGACCTACTGTTCCGACTACTTTTCTCGAACCCATATCAAAAGTGAACATCTGAGCAACGCCTTCCTCCATCAGCTGTTTCAATCCTTTATCCAGCTGTTTGGTTTTCATGGCGTCTTTGTTGATTACCTCTCGGAAGATTTCTGGAGAGAAACTCGGGATTCCCTTAAAGGAAATATTTTCTCCGTCTGTCAAAGTGTCCCCGATTTTTAGATTCCCGGTATCATAAAGACCTACAATATCTCCCGGAAATGCCTCATCAACTATTTCTCTATCCCGAGCCATAAAAGAAGTCACATTCGAAAACCTCAAAGGTTTTGGTCCTCTGACGTGGTTATAAGGCTTGTTTCTTTCAAAGGTCCCTGAGCATATTCGAAGAAAGGCAATTCTGTTCCGGTGATTCGGGTCCATGTTGGCATGGATCTTAAATATAAAACCCGAAAATTTGGTTTCTTCAGGTTTCACTTCCCGCTCTTCTGTGTGTCTGCTTTTGGGCTGCGGAGCAATCCTGATAAAAGTATCAAGCATCTCATTGACACCAAAATTATTGACCGCAGAACCAAAGAACACAGGTGCCACTTTCCCCTCAAGATATTCTTTTGGATCAAAATCAGGATAAACTCCCTCTATCAGCTCCACGTCTTCACGAAGCTGTTTGGCATCGTTCAACCCAATAAAACCTTCCAGCTTTTCATCTTCCAGATTTTTGATTTCCAAACGGTCATCACTCAGCTTTCGCTGACTTGGGGTAAATAGATTTAGTTTTTTGTCATAAAGATTGTAAACACCTTTGAATCCCTTTCCCATACCGATTGGCCAGGAAAGTGGGCGTACTTTTATGCGGAGTTTTTCTTCTACTTCATCTAAAAGATCATAGGGATCACGGCCTTCACGGTCTAGCTTATTGATAAAACAAATCACCGGTGTGTTTCGCATTCTGCATACTTCCATGAGTTTTTCGGTCTGAATCTCGACGCCTTTGACACAATCGATAACCATAATCACCGAATCCACTGCGGTAAGTGTCCTGAATGTATCTTCAGCAAAGTCCTGGTGACCGGGAGTATCGAGCAGGTTTATTTTGATCCCCTGATACTCAAAACCCATAACTGAAGTGGCTACGGATATACCTCTTTGCTTTTCGATTTCCATCCAGTCAGATTTTGTGGCTGTATCGATCTTATTTGATTTAACAGCGCCGGCGGTCTGAATGGCACCGCCAAAAAGCAACATCTTTTCTGTCAATGTGGTTTTTCCTGCATCAGGGTGTGCAATAATCGCAAAAGTTCTTCTCTTTTGAATCTCTTTAATCAAGCTCATGGTTTGGGCATTCAATAATTCAGGCCACAAAGGTACGGTTAAATTATAAGATTGTTTTGGCGGATTGATGATAATTGAGGAATGCGCAATGCCCTGTAAAATTGTGAATGAAAAAGTGGGACCGTTAAAATTTTGAGCTTAGAAATCCCTCTGCTTTGATATCGATCTGTCTTTCTCTCACACCATTCAGAACAATCCTGAAAGTTGTTCCTTTACCTATTTCAGATTGTTTTACAAAAATTTTGCCTTTATGATAACCTTCAACAATTCTTTTTGCCAAAGTTAAACCCAATCCCCAGCCTCTTTTTCGAGTGGTAAAACCCGGGTTAAAAACCTTCCCATACAGGTTTTTATCCATTCCCATACCTGTGTCAGTGATGTCTACATAGACAAACTTTTCGCTTTCTTTAATGATATCAATGGAAATTTTTCCCTGACCTTTCATTGCATCCACAGCATTTTTACAGATGTTTTCGATCACCCACTCAAACAAAGGTTTGTTGATCATGGCATCTATATTCTCTGAATAGCCATTCACCACCATCTCCACTTTATTGGAAATTCTGGGACGGAGGTAGGAAATGGCTTCATCCACTACCTGAAATACATTTTCTGACTGAATGACAGGTTTACTTCCTATGGTACTGAAGCGCTCAGTGACCATTCTTAATTTGACAATATCTTTGTCCATTTCCTGAATGACTTCCCGATTTTCATCCCATACAGGGGAGTTTCGGAGATAATCTATCCATGCCATCAAAGATGCAATGGGTGTACCCAATTGATGTGCTGTCTCCTTGGTAAGACCTGCCCAAACACGGTTTTGTTCCGCAATCTTGGATTGGTTAAACACGGCATAAGCCAACACTCCGAATACCAAAATGACTGAAAGCTGAATGTATGGGTAGTATTTTAAGGAGGTCAGCAATTCTGAATTCCGATAATATACAAACGCCTCCTCAATTGGAATGGGCTCATATTCCGCTTTCATCTTGACTAATTCGGCAAGCAGTACCTCTTGCTTGTCCCCATCGGTAGCATTCTTTTTGAATTTTATATTTCTGTTTTCTATGGGATTTCCGTAGGCATCCACCACAATTACAGGGATGGAATTGTTTTCCTGGATGATTTCCTGATTGATGAAGTTGAGGTTTTCGGCATAAAGAGATGCATATTCAAGTGCTTTGGCCAAAAGTTCAATCTGCCTTTTTTCTCTTTCTTTCAATTCTCCCACCAACCTATTGGTGTAATAGATGGAACCAAAACTAATGACTACAGAACAAATGAATATCAGCCATTTGATTCTGTTCTTATTCTGGTATAAATCTAATGTAGTTAAATCCTGAAGTCTATTCTTCATTTTGTAACAATAAAGGTACTTGATGGTTTTAATATAGAAAACTTGATTTGTCTATAGTTATTATCATTATGACAAAATTAACTTTTCACCATCCATGGCCTTATATTTGATGATTTGGTAAGTGGATTTCAACTTAAACCAAAAATATAAATATTATGAGCACAAACGACATAGGTTTAGAAATAAAAGATAGTAAGGCATTGGTCAAAAAACTGAATAACCTTTTGGCTAATTATGAGGTATATTATCAAAATCTAAGAAATTTCCATTGGAATGTCAGTGGTCCAAATTTTTTCGAGCTTCATGCTAAATTCGAAGAGCTTTACGATGCTGCCAATCTGGCAATAGATGAAACAGCCGAAAGAATTTTAACTTTAGGCGAAAGACCTTATTCTTCCTTTGAGGAATTTATTTCTAATTCTAAAATAACAGAAGCAAAAAATATTACCAATCCCACTAAAATGGTAGAAACGGTAAGGGAAAACCTGAATACTTTGTTGGAGCTGGAACGAGGGGTCATGATGACAGCTACGGAGCATAATGATGAGGGAACAGCAGATTTGATGAGCGAATATATTGCTGCCAAAGAAAAAGTAGTTTGGATGGTTTCGGCATATTTGAAGTAACCCCGAAATTATTTTAGAACCAAAAAAAACCGATCAGGGTGATCGGTTTTTTTTGGTTTAATTTGTTTTCAACCATTTCCACAAGGTTTTATAATTTACTTTAGTGCCATGCATTAAAATGCCGATGCGATATATTTTGCCCGCTACCCATGTGGTGGATAAAAAACCAAAAATCAATAATCCCATAGAAAGTGTAAGATCCCAAAAAGGAACACCATAACTAGCCCTTCCCATCATGGCAATAGGGGAAGTGAAAGGAATGACAGATAACCAAAAGGAAACTCTACTGTTAGGATCATCCAAAACAAAAACAAAAAGTCCCATATAGGCAATAATCAAAGGTATTGTTATCGGAAGCATAAACTGCTGGGCATCTGAAGGCGAATCCACTGCGGCGCCTATTGCCGCAAAAAATGCCCCGTACAAAAGATATCCACCGACAAAGTAAAAGATGAAGGTCAGTGCGATTTTCACAAAGTTGATACCTTGCAGGACCAAAAATAGATTGTTGAAACTTCCTGAATCATTCATCAATTCTCCCAGCTCCGGACTCGCCAGTTCCATAGCCTGCTGTTGAGGCATTTGCATTCCAAAATATCCGATTACGATTGAGGAGATTGTTCCAATCAAAAGAATCCAAATTAAAAATTGGGTCAAACCTACAGCACCTATCCCGATGATTTTGCCCAACATCAACTGAAATGGCTTGATGGAGGAAACCAGGATTTCTATTATTCTGCTTGATTTTTCCTCAATGACTCCCTGCATGATCTGATTGCCATATACAAATATGAATATGTAGATAAGAATACCGGCAAGAAATCCTATGCCATAGTTAACGGTAGCATCCGATATTTTTTCTTCGCCTGCATTATCAAGAGTAATGGATTGGATCGCAACTTTGGTTCGAACAGCGGAAAGCACATTAGGATCAATTCCCGATTCAAATAATTTTTGCTCTTCAATTCTTCTTTTGAGGCTCGATTCCAGTACATTGATGAGGTTCATACTTGGGTTTTTATCACCGTAATAAACGATACCTGTAGGGTTGTCCAAATCCATTTTGGGTATATATAAAAATCCAAACCGTTCCCCGTTTTGAACCATCATTTTGCCTTCTTCTTTATTCACCTTGGAAAAAGAAAAGGCATATTGATCTGAACTTTCAAGGAAAAAGAGGTCATTTTCATCTACTACTTCAATGATACTCAAGGAAAAACTGTCCTTTTCTCCCACTGCGATCCATAAAAACAAACCCATAATTGCAGGGAAGATAAGGGGTGTTAATATGGTGGCTAGCAAAAATGATTTTTTCTTGACCCTGGCAAGGTATTCCCGCTGAATAACCAATAAAATTTTATTCATTGGAATGCAGTTTAACCTGTTGAATAAATATTTCTTCCATTGTGGGAAGGTTTTCACTGAAACCGATGATGTCCCCAAAAGGTATCAAATCCTGAATCAGCTGGTTGGGACTTTTTCCGTTTAAGGCGATACTTAATTCTACAAGTTCTGAATCCATTTCAACTCCCCATTCCAGAGGGAATATGGTACCGTTTGGAATGATTTTGATTTGAAAAACATGAGGCCTGAAGTCCCTTTTAACTTCTGAAAGGCTTCCGTTCAGTATCTTCTTGGATTTGTGGATCATGGCGATATGGTCACAGAGCAGTTCAACTGACTCCATCCTATGGGTGGAAAGGACTACAGTAATACCCTTTTGTTTCAATTCCAGTATTTCATTTTTGATGATTTCGGCATTCATCGGGTCAAATCCTGAAAAAGGCTCATCAAGAATCAAAAGTTCAGGTTCGTGGATAACAGTGGAAATAAACTGGATTTTTTGAGCCATCCCTTTAGAAAGATCCTCTATTCTTTTTTCTCTCCAAGCAGCAACATCAAGTTTTTCCAGCCAATATTTTACTTTTTGTTTAGCCTCTAATCCGGACATGCCTTTGAGCCTGGCAAAATAAACCAACTGATCCCATACTTTCATTTTTTTGTAAAGGCCCCTTTCCTCAGGTAAATACCCGATGTGCGTAATATGCCTGGGATTAAGCGGTTCATTGTTAAATAATACCTGACCGGAGTCTCCGTCAATAATCTGGTTGATTATTCTGATCAGGGTTGTTTTACCTGCACCATTAGGTCCTAAGAGGCCAAAAACCACCCCTTTAGGGATTTCCAGATCAATATTCGATAAAGCGGGGGTTTGACCAAAGGTCTTGTTCAGGTTTATAATTTTGAGAATATTCAACTTTAAATTGTTTTCTTAAAATTAAGAAAAAAGTATGATGGGATGCCATTTATTTGATGGTGACAGATCCTACGGATACATCTATGGTAAATGTCATCAGGTTTTCGGCGCCTTCTTTATAATTTTTGCTGACATATGTCTTGTCACCGATATCTTTTATATGGTTGGCAATATATGTTCTGCACATTGGGGTAGATTTGATTTTAATCCTGTACGGTTGGTTTTCCGGAAGATCAAGATTAACCTTGCCGGCACCTACGGTGGCTTGAATATTACTCCCCTCGGGCATAGGTTCTGAAAAAGTCAGGTTAAGTGATCCATAATTGATCTCAAAGAACATTTCTTTGGCGTTGGAAAAATTGATATTTGAGCCATCCAGGGATCCCATATTAATGGAAACCAGCATGGTATCCATTGTAACGGAATTTGCAATTTTTTTACTATAATCAAGTATCACATCGGCACTGGCAGTTTTAATTTTACAGGTCGAAACAGGTAAATAGGATAAATCCAGATAGGCTTTTCCAATGCCAAAATTAAAGTTGAGGTTATACAGATAATTTGAGCTTAGCGAGACGGCCCATTTATGATCAAAATCCTCACTGTCACTAGCAAAGAGTTTGTAGGATAAACTTTTTCCCAAATTTTCTGATTCCACATTTCTATGACTGAGATAGGCAGAAAGAACATGATCTTTAATTTCATGGCTGAATGCGGGCAGAATATTAACTTTGGACAGGTGAGATAAAATGTGAATGGGCTGATCTCCCTGACGTCGCTTAATATCGGAGACACCTTTATAAACATTAAAATCCAGATGGACTAGATGGTATCCGGTTTTCTCCTCAACTTGAAACTCCTTTGAAATTTGGGCATTTAATTGGCCGATTGCCCCAATAATCAAGAAAATCAATAAGTAGGGTATTCTTAACATAGGGTTAGGTTACGGCTTCAGAATAAAAAGGTTTCTGAAAAATATTAAAAAGCCGGTCTGCAGACCGGCTCTTCAAGATTTAAAAAAACTCTTTCATTTTATCAAAAAAGCCTTTTTCGGATTTACCTGGATCAGGCTTAAAGTTGTCTGATTCCCTTAGATTTTCCAGAATCTGCTTCTCCTCTTTGCTGAGTTGTTTGGGCGTCCAGATATTCACATGAATCAGCTGATCACCTTTTCCAAACCCATTGATATCTTTGATTCCTTTACCTTTAAGCCGCAGAATTTTGCCTGCCTGGGTTCCGGGATCAATTTTGATTTTTACTTTTCCATCAATAGTCGGCACTTCCACCTGAGCACCTAGGGCAGCATCAACAAAACTGACATATAGATCAAAGATGACATTATTGCCATCCCGCTGAAGTATTTCATCCTCGATTTCTTCAATGACAATCAATAGATCACCTGCAATACCACCGGCGGTTTCATTGCCTTTACCTGACATACTCAATTGCATGCCATCCGCAACCCCCCCGGGAATATTGATAGGGATCACCTCTTCCTGTAGAATCAAACCTCTTGCATCTGCATCGGCAGGTTTTTTATCTATAATTTGGCCGTTCCCACCACAAATAGGACATGTACTGGCAGAAACCATTTGTCCCAACATGGTATTGACAACTTTCTTGACCTGTCCACTTCCCTGACATGAGGTACAGGTTTTGAAAGAAACCCCCTCTGCAAGAATATGACGTTTGACTTTTATTTTCTTTTCTACCCCGTTTGCAATTTCATGAAGATTCAACTTCAGTTTGACACGCAGATTAGTTCCTTTTTTTGTTCGTCTTCCGCCGCGGCTTCCTCCAAAAAAGGAATCAAATCCACCTCCTCCAAAAATATCTCCGAACTGAGAAAAAATATCCTCCATATTCATTCCGCCACCACTGAAACCTCCGTTTCCGGAAACTCCCTGATGTCCGAATTGGTCGTATCGCTGACGCTTTTCAGGATTACTTAACACTTCATAGGCCTCAGCTGCTTCTTTAAATTTTTCTTCAGCTTCCGGATTACCGGGATTTTTGTCAGGATGATGCTGGATAGCAAGTTTTCTGTATGCTTTTTTTATTTCCTCTGCTGTTGCACTTTTTGAAATACCAAGTATCTCATAATAATCTCTCTTTGCCATAATTTTACGATCCTATTACTACTTTGGCATATCGGACGACTTTGTCGCCTAACTTATATCCTTTTTCTACTACATCAATTACCTTTCCTTTCATTTCTTCATTAGGTGCGGGTATTTGTGTAATTGCCTCCTGCATATCTGCATCAAAAGGTTTGCCGACAAGGTCCTCCATTTCCTGAAGACCTTTATATTCCAATATTTTCTCTAGCTTTTTGAAGATCAATTGATTGCCATCTCTTACTTTTTGAGAATTTTCCTCATTTTCACTAGCTCTGTATGCCCTTTCAAAATCATCCATCACAGGAATAATTTCTTTTATAACATCCTCTGAAGCAGTTTTGATTAATTCAAGCCGCTCTTTGGAGGTTCTTTTTCGGTAATTTTCAAATTCGGAGTAAAGTCTTAAATATTTATCTTTCAACTCCCTGATTTCAGACTTCAGCTTATCCTCTTCTGACAAAGTATCTTCTTGAAGATCGGAAGTATCTGTTTGTTCTTTTGATTCCATCTCCTCCTGCTGTTTTTGGTTTCCCTCCTCAGGAGCGATATTTTCACTGTTCATAGTCTCTTTTTCTGTTTGCTCTTTTTCCACCATTATATTGATTCTATTAACTTCAGCTTACCCAATCAATTTGTTTGCCATTGAAGGCTTCCTGACAATCTGACACTTATTTTAATAATTGATTGCCTGCCACAGGAGATCTTTCAGCTTATCAAGATTATATTGACTGACAGCAGAGATGAAAATATGAGGAAGGCCTTCCGGAACATCCTGTTTCATTTCCTGCATCAGTTCGTCATCAAGCATATCGGCCTTTGATATGGCTAAAATCCTTTTTTTATCCAAAAGTTCAGGATTATACTTTTCCAGCTCATAAAGGAGTATTTTATATTGATCAGCTATACTCGGAGCATCAGCAGGTATCATAAAAAGTAGAATGGAATTCCTTTCTATGTGTCTCAGAAATCTTGTTCCAAGCCCCTTCCCTTCCGCTGCTCCTTCAATAATCCCAGGAATGTCGGCCATCACAAAGGACTTGTCGTCCCGATAACCCACAACACCCAAATTAGGGATAAGTGTTGTAAACGGATAATCACCGATTTCAGGGGTAGCCGCAGAAATAGACGAGAGCAATGTGGATTTACCCCCATTGGGAAAACCTACCAGCCCGACATCCGCAAGCAGCTTCAATTCCAGTATCATCCATTCCTCAATCCCAGGTTCTCCCGGTTGGGCGAAATGTGGTGCTTGATTGGTGGCCGTTTTAAAGTGATCGTTACCCAGGCCACCACGTCCGCCGGATGTGAGAATCACTTCCTGACCATCTTCTGTGATTTCACATATTGTTTCCATGGTTTCGGCATTTTTAGCAACCGTACCTAAGGGAACATCTAAAACAACATCTTCCCCATCACGACCTTTTCTCCTTCCGCCTTCGCCTCCTTTTCCATCTTCGGCTATAACATGCTTTTTATATTTCAAATGGAGTAAAGTCCAGTGCTGAGAATTGCCTCTTAATATTATATGACCGCCTCTACCACCGTCACCTCCATCAGGACCTCCTTTCGGAACATGTTTTTCTCGTCGAAAATGAACCGATCCCGCTCCTCCCGCACCGGAGCGGGAGCAAAATTTCACATAATCTATAAAATTGGAATCTGCCACTACTTTAGGTTTAAATCCTGTTAACAAAAATGGCTAAGCAACAAAGCTTAGCCAATTTAATAAAGCTACAAATCTACAAATTTTTCAAAGATTAATACTGATCCACTACCTTTGATATCTTTTTGAAGATTTCATCAATTTCACCCACTCCGTATATTTCCGTCAATTTACCTTGTGATTCATAATATTCTGCGACGGGTAGAGTCTCCTCAAG
>JBGTDA010000210.1:0-2355 GCA_041748555.1 Rhodonellum sp.
TACTTGACAGAACGAATGACATAAGTTCAGAAGAGTTTCATAAGAATCTGGTTATAGATTTCTTAAAAAAGACATATTACGATCCAAATCATTTTATTAATACAAAAGACAAATCAGACTTAGTAATTCACAACGGTCCTAAACCAATCAGCAAGGTAGGGGTAATCATAGAGGCTAAAAAACCAACCAATAAAACTGAGATGGTTACTACAGAAAAGCTCAATACCAAAGCCTTTCAGGAATTAGTACTTTATTATCTCAGAGAAAGAATTACACATAAAAATTTAGATCTCAAGCATCTGATAATTACGAATATAAATGAGTGGTTCATTTTTGACGAGCATCTATTTGAAAGGGTTTTCGCCCAAAACAAATCATTTGTAAAACAATTCGAGAATTTTGAAGGAAATAAAAAAAGTACAGATGTTTTTTACAAAGAGATAGCCGAACCGTTCATTGCAGCAATCACCAGCGAAATTGAGTTCACGTATTTCAATTTGCAGGATTATCAAAAGCCCCTGCGCAATAATGATAAAGCGGATGACAATAAACTGATTGCGCTTTTTAAGTTGCTTTCACCCGAACACCTTTTGAAGCTGCCTTTCAGCAATGACAGCAATAGCCTTGACAAACGCTTTTACAGTGAGTTGTTACATATTATCGGCTTGACCGAAACCAAAGAAGGTGGTAAAAAACTGATTGGAAGAAATAAGGAGCGCGCACGAAATTCCGGAAGTATTATGGAGGATGCCATCATCCAATTGGACAGTATGGATAAAATCAGTCGCCTGGTAAAACCTTCCCAATATGGGAATACCCAAGAGGAGAGGCTTTTCAATGTTGCCCTTGAATTGACCATCACCTGGATCAATAGGATTCTGTTTTTGAAGTTGTTGGAAGCTCAGCTTATCACGTATCACAAAGGTGATAAATCCTATTCCTTTCTTAACCTTGACAGCATCAAAAACTATGATGACCTGAATAGCTTGTTTTTTCAGGTATTGGCAAGGAAATATGAGGAACGAAACCCGGATGTAAAGGAAATTTTTGAGAAGGTTCCTTATCTGAATTCTTCGCTCTTCGAGCCGACAGACATTGAGCACCTTACCTTGTTTATCAGCAATTTAAAAGACGATAAGACTATTCCGATCATTTCATCTACAGTTTTGAAAAACGAGCAGGGGAAGAAAAAAACGGGACGACTATTAACGCTGGATTACCTCTTTGAATTTCTCAATGCTTATGATTTTAGCAGCGAAGGTTCGGAAGAAATTCAGGAAGACAACAAAACGCTCATCAATGCCTCTGTGCTTGGATTGATTTTTGAAAAAATCAACGGATACAAAGACGGTTCATTTTTTACCCCAGGTTTCATCACCATGTACATGTGCCGTGAGACGATCCGTAAAGCAGTGGTACAGAAGTTCAACGAAACCAAAAATTGGACATGCCATGACCTGAATGAAATCTACAACAAAATTGATAACACCAAGGAAGCCAATGGCATTGTAAACAGCATCAAAATTTGTGATCCTGCCGTAGGTTCAGGTCACTTTTTGGTTTCGGCACTCAATGAAATGATTGCTGTTAAAAATGACCTGAAAATCCTGCAAGACCGAGACGACAAGCGCCTGAAAGAATACCAGGTGGAAGTGGTGAATGATGAACTCATTGTAACGGACGAAGAAGGGGAACTCTTCGATTACCACCCCAGCAACAAAGAAAGCCAGCGCATTCAGGAAACACTCTTCCACGAGAAGCAGACCATTATCGAAAATTGCCTTTTTGGGGTGGACATCAATCCCAACTCTGTAAAGATTTGCCGCTTGCGTTTATGGATTGAGCTATTGAAAAGTGCCTATTACAAAAATGCCACCGAGTTAGAAACCCTTCCCAATATTGACATCAATATCAAATGTGGGAACTCTTTGGTGAGCCGTTTTGAGATAGAGGCAGATTTGAAGCAAACGCTTAAGAAGAGCAAATGGAACATTGACACCTATCGTCTTGCAGTGGCTACCTACCGCAATGCAAAAAATAAGGAGCAGAAAAGGGAAATGGAAGGGCTGATTGCTGACATAAAGTCGGATTTCAGAACGGAGATTGGGAAAAATGATCCTAAAATTAAACGCAAAGCGCAAATAGGAGGAGAACTCTATAACCTTACCATGCAGCAAGGTTTATTTGCGGAAACCCCTAAAGACAAAAAGCTAAGGTTGGCAAAAATTGCTAAACTTGAGCTGACACTGAATAAATTGGAAACAGAGATTGAGGCAATAAAAGCCAACAAGATTTTTGAAAATGCCTTTGAATGGCGTTTTGAATTTCCTGAAGTGCTGGATGAGGAGGGTAGAT
>JBGTDA010000211.1:0-4325 GCA_041748555.1 Rhodonellum sp.
GATGGTTTTTACCGGAATGTCGTCTTTTTTTCTATCCACCGTCACAATTTTTTCGACCACATCCATTCCCTGTATCACTTGGCCAAAAACTGTATAGTCACCATCCAACCTATGTAAACCATAACTGTTTTGGACAATGTAAAACTGACATGTGGCAGACAACTTACCGGGATTGTCATCCCTTCCGGCTCCAACAGCACCATAAATATGAGTAATGCCGGGAACAAACTCAGGTTGGAGAAGGTATTTGGGATCAGTAAATCCTGCCTCAGTATCGGGGCATCCTCCCTGCGCTACAAAATCAGGTTTGACCCTGTTAAAAGTCAGAGAATCCCAATAGCCTTTTTCTGCAAGTTGGATAAAGCTATTTTGATGCTTTGGGGTTTCATTAAAGAGGTTGATATAGATATTTCCCAAGGGAGTCTGGACCCGTGCAATGGGATGTTTTGCTTCTTGGGAGAAAGATGGAAAACTCAGGAGTGTCGAGCAAATCAACAACACAGGGAAATAAATAAACTTAATCAATTTTTGGAATATTTTCATGTTCATACTAAGGCTTCCATTTTGGATTTTAATTTTTTTCTCAGTTTGTTGAAGAATTGGTTCCGTTCTTTTTCGCCTACACCACTGATCAGAGTTGACTTTTTCATGAGATTTTCCAGATTATTGAACATGGCATTGTTAAATCGTTCATCCATGGAACCCACGAAATAAAGTACACTGTGGTTTAGGTAGGTTACTCTGGTATCCCCCAGCTCAGCCATAAAGGTATTATCTCCGATGATAAATTCATTGACAAAAAATCTATAGGATGCACTCGAAGAATTGGCGGCGGAACCGGCAGGGAATTTTAAACCCTGCTCTGCCATCTTTTCCAAATGATTTACCATTTCGTACAAACAGGAAAAAAGAAAACCGGTGTCTTCCTTACTCTCAATTATACCCATTTCCTGATACAGTTCTATTTGACGGATGGTGGTATTGATCCCCTCAACATTCCAGATTTCTGTGGTGGGAACCTGGTTGTAAATATGAATTATTTTTTCACAGAGGTCTTTATGTTGCAGGTAATATCCTGATCTGATATTGAATTTTTCTTTCTTGAGATTCTCGTAATGTAAAATGGACTTCATCCAGAAGAAAAACTTGAATGAGGCTAATTCGGGGTGGTAAAAGTGGTAAAAGGGAGGCATGTCCTTTACCAGATAATAAATATGTCGATGCTTATAGCTGTTGACCAGTTCCAGTTGTCTCAGCACATCCTCCAGCCATAATTCAAAACTGTTTTCTCCATATGCATTGAGTTTTCCATGGAAAAGGAGGGCATTTGATTGAAGGTTGAAAATCTGATCCAATGAAACATTGAAAAACTGGCTGATTTTTTTGATTTCATCCAAATCGATTAATTTTTCCCCTCTGATCCGGCGATAGGCAGAGTCGTTGCTGATTTCGAGAATATCAGAAATCTCATCAACAAGTGATTTGTATGGTGGCACAAGTGCCCTTAGATGTTGAAAGAATTGGACTTGAATCTGTGATGATACCATTCGTCTAAATTTGTTTAAAAAAATTATACTCCCTATAAATTTTATGAGCCAATATGCCTGCAAATCTTTTAATCGGAAACATCTGAATCATTTTAAGGATATCACAAAATAATATTTTACAAATTGATCTTTATGAAAAATCAAACTTTAAAATAGTGATATTATTAAATAAATCCTATAAAATTTTGGCTCAAAAAAATGACTTTATATGAATGACTTAACATCAGATATAATCCCCTTTGAACTGAATAAGATCAAATCAGCCAACGATTAGGCTTGCTTTCGGAATGTTCGTGATTTTTAAAATAAAAATTCACCATCTGATCTGAAATTTCTGCATCTCGGGGCGGAAGCGTCCCAAATATCCAATCCCAAATAATGATACTGAAGCTATACCCTTTGTCTGGATATTTGCCATGGTGGTGTATGTGAGCTTTTTGTACCCTGGGACATATATATCTACCCCATTTTTGGTGCAACATAATATGTATCAAAGTATATAACACAAAGCCAATATAAAACCCTACAAAAAGGGTAAAATAATTGTTCCACAATAAAGCTAACCCAATCAAAAGGAAACCCAATAAAACAAGCATAAACCTTTGCATTCCCGTAATTTTGATTTCTGTCGGGTTTTTATGATGATCCATGTGCATGATATAGGTTTTACTATTGACATTTTTGAAATGATTGTGCATCCAAAACCTATGCAACATATACTCCATAAAAGTCCAGCTCAGCCATCCCGAGATCAACATGAAGATAAAAAAGCCAGTGGGACTTTGGATAAGATGGGCACAATAAATTAAAGCGGCAAATACAAGGGAAAAGGTCAAAAAGCATTTGGTAACTTCCTGTAGCTCCCTGTTTTTTTTCAGAATTACGGATGAATTTTTCATTTTTTTAGCATTTAAGGTGGAATGTTGGTTGTTTTGCCATGAGCAGTTTGTTCAGTTAAATCTAATGATATTCAGAACCGACCCCGAATTGCTAAAAATTCCGGATATTCAAAAAGCAGTTTTTATTACCAAGGAAAATGCCGTGCCTAAGGAGATGTGATTTTATTTACAAATTCAAAAAGCTAATTTTTTGTAAATAGTAAAAAACACAAAATTAAATACGCTAAAAATTAAAAAATACTAATATCTGAAACTCTAATATTTTGATAAAAACTGAAGATACATCAGAAAACGTCACAATGTTTATCAGCTTCTAAATCCTGAAATTTATCTGTTGTTCAACTGATAATAAACATCACTCCATTTCAGCTCATTCTGAAGTTGCCGTATGGTCGTGTCTTTGTTGATGAGGACACATTCTATGTTGGCGATGGTCGTAAAATCCTCGAGAATTTCTGCACTCAGGTTTTGACTGAAGCAGGTATGATGGGAGCCACCTGACAAAATCCATGCAGCACAACCCGTTTTCATATCGGGCATAGGTTTCCACATCACCCTGGCCACAGGCAGCTTTGGCAAGTCAAAAGGAACTTCAACTGCTTCCACTTCATTCACTATCATCCGGAATCGATTGCCCATACTTACTAAGCAAGCATTGAGGGCTTTTCCTGCCGATCCGTTGAAAACCAACCGGACAGGATCTTCTTTCCCTCCGATACTTAATGGATGTACCTCACAGGTAGGTTTTCCCGAGGTGAGTACAGGGTCCACTTCCAGCATGTGCGCACCTAAAACCATTTGGTTCTCCGGATCAAAATGGTAGGTATAGTCTTCCATAAAGGCATTTCCACCTGACAATCCAGTACCCATCACTTTCATTGCTCTCACCAATGCTGCTGTTTTCCAGTCGCCTTCACCTGCATATCCATATCCTTCGGCCATTAATCTTTGAGTTGCAATACCTGGAAGCTGTTTCATTCCATGCAGATCTTCGAATGTATTGGTGAAACCTTTGAATCCACCTGATGTCAAAAAAGCTTTCATTCCCAATTCTATTTTGGCAGCATCAAAAAGTGAGTTTCTTCTTTCTCCCTTTGAAAGAAGGTTTTGGGAAACGGTATAAGCATTTTCGTATTCCTGAACCAAAGCATTTACTTCTTGTTTCGAAACTGAATCAATCACCTGGACAAGGTCACCAACAGGAAATGTATTGACAGAAAACCCAAACATTATTTCTGCTTCAACTTTATCTCCCTCAGTCACTGCTACATTCCTCATGTTATCCCCAAACCGGACAAATTTTGCCCCCTGCCAATCCTGCCAACCACTTGCTGCTCGAGCCCATGAATCGATGGACCGGATGACTTCTTCATCTTTCCAGTGGCCCACCACCACTTTTCTGTTGATTTTCATCCTGCCGGTGAGAAATCCAAACTCCCTGTCACCATGTGCGCTCTGGTTGAGGTTCATAAAATCCATATCGATCGAATTCCAGGGAATATCCCGGTTGAACTGGGTGTGGAAATGAAGCATGGGTTTTTGCAGGATTTTCAAACCGTTGATCCACATTTTGGAAGGGGAGAAAGTATGCATCCACGAGATGATGCCAATACAATTCTTATTCAGGTTGGCCTGCTGACAAATTGAAAAAATTTCTTCCGGGGTTTTTACTACAGGTTTATAGACAATGGTAACACTTATATTTTCATGCTGACTTAAAGCATTTGAGATTGTCTCGGAATTGGCTGCTACTTGATTTAAGGTTGCTTCTCCATATAAATGCTGACTGCCTGTAATAAACCAGACTTCGTTTTGTTTTAGGGTATTCATAGGTTTGTGTAAATTTTAACTGTTCGGGACTTTTGAAAAATTGAAAATT
>JBGTDA010000212.1:0-47625 GCA_041748555.1 Rhodonellum sp.
AAGATTTATTTCCTGTGATTTAAGTAGGTCAATTTCGAAGACTACATCATCCCAATCAAGATCTGATTCTTCTGATTCTTTCCCTTTTTTCTCACGTCTTATCCAGTCACGAATATCATTGTAAGTAGATCGATAATCCTGAACAGTTCTTTCTGGCAGCAATTTTATCTCTTGCATGGCAGCTATATCTTCATCAGTTACGAAATGAGTCTCTTTAAAGGCTTCTATAGCTTCCTTATCTTCAATGTCAATCTCTTGAAGTGCTCTAAGATTGGTGAATTCATCGTAATTCTGGAGTATATTTTCTACACGCAGATATTCTCCGAATAGCTTTGCAAACTCCTTCTTATCTTTTTCTTTGGCAATTTCGTCAGGGTTGGGAAACCTTTCATTAAGTTCGTTTACAACATCAATATACCCTCTACGAGCTTCTCCTGTCGAAATATCTGTAAAGCCTTCTAAATACTCTTTATAGCTCTTTTCAAGCACTACATTTTTGGTGTTTTTGTCTCCAAATAGCGTAATGGCATCAATGGTGGGTATTTCTAAGTTTCGGAAAGTAATGATGTTACCAAAGGTTTTAGTAGCATCATAAATGCGATTGGTACGTGAAAAGGCTTGCATCAATCCATGATATCGTAGATTCTTATCTACAAACAAAGTATTGAGTGTAGGTGCATCAAAACCTGTTAAAAACATTCCTACCACAATCAGGAGATCAACCTCTCTGCTCTTAACTCTTTTAGCAAGGTCACGGTAATAGTTCTGAAATTCTTTACTCTCCACGCCGTAACTGGTTTTGAACATAGCGTTATAGTCATTGATAGCGCTAGTTAAAAACTCCTTTGCACTGCTATCCATGGCTGAGGGTTCAAAGCTTTCATCTAATATCTCACCTATAGCGCTTTGTTCTTCATTTGCTGCAAAGGAGAAGATAGTAGCAATCTTTAATGGCTTTTCACTTCTAATTTGAAGACGGGTTAATTCCTCATAATAACATTTGGCGGCATCAACACTGCTCACAGCAAACATGGCATTAAAACCAGTATTTCCCCCTCTGGTTCTATGTGTTTTCTGTCTAAAATTCTGTAAGATGTATTTAGAAACCTCTTTGATACGGGTAGGGTGAAGTAATGCTTTTTTGTTTTCAGCCGCACTTAGCTTTTTCTCATCTATCTCTGTTTCTACACCTTTAAACTGAGGGCGTACATTATTATAGTCTACTTTGAATTTCAGTACTTTTTCGTCTCTGATAGCATCTGTAATGACATACGAATGAAGCTCACGGCCAAATACACTTGCTGTCGTTTCTGCGCCTAATGCATTTTGGGGAAAGATAGGCGTTCCGGTAAACCCAAACTGATAATACTTTTTGAACTTCTTTTTTAGATTCTTTTGCGCTTCACCAAATTGCGAACGATGGGCTTCATCAAAAATAAAAACCACTTGCTTTTGATAAATGGCTAAATCATTCTCGCCTTTCATCAGGTTATTCAGTTTCTGAATAGTGGTGACGATAATCTTATTGTCCTCCTTTTCTATATTCCTCCTTAATCCTGCTGTACTGTCTGACCCGTTTACACTATCCGGTGAGAAGCGTTGATACTCCTTCATGGTTTGAAAATCCAGATCCTTACGGTCCACCACAAAGAATACTTTATCAATAAAGTCAAGTTGTGTGGCCAGTCGTGCCACTTTAAAACTGGTGAGTGTTTTACCCGAACCTGTAGTGTGCCAGATAAAACCCCCACCATCTATGGACGACCATTTTTTTGCATGATTGGAACTCTCAATCTTCCACAGGATTCTTTCTGTGGCTGCTATTTGATAGGGTCTCATGACAAGTAGTGTATTACTTGTATCAAATACCGAATAGTTGAGCAGCACATTTAGAAGGGTGTGTTTCTGAAAAAATGTTGCCGTAAAATCCTTAAGGTCTTTAACAAGTGTGTTGTCTGCCCGTGCCCAGTTCATGGTAAAGTCAAAACTGTTTTTATTTCGCTCCACCGTATTGGCAAAATACCGGCTGTCTGTACCATTGGAGATGACAAAAATCTGTAAAAACTTGAATAGGGAAGAATTGCTATTAAAACTCTCCTTTGTGTAACGATGCACCTGATTGAAGGCTTCGCGGATAGCCACCCCACGCTTTTTAAGTTCTACCTGCACCAAAGGCAAACCGTTTACAAAGATGGTGACGTCATACCGGTTGGCATTTGTTCCTTTTTGTTCAAATTGGCAGATTACCTGTACTTTATTGCGGGCAATATTCTTTTTGTCAACTAAGTAGATGTTTTGGATATGACCATCATCAAAGACAAAGTCATAAATATAATCATCATGTAATTTTCTTGTTTTATCAACAAGGTTATCGCTTGGCTTATCCAAATATTCTTCAACAAAACGAGACCATTCACCCTCTGCAAACACTACATTATTCAACGTCTGAAGCTGTATTCTTGCATTGGCAAGCATTGCTTGGATAGAATTAAGGTCAGTTGGATTTTCATAACCTTGATTAACTAAGTCCTGAATGAATTCACGCTCAAGAGCAGCCTCCGTTTGATAGACAGCAGGAGCTTCGTTTACTTCAGAGAATTTGGAATAATTGTCTAATACAATAAAGTTATTTGATTCTGCTATGGTTCTATACTGTGACATTTTCTTGATTTACATCTAGCGTAAAAGTAGGTTTAAAGTGGTAAATTTTTATTATTATTTCCCTTACTAAAAAACCCAATACTCTTTTGTCATTTTCTTCCAGAATTGACACTTCTTCTCCGTGGTGTTTTGAATGACTCGAAAGATTTATGATGCGATTATAATATGATTCACGAGCATCATTTGGTAGTAGCTCTTCCCATTTATTAAAACCGAGAAAAGTTGATGCCTTCTCAAATATGTTACGCAGAAAATTAAAATGATATTTCTGAATTTCGCCAGCTTCTATTGCTTTTTCAAGTTCAGCTAAAAGAAATAGGTGATAAGAAAATGGCGAATCTTTTGGTTGATCATGAATATCAAAATTACCATCAATTAATTTTTCTAAACGCCATTTCCTAGTTCGACTTACTCTATTAAATTCATTAAAGATTACATTGTAAAACAGTGGGTTGTGTGTGGTTATAATGAATTTCAATTCAGATGTGCTGGATTTAATCAATTTAGCAATGTCAACGGCTAATTCAATTAAGTGCGTATCATCTAATGAACTTACAGGATCGTCAATGAATACATATTGCAAATCGTTAAACTGTTCCGTTTCTCGGTCTGCTACCTCTGCTACGTTCAACACATCAATAGTTTGCTCTAATAAACTGTAAAAAACACTCCAGATAAAGCAACTCTCTTCTCCTTTCGAAATTTTTATAAAGTCTGAATTTGTATCATCTCCGGTTTCATATGAGAATCGCACTTCTGAAAATTCTTCGTTGAAATTTGGTGTTAATTTGTCATATGTATACCTCTGAAAATGGGCTGATATGTTAGGTTCTTGTCCTTGTTCTATGAGTATCCAATCCGTATAACTATTGGGCTGTATCTTTAGCTTCCTATCAGTATCGTTATCCAAATCATTATCCCAATAGAATAAATCTTCCGTGAATGCATTATAGTAAAGCACTTTAACGCTCGATTCTTCTTCGGCATCAGGGTCTTTTGGTGCTATCAATTCTTTAAATTCACGAGATAACCGTGTTTTTCCAGAGCCATTAAATGCATAAATTAACTGCATTTTTTTATCTGCATCCCTGAGCTTTTGTGATATTTCTGTTAAAGATTGTCCCATACTAATCATCTATATTATCCTTTGGAAATGTTAGTAACAGATTTCGGTAGTATTCATACTGCTGGTGTCTAAGTTCTATCTCTTTCGGGAGCCCCTCGCTTATTGAATTGGTGAGCACGTCAAATTTGTCGAGAATTGAAACTATACGTTCTTGTGCCTCTTTCGAAGGGACTGGGATAACGACTTTACTTAAACCTTTTGAGTGGATTGCAGAAATTTTACCCGAAGAAATATGTTTCCTTATTTGGTCATGAAACTGACGTGTACGGGTAAAATATGCTACATATTTAGGGTTTAAAGGACTTCTGAATGAAAAGCATGCATCATGAATAACCACGCCTTCATCTCCTAACCAAGCTGTCCCTTTTCCTATGTCTTCAATTGTTTCACCCGCCGCAACAATAACAACATCTCCTTTTTCTGCTATTCTTAGATTTTTATTTTTTACGAGCTCTTCACTTACAAAAGATTTAGTTTCTTCCGCCCAAGTGCCATAATGCGTATACATTTCACCATAATGAATAGTGGGTACACCTTCAGAAATTAAATCATTTTTCACAAATCGTTTGCCCCTTTGAAACTCACCAATTTTACTTAATGATTCTCTCTCTACTTCACTTTTTTCAAAACGGAAGAATTGCTCAAGGTAGTAGCTATACTCTTGTTTACGAGCTGTAAGCTCTGCTGTAAGCTCTGTTATCAGCTCTGCTGTAAGCTCTGCTGTAAGCTCTGTAAAAGCATCGAGAATGCGAACGATTTCTTTTTGAATTTTGAGAGGTGGAATAGAGATTTTCACATGCTTTAATGCGTTGCCATTAAATTGGGGTTGCCCACCGCCGGAAACTAATTTGTTAGCCTGATCCCAGAATAGCTTGCTTTGAGCAAAATGCCAGTAGTATTTAGGAATAACAACATTACTATCTAAATTTAATTTAATAAGAAAGCCAGCATAAATTGCAGAATAGTCTTCTTCAAATATCATTGTTTTGCCATATGTGGCACCAGTACGAGCCATAAGCAAATCATTCTTTACAAGTATATACTTTGTGTTATCGTCAGATATATTAACATATTTCGCCTTATTTGATTTTAATTTACCATCATCATTGATGTCTGAAATCCTAACAAATCTTGCATTGCCTGAATCTTGAGCTTTTGCAGCATAGCCATAAGAAAACTTACCGATCTCTCCCAAAGGCTTCCACTCAACCTCAATACCCTCAAATAATTTATCTAAGTAACTCATGCCTCGATCTCCTTTACAATTTTATCAATATCAGCACGCAGGGTATTAATTTTCTGTACTGTTTCAGAAATTTCCTTGTTCAATTCTATAATATCAATCTTGTCGCGCGTATCCTCATTTTCCACATAAGAGCTAACGGAAAGGTTATAATCATTATCAGCAATCAATTTATTGTCAACCGATCTGGCAATGTGTGGTACATCTTCTTTGCTATCAAATAGCTTCATTATCTTTTCAATGTGGTTATCGGTAAGCACATTGTTATTGGTTGCTTTATTGAAGAAATCTTCACCACTTGCATCTATAAACTGCGTAGTATTATCCGTTTTATGTTTTGAGAGTAGGAGAATATTTACCGCTATAGTAGTTCCAAAAAATAAATTAGGCGCTACAGAAATAACGGATTCTACAAAGTTGTTATCTACTAAGTACTTTCTAATCTTCTTTTCTGCACCACCACGATAAAAGATGCCAGGGAAACAAACAATTGCTGCCCTACCCTTGCTTGAAAGATAACTTAGAGCATGCAATACAAAGGCAAAATCGGCTTTTGATTTAGGTGCAAGTACCCCGGCAGGAGCAAAACGGTCGTCATTGATCAAGGTTGGGTCATCGTCACCTATCCATTTTACCGAGTAAGGTGGATTTGACACAATCGCATCAAATGGTTTATCTTCACCCAATTGAGGATCAAGCAATGTGTCGCCAAGCACTATATTAAACTTGTCGTAGTTGATGTTGTGCAAAAACATATTCATACGGGCAAGGTTATAAGTGGTATGATTCACCTCCTGCCCAAAGAAACCTTCCTCTATGATATGATTGTCAAAGTGTTTTTTGGCCTGTAAAAGCAAAGAACCCGAACCTGCTGCAGGGTCATATATCTTATTTACCGAAGTTTGCCCGTGCATGGCCAGTTGCGCAATAAGCTTGGATACGTGCTGCGGTGTAAAAAACTCACCTCCAGATTTCCCTGCATTGGCGGCATAGTTGGAAATAAGAAATTCATAGGCATCACCAAAAAGGTCAATCTGGTTTTCTTCAAATCTCCCAAAATTCAGCGCTTCCACGCCTTTCAGCACTGCTGCCAAACGACTGTTTTTGCTTTCAACAGTATTTCCCAATCGAGGACTGGTCGTATCAAAATCGGCAAACAATCCTTTTATATCTTCTTCGGATTGATAACCATTTGCAGAGTTTTGAATAGCATCAAAAATGGCTTTTAAGTCGGTGTTAAGATTGGAGTTGGTATTGGCTGCTTTGGCTACATTCACAAAAAGTTGACTGGGATAGATGAAATACCCTTTGGTTTTAATGGCATCATCCTTTATTTCTGGGGTTATGATATCATCTTTTAATTTTGCATAATCAATACTTTCATCACCACCTTCAATATAATTTGAAAAGTTTTCACTGATAAAGCGATAGAAAAGTGTTCCCAATACAAAGTGTTTAAAATCCCATCCATCCACTGAGCCCCGAACATCGTTGGCGATTCTCCATATTTTACTTTGTAATTCTGCTCTCTGATTTGTACTCGTCATTTTATTTTTTGTCGATTTTCTTATTGTAGTTTTTTTTACTTAATGCAGTAGTATGCGGTTTGAGGGCTGGTCGCTAAACAGCCATACTGTCTACTGGTTAATATATAGTCCTCTATCTATATTCAAGCCTTTATTACAGAAGGAATGATCAAGTCACACACGACAGTTAAGTATAACCGTAATGCGGGATTAGAAGCACTTCACTTTCGGTTTAGTATTATGCTTGTTAATATTCAGTTTACATTTGGCACTTTAGCCCGCATTATGCTTATATAGTGTTATATGCTGGCATTCTTATTTGATATTAAATCGTTCTTGCCTTTTTTGGTATTTTTATTTCATTTGGTTGGATTGCCGTGTTTTCTTGCGATGCTTTTACAACTTCAATGGCACTTTCAAATTCATTAGTTAATTGATTCCTTTCAAGTTTCAACTTTTCATTTAAAAATTTATGCTTGACTTCAAATTCTGTAAATACTTCACTCCATTTCTTTGCATATACTTTAACCCGCCCTTTATCATGCCAATGAATTAATGAAGGAATTCCATGATTTGCATTTGATTCAATTTGTCTTTCAATAAACCCAGATCCGTCAAAGTCATTTCCAATCAAGTAAAACTCCCATGACATATTTGTAGCATTAAAATCTGGTTCACTTAAGATTGTTTCAAGGTATTTGTCGACTTGTACATATTGATTTCTGCCTAGCTTAATATTGGGATGTTTAAGCTCAATAACAATATTTTCAATTCTATTGGAAAGAATATTTTGTCGGCAAGCAAAGATGTCCATCTCTTTGTACTTATTGGGATGCTCTACTTTCTTATCTACATCCTCTTTATACAGCAAGTAGTGGTATCTTCTTAATGCTTCATCAAATTTTGGCTCTGCGGCTGTAACTAAGTGGTATTGTTCTCCAAATATCCAATAATGGCTTTCTATGAGTTTTTGAAGGTGGTCAACTTCATTTGCTTTTAGGCCAGGATTGAAAACTAAATCTTTTACCAGGTAAAATGTCCTATACCTGTCTTCAATAAGTTTAATGGTTTCAATTATACTATTAAGCTTTGTTGTTTTAAAAAGGTTGGCAAGATTTTCTCTTTCTTCAATTTCTAATTCTACTACTTCATCAATAATCTTTAATAGGTTCTCCCTCTCATTTGAATCAAGCAGAAGGTCTAAAAGTCTTACAAAGGTTTTCTTTTTTCTCTAAGGAACTTGTTTACCTCCTTAATCAAATATTTGTATTCAGGAGATGATTTGGCTTTATCAAAAAGTTTTGATTGAATCTCTTCTTCTTTACTATTGAAATCAAAATCATTAAAAAAGTCACTACTTATATAAACACTATGAAAAAATTCATCACCTTTTTTGTTCAGAGTTGTAAAATCCTTGTAAACTTCAATTTCACTATCGTTGAGAAAATAGTATTTAGAAAATTCTTTATGAAGAGATTCTTCCCATTGAATGTATTTTACTCTGAATAATGTGCTGCTCGGTTCATAAAGAATTGTAATCTCATCTTGAGAATCGCGAATATTTTGAGTGAAATCTAAAGGCTCTCCATTAATATTAATGGAATAGTTTTTCGCCTTGTTTAATTCCAAGAACCAACAAAATTCGCAGATTAAGAATGGGATAATTGAATTCTCTAATTCTTGTTTTGAGATTGTAATGTTAAAAAATGAAACTTCTGTTCCAGTTTGATTTTGAATTGGGTTCTCAAAATTTGTCGGCTGAAAATTATTCAACCCGTCAATATTTATCTGAATAGAGCCACTTACCAATTCATCCTTTTCTTGGTATGTTGTTGTCCATTTCGCATTATTGGCAAAAGTAAAAAATGTAAGTCTCCCAACACCATTTTTACCGTGCATAATGGAAGTGTGTTTTGGAGAAGATATTTCAATCGCTTTTTCTGATTCATAAAACGGGTTGAATTTTAATGAGAGTTTGCTTAAATCAATTCCATAGCCATTATCTGTAATTGTAAGTGTTTCTATATGACCTAATTCATTTGCACTATAATTGATATGGATGGTATTTGCCTTAGCATCAAAGCCATTCCAGATATACTCAGCCACAGCCAATTTTTCATTGTAATTTTTCAGTATTCTCTGAATACCTCTTGATGTTATTTTTACACTACTTGCCATTGTACTGTCAGTGTTTTGGTATTGCTATTTATTTCGTGATAAGTCATTACTTAATAATTTTGCAATGTGTTTTCAGCTTGCCTACGTGTTTGTATATGAGCTGTGGCTTGTTTTAGCACGAACCTCTCCAAATATAAAATAACTTTGGGGAATCCATAATTTTCCAAATAGGCACAGACCAAGCCATAGCTTATATACGGTGTTGGGCACTGGCTTTTTAATCAAAGTACTGCTCAAATTCCTCTCTCATTACTTCATTTTCTCGAATTATCCATCTCTTAAAAGCTGTGAAATTTGACGACTTTTTTAGATGTCTTTTAATATTAGCTAAAAAATTAGCTTTATCTTCAGGCTCAAATCCATCTTTATAGTAATTGATTAAATATTGCTGAAATTCACTGATGTCGTCTAATACTTTATTTCTTAAATTACTTGCTTCTATGGTTTTTAACTTTGTCGTACCATTAAAAACTGCATTTAATAATTCAGCTGTAGAAATTGTGCTTTGATTTTGGTCTAAAGCTTCTATAAAAACAGTTTCTTTTGGATATGGTCTCATCATTATTTTAATCCGATTTTCAATATCCTCATTTACATTAGTACAATCAATTATATCAACATAGTTGTCTAACTTTATATTATTGCAATGACCGCAAGACCAAAATAAATTTTCCCATTGAAATTTTAAATTTTTATCCCCTTCGTGAGGTCTAAAGTGTTCAACGTTTATGGTTACTGGTTCTTTATAGTTACAGATATAGCATTTATTCTTGAAGTCTATTTTTATTTTTTCTAATACATTGTCACACTTATAATCACCATTTGCTTTGGCTTTTTCAACTTCCAAACATTCAGGTGCTGGATTTGATTTTTCAAAATAAACCATAAGCTATTTTTGTCTTTTATTTGTAATTTCTTTTAGTTCAATTTCTTGAAGCTTTACTAATAGCTCATTTGAAAGATATTTCGGTGAATGGGCAAAGTAATTTCTTAAATGGTTAAGTGTGTTTTTTTGTGCAGGTGTTAAATTCTCCTTTCCGATAAGTTTTTCAAACTCAATTATTTTAATCTTTATTTCGTCAGAATATTTATCAGCTTTGAAATAACTTTCTATTAATGCATCATATGAATAGCTTGTTAAGTCAGTCGTTACTATTTTAGTTTCTAAATCACATATGGTAGTATTTGAAATAGATGATAAAACAAATGGCGAATGAGTGGTTACAATGAATTGAATTTTTGGAAAAAAATCAGTTAAAAAAGGAAGTATTTTTTTTTGTAAATCTACGTGAAGATGAGTTTCAATTTCATCAATTATTACTATGCCTTCTAAATTATAAGACTTAACATTGTGCGCTTCCATTCGCAGGATTAATTCTGAAACAATGCTTATTATAGCAGAATATCCATCAGAAAGATTGTTGAAATTAAAAGGTTCAATCTCATTTGTAATAATTTCGAAATTATAAGCTTTTCTATCAAACTTTAAGTCTAATTGGTCAAAATCAAAAATATATTTGAGACGATTTTCGAAATTTTTAAACCAATCATCTATGTTATGAACAGTCTCCATTTCATTGTCATCACGAGCAAATGACCTGTCAGCTTTTAAATTTACCAAGTATTGAATAAAGTTGGTGTTGACTTTATCTGATAAGGTATATTTTTTCTTTAATTCAAGTTTGTTTATTCCTTTGGGAACATTTAGGTTACTCAATCTTTTTGAGTCAAAAAAAGCAAGTAAGAATTCTCCACTTTGAATTTGATTGAAGATTGTCATTGTAGCAGAAGAAAACTTGACTTCGGTACCTCCAAAATTTGATAAGAATTGATTGTAATTTTTAATATCATTTTCTATTGATGAAATTTGACTTTTATCTTTTTCAGTTAAAAGTCTTTCTTTAGAACTAGCTAAAGCATCTAGGTGAGCTTTATAATGTTTAAAGTTACTATTCTCTATTTGAGTCAAATATTTATTAATTTCTAATAGTAGACTAGTTTTTCCACTTCCATTTTTCCCAGTTAGAATTAAATGCTGTCTTTTATCATTCGATAAAGGAATGTTGAAATCTTTCAGATTCCTAGATGAATTTATTTTAATTTCAGTTATAAAATTTTCCATTTTATTGTTTTTTCAGCTTGTGCCCAACATTTTGCTTCCCGCAACACTTGCGCTACTTGTTCCATAGGGAATACATTGCGAAACAGTTGCGAATATTATCTAATTATCATGATTCAAAAAATAACGAAGCCATCCAATGCTATATCAACTTGAGGGATCACACCTACATCCTATTCGTTAATCTAAAAATCTCCTGAATATAAACTAAAACCTTTCATTTTTCCAAAAAAAAACCATAACTAAAAAATTATAGGGTCTAAGTTCTGCTGTATAAGAATTCAAATAATTATTATTACTAATGATGTAAAGTTTGGAAGTAAGCTACAATGTGCAGGAGAGGGAGAAAAGGTCAATATCCGCTGCAGCGGAAAAAACCCGATTTTGATAACCACTATTACTTTGTCGCGCCTAAGAAGAAAAGGGTATCAATCGATGCTTTCCTATTACCTTAAAACGCAACCTACAATCCAGTGAACCGCTCCCGATGAAAAATCGGGAAGACCCGTACGTACGGTGGTGTGAGAGGCGCACTCCCACTTTGGCGGGACAGGCTGTGATCTTAGGGCTCACGGCCGTCTACTCGATTATGCACCGGGCTTTACTGTGGTCTGTGCTTTTCGTTTTTTAAAGTATTCCACAATTTCTTCTTTTGTCATTTTGGATAACTTCTCGCTTAATTGGTCTCTCTGTTGACGCATAAAATTTACAGCGTCGAATGTTTTTTCATTCGTCTTCATACCTTTCAAATTCTCTTGGTGAACGGATTTCTAATTGTTTGTAACCGTTTTTGATGTTGATAGAGTTGTAACCCCTTATTCTTTCAATGTTTACAATATGTTTGAAGTTCCAACTCACCAAAAAGTCAGCACGGTTAATGGTGGCCAACGCTATATGTAAACAGTCAGCATAACTTGTTTGACCTATAACTTTTTCAGTGACGTATTCAGTCGCCAAGTCAACGGCTTCGTCTGTTGTTTCGATAAATTCTGTCAGGTCGGCTCTAAGGCTTTTTACTAGATTTTTAACAATTTCGGGTGCGTTTTCAAGTTCGTCTTGAGTAACTGTCGAGTAGAGAATAATGAATTCTCCTGCTTTGATTCTGTCAAATAATGGAATAGTATGCTCTTTGAATTCTTCATCAAAGCGTCCCCCGAAAACTGATGTGTCTATGTAAATTCTTTGTTTCACTTATATGTTGTCGTAACGTTCTCTAAAATACGATTTTTATACGTTAAGTCGGTTATTTCATGGTCTTTACATTGTCTTTTTTAGCCTTGCGCATAATGTATTCTATACGCCAATGGCGTATAGAATACCAAAGGGGATCAATATTCGCCACCATGACAGCTATTTTTTAATTATTTAAAAGTACACTTAAATTTTAATGATCCAATTGTTGATTTGTTCAGAATCCTTGGGTTGTTTTGATGCCTGTGTCCGTCTTTTCAAAGACCTAATGTATCGATTTGCTTCCTTATTTTTTTAACTAAATCCAAATTATTCTTGCTTTGGCAGTTCCCCGGTAAAAAATCCTCTGCTGACTTTAATATGGGAATCCTCCGGATCCTTTCGTCTGATATCAAAAAAATACAGGATCTAATCAGGGGTATTTGTCGGATGTGGGTTCAGCTTTTCTTTTCCTAACCTGTTTCACCCTCTTCCTAGGTTGCCACCCATTCCCTTTATCCCAAAAAACTCAGGCTTTTCGAAATCCCGACACAGGAGAAAACAAAAACTTCTGAATTCTAATCACACATCTTCATCTCCACCTTTTCGGCTCCATAGTCGAAAACCTGCAGCTTCGGACTGTACATGTGGATGCCCAACCTTGCGCACAACAATTTCCGCCCCATGTTTTCCTAGTTACTGTTACTGGGAGGTTATTTTCTTTCCACCCAGTTTTCCAGTTTTAGGTTTTTGATATGTCGGAAGTGTTTATTGTTGTCGGATACTAAAATCATTTCGTTTGACAGTGCCGTAACACCTATTATCAAATCAAATTCATCATGCAGAGGTGTTCCATTTTTTCGTAGCAAGACTTTGTTATATGCATACTGGTCTACTATCCCAAAAATTGGAATGATTGTTAATCCTTTTACAAATTTATCAACTGCTTTGTGAGAATTTTTGGGATTATCGCTGTTTTCTGCTCCGTATTTGAGTTCAAAGACTGTTATTTCAGAAATGAAGCAATTTTCAAGACCTTTTTCCTTGACAATTTCATCAAGATTTAGTTTCCCCCTTAAAAAAAATATACAAATACTCGTGTCAAGCAAATATTGCATATATTAAAGGTTCAAGTCTTTTTGCCTGAATTTCCTGCTTTCCCTAATATCTTTGGTGATTTCTTCGGCTGGCTTTTCTGATACAAAACCTCCGAAAGAACTGAAAAAATCCTTTTCATTAGACTTTCTATCTTTTCTAATAGATTTTGCAAGCCGTTCGAGCAACTCCAATTTGCTTACTGAACTCAAATTTTCAAAAAGCTCAGAATATGTTTCAACAATATGGCGTTCTGCATGTGTCATAGCCTGATTTTTATTAAATATATAAAATTACATCTTAAAACTGATTTTTATTCCACTTGGTTCTTCTTAAACTTCCCTGTAACAATTTGCTTCATGCAACCAGTTCACCGATTAAAAATTCTCTGCTGAGCTTATTATGGGAATCCTCCGGATCCTCTCATCCGATAGTAAAAAAGCACATGATCTAATCAGGCGTAGGTTCCATCCCTGCTTTTTTTTCAAACCTTTTTTACCCTCTTCCTAGATTGTTACCCAATCCCTTTATCCCAAAAAAAAACAGGCTTACCGAAATCCATGCACAGGAGAAAACAAAAACTTCTGAATTCGGGGACAAATCTCAATCACACATCGTAATCTCGATCTTTTCGGCTCCATAGTCGAAAACCTGCAGCTTCGGACTGTACATATGGATGCCCAAGCCCATTCCGCGAACGATAAACAGTATTCCTATAAACATCGCGAAATAGGGCATTCCCTTCAGGAAGCGCTGCCTGAGGGAAACGGAAAACAACTTTCCCGAGCTCACCACCACCACCAACATCGGTATAGTGCCGATCCCGAAAAAGAACATATACAAGGTGCCCAAAAGAACACTTCTCAGTCCAAGTCAGTTTCACTTTCCAATAGCCGGGTTTCAGTCCCTTGACGTCCACGGCGTTGACGGAAAGATCCGTAATGTGGAACGGGATTTTTTGATCCAGTCTGGCATCAGATGGCCTGAATAAATGGAGTGTTCCTTCGGCTCCAAGCGGTAAATGCAGGTCCACAATCTTGAGCTGACTGTCAAAAATCAAAACCTCATGAGCAAGCGTTTCCGTATTTTGGACTTTATCTATATGCTGTTGATAATTTATTTCTTCTTCGTAATAATTCTCAACCACCAGATGTATGTCATCCTGCTTTATGCAGATGGTCACCAGCTTGACCATAAGGGCGGCAAAGCCGATAAATACCAGTACTAAGGTCAAAACCTGATTATTATCATGTTTTGATTTATATTGTCTCGGAGGGAAAAATGATAAAAGCCTCAAAAACATCTTTATCCCCGTATGATAATCATTTTTTTACAGGAGATTTCCAATTAAAGAGGATTGGTGTTTTGCCGGATGAACTTATTGAGTCAGTGAAAGAAATATTCAGGTAGTTCTTGACTTGGAGTAATGGAAAGCACACACCTTTTAAGAAACGGTTATCGATGGATCGCTGACGATTTTAAAAAACATACCGATTAAAATTGTCCGCTTTATCTGGTTTGCTTTATATAAACCGATTAAAGTATAAACCTTCGAGGTTTTGAAAACCTCAAAGGTTTATATTTGAACCTTTATCAGCCAAAAAAAACTTTAATGTCCCTATCCAAACTTCATTTTTCACTTAAAATCTTCTGGTCATTTATTTTTTTTCCGATCATATTTTCCTGTAAAATTCCTGAGAAGTCATCGGATCTAGAAGTTGAGGAAATCCCTGTTACCTATGCTAAAGGCTTTAAAATTTCACAAGGAGAGGGCTATAAAATTATTGTTGTATCTCAGGCTTTCCCCGCATCCCATGAACCCTATCGGTATTTGATCCTCGAAAGTAAAGCAACTGAAAAACCTAATGGGGAATTCAATGCGGTTATAACCTTGCCGGTTCAAAAAATAATAGCTACCTCCACCACTCATATTCCACACTTGGATTATCTGGAGGCAACCGAAAAATTAATAGGATTTCCCAACCTTGATCTCGTTTCATCCCAAAAAACCAGGGCACTGATCAATGCGGGAAAAGTACAGGATTTAGGCTCCGGTGCACAATCAAATATTGAACTGATGATCAATCTTGAACCGGATTGGGTGATGATTTCCACTTTGGGAAATGACCTGAAGAATCTGGAAATCCTTCAGGCAGCCGGAATCCCCGCAGTCATCAATGGAGAATATGTAGAGCAGCATCCCTTGGGAAGAGCGGAATGGATCAAGTTTACGGCCGCATTTTTGGGTAAAACCGAGGAAGCGACCCAGGTTTTTGAAGAGGTGGAAAGAGAATATTTAGAGGCATTAGCCGTAGCTCAAAAAATCCCGGAAAGCGAAAAACCATCTGTAATGGCCGGTGTGATGTACAAGGACATCTGGTATGCTCCCGGAAACGATTCCTGGGGAACCCAATTGTTAAAAGCGGCAGGTGCCCATTACATGTTTGAAAATCAAGAAGGCACCGGCAGTGTTCAGCTCAGTTACGAATATGTCCTGGACCAGGCACAGGAAGCTGATTTTTGGTTGGGTGCATCGGACTTCACCAACCTAAAGGTCATGGAGGCTGCCGATAAACGTTACAGTCATTTCAAATCTTTTCAACAGGGAAATGTTTATTCTTACACCTTGAAAAAAGGAGAAACGGGGGGTATTGAATATTTTGAACTGGGCTATATGAGACCCGACCTGATTCTCAAAGACCTGATCAAAATTCTGCATCCGGAATTGCTGCCGGATTATTCTCTGTATTTTTACAGCCGACTGAATGAAGAATAATTCCACATATCCCTTACTTTTTATTTGCGGCCTGATACTTTGCTTGATTCTGTTTTGGATCAATCTCGGAATCGGTTCCGTATATATTCCGTTTTCGGAAATAGCGGGTATATTGATTGGTGGAGATTTCAGCAGAAAATCCTGGGAAACCATCATTTTTGAATACAGGTTTCCAAAAGCCCTCACCGCTATTCTGGCAGGAATCACCCTTTCCGTCAGTGGTTTGCAGATGCAGACCTTTTTCAGAAATCCGCTTGCGGGACCATTTGTTCTAGGAATCAGCTCCGGTGCAGGTTTGGGTGTGGCCTTGTTGGTAATGGCAGGTTCCGCTTTTGGCTGGAGTGTGTATTCGGGTGGAATAGGTTTGTGGGCAGTGATTGCTGCAGCAACCTCAGGTGCGATTTTGGTCTTGTTGCTGATGAGCCTGACGGCTTGGCGCGTAAAAGACAGCATGACTTTATTGATTGTTGGTTTGATGTTTGGAAGTTTGACAGGTGCAATTATATCGGTTTTGGCTTATTTCAGCGGTGCCGAGCAATTGAAGGTATACACTGTCTGGTCTATGGGCAGCTTGGGAAGTACCAATTCCGCACAATTAGCCGCTTTTTCGATTGCCAGCCTTTTGGGATTGATTCCGGTATTGGCCTATATCAAATCCTACAACGCCATGCTTTTGGGCGAAGCCTATGCAGAAAGTATGGGTGTGAATATCCACCGGTTGAGATGGGCCATGATCATCAGTACAGGTATTCTGGCAGGATCTGCAACCGCATTTTGTGGTCCCATCGCTTTTATCGGCATTGCTGTTCCCCATATGGCTAGGCTGGTTTTCAAAACCGGTGATCACCGGATATTATTTCCCGCTTCGGCTATGATCGGTGCGATGATTTTATTGGCCTGTGATGCCATCAGTCAATTGCCGGGCTCTGCCCAGACACTTCCCATTAATGCTGTAACATCGTTAGTGGGTGCTCCGATGGTGATCTGGTTGATTTTGAGAAGGAATTTCAGTAAAGAATTTTGAAGGAGATTTGAGATGTGAGACAGGAGATCTGAGATTTGAGAAATGAGAGTGGGGAATTGCATCTGAATTACTTATATGAAAATTTCATAATTTGATCAAGTCATTTCGTTCCTTAAATCAATTTATTTACCCAAAAAAATAATCATGTGCAATAACAGGAGAGCGTTTATCAAAAAAAGTGCGGCATTGGCAGCCTTATCCATGACAGGAGCTGGTTCGCTTGAGGCGGGTGAAAATAAAAAACACGGTCTTAACCCGGAATTTGAAAAGGACCTCGGAATGCAGATGTGTCTCGCTTATTTTTGGGGCATAGAACCCGGAAAAGTGGCATTGGCCAAACAAATGGATGTCTTGGGTGCAGTGGGCGGTATAAACCCGGTAATGGTGGGAATGAAAAGTGCCAATGCTTATGACCTTGAAGTTATCAAGGCTGTAAAAGCGGCATGGGAAAAGGAAGGATTGAACCTGCGGGTTATTGAAGGACCTCCTTCTTTAAGTTCTGCCACAAAATTAGGCCTTCCTGAGCGGGATGAGGAAATTTCAAATTTCATCACGTTGATGAAAAACCTTTCCGAAGCCGGCATTGATACGATTTGTTACAATTGGATGCCTGTGATCAGCTGGGCAAGAACCACAATGGACAGACCGAGTCGAGGCGGAGCTTTGGTCAGCGCATTTGATATCGAAGATATCCGTGAACAGAAAATAATATCAGAATACGGTGAATTAACGCCTGAAGGGATGTGGAATAATCTTGATTATTTTTTAAAAGCGGTCATTCCCGAAGCAGAAAAGTACAGGATCAAGCTGGCCCTACATCCGGATGATCCGCCTATCGACAATATCAGAGGAATTCCAAGAATCATGACTTCTGTTGATGCTTTTAAGAAACTGATTGATCTTTATCCCAGCCACAGCAATGGACTAACTTTTTGCCAAGGTAGCTTTGCGTCTATGGGAGAGGCTGGTAAAGGTGAAGATATACCGGCGGCCATCCGTTATTTTGGTGAGCGGAACTCTATCCATTTTGTACACTTTCGGGATGTGAAAGGACATAAATCCAATTTCGAGGAAACATTTCATGATGATGGCAAAACGGATATGTATGCCACCATGAAAGCCTATTATGAAATTGGTTTTCAAGGCCCCATCAGACCGGATCATGTGCCGACAATGGCAGGGGACAGTAACGATAAACCCGGCTACAGCACTATTGGAACCTTATTCGCCATCGGGTATATGCGTGGATTGATGGAAGGTGTGGGAAAATCCCGATAAATTTAGATAAGAAATTCAGATTTACTTAATCCGCGAAAAGATGATTGATCTCAACGGACAGATGTAGTTTTATTCTAAAAAAAGAGATTCCTTTACTTCATTATTATCAATTTTAGAAAAGATAATTCGTCAAATACTAATTGAAATCCTCCCAAAATTCAGGAGCCAACATATACCTGATTGGGTACTAATCTCATGTCTCAAATCTCACATCCCGATACTATTTTAAAAGCCGAAAACCTCAAACTGGGTTACCGTAAAGGAAAGAAACCATTTGTAGTGGCTGAGGACATTTCATTTGAACTGGAGACAGGAAAAGTAACCTGCCTGCTCGGCCCGAATGGGGTTGGTAAATCAACACTTTTAAAAGCCATTATGGGTTATAACAAACCTTTGAGTGGTAAATTGATTTTTCAGGGAAAACCACTTGAAAGCTATAATCCAAATACACTTGCAAAAAAAATCGCTGTTGTCCTTACCGAAAAAATTACTACCGGAAATCTGACCGTTGCACAACTGGTGGCATTGGGCAGAATCCCCCACACAGGATGGATTGGCCGTCTGGGTGAGCAGGATAAGCTGAAAGTCGAGCATGCCATAGCTGCGACTCATATCGGATACCTTCATGACCGTCGCCTTTCTGAACTCAGTGATGGGCAATTGCAGAAAGTGATGATTGCCCGGGCACTCGCACAGGATGGAGAGGTCCTTATTCTTGATGAACCGACTGCTCATCTTGATCTGATCAACCGGTTTGAGATTATGCAATTGCTCAGGTCAATAGCAATTCAGCAGCGAAAAGCAGTTTTGGTAGTAACGCATGATCTTGAAATCGCCATGGAAACGGCAGATCAGTTTTGGATAATGCAGTGCGCCTTTCCCTTGACCATCGGAGCCCCCGAGGATCTGGTGTTGGATGGGCGGATCAACTTACTGCTTGCCAACGATAAATTGAGTTTTGACAGGGTTAGTGGAAAAATACATCCCGCAAAAACGTTTGTTTATCCCCAAATCGAAGGACAGCCCGATTTGACCCAATGGGTGAAGCTGGCATTAAGAAAAAACAACATTCAGTCAGATATACAACCTTTTTCAATTTTAATAAAAGAAAATCCGCTGAATTTTATTCTCCGAAAAAACGATGAAGAAAAACAATTCGGAAAGATTGAGGAATTGATCATAGCATTAAAATCCTGATTAAATCCAGTCCAAAACTATCATTTAAGTTAAAGGATAGGTTGTCTAACCGAAATACTTTCTTTTTTCACATATTTTTACATAAATTCATCCGTTTTATTTTGGTTAATCAACCATTTACTAAACTTTATTTTTTATAATTAAATAGACCTAAAATTTTTAAAAAACATGAAACTTCAAAAGTATAAAATTTATTTTCCAGCCTTTTATCCATTTAAGATGTACCCTCAATTGGCTCTCATCTGCCTATACTTCTTATTTTTATCAAATGCGCATGCAGTAACCGAATCCAAGTACTTTATTGAAAATGATTTTCAGGGTAATAGCAAAAGGGATAGGGTAATGGATTATTTAACAGCATTCATTCAGAATGATATAACTGATCCTGTAGTATTTGAAAAACAATTGCTGAATTAGAGCCTGAGGAAAAAGACAGAATCATAAAATTACAGCAAATGGCACTAAAG
Organism: Rhodonellum sp.; assembly: GCA_041748555.1. Classification (GTDB taxonomy): domain Bacteria; phylum Bacteroidota; class Bacteroidia; order Cytophagales; family Cyclobacteriaceae; genus Rhodonellum. The sequence goes on from JBGTDA010000212.1 coordinate 19,861, forward strand.
GTAGAAAAGGCGAAGCGAAACCGGAATTTAGTGATACTCACAGGCTTTTTCTTCTTCACGGTTTTGATGGGTTACATATGGTTTAAAAAGTGGGATTTAAATCATAAAATCCAACTGGAGTGAGCACAACAAATCGCAGTTGGTCCTCATCTTGCCAATGAACCGCCATTTAATTAAGACCCGGAAACCATCAAATCAGGTTTCACCTTCCCTCCAAGAGAAAAAAGAAATCATCCTTTTGATAGATCCGGCCTTTATTTACAAAATATTCTTTTTAACATTCCGCAGCTGCAGTGGAATAATTTCCATATCTCAAATCTCAAGACTTTTAATATCAATAAAACGCATCTTCAAACTGCTTAAAATTGATATTCCCTAACCGGTCCCTATAAACTCCGACAATGTCAAACCTGATATCTTTGTGCCAATCCTTTTCAAAAATATAGTTATTAGCTGCTTTGACAATAAGTTTTCTTTTGGTATAATCCACAAACTCCTCGGCATAACCGAATCCGGTTCCGCTTCTGTATTTGACCTCTACAAAAACAAGAATGCCTTTGAACCGGAAAATAAGATCTATCTCGGCATGCTGAAACCTATAGTTCGAATCCTGAAATGAATATCCCTTTCCCGCCAACCAATCCTTTACCAGGCCTTCAGCCTCCTTTCCTTTTTCATTATGCTCTGCCATATTTATATTTGTTAAATTTGAAAAATATTCTATATTAAAATTCATATGGTCTGAAAATGTAAATCCTTTGCCAGATAAAAACTCCGCATACTGACGCCCAACTTTTTGAGAACCGAAAACAAAAAACCTACGTTCCTGAAAAGCATCTAAATGAAACCGTGAATCAAGTTATCAATAAAAAAGTAAAATTTATAGACCTGGGTCAAAGAGATTACAAAGAAATCTGGGAATACCAGGAAGCACTTTTTGCCCAAAATGTTGCTTTAAAAATCGAAAACAGAAAATCCGCTCCAGAAAATCAAAAGCCAACGGACAATTACCTGATTTTTGTTGAACACCCCCATGTCTATACACTGGGTAAAAGCGGAGAACAATCCCATCTTTTACTTGATGAAAGGGGATTAGAAGAAAAACAGGCTACTTTTTATAAAATCAATCGTGGTGGTGACATCACCTATCATGGCCCCGGTCAGCTGGTGGGATATCCTATTCTGGATTTGGATAATTTTTTCACAGACATCCATAAATACCTGAGGTATCTGGAAGAGGCGGTAATCAGAACATTGACAGAATATGGAATTGACGCAGGTAGAATCGAGGGATTGACCGGTGTCTGGATTGATTATGCTGAACAGAAAAATCCGAGAAAAATCTGTGCATTGGGCGTAAAATCCAGCCGATGGGTCACCATGCATGGTTTTGCTTTCAATATAAATTCTGATATTGATTATTTTAACAATATTGTTCCCTGCGGAATTCCTGACAAGGCGGTCACATCATTGCACCTGGAGCTGGGAAAACCGGTTTCCGAAAGTGAGATAAAAGAAAAGGTAAAGAAGCATATTGTGGAGCTTTTTGAAATGGAAATAATTGATTGAGATTTTGACCTTTTGAGTTCGCTGAAAAAATTTAATAGAAGCTTCAAAAACTATCGATAAGATAATGAAAAAAGATATTGACTTTCATCCTGTCACCGGCATAAAGCTTGCAATCGCCAAAGAAACTGTGGATGGAAATGAAGAGTGGGGTGTTTACATCATCAACCTTAACCTAATCGAGCTGAAAACGGTGATGATCACTTCCAAAGGCTATGGCAAGATCAATGGGGAGGTTAAAAATACTTCATCGTTAAGACACATGATTGAGGAGCTGGGCCCGCAGTGCGTTGCCAAGATTGAACCTATTGATCCTGCTTTGTTTAAGCTTAACAATGAATATTGGGTGAGTTATTATATTTTGGATCAGATTTTCGACAAAAAGTTTATCTTTACAGATGACAGTATGGAACCCGTCAATTTGGCTTTTATACCTGAATTGGGATTACAGGGGATCCTGCATAGATAAAACTTTATGAACAATTTTTTAGAGGAACTCAGTGAAATACTTTTTTTGGATATTGAAACCGCTTCATTGGAGGAAGATTTTGGATCTTTGTCTCCTAGGTTACAGGAAGAATGGTTGAAAAAAGAAGCTCAAATACAGGATAAAAAAGAGCCTGTAGAACCCGGCGATCTGTTTTTTCAAAAAGCCGGAATCTATGCAGAATTCGGTAAAGTAATCTGCGTTGGAGTCGGCTTTTTCAAATTTGAAAAAGAAGAAAACAAGCTCGTATTCAGAACCAAAAGTTTTGCCGCGACGGAAGAGTATGACACCCTCTTGGAATTTTGCGAATTGCTCCGAAAGAAAAAATGGATACTCTGCGCACACAACGGTAAAGAATTTGATTTTCCATACCTGAGCAGGCGAGTATTGATCAATAGAATCCCACTTCCGGAGCCGCTACAGCTGTCAGGCCGGAAACCTTGGGAAATCCGTCATTTGGATACCTTGGAGCTGTGGAAATTTGGAGACCATAAGCATTATACCCGGCTGGAACTACTCGCTTCTGTTTTTGACATTCCCACCTCAAAAGAGGGCATTGATGGGAGTCAGGTGAATGACACCTATTATATAAAAGGTGATCCGGAAAGTATCCGTTCCTATTGTATCAGGGATGTGGTGGTGACTGCGCAGATATATCTGGCATTCCAGGGAGTGCCCCCTGAGATGGAAATCGAAGTAGTGAATACCGATGAAGCTGAATAGTATTCCAGGAACTTGCCGTATTTTAAGAGAACCGGCTTATGATTTTTTATTTCCTTTAAAATAATTGCTCCCTGTAGTTGGTGAATTAGTACATAAATCTCAGTTATTAACGGAAATATTCTGTATATTCAAAATACATCCCTTGTTAATTCAAAATTTAAATTATGTTAATTCAAAATTAAACTTTTGTAATTTCAAAATTTAATTGTTGTTAATTCAAAATTGTAATACCTTTACAATAAAAATGTTGATCGACAGGCATATTGTAGCTGCTGTTAAAGAATTGTTGCCGAAATATCCTATCATTGCACTGACAGGGCCGAGACAATCCGGAAAGACCACCTTGCTGAAAAGTCTTTTTCCTGATTTTCGCTATATCAGTCTTGAAAATCCCGACATCAGAAACTTTGCGGAAAAAGATCCCAATGGCTTTTTGGATGAGTATGACAATCATGTGGTTTTTGATGAGGTCCAGCGAGTACCGGCCTTGTTTTCATATATACAGACACGAGTAGATGAAAAAAACCAGCAGATGGGAATGTATGTGCTTTCGGGTTCCCAGAATTTTCACCTGATGCAGAATATTACCCAAAGTCTTGCCGGCAGAGTAGCAATTTTCAAATTGTTCCCCTTGGATATTTCCGAATTAAAACAGGCCAATCTGCTTGAGGAGGATTTTGTGACCAACCTAATTAAAGGGTTCTATCCTGCTATTTATGACAGGGATATACCCTCAAAGCTATTTTATTCTAATTACATCCAAACCTATATCAACCGCGATGTGACCGAGCTGATCGCCATCAGGGATATGCGTCTGTTTCAGAATTTTCTGGGATTGTGCGCAGCAAGGGCGGGTCAATTATTGAATCTCAATTCGGTGGCCAATGAATGCGGCATCAGCCAACCCACGGCAAAAGCGTGGCTTTCTGCTTTGGAACAAAGTTTTATCACCTTTCAGCTTTATCCCTATCATAAAAACTTCAACAAGCGCATTGTCAAAACGCCAAAGCTCTACTTCTATGATACTGGCTTGCTTTGCCATCTTCTCAAAATCACCCAGGCAGAAAAACTACTTATTCATCCGTTTAAAGGTGCCTTATTTGAAAATATGATGATTGCGGAATACGTCAAACAAATGCACCACCAAAATCAACCCGAAGAACTTTGGTTTTGGAGGGATGCTGCAGGTAATGAGGTGGATTTGATAGTCGATAAAGGTATGGAAACGGACATCATTGAGTTTAAGGCAACAAAAACCATTAAGACAGAAATGTTTGATGGACTGAATAAATATGAAAAGATTTCAGAGTCAAAAAACCTTAACAAAATTTTGGTGTATGGAGGCAACATTTCACAAAAAAGGAGCTTGGGAAGATTGGTTTCATGGAAGGATTTGAACACTGTGATGAACTAGAAGCTAAAAGTTAATATTAAAATTGGAACCAATTCAGGGATAAGATTTTTATTAACTTTAGCGTTAAGGAAAAGGACATTTCTAAAAAACGCCTCACTCCCAGAAAGGCTTTTAAACGGAATTTGTTTCTCTGAATATCATTTGATAAGATTATTAATTTTATAAGGGTTGAAAAGTAAGATTCAATCAGAAAAGAAATAACTCTCCAAACTTCACTGAAGAGCAGGAAATAATAGAATTTAAGAAACTCTTTACAAATTTCAGCGTCAACAATCTCAATTAGATACGCCTAGCCTGTTTTGTGATTAATCAGGTAAAGCACCTTTTCACTTAACATTAAACTGCCCGAATAAAATAGATTCAGGGCTTAAACATTACATAAATTGGATTAAATTTTTATGGGAAGAAAATCAAACAGAGGTGCTGACAACGGCAATAGAAACAGTGGTAAAAAAATGGACGCCTCCCAACTGGCAGGAAAAATCCTGAATTTATTAGACAATAATTTTGGACAGGAATACAATGCCAAACAGGTCATCAAAAAACTGGACATCAAAGATTCAGTGACAAAAGGAGCTGTGGAGCCTGCAATGCACAAACTGACTGCTGCCGGCTCAATTTCCAAAAATCCGAGAAATTACTTTTCTTCGGTAAAGGAACCCGAATTTATAGAAGGGGAAGTTGACTTTGTCAATCCACGGTTTGCCTTTATCATTCCTGAGGCAAAATATAAACTGGAGGAAGACGTCATGGTCAAAGAAGCCGATATGAAGCAGGCTTTGGATGGTGATAAGGTACGTATGATGGTTTATCCTACCAAAGGGAAAACCGGAAGACTGGAAGGCAAAGTTTTGGAAGTGCTGGAGAAATCGCGGGATGAATTTGTGGGAAGAGTGGAAATTTCTCCACGTTTTGCTTTTGTAGTGCCCGATTTTAAAAAAATGCATAAAGACATTTTTGTCCATAGAGGCGATCTTGGAGGAGCAGAACATAACCAAAAGGTTGTGGTGAAGCTTACTGAATGGCGGGAAGATGACAAAAACCCCTCGGGTAAAGTTATCCGTGTTTTGGGCACAGCTGGTGAGCACGAAGTGGAGATCCATTCCATTATGGCCGAATTCGGATTGCCTTTTGAATATCCGGAAGCTGTGGAGACCGAAGCTGAAGCCATATCGGAAGAAATAACCAAAGAAGAAATCGGTAAAAGAAGGGACTTTAGAGATGTTCCGACATTCACTATTGACCCCGCAGATGCAAAAGATTTTGATGATGCCATTTCTTACCGGCAGCTGGAAAACGGTAATTATGAAATTGGGGTACACATTGCAGACGTCACCCATTATGTAAGGCCAAGTACGGGATTGGAAAGAGAAGCTTTTGAAAGAGCCACTTCTGTATATCTGGTTGACAGGACTATCCCGATGCTTCCGGAAAGATTGAGTAACGGACTCTGCTCCCTTCGTCCGAATGAGGATAAACTTACTTTTTCCTGTGTATTTGAAGTAGATGAAAATGGAGATGTGCTCAACCATTGGATAGGCAGAACAGTTATTCATTCTGACAGAAGATTTGCCTATGAAGATGCTCAGGAAAACATGGATCAGCAGGCTGGTGATTATTTCAAGGAACTCATTCATCTTAACGGATTGGCAAAAAAAATCCGAAAGCGAAGATTTGATCAGGGTGCTGTCAATTTTGAAACAGTAGAGGTGAAATTTAAGTTGGATGATGACGGAACCCCTCTGGGTCTGATGATCAAGGAGAGGAAGGACATTCATAAACTCATCGAGGAATTCATGCTTTTGGCAAACCGTACAGTTGCCGAATTTATTTTTAATAAAAATAAAGGAAAAGATACCTTTGTATATCGAACTCACGATCATCCCGATTTAGAAAGGTTGGAAACCTTTGCCAATTTCGCTAAAAAGTTTGGTCACGAAATCAACATCGAAGAGGAACAAAGAGTCTCAAAAGCGCTGAACAAACTGATGGATGATATTCAGGGTAAGCCGGAACAAAACGTGTTGGAACAATTGGCAATCCGGAGTATGGCAAAAGCTATATATACCACCGAGCCAAAAGGCCATTTTGGATTGGCGTTTAAGCATTATACCCACTTTACATCACCTATCAGAAGATATCCCGATATGATGGTTCACAGACTTCTTCAGCAATATCTGGATGGCAGGAAGTCCCCTGATTCGGAAGAATGGGAGGACAAATGTATCCATTCTTCAGAAAGGGAAAAGAGAGCAGCAAATGCTGAGCGGGCTTCCATCAAATACAAGCAGGTTGAATTCATGTCCCTGGCTGAAGAAAAGGATTTTGAAGGAATAGTAGCAGGAGTTACAGAATGGGGAGTTTTTGTGGAAATCACGGAAACGAAATGTGAGGGAATGGTCCGCGTGCAGGATATGGATGATGATTATTATGAGTTTGATGAAAAAAACATGCGGCTCATCGGCACCAAAAACAAAAAAATGATCACCTTAGGCGACAAGGTGATGGTAAGAGTAACCAAGACAGACATTGACAGGAGAACAATAGATTTGGAATTTGCAGATAATGAACCAGGAAAACAGCACAAGCGTAAATGAACTTTTACGGGTACTAGAAAATCACTTCAATAACTATATTTACGGCAATTCACCCAAAGAACTTTATGACCCTATTTCATATATAATGGATTTGGGTGGAAAGAGGATTAGGCCATTACTCACCCTGATGGCCTATTCTCTTTATAGGGATGATTATACCAAGATTTTGACTCCCGCAGCTGCTGTTGAAGTATTTCACAATTTCACGTTGATGCATGATGACATTATGGATGATGCTCCCTTGAGACGTGGAAAATCCACCATACATGAGAAATGGAATGCCAATACCGCCATCCTTTCCGGTGATGTCATGTTGATAAAAGCTTACGATATGTTGTTGGAAGTAGATCCCGAGAAGCTTCCGCTTTGTTTTCGGCTTTTCAACCGGACCGCCGCTGAGGTTTGTGAAGGTCAGCAGCATGACATGAATTTTGAATCCATGGAAGAGGTTTCCGAAGATGCGTACATCAATATGATCAGGCAAAAAACAGCCGTGTTATTGGGGTTTGCTTTGGAATTCGGGGCCATCCTTGCCGGTGCCCCTGAAGAAGAATCCAAAAAACTCTTTGATTTTGGGGTCAATATCGGGATCGGTTTTCAGCTGAAGGATGATTTACTGGATGTCTATGCTGATAAATCAAAATTCGGCAAGCAGGTAGGCGGGGATATTATTTCAAACAAAAAAACATTCCTTTTGATCAAAGCAAAGTCTTTGGCCAAAGGTGCGGACAAGGAATTGTTGGCCGGTTGGCTGAAGGAAGTGGATTTTGATAAGGAGAAAAAAGTCAAAGCCATTTCCGGCCTTTTTGACAGATTGAATATCAAAAAAATCGCAGAATCAAAGATGCACCATTATTTCGAAGCAGGGTTTGAGCAATATGAATCCCTCACGGCTCCCAATCTCTCGGCATACCAAAACCTACTGCACCTCACCCGCAACCTGGTCACCAGGGAAAAATAAACCCGCAAAATAATTATGGAACTTTCTACCACAGTGGTCATAATCCTGATCACAGTACTTACTTCATACCTTGGATTTAAACGGCCGCAGCTACTGAACCGGTGGATGTTTACCCCTTACCGGATCAAAAACAAAGGGGAATGGGACCGCTTTATCCTATCAGGCTTCATCCACAAAGATGGTGTTCACCTGTTGTTCAACATGTTCACCTTTTATTTTTTTGGAAGTCTGGTAGAGCAGTTTCTCATCTACCAACTCGGGTTTTTATTTGGTTCGATCATCTTTGTACTTTTTTATCTGGCAGGTATTGTGATTTCGGATCTCCCTACGTATGCCAAACACCAAAATCACTCTTACTACCACGCCTTGGGAGCTTCGGGCGGTACTGCCGCTGCAGTTTTTGCAAGTATAATCATTACGCCGCTTTCAGACATTTGTCTTTTTGGCATCCTCTGCCTTCCGGGATTCGTGCTGGGGATACTCTTTCTGATCTACTCTTATATACAGGGAAAAAAAGGCAACGACGGGATCAATCATGACGCTCACCTATATGGGGCCATATTTGGGATTGTATTCATTCTGATACTTTCCCCTTCCAGTGCTTTACACTTTTGGGATGAAATAATAAACTTCAGGCCGTTTTGACCTGAAGTTCTGATAAACTAATTTTGATTTTTCTTCAACTGTGCGATTATCTTTTGCGTCACAGATTTCAGAAGTGGTATCCAGTTTTCTCCTTTGTCCTCGGCAAACGTATCGGGACCGGGTATGGCTACCCGTAATCCGACAATACTTACTTCACCATTTCCGGAGCCTTCGGATTTGAAGTAAACATCAATAAAATTGATGTCTTTTGTAAATCGGGATATTTTGTCAATGTTGTTTCTGATTTCCTGCTGAACGGCATCACTGACTTCCACATTGTGAGCTTGAACATCAATTTTGATTCCTCTATAATTCTCTGTATAGTTCATTTTTTAAAATTTAAAGATTAAATGAAAAATTTGTCCTCGGTAAGGTTTTTGTACGTAGAATATGGCATTCCGTTATAAAAATATTCTTAAAACTTAAATTTTTATTTAATGAAAATATTCGATCAAAAGCAGTTTCTGGAATTATCCAATAAAAGAGGAGAACCCTTTATTTCGATTTATATACCTTCTTCGCGAATCAGTACCGATGGCTATCAAGCAGACAAAACCCATCTAAAAAACCAGTTGGCAAAGGCAGAGAAATTACTGCGGGAGGATTATTCCTGGCAGGATCAGGATATCGGCGAGTTGCTTTCGCCTGCAAAATCACTTCTGGACGATTATGAATTCTGGAAACATAATTCTGATATGCTGGCTTGTTTCCTCTACGATGGCGAAATGGAACTGTTACAGCTACCTGTGCAAATCAATGAAAGCATCTGTTTTATCGGCAACAAACCATATCTGTTGCCGCTTATTCCGGAACTGAATGATGACGGTCATTATTATTTATTGTTGCTAAACCTCGAACGAATCCGGTTGTTTGGTGCCACCAGAAATACTATTCAGGAAATCGAACTTGATCCCGAGGAGGTAGCCGTTTCCTTTACAGCCGAAGAAGAGGAGGATGAGAATCAAGAAAGTCTGCAGGGACAAGGAAATGTAGGAAATGCACGGGCTATGTATCATGGCCATGGGAAGGGCTCAGACGAAGAAAAAAAAATCACCATACAGAATTATTTTCACAGGATGACAAACATGTTGGAACCCATTCTTTATAGGAATCCCTTACCACTTTTCATTGCGGGAGTAGAATATCTTGGACCATTATTCCTTCAGGCAAGTAAATACAACCACCTGATGAAAGGTCAGGTAACAGGATCATTTACTGAAAAGGACATGCAAGAACTTCACAAAAAATCCTGGGACATTGCCGAACCTTATTTTCTCCAGGAAAGGATCAGCAGAAACGAAAACTTCAGTAACAAGGAAGCCTACAACCTCGCCATCGGCAATGATAGAAAGAAGCTGATCAAAGCCGCAATGACAGGCTTAGTGGAAACCTTGATGGTCAATAAAGATCATGAACACATTTGGGGAAATTATGATGCTGAAACCCACGAACTCCATTTGTCCGATAAACAGGAAAAAGGCATTCATTGCCTTGTGGATGAGGCTGCTGTGAAAGTTAAGGAAAATGGCGGAAAGGTTTATCTTGTAGAACCTTCCTATATGCCTGGGACAGATGACATATTGGTCGGAACACTTCGATATGAGGTTCCTTCTTAAAATAAAAGCCGGTTTAAAATAAACCGGCTTTTTTATGTCCTACTGAATTTTAATTAGACCCGATACCTGATGAAAAAAAGAAGGAAAGCCCAACATATTTACCGGTTGTTGTCTGAAAGTAACATCCTGTGGTATCTGATATCCAAATAAAGCCATTAATTAGTACTAAAATGTATCATCAAGCTTATCAAATGAGATGCATATAAGACATTATTACGGATCCTTATTAAAATTTACTTTTAAAATTCTCTAAGGTTTGACTTCAGACCAAAGAAATCACCTGTAATGTTGTTAACCTAATAATTTACTGAAAATCCAAATAATTAGAACTACAACAAGAATAACTACAATTACTCCTACCCATATACCTGCTTCGAAAATATCACCTATTAAACTACATCCTGTAAATAGTGTGGACAAAAGAACAAAAATCAGCAAGGTGGTTAAATGATTGTTTTTCATAATAAAATCTTGTTTGGTGAGTAATGATTTAAATTAACGGGATATAAAACTTTGCTCCTTCGTCCATAATTTTCATTTTTTAAAATTAAAAAAGAAACAACCATTTAATCCCTATTTTTTAAGATATATCCAAGTTGATGCCAAAACTTAGAATTTACTAAAGGAATGAATGGCATGAATTTTTTAGTGCAACCGATCCAAGATAAAATATCATAATTTTTAAACCAAAAAAAATAGTTATGAACTTTAAGGAAAACACACCTAGAAGTATCAGAAGGAACACACCTGAGAGCCAAAACAAATCAATAGATGAAGATATTCTGGCAAGTATTCATGATTATAAGCATGCATCTTTTGGAGAAATCACCCAACGGTTAAAAGAATTAAAAAAGGAGTGGGATATAGAAAAAACATTGATCGTGAATGCATCCTCACTTGCTTTGACAGGATTGACATTAGGTGCATTGCTGAATAAAAAATGGTATATCCTTTCAGGCTTGGTCACTACCTTTTTATTGCAACATGGCATACAGGGATGGTGCCCACCTTTACCCTTATTCAGGATGCTGGGTTTCAGAAGCAAACAGGAAATTGATGAAGAGCGTTTCGCTTTAAAGATTTTACGTGGGGATTTTGAAAAAACATCCGCTAACTCCAATCCACAGGAATTATTAAAAGCCCTGAGGAAATGAAATTATAAAATATCATCCTAATAGACCAAACCTCCCAATGATGGATCTGTTAAAATAAAACGGTCATAAAAAGGTCACTCAGAAATCCTGAGTGACTTTTAAGAGGAAACTACTGCTTGACTCTTTTACTTGTTATTTAATCTCCTTTACAACGTTTTCGATTAAAACTTTCAAGTGATTCTTATGAGCTTTAGAGGCTATGTCACCATTTGCATTTGAGACTTTCCCTTTTACATAGTTAAGATTATACAAAGCAGATGATTTTGAAAGGTGGTTGTATCTGCTGCTAGTAGGTCCCGTCACAATATTATTCAGCAAACTCACATATTCTACCTGAAGGTTTTGCCGGAAGGAATTTACATTTCCATTGATATCCGCATCAAAAATGGATTTGGTAAGATCATTCATGAAGGTTGCCATATTATATTCATTCCCGTAAAGTTCAGAATCAACCAAACGCTGCAAAGTATTCTGATGTAGCAGATGGGCAAGGACATTTTTCTGGGAATTCAAAACCTGCTGATGAATTTTAGGATCTTCTGGTCCACCAAAAAAATTAAAACCTCTTCGCTGTCTAGCCAGATAATTGATCATCTCATTTGGAATTTCATATGCATTGGGCGCAAATATATAAGTGGACAAAGCTTTCAGTGCTCTTTTCTGATCCTGAAGGCTCACAGGGGTAAATGGCTGAACGGCTCCGTCCTGTCCTGCCATGGACCTGTCAACATACACGCCTCCAATAAATCTGGATATTACTCCACCGGCAACTGAATATTGGCCCATTAGAACATTGTATGCCTGAGTAAGCTCCTGATAAGACTCACCTTCTTTTGCATATTTATCTTTCAATCCACCCATCAGACCTTTGACAGTTTCCATCATATGTGTTGAATATTTAATCTGATCATTGGAAAGATCACCGATCATTACTCTTGGGTCGATAGCTTTACCGGGAGACCTCATGTCATCTGCATCATTTCCAAACAACAATTCTGGTTTGCTGGACATGGCTAGTATCCGGTCAAGTTCCGCTTCGGATTTTACAGGGGAATACCCAAACTGGATGGCCCAAAGATCGTATGGTCCAAGAGTTGTGGAAAAATAATGACCTTGTTTACTTTTATCAGCAGCCAGATTAATTGCCAGATAATCCATCACAGATCCCGTCAGGGCTTTTCCTTGGATAAAATCTTTATCAGCCAATTGTTCGGGAGAAAAAAGCTGCGAAGCTTTCATATTATGGTTTAGGCCCAAAGTATGACCAACTTCATGCATCAGCAGTTCTGCCAAAGCCTCTTTTTTCAAACCTTCCATCTCAACTTCAGAAGCTCCATGTGCTTTTAAAAACGCCTGACCAAACATCATGTTATGCTGCAGATGAGATCCCGCCATGCAGAAATGTTCTTTCCGTTTATTCATGAAATCATTTTCTGAGGCAGCAGTCTCTCCAAAAAGGTTGTCATATATCACCCTGTTGGTCATGTATACATATTCCAACATGATATCAGAACCTAAAATCTGTCCTGTGCGAGGATTGACAAAACTAGGTCCATAGCCACCAAACGGAGGGTTCGGTGAGCTTGTCCAACGGAGTACATTATATCGGATATCTCCTGCATCCCAATCTGCATCATCGGGCTGGACTTTAACAACAACTGCATTTTTGAATCCGGCTTCTTCAAAGGCAATATTCCACTGAAGGACTGCTGTTTTGATGGTTTCCCTCCATTCCATAGGAGTCGTATTTTCTATCCACCAAACTATCGGCTCTACGGGTTCAGAAATAAGTGCTGAAGGATCCTTTTTCTTCAAATCCCATCTGTGGATCAAATCTCTGTACGGGGTAGCATTTGCCGATGTCATATCAGTAACCTCAGTGGTAAAGTATCCCACTCTTGGGTCATCCAACCGTGGTTCATAACCATTTTCCGGCAATTCTATCAAACTGTGATAAATCTTGATGCTGACATTTCTGCCATCGGACACAGCAGAGGAGCCTCCGTTCAGAACGGCTTGGTTCGTGTAAACATATTCTACCGCCAGATCAGAGTTTTTTTCATAATTCCTTACTGCCAAAACTTTTGTTTTCTCACCGTCGAGATTTCCCAGCTTAAAAGCAGTGGGAGATTGACCTGGAAAATCAGGTGGTTTTACCTGGGAAAAAGTTTCTTTCAGAAACAGGTTATCTGCCTTGATAAGTAAAAGACCGGTTTCTTGATCTTCGGCTTCAATCTTTGCGGAAGCCATTACACCTTGACTTATGTTGGCTCCCGCAGCCCTGTTCAGTGGACTGTTCGGATCAAAATAATGGGAGGTGTTTTGAGTGACAAATTCAAGTCTGTTAAAGTAACGGACTACCTTGAAGATCTTATTCTCACCATAAGCCCCTCTGAAGGAAGATGCTTCTGTAACACCATCTGCAATTTGGCTGAAATAAATAAATTCTTTGTTAAATTGTTCTTTGGAAATAACCATCTTCAGCTCTCCTGAATTAGTATCCTGATAAAAAGTAAACAGCCCTTCAAATTTTTTGTGTCCTTTGACAAGATCTTCTATTTTCTTCTTGTCTTCTTTTTTCTTTTCAGGAACAGCTGCGGCCTTAGCTGCTGCTTCGGCCGCTTCCTTTTTTTTCTTTTTCTGAGCCTTTACCTCCGTGATCGGAGAAAAGACGATTCCGACGGCCATTATCAGGCCAAGAAGAAATCTCTTGGATTTTATCATGTAAAATAAATTTGTGTTGGTTAATAAATGGGATATAATCGGGACCAAAGTAAGAAATTATTGGATAAGAAAACTCAAAACCTCAGCATAATTAAATGCTGAGGTTCTTAGTATTAGGAGCTTATAAATACTTATTTCTTTTCGATTTTCCCTTTCATTTCATCAATATTCAGGATTTTGGAGATCTGGTTTCTTTCCAGTGTCCTGAATTTCTCGAGTTGCTCGTCAATCTCTCGAGTAAGCACTTCCCGCACCTCTTCGGCTTGGTCAGTAGGCTTATATTCACCAGTCCCAACTATCACATTCAGGTGGGCCAGCTTATTGTTCAGCCTTATCGGATAATTGAGAGGATCCTGACGACTTTGGTTTTGGGTTTGATAAAGAGTCTTTTCAATCTCATCAAGCTGTGAAACCACCTGAGCCAAATTAGCCGGTTTGGTTTCTAAACTATCCATTTCGGAACGGTATTGCCTGATCAATTTGATCGTCTTATGCGTTTCGGTCAGTTTGTCCCTTACTTTAAGTAAGTAGGCAAACTGTTCTTCGAGATCTTGCTGTGTAGACTCATACCTCAGATCAGGTAAAACTTTAAATGTCTGCTCCTGTGCTTTGTCATCCACAACCAATCTGACGAAATAATCGCCAGGCACAACCTTAGGTCCTCTTAACGGTCCGGACCACATGATCATTTCTTCGAAATCCTCTGCATCCGGAATCCTAAGATTCCAATTGAATTCATTTGATCCCTGTTCATATTTTAAAGTATCCCCATTTGTACCCCTAGTAGAAAATTCCCGGATAAGATTCTTGTTTTGATCATAAAACTCCATTTTAACATTTTCATGCACCGTATCCTTCATGTAGAAATAAACCAAAACTCCTCCGGCTCTATTGGTTCCTTCCGTGAGCGAGGTTTTTTTCTCTCCGTCGATCCTATAAGAATCCTGTGGTTCAAACAAATGAAAGGGTTTATCGGCAAGATCATCAGAAAGTTGATGGAAAACCGTCAAATCATCAATAATCCAAAAACTCCTGCCCTGAGTAGCTGCGATAAGATTGTTGTCTTTGATAGCCAATTCCGTAATCGGAACTATAGGCAGGTTCAGCTGCATGGATTGCCAGCTGGCACCATCATCAAAAGACATGTACATTCCGGTCTCGGTACCGGCGTACAAAAGACCTCTCTTCACAGGATCAGCCCTGACAGTCCTGGTAAAATGTCCGCCGTCTATTCCATTGACAATCTTTTCCCAGGTCTTGCCATAGTCGGTAGTCTTATACAAATAAGGAGCAAAATCACCGTTTTTGTAAGCCGTTGCAGCAAAGTACAACCCACCTTCTTCGTATGGGTTGGCCTCCATACTGTTAATCTGTATCCACTCCGGTAGGTCTGCCGGAGTGACATTCTCCCAGTTGGCCCCATTGTCTCTGGAAACATGAACAAGTCCGTCATCAGATCCTGCCCATAAAACTCCTTTCTTCAGTGGTGATTCTGCTGCCGTAAAAATAGTCGCATAATATTCCACAGAGGTGTTATCTTTTGTAATCGGTCCTCCTGAAGGCCCTAATTTGCTTTTGTCGTTTCTAGTCAGATCCGGAGAAAATGTCTCCCAGCTTTGTCCACTATTTGTAGATCTGTGAAACTGATTTGAAGTGGTATATAAAATTTTAGGATCATGAGGTGAATAGAAAATCGGGAAATTCCATTGAAATCTATATTTCATACCTTCTGCTCCATGCCCCATTGGGTTGTCCGGATACACATTGACATTCCTTTTGGTCCTCGTGCTATGATCCAATCTTTGCAAAAGACCACCATAATTCCCACCATATACTACATCCGGATCAGTTGGGTCCACAGCCAGCCATCCGCTTTCGCTTCCCGCACTTACCTCCCAGTCCTCTTCAGTGATGGCATCGCCTTCATTTCTATGGCTGATTCGAAGCGTGCTGTTATCTTGTTGTGCTCCATAAATCCTGTATGGAAAGTGATTGTCGGTGGTAACTCTATAAAACTGTGCGGTTGGTTGGTTCATATAGGTGGACCAAGTGGCTCCGCCATCATCTGAAACCTGGGCTCCGCCATCGTCCGCGATTACCATCCTCTTGTTGTTATTGGGATCGATCCATAGATCATGGTGGTCACCATGAGGTGCGCGGGACGCTTCAAAGGTCTTGCCTCCATCTGTGGATTTATGATAATCTACGTTTACTACATAAACTGTATTTTCATCCTGAGTATCTGCATAGATTCTCGTATAATACCAGGCTCTTTGTCTAAGATTCCTGTCCTCATTTATTTTTTCCCACGTGGCTCCACCATCATCTGATCTCAATACACCACCGTTCAGGTTCTCAACAATTGCCCAGACTCTGTTGGAATTGAGTGGAGATACAGCCACTCCCATAATTCCCAGGAGGCCTTCCGGAAATCCCGGATTGTCCGAAATCTCATCCCAATTATCACCTCCATCAGTACTTTTGAACATTTTGGACCCAGGACCACCACTTTCCAAACTGTAGGGAGTCCTTTTCATTTCCCAGGTAGTTGCATACAATATATCCGGATTATTAGGATCCAAAATCAGGTCAATGGCTCCTGAGATATCATTTACAAAGAGTTTTTTGTCCCAGGTATTTCCCCCATCAGTGGATTTATATACCCCCCGGTCTGAGGTGGGCTTGAAAATATCTCCCAAAACAGCTGCATAAACCACATCTGGGTTTGTGGGATGTACTCTGATTCTAGGCACAAACCTTGAATCCTCCAATCCTGTCTGTTCCCAGGTCTTCCCCGAATCCTTGCTCTTCCAGATTCCATATCCATAGGAAACATTTCCCCGGACTGTTTTTTCGCCACCGCCGACATATACAATACTGGTGTCACTCGGAGCTACTGCAACGGCTCCTATAGAACCTCCAAAAAATCCATCTGAAACCGATTTCCAGGTTTTACCTGAATTTGTTGTCTTCCAGACTCCTCCTCCGGTGGCACCGAAATAATAGGTATTGGGAGCTTCGGCTATTCCTTCCACGGCAGCGGATCGGCCTCCCCTAAATGGGCCAACCAATCGCCACTGGACTGCATCATAAATTTTTTCATCATAGGTTTGGGCTGATGCCTCTTGACCGGGTATAAGTAATAGCCAGAGGAAAACGCCTAATAAAGAAATATTAATTTTTCTCATAGAATAAAGGAATTTAATGTAACCATAAGATAAGTTTTTACTGAATATCATCAGTCCTAAAAATGATTAGTGGTATTTTAATTATATGAAAAAGCCGTCTAGAGAAAGATGAATTCGCTAGACGGCATGAGTCCTAAATCTGACAATCAATTCCCATAGTTTGGATTTTGAATCATATTGGGGTTAGAGAGTAATTCATCTCTCGGGATAGGAAGGATTTGTTTCCATGCTTGGTCAAGGGTTACAGGAGCGGAGGAATTCTTTCTATTCACACTGTTTAATACTGTTAAAGCACGACCTGTTCTCACCAGATCGAAAAACCTATGGCCTTCAAAAGCAAATTCAAATTTTCTTTCTTTTTCAATTTCTAAAAGAACAGCTTCTGCTGTCATCGGCCCTGCATAAGGCGCTGCACCAGCTCTTTGTTTGACAGCATTCATGTCAGCAACTGCTAATGCTAGAGTAGTAGGAGATTGTGCATATGCTTCAGCTCTGTTGAGATACATCTCACTCAATCTTATGATGTGTGCATTATCAATATTTCCGGCTTTGTTGTATTTGGTCGGATAAAACACCCCCTGTACTGCATCAAAACCGAACATTGTGCCTCTGATGTCATTAGAGTCTTCCTGGATCTCCGCAATAAAGCTTTCGTGTACTGCAAGTTCACCTCTGCCTCCCTGAGCTCCCGGAAAGTACCAGAACCTCATAGCACTTTGGTCTGCTGCGATAAATTCCAGCTCAAAAATTGATTCACTGCTAAAGTCAGAAGAGAAAATGCTCAGGTAATCACTTTCAAGTTCATATTTATTATCATCGAGAACCTCAGTACTTAAGCGAATCACCTCAGGATAATTTTTTATATAGAGATAAAACCTTGAAAGAAGTGCCCTTGCCGTTCCTTTTACAGCTCTTGCTTTGGTATCAGTATTGTTTGCCTGTGTCTCCGGAAGAAGATTCAAGGCTGCCAATAAATCTGCTTCGACCTGACTGTATCCTTCTGCTAAACCAGGCCTGCTTGGAAATAGATTTTCATTCACCGCCCTCGACGGCGTCAGGGGAAGTACGACACTCAGCTCACCATGAACTCCCGGTACTCCGCCAAAAACCCTGTTTAAGTCAAAAAATGCTAGACCTCGGACGAAATATGCCTGACCTATCAGGTTGTCCTTTTTTTCTTGAGGCATTTCTATATTGGGCAATTCGGCAATTAAATTATTCGCCTGGTTTACTGCCCTGTATGCTGCAGTGTAAAAATTGGTGATTTCCAGATTAGAGGCATCAAGCTGATAAGTATCCAATTCCCTATAGAAATCCCAAGTACCTACACTTTGAGAAATATCGCCTGATACATCTGCAATGATCTGGAAATTTCTTCCGTAGTAAAAAGCGTTTTGTAATTGATGATAAAGACCTGAAATTGCTGCATCGGCGCTTTTTTCATTTGTAAATGCGGTTTGGTCAGATATTTCAGTTTGTGGCTCTTGGTCCAATACATTACAGGAATAATTCAAGCTTAGGCTTATTATTACTATTCCTTTTATTATACTTTTGATTTTCATGGCTCTCAGTTTTAGAATGTGATGTTAAATCCTCCCATATATACTCTTGGCTGCGGCATGGCATAGAAATCAACTCCTTGTGTAGTTGCTGTGCTTGCCGTAGAATTTACCTCCGGATCCATTCCGCTGTAGTTGGTGAATGTCAACAAATTTTGCCCACTGATATAAAACCTGGCTGATGACATACCCAACTTTTGAATCCATGAAACAGGCAAGATATACCCTATACTCATATTCTTTAATCTCAAATACGAACCATCTTCGACAAGTCGCGAAGGCCTCAGGTTTGCAGCATAGTTGGCATTTGTCATTCTTGGAACCATTGTAATATCACCCGGCTGCTGCCATCTATCGAGCTGGCTTGATAAGAAGTTGGTATTTCTTGTTCCGCCATGTTCCTGGAAGAATCTACTCCAGAACAATTGATCATTTCCGTAGGAATATTGGAAAAAGATCATGGCATCAAAATTCTTGTATTTGAAGGAATTGGTAAATCCGCCGAAGAAATCCGGCCAGGCATTTCCCACTATAAATCTATCGATATTGGGATCAAATGGTCTGTTAGGATCCATCGTTTCCCAGATCGGATCACCTGTCTCCGGATTTACGCCAAGTTGCTTGTGCATCCAGAATGAATACATTGGGATACCTTCTTCCATTCTGATGATATCCCTATTGTAAACCGGGATTGCTTGAGCTAATTTTTTGATGTTGTTTCTGTTTTGAGCAATATTAAAATTCACATCCCATACAAAATCCCCTTTCATCACAGGAGTACCGGAAATGCTCAATTCAAAACCTTTGTTTTCCATTTCTCCAAAGTTTTGAAAAATACTTGTAAACCCGCTTGATCTTGGGATTGGAACAGCCAGTAATAAGTCAGCCGTTTGCTTATTGTAGTAATCAAAAGTAATATTCAATCGCTCACTGAGTAAAGAGAGGTCAACACCAATGTTAAATTGGGCGGTACGTTCCCACTTCAATTCAGGATTAGCTAATTGAGATGGTTGAGTTCCTGGAGAATTCGTGTAATTTGCCCCGCCAGCCCAAAGACCTCTTGATTGAAAGTCATTGATACCGTTTTGGTTACCTGTGATTCCGTAACTGGATCTTAGTTTTAAATCAGAAACCAATTTACCTTTTGTAAAGAAATCTTCTTCCGAAATTCTCCATCCAATTGCAGCGGAAGGGAAGGTTCCCCATCTATTTGCAATACCAAATCTGGAGCTACCATCTCTACGGACATTCAATGTTAACAAATATCTGTTTTTTAAAGAGTAGTTTACTCTTGAAAATAAAGATGCTATACCCCAAACAGATCCATCAGATGATGATGTTTGTACTGCGGCTGAGGCAATTCTCTTGAAATCATTGGAAGGAAATTGTTGACCGGAGGCTGTAGTCCTCTCGAATGAGGATTGTTGTAACGTACTGCCTAAAAGAACACTTAGGCCATGAATGTCCCCAAAAGTTGTCTGATAATTCAATACATTTTCCTGAATCCAGTTATCGTTGACCGAAACAATTGAGTTTGCCAAACCATTTACAGCTGCACCGGCATTTAAAAGTGTATTGATATATGTATCTTCTTTTATATTATTATAATCAACACTGAAGGTACTTCTCAAAGATAATCCGGGGAAAAATTCATATTCACCATAAACTGTCGCCAAAACTCTGTTGGTTACCATGGTGATATCATTCTCGTTGATTACAGCTATGGGATTTTCGAAAATACTGAATTTGGTATAACTGCCATCAGGCTGATAAGGAGCAAGGTTAGAGGGGAAAAAATGTGTTCCACCTAATGCTCCGGCAATGTTATCATCATTATTTACTCTGTTTCTTGTATTTCTGGAATAAAGAATACTTGTTCCGATTTTCAATTTGTCTGAAACAAACGCATCCAGATTCAATCTGCCTGTTCTCCTGCCAAATGAAGTGGGAGCAATAATACCATCCTGACTGAAGTCCGAAGCGGACACAAGATATCTGACTTGATCATTTCCACCTGTCACAGAAACATCAAAATTAGTAATTGGAGCATCTCTGAATATAAAGTCTGAATAATTTGTACTAATTGCTTGGTTTGGATCCGGATAAATGGGCTGTCCACCATTGTTTACAGCAGCTTCATTTCTTAACATTTCAAAAGTTGCCCCGTCAACTAGGTCAGGTTTTCTCCAAGCACTTTGAACCCCATGGTAAGCACCAATGGATACTTTCGCTTTTTGGTTTTTGCCTCTTTTGGTCGTAATCAATACAACACCATTAGCAGCACGGGCACCGTAGATTGCGGTAGCAGAAGCATCTTTTAAAATTTCCATGGACTCAATGTCTGCCGGATTGATATCCGCCATCGCATTAGCTGTACCTCCGCCAAGACCAACAGCTGAAAGGTTACCTGATACAATAGGGATTCCATCTACTACATACAATGGGTCATTGTTTGCATTTATTGAAGTAGTACCTCTAACTCTTACAAACATACCACCACCAGGTGTTCCTGAGTTTGACGTAATCAAAACTCCGGCAGCCCTACCTTGCATCATTTGATCGGGGCTTGACATAGGGAGATTTTCAATGTCCTTAGAACTTACTGAGGATATGGATGAAGTCAAAGTCTTGCGATCCTGTTCGCCGTACCCTACGACGATCACCTCTCCAAGCTGTCTTGTATCTTCAGCTAAAAAGATTTCAAAAGTTGATTGATTTCCGACCGTGATTTCTTGTGTGAGGTATCCTATAAAAGAAATTATTAATACTGATTCATTTCCGGGAACCTGGATAATGAAGTTTCCATCTATATCTGAAATTGCACCAATCGTTGTCCCTTTGATTTGAATGTTTGCACCTGGAATTGGCTGATTGTCGATTTTGGAAATGACGGTGCCTTTGACACTTTTTTGTTGCGCAGTGATTTGCCCAATTGAGGCAATCATTGAAAGCATTACTGCTAGTAAGAGTTTTCTCATAGTCTGATTGGTTTTAATTTAAGTTGAGGTTCTAAACAACTTAAAAGTTAAAAAAAAAACCTTTAAAATTTAATTTTAGGGATTAAATGTATAATTAAATTGTATGGTTGGTTATTTTATATTAAAATATGGAATATAGAGATGACCTTTTATATCAATCCATCATTTTTGACTTTTTTGAATTTTTCTGGTTCGGGTATATTCAGCTTTATAAAAAAATTCCTTCATTTTAGAATGGGGAGAAAAACATTGGTGTATTTTTCATCAAATAACTTCATTATAGCTTTCAATTACAATGTGTAATTTTCTCCTATGGGCCTTAAAACCGCGGAAATCAATTGCAAGGAGATAATATTTGTGAGACAATTCACGACCAACGGAGATAATCTTCCAGCTACAGCTGTTTTTATTTGGCTTTGAGATCAGAAATCAAAAAGAACTGAATGTCAAATCAATTATTTAAATCCAAAAAATTATGGAATTTTGGTTTATATTTCCAACTCAATTTGTACGCTCAAAACCATAAATAATTTAACATCTAGTTATGGTATTATTATAATTCCCTTAGGCAAAAAAAAGAGGGCTTCCTAAAGAAAACCCTCCTAATGACTTGATATGATAAGTACTTAAGCTTCCGCAGGAACTACGTTTACATAAGATTTCCCATCAAATTTTCTCTTAAATTGCACGTGACCATCTGCTTTGGCAAATAGAGTATGGTCTTTTCCAAGACCTACATTGTTTCCCGGATGATGTTTTGTGCCTCTTTGTCTTACGATGATATTACCGGCAATAACTGCCTCTCCACCGAATTTCTTTACACCTAGTCTTTTACTATGTGAATCTCTACCGTTACGGGAACTACCGACACCTTTTTTGTGAGCCATAATATTTTTCTTTTAAGGATTCCTATAAGGGAATCTTATAATACAATGTTTTCAATCATTATTTTTGTAAAATCCTGTCTGTGACCGTTTTTCTTCTTGTAACCTTTTCTTCTTTTCTTCTTGAAAACGATTACTTTTTTACCTCTGACATGGTCAAGAATTATACCTGATACTTTTGCTCCTGAAATCAAGGGAGCGCCTATTGACACAGTGCCATTGTCGTCAGCCAACAATACCTGATCAAATTCCACGGAAGCGCCAGTTTCGCCTTGCAACTTAGGTGCATAAACGTACTGATCTTTTGTTACTTTGAACTGCTTTCCTGCGATGTTAACTATTGCGTACATAATTAAATTAGGATACTTTTTCTCAAAATTGAGGTGCAAATATAAGAATATTAAACAGAAGAAAAAAGTATGGACTACAATTAATTTACCTATCCAAGCCTGGAATTTGGTGAACTCAAATCAGAAATAATAAATTTCTCATGATTCTCCTGGATTTGGTATATATCCTTAATATATAAGGATGAAATTGAAATTTATTTGCTGAATTTTTCCCTATTTTCTTTTGATTCAAGGATCCAATTTATTTTTAAATATCAGTATATCAATTAATTAATGAATTAATAAGTAATGACTTTTATGTTAATTTCATTTGAATTATGTTCAAAATTTAAGTCGAAGGAGGTGGCTCACTTTTTTTCATTTTTATTAAAAAAAGTTTAACCCCTCACCAAATGCTCTTCTAATTAAAGTATGACAATAAATATCAATGTTTATCCAGTTAATCTTTAGCAGGTTAATTAATTTTGACTATTGGTCAAAAATCACGAGGGTCCGGAGACTTAAGGGTTTTTATTTCTAAAAATTGTTAATCATATTTGTTCAGAGGCTGTCGAACAGACGGACATCTCTAGCTCACCCGGCCTTGAATTGTTTTGCTGATTCAGAAAACAGAAAGTTATTCATTACATAAATTATAAATTAATGCAACAAGTAGAACCTATACTCCAGGAAAACAATAATCGGTTTGTTTTATTTCCGATTCAACATGACGATATCTGGAATTATTATAAACAGGCAGAAGCCAGTTTTTGGACTGCAGAAGAAATTGACCTTAGCCAGGATCTGAAAGACTGGAAAAACCTCTCGGATGGTGAGAGACATTTTATTTCCCATGTATTGGCCTTTTTTGCGGCAAGTGATGGTATAGTAAATGAAAATCTTGCAGAGCATTTTGTGTCTGAAGTACAGTATACAGAGGCAAAGTTTTTTTATGGTTTTCAGATTGCGATGGAAAACATCCATTCCGAAACTTATAGCCTTTTAATTGATACTTATATCAAGGATAATATTGAAAGGGACAAGCTTCTCAACGCAATGGAACACATAGAATGTGTGAAAAGGAAAGCAGATTGGGCACTTCGCTGGATAGACAATGGCAACTTCCAGGAAAGGCTGATTGCCTTTGCCGCTGTTGAGGGAATATTCTTTTCAGGCTCGTTTTGTTCCATCTTCTGGTTGAAGAAAAGAGGACTGATGCCGGGCCTCACTTTTTCCAATGAATTAATCTCCAGAGATGAAGGTTTACACTGCGATTTTGCCTGCCATTTATATACCAACCATTTGGTCACTCAGCTTCCAAAAGAGACCGTAACAATGATCATCAAAGATGCGGTGGAAATAGAAAAAGAGTTTGTCACTGATGCCTTACCTGTAAGGTTAATTGGAATGAATTCAGACCTGATGTGTCAATACATTGAATTTGTAGCAGATAGATTACTTGTAGAATTAGGTTGTAGCAAAGTTTGGAACAGCACCAATCCATTTGATTTTATGGACATGATATCTTTGCAAGGCAAAACGAATTTCTTTGAGAAAAGAGTTGGTGATTACCAAAAAGCAGGTGTTATGAAATCGAAAGATGTTTCGGATTCGCCAAAATTTTCTGTCGGAGAAGACTTTTAATACATTCCATCCATCCTAAAATAGCACAACATGTTAGTAATTAAAAGAGACGGTAGAAGAGAATCCGTAAGATTCGATAAAATTACCACAAGAATAGAAAATCTCTGTACAGGATTGGATGGTAGATACATTCAACCTATTGAAGTTGCAAAGAAGGTAATTGATGGATTGTATGACGGGGTGACCACGACCGAGCTGGATAATCTGGCAGCTGAGGTTTGCGCTTCCCTTACAGTAAAGCACCCGGAATATGCAGTTTTGGCAGCCCGTATTGCCATTTCAAATTTACATAAAACCACCAGCCAATCCTTCTCTAACACTATGAAGAGGCTGTACACCTATATAAATCCTAAAACAGGAGAAAATGCATCGCTGATTGCACCTGATGTCTATGGTATCATCAAAAAACACGCAGCTAAATTAGATGAAGCAATTAACTATAAGAGAGACTTTGACTATGATTATTTTGGCTACAAAACCCTCGAAAAAAGTTACCTGATCCGATTGGATGGCAAAGTTGTAGAGCGACCTCAGCACATGTTGATGCGGGTAGCTATAGGAATCCACAAGGAGGATGTAGCCGCTGCCATAGAAACATACACGCTGTTGTCAGAAAAATGGTTTACGCACGCCACACCTACGTTATTTAATGCTGGTACACCTAAACCTCAACTATCATCCTGCTTTTTGCTTACGATGAAAGATGATAGCATTGATGGTATTTATGATACACTTAAACAGTGTGCTAAAATTTCTCAATCAGCAGGTGGGATTGGACTTTCCATTCATAATATCAGGGCAAAAGGATCTTACATCAGAGGAACCAATGGCATGTCCAATGGAATCGTTCCGATGTTGAGAAATTTTGACATGACAGCCCGGTATGTTGATCAGGGAGGTGGAAAACGAAAGGGAAGTTTTGCTATCTATCTAGAACCTTGGCATGCCGACATCAAGGATTTTTTGGAGTTGAAGAGAAATCACGGCAAAGAGGAAATGAGGGCCAGGGATTTATTCTATGCATTGTGGATTCCTGACTTGTTTATGAGAAGGGTGGAACAAAATGAAGAATGGCCTCTTTTCTGCCCACATGAAGCCCCAGGTTTGGCGGATTGTCATGGAGAAGAATTTGAGAAACTGTTTGAAAAATATGAAAAAGAAGGAAAGGCCCGGGAAACAGTAAAAGCCCAGGAGCTTTGGTTTGAAATTCTGGAATCCCAGATCGAGACCGGAAATCCTTATATTTTATTTAAGGATGCTGCCAATAAAAAATCAAATCAGCAAAACCTCGGAACTATCAAATCATCAAATCTTTGTACAGAGATAATAGAATACACAGCACCTGATGAAGTTGCTGTTTGTAATCTGGCGTCTTTGGCCCTTCCCAAATTTGTACAGTCAGGATCTGATGGCAAAAGATATTTTGACCATCAAAAATTGTATGAAATAACCAAAGTGGCTACCAAAAACCTGAATAAGGTGATTGATGTTAATTATTATCCGATTGAAGAAGCCAGAAGATCAAACTTCAGACATAGACCCATCGGACTTGGAGTGCAGGGTTTGGCAGATGCCTTTATTTTATTGAGAATGCCTTTTGATTCACCGGAAGCCAAAGGCCTTAATGAGGATATTTTTGAAACCATCTACTTTGCGGCAATGGAAACCTCAATGGAACTGGCAAAACATCAGGGTACATATGAAACCTATGCCGGTTCTCCGGTTTCAAAAGGTCAGTTCCAATTTGATTTATGGGGGGTTACTCCTAAATCAGGAAGATGGGATTGGGCAGGTTTAAAGGAATCGGTGAATAAATATGGTATTAGAAATTCCCTTTTAGTGGCACCTATGCCAACAGCTTCCACCTCACAGATACTTGGTAATAACGAATGTTTTGAACCCTATACTTCGAACATTTATACCCGAAGAACATTATCAGGTGAGTTTATAATTGCAAACAAGCATTTGATGAAAGATCTGATCAGGTTAGGACTTTGGAACGACTCGATGAAAAACCGTCTGATTGCTTCCAATGGATCTGTACAGAATATTGCAGGAATTCCTCAGAATATAAAGGACATATACAAAACCGTTTGGGAGTTGTCCCAAAAAATAATTATTGATATGGCTGCGGATAGAGGTGCATATATTTGTCAATCTCAGAGTATGAACGTTTTCTTGCAGGATGCAAACTTCGGAAAACTCACATCGATGCATTTCTACTCCTGGAAAAAGGGACTGAAAACAGGTATGTATTATCTAAGATCACAGGCCGCGGCGAGTGCAATCCAATTTACTGTTGATAAATCAGATTTGGAACCAAAGGCAGTCAATGTATCCACCCCTAAGGTAGAAGTGAAATCATTGAATCAAGATGCAATTGCTTGTTCTCTTGACAATCCTGACGATTGTGAGATGTGTGGGAGTTGATCATTTTATTAATGACAAGAACAAACAAGGGGCTGTCTCATTAATTGAAACAGCCTCTTTTTATTTGCGGATAATTGACGCGATATCCGGTTCCTTTTGTTTTCTTCATAATAATCCCATCCTATCTGGTATTTATGGAATTATTGACAAAGAGTATTCAAAATTCATTGGACTTGCTCCACTTTGATAAAAAACCTGTTTTCGGGAAGATGACCTCGCAACATATGGTTGAGCATTTAATAATCACGATAGAGCTTTCAATTGGTAAAATAGGATATCCTCCATTTGAGCCAAGTCAAAAAGCTTTAAATGCAAAACAGTCGTTACTTTTTTCATCCCAGGAAATGCCTATGGGAATGACAGCACCAAATGATTCCGGAATCCTTTTGCCATTGAAATACCCTTCATTGAAATTGGCTAAAAATGCTTTAATGACAGCGTGGCAAGAATTCCATTCCTATTTTGAAGCTAACAGTGATGTTAAACATGTACATCCCAGATTTGGATTGTTGGATTATCATGAATGGCAGAGATTTCATTTCAAGCATATGATGCACCATTTTAAACAATTTGAGGTTTGGGAAAAATAGTTCATTGATTTTTCGAATTTTCAACATCAAAAAACTTCCTATAACAGAGCTGCTCCTATAATAAAGCAGATTCCTAGACTTTGGCTGGTCTAAAACCAAAAAAACCTTTGGATTTCTCCAAAAGTTTTTTCAATGAAAAAAGGCGGCGGCCTACTCTCCCGGGAACAACCCCAGTACCATCGGCGCTGCAGGGCTTAACTTCTCTGTTCGGGATGGGAAGAGGTGGGACCCCTGCGCCGGGCCGCCTATGTCTTGAAGTAAGAAGTGGGAAGCCGG
>JBGTDA010000213.1:0-1933 GCA_041748555.1 Rhodonellum sp.
TATTAAGATTGTTATTTGTTTGGGATACTCCAATCTTTGTGAATAGCAATAAAAGTTCCTCCATCATACTCGAAAAAGGTTCAATTATTTTGAAGAAGGCACTTAAGAATTCTTCATTTGATAAGTTGGAACTTTTTAAACTCTCTTTTAAATCTTTATCTGGATGAAAACCAAGTAGATGTTTCAATTCAAAAATCAAATCGCTATCGTAATAATTTTCATCAATTTCTCCTATAGAGACAATTTGATTCCAAATATCAATAGGTGTTTTGAGTAGATCCATAATAATTTTTGCGGTATGACGGTTTGCATCACAAATTAATTACGCTATTTGTTCCATAGAACATGCAATACAAAACTGGATATTGTTAAATTACTTATTTTAAATTTACACATTTCGTTTCAAAAAAAATCATAATATCTCTAAAAATATTTTTATCAATCCTTAAAAGCCATTTATTTTAGAAAAGTACGGCTAATAACTCTCTTCACAAGGAATTGAGGCTTATAAGGCTTAAGTATGCAAACAGATGTTCTGAACTGCACGAGTTAAAAATGTTTTTTATACACATGATTGCTGATTAAAAAAAATCGCTGGAATTTGGCGTAAGAGAGCACCTTGGAAGTGATTAAAATCCGCATGGTTGACTCTCGATACATTGCGTCCACGTTGGCGAAGGTTATAGGGACAGTGTTATGGTCAGCAAGGTGTTGAACTTCAAGTAACCCCTCTCCCTGACCATGAACAGAAAATTCTGCCCTGTGTTTAAAACACTCGTAGAGTGGCTGGTAAATGAGTATTCCTTGAAAAAGGCTGTTTAATTTGGATATTTTATTATCCAGTAATTTAATTAAAACATTTAATCCAGCGTGTAAATCAACCTATCTATTTCACCTGCTTTCAATGCCAACTTTGATTGGGTAAATACCGCTTTAACATTCCTGAGTTGATCGATTCTTTTTGGGGAAAGGTTGTTTCCGGATCTTATCTCTTTTATTCCCCTGGTAATATCCTTTTTGATATTATCCGGAGAAGCTGCCAGTACTTCACCCAGAATCCGAAATATTCCTTCCTTTGACAAACTGCAATTTTGGTCCATGCACAGTTTGTTGATCAGTTCATGGGTAGTTCCGGGACCACCCAATAAAAAATCAATTGCCAACAATTTTTCCGTTTTATCCAGATTGCCTATTGAGGACTCCATAGTATAGTCCCGTTTGGTGCGCATATTTTCATAGAAAACCTGTGCGTTGTCCCTGTCCAAAAAATCTAGATTTTCGAATTCCAGAAAATTGTCGAGCTTTTGGTAAGGGTCAACATATTTCAGGAAAATTCCAGTCTCCCGAATGTTTTTGAACGTATTGCCTATCAGGTTGTAGATAATTCCTGCCGTTATACCTGAAAAGATAAGGGCCAGCGGAATTTTTAGTACTACCTCAATAGTAAGAACAGAAAGCGCCAAGAGTAAGCTGAAAAAAGCAAAAAGTATCGGATAAACGAGTGATAAGTAAACAAACCATTTTCTACGCTTGAGAAATTTGGCAAAATCCTCGAAGTGTTGCCTGTTACTTGAAAAAATATGCCACCCGAATCTATAGGCCAGCATCCTTTCCTCCTCGGTGCCGCCATCAAAGAGCAGCAGGTATTCCCTGAGCTTGTAAAGCCATAAGGGTCTATTTGGGTCGAATTTTTTCATGTGTTTATGATTTATTTTTTCATACAGGAGCTCCCCAGGCTTTCTGCATTTCGTTTCTTTTTCTTTCTTCAGTAGCTTTCACATAGCGTTGAAAGCTTTTGTAATCCGCATGGCCGGTTATCTTCATCACGGTTTCTGCGGGAATCCCTTTTTCCAGCGACAGGGTGGCAAAGGTCTTTCTCCCCGTGTGGGCACTTATGATTTCGTGTTTCCTGTAAATGGTAGATTGCTTGGTC
>JBGTDA010000214.1:0-34731 GCA_041748555.1 Rhodonellum sp.
TGGTACTGGCATACGTAATTTATCATCAGTTATAGTAATGGGTCTAGAGGGAACACCATCATGTGCTATTGGAGAATTCCTTTGTTTACCTTCTGGCACAGGAGGTATTTCAAACCTGGAATTGGCTTCCACCCGCTCTTTGAAAATGTCAAGAAACCTATGTCCATCTCTTAGACCATGACATTCGAAAGCCAATTCCCATCTTCTTTCATTGAATACAGATTCCCTAAATGCATTATAATCCAAATTTGAATAATCCGGCAAGGCTTCAGGGGTTGATCTTGCTCTTGCTCTCACCATGTTAATGGCCTCATATGCCTCTGGAGTAGGGCCGGCACTGACTTCATTTGCAGCTTCCGCAATCATCAGCAGGACATCTGCATACCTGATAACAAATATGTTATTCCCCCCGAGAGTCCCTGGCGCATTTGGGTCAACCCACTTTTGAAACGGGGCCCCTGTGTGCTCAAAACCGTCTCCCATTGGATTGGTGACATCATAAATATGTACTCTCCCATCGTTTCTCACAATGGTGTCTAAAAATGTCACAGCAAACCTATCATCATTATTTTCAAAAGACATGTAAAATGGAATTTCAGCCGCAAGGTTTCCCCATCCCGCACTTCCAAAATCAGAGTTAAGAGCATTTAAATGTGCGTGATTCCCATTGGCACAACAGGCCAAATCACGCCAAAATTGGAATACATTCTCATTTGAGAATTTGGCTGATTCTACATTTTCCAAACCGAAAAGATTGTTGTACTTAGGTTCCAAGGTGTAGGCATGGCCTCCATCAGCCTGATCCCTGACTTTCCTAAGCCAATTTAATGCTTCAGTGTAATAAGCGGGGTTGGCTACATCTTTTCTTGGATCAGCTGCCCATTGCAAATAAACCTTACCTAATAATGCTCTGGCGGCACCTTTGGTCGCCCTTCCCAGGTCTCTCTGCCTTTCATAAAAATGGGGTAAAAGTGGCTCTGCCCTAATCAAATCCTCTATGATGGCCTGATAGATATCCACTAGAGGTGATTTAGCATTTTCAGCACTTTCCAAGGTAGAAATCCTATTTAATATCAATGGCACATCACCAAAGTAGGTGGCCAAATTAAAATAACTATTTGCTCTTAAAAACAGGGCTTCTCCCGTCAATCTATCGGCCAATTCTGGATTTATATTAGTTTCTCCGCCACCATATAACTCGATTACGGCATTGGCTTGTTTTATCGTTTGGTAATTATCCGCCCAAGCACCAATCAAGTAATCATTTGCATTCAACACAGTATATTCATCCAACTGTGCTCATGAATCAGCACCGGTCCTCCTTGTAGTAACCATTTCTGAAGGCAATTCCGATATAAAAAGCAACCTATTCCCATATGCCTGAGCTGCTTCATTATACATTTGGTTGACCAATGCCTCAGCATCCTCATCCGAAACGGGAAAATTGCTAGTGGTATAGGTATCAAAAGCCTTTTCATCAAGAAAATCAGTGCAAGAAAACAAGACAATCAAGGCAAATACAGAAATTATATTTTTATTTGTTTTCATATTTTTATTCGAATTAATGTTAATAATTTTCATCAAAACAATATTTTATCCACTCAAATTAAACCACATATTTAGAATGTGAGATTCAAACCCAATGTGTATATCCTGGCCAGTGGATAACCTCCAATGTCAAGTCCCTGGTTAATTGCACTTTGTCCGAAACTATTTATATCCGGATTATAGCCAGGATAATTAGTGATGGTAAATGCATTTGCCACACTTCCATAAACTTTCAAAGCAGAAATCCCAAGTAAATTCATTCGTTCAACTGGCAACTGGTATGCCAATACAATATTTCTTAACCTAAAAAAAGAACCATCCCAGATCATTCTGTCGTCATAAAATGAACTCAACCCAGGTGCGTTCACATTGAACTTAGGATACGCTGCATTTGGGTTATCGGGTCTCCACCTGTTATCAAATCGTTCCTGAAGACGGTCGGGGCTATCTGTCCATAATATATCTATACCATGTACTCCCTGGAAGGTTAGGTCAAGCGTCCAATTTTTAAATGTCATTACAGAATTCAAACCATAAAAAAAATCTGGATTAGGGTCCCCAATAACGGTTCTGTCATCTGGAGTAATGATGCCATCACCATTAATATCCACTATTCTAAACTCTCCTGCCTCCTGAAGATAAACACCAGATTGGTCAACCGGATGGCTTAAAGCCTCTTCCGCACTGGCAAACACCCCATCAGTTTTGTATCCCCAGAATTGCCCCACAGGAAGCCCTTCTTCAACCAAATTTCCTTGTAACCTTCTTCCTTGATCAATCGTAGGACCAAAAACCCTATCAGAATATAGCCTCTTCACCTCATTGCGATTACGTGTGAAGTTTATATTTAGATTCCAAGAAAAAAGGTTAGTACGGATTGGCTGATAACCTAACTCAATTTCTACCCCTCTGTTTTGGATAGCCCCTAGGTTATAAATTGGATTACCGGAAAATCCGGCACTAATGGGAAGATTCACGGCCAATAAGAGGTCAGTGGTATTTCTTATATAATAATCCGCGGTAAGTGACAACCTATCACCAAAGAAAGAAGAATTAATGCCAATATCAAATTGAGCAGACTCTTCCCATTTAAGGGTTTCATTTGCAAAACTGGCTACGACTACCGAAGGAACAATGATTCCACCAAATACTGCCCCGCCCGTTGGGTTTAATCTTTCTGCTGTCTGTAGGACACCAATTTCTTGGTTACCTGTAACTCCATAACTGACTCTGAATTTTAATTCATCCACAGCATTTGCATTTGCCATAAAATTCTCTTGGCTGACCCTCCAGGCTAAAGCACCTGATGGGAAAAAGCCCCATCGGTGATCGGCCCCAAATCGGGAAGAACCATCGGCACGTCCGGTTAGAGTAAAAAGATAACGATCATCATAGCTATAAAAAGCCCTGGCTACCCAAGAGGCAATCTGCCAACGAAAACGCCCATTGTTAATGTTGGGGCCTCCAGGTTGTTGCCCGCTGCTGATTGCATCCACACCTAGTGCATCACTTGGGAAGCCCCTGTTGATCATTGACATGTTTCTTCGCTCAAAAGTTTGTGCCTCATAAACGCCCGTAAAATTAATTCTATGCTTATCACCAATATCTTTATTGTATGATAATGTATTTGTTGTGACAAGCTGAGTGGATTGGGCGTATGCCATCTGTGCTAATCCTGCATTGGCGGTCCCTCCAAATTCTGGACCTGTCCTCCGGTCAAAATAAACGTTCCTTGATCGGCTATCGATGTCTATTCCAAAAGTTGTTCGGAAAGTTAACCCTGGCATAATTTCATAATCCCCAAAAAAACTTCCCAGCAAACGGTCGCTTTGAAGCCGATCATTTGTCCCATGGATAAGAGCAGCAGGGTTTGTAGAAATATCTGAACCAGTGGAAGTTTGAAAGGAAAAATTACCATTTTCATCATACAAAGGAAGTATTGGTTCCATCCGCCTAATTGCACTGCTGACAATGCCCGTAATACCATCGGTAGGTAACAAATCAGATTCTGTTCTGCTTATGGTGAAATTTGTTCCAAATCGGAACTTTTCAAAGGATTTATCCAGGTTGACTCGGGCAGAATACCTATCAAATCCTGTGTTCTTTATGATGCCATCCTGGGAAAAATAATTTAGGGAAACATAGTAATTCAGTCCTTGTTCACTGGCTCCAGAAACAGATAATTGATGGTTTTGCATGATGGATTCGGATGGTCTCCTGAAAAGGTATTCCTGATAATCGAAGCCACCTTGTGCCAACAACTGATTAACCCTTTCTGGGTCAAACTCATACGGAAGTCCAGGATTATCATAACTTTCAAAAAGGCTTGTCCCATAATCCCGGGGGCTTATCAGGCCAATACTACGTACAGGTTCCTGCACACCCATATATGCGTCATATTGTACTCTTGGCTTACCAGCCATTCCGCGTTTTGTGGTAACAATTACCACTCCGTTAGAACCCCTGGAACCATAAATAGCTGCAGCAGAAGCATCTTTGAGTATTTCAATACTCTCAATATCATTGGGATTTAAGGAAGCAAGAGCATTTTGATGGTTACCAGTCCGACCTTCACCACCTACTCCACCTACTGTTGCACTATTATTGCTACTGATAATGGGCACCCCATCGATAACATATAATGGTTCAGTGTTACCAGTTACCGAATTTGTCCCCCTTATCCTGATTGACAAACCTCCCCCTGGGGCAGCGTTGCCCTGTATTACCTGTACCCCGGGTACCCTACCCTGAAGCGCCTGCTCGAAAGTATTTGCTGGCAATGTTTCTATGGCATTTTTCCCAACGCTACTAATTGAACCCGTCAAGTCAGCCTTGCGTTGCGATCCATAGCCGATAACAACCACTTCCTCTAAAGAAGCCATGTCAGTTTTTAAGGTAACATTTATCTGAGTCCTGTTATCCACCGAAACCCGCATCGTCTCAAACCCGATATAAGAAAAAATCAAGGTTGCCCCGTCCGGTACCGTTATGGAATAATTCCCATCCATATCCGTCACAGTACCGGTAGCGGTGCCGGCCACGGTAACTGAGGCTCCCGGTAGTGGATCCCCGTTTTCATCGGTTACCTTTCCGGAAACTTCAATATTGATTTCCACCACCTCTATTACATCATCTGTATATTCGTCCGGTTTACTTACCGTGATGTTATTGTTGATCTGCTTGAACCTGAGCTTATTTTCCCTGGCAATGGCTACAAGAATTTCCTCAATAGATAGCGTCTGCTTTTCAAGATTGAACTTCCGGGTAAGAAATGCATCCTTTTTGTCATAGACAAAAGTAAAAGGCGATTTACGCTCCAGATAACTGAAGGTTTCCATAAGCGTCTTGTCGTGGATCTCTATCTGAACCACCACATCCTGTATACTTTTCACTCGCTGTGCATGGGTTTCCGTGGCCCAGAGCATATTGATAAACAGCAACTGGAATACCATGCCGATAAAGGTGTAGGTTACCCCCATGATTATTGGTTTTAGTAATCTTTTTTTCATAATTTCAAAAGGTTTATTGTTTTAACACGCAATACAACTGAATTCCACCGTGTTGATTGCCAGATCAATACGGTGTTTTTTTGTTCTTTTTAGGCTCTATCTATAGGCTGCATATTTTAGTTAAACATGATGGTCAATTCTTTTCCCTTTAGAGCATAGCTGAATCCTTTATTGAAGGAAACCGCATCCATTACATTGGTCAGCAGCTCATTCTCAAAACTTGCCCGGATATTCCAACCCAATGGTGGAGTACCTTTAACCTGGACCTCTACACCATACCAGCGTTTGATTTCCCGGACAAAATCCTCAAAGTCTCTTCCATCAAAAATAAGTTTGCCATTTCTCCATTCGGTGGTTTTGAAAAAAAGCTCGGGGTTGCCTTTTTTGGAAAATTCCCGGTATTCATTTTCCTCCTTCGAATAAATAAGGCCTTTCCCCGGTTCCAGGATTACATTGTTTTCCTGTCTGGAGTGGGAAACCTTTACCGATCCCTCCACTAAAGTAACCTTGAGGTCTTTTTCGGCTTCAAAGGCACTGATGTTGAATTCAGTTCCCAATACCGTCACCGATAGGGATTCAAAATCCACTACAAAAGGTCTTAGGCTATCTTTTACCACAATAAAATAGGCTTCACCCTCCAAATTGATGGAGCGGAGGGAATCGGAAAAATGCTCATGATAGCTAATCCGGCTATCGGAATTCAGCCATACCTTAGAACCATCAGGAAGCTGTATCAAAGACTTTTGTCCGGTAGGGTTGGATTTAGTAATCCTATCTATTTCCGGGATTATATCTTCAATGATTACTTTATTTTGAAAATAAAGCGTATAAATCGGGAACAGGATGATGGCCAATCCCACCGCAATCCTTAACCAAGTCCTTCGGTATAAAGGAATGACCGGAATGTTTTGGGGGAAACGGTTTCCAGAGGCAAAAGCTCTCCATATTTTCTTCTTTTGCTCCTCATGGCCGATCAACTTGGTATCCTGTGCAGGCTCCTCCCAAATCAGCTTCAGTTTTTGAAATTGGAATTCGTTTTTTTTTGAAGCCTGAACCCATTTGTCAACTACCTCTCTTTCTTCCTTGGTAGCGGTAGAATTTAAGACCTTTACTATCTTTCCGTCTATGTCTTTATATTGCTCCATTAATTTTGTAAGACTTTAATCTTAAAGACAATGGTTTTGATTAAAACCCGTAATCAAAAATTAAATTTTTTGAAAAAAAGTGAGTAAAAAATTTAAAATCCCTGCTGGACACCAAATAATCCTGGATTCAGTATAGGAGGAATCAACTAAAACTGTTAAAGCCTCAAACATAATCCCTTCCTTATCCTGCAAAGAAACACTTGTTAAATACGGGTCAATTTTTTAATTTTGCACGTACAAAAGAATTGGGATATGGATGCAAAATTGACATTGAAACTGGATAAGCATGTAATTGACAAAGCAAAACAATATGCTGCATTACACAAAAAAAGCCTTTCCAGGATGATAGAGGCTTACCTAAAATCTTTGGTTGAAAGAGAAAAACCACAATTGGAAGAAGAAATTGAGCTTTCACCTTTTGTCAAAAGTATGAGAACAGGAGTTAAAATTCCTGCTGATTTTGATGATAAAAAAGCATATTCAGATTATCTGTCAGAAAAATACAAATGATGGACAAGCTTTTTTTGGATACAAATGTGGTGATGGATTTATTAGGTGAACGTGAACCATATTACAGGGCTGCTGCCGCTATCGCCACCCTTTCTGATAAAGGTAGGATTGATTAAATCAAAATGGATAAAAAACGTTGTCTGGATAGCGGTATGATTCCTTTATTTTCATCATAATAATGGCTAAGGGCTTTCCTTAAATCCTTAATGGCCAATTTTAGATGGACCTCGACTGTACGTTCTGAAATTTCAAGGATTTCTCCAACTTCTTTGTAAGACATATTCTCATCCTTGACCATTTTAAAAACAAGTCCCCTTTTGGGAGGCAACTGCTCGATGACCTGATGAAGCAATGTGCCTAAATCATTATTCATCATTTTTTTTTCAGGATCATTTTGATCTATGAATAGATAATCCTGGATATCATCAAAAAGCACATTACCAGAATCCCTCTTTTTATTGGTTTTCACATAATTCAAGGCCTCGTTTTTCACCATTTTGAAAAGATATCCTTCAAAATTCTGAATGGTTGTCAAGGATTCTTTCTTTCTCAATAGTTTGAGAAAAACATCAGCAACCACTTCTTCTGCCTGATCAAACCTTGGGACAAAAAGCAGGGCTAACCTTATCAATCGGGAATGATAATGATCAAAAAATATGGAAAAAGAACGTTCATCATTCCTTTCCACAATATTTTTTAAAAGTAAATCAAGTTTTAAAGGGTCCATTGCATCATCAAGTTATATAAAAAAAACAAAGAATAGAAAAGGTAAGAATGAAATTATAGGATATTATGATTATCCGGCTATCTACAGATAGCACTTTTTTCTACAGCTATTTGCTAAATGTAGGAAGCCCGAAGCCGATAGCTACCAATGACATGATGTGTACGTCATGCTGACGAAGGAAGCATCTCCTGAGGATCAGGAAAAGGATAATTTTAGTTAGAAGGTTAAATTTTTCAAGAAATTCAAACGCCTAATTGTACCTCTGGAGATCCCTCGTGCCTCGGGATGACGGGCACCTTGATGTCATTTTCAATTCTGATCATTGTTAAAATGTTGGGGACTACCAATGACATAAAATACAACCTCAACTGGCTTTAACCAAACTAAATCCCTCTCCACCATTCCTGCCTTTCTTTTTTGGCTAAAGCCAATGGGTATCACCGATTTATTTGTGAATGGGCTAAAGCCACATTCCTATTGATTGTCATCTTTGAATTCTGAACATTTTTAAAAATGTAGGGCACTCGGAAGGAAATCTATAGATTGGGTTAATGGTACTATGAGAAATGATATCAGGGCTAACGCCTCTTTATCAAGATTGCAAACCAGGACTTCTACAAATCCATAGGAATCCGTCACTTCGATCTACTGGCATGCTTGGTCACATGTTGTCTGTGGGGACACAAACAACCGCGTGGAAGTAAACCTGATCAGGCCACTCACGGA
This sequence comes from Rhodonellum sp., assembly GCA_041748555.1. Classification (GTDB taxonomy): domain Bacteria; phylum Bacteroidota; class Bacteroidia; order Cytophagales; family Cyclobacteriaceae; genus Rhodonellum. The sequence goes on from JBGTDA010000214.1 coordinate 8,166, forward strand.
TCTGAAAGATATTAACCGACTAAAAATTGCGGATAGAAGAACATTTGAGTAGAAATAGCCCTGAAATCTTTATAAATTGGATTTTAAAAAAGGGGCGTAGCCCTAAAATATTCGTAGAACAAAATGATAAACCCTCAAATAAGGGGCGTAGCCCTGAAATCTAAAATAAAATGCCGGTGGAATATCATTCCATACCCGCATACTTGGGATTCATTTTGGGCATTCTGGCATCTACCTCCTTTAGCCAATCAATCAGTTTTAAATCCAATTCCCGGACCCTATCAGGACTTTCCTGCGCCAGGTCTTCTTTTTCAGAAAGGTCATCAGCCAGGTTATATAGCTCATATTTGTTGCCTTCGTACCTTTTGATAAGTTTCCAGTCGCCTTCCCTGATAATGCTGTAGGGAACAATGTCCTTTTGTCTGTAATGAGGAAAATGCCAATACAATGTGGTTCTTTCGGGCTTTTGTCCCTGGGTCAGCAAAGAGAAAATACTGCTTCCATCTATATGGGCGGTATTCGGCATGTCCATTCCTACTGCCTCACAGATGGTGGGATAGAGGTCATGGCTGATGACGGGAGTATCACTTTTGGATCCGGATTTGATCTTGCCTTTCCATCTTACGACCATAGGTACTCTTATGCCACCTTCGTAGGGGTAGCCCTTGCCGGATCTCAATGGATCATTATCCGTAGCAATATCCGTTTCCAGTCCTCCATTGTCCGAAGTAAAGATAATCAGCGTATTTTCATCCTTGCCCAGATCTTTGATGGTTTGCATAATTTTACCTACCGACATATCCACACTTTCTACCATGGCTGCATAGCCATGGCTTTTTTGATTGGTGGTGGCCTTTTCTTCATATTTTGCTACCAGATCAGGTCTTCCCTGAATGGGTGTATGCACGGCGTAGTTACACATGTACAGGAAAAAGGGCTGATTTTGGTTTCTTTCGATAAAACTCACAGCCTCATCAGCCAACCTGTCCTCCAGGTATTCCCCTTCTTTACGGGGCGGTAAAGTAGGAATGTTCGGCATGCTTTCACTGTATGGGGAGTTTCGTAATAGCCGCTTCCATAACAGGTTAAATCCGTCCATCCCAAATCGTCCACATTGATGAGGATGATATTGGGTTTATCCTGCCTGTCCTGTGCGACAGCCGCTTGGAAGCACCCGGGCATTATCAGGCATAAGGTTATAAAAAAGATATGTTTCATGTTTTTATAATTTCTCAAGTTTCTTAAATATATTTTTAATTTTCGGGTTTTTGCCAAGGAACCATTCCACCTAACTGAATATGTTTCATCAAAATATTATTCATGGTTTTGAAAATTTCAAGCTCTTCTGAAATCAAATTATTTTTTTCTAATGGATCCACCCTAATAAAGCTCCAAAGGTTGATAGGGATTGTTTTGCAGCAGTTTCCATTCTGATAAAAGAAATCAGCAGTAACGATAATCCCACGGAGATCGAGCTCCCCCAGTTTATGCTTTGGTACAAGATATCCTGCATCAAGAACATCATAGAACCAATCATTATCGTATATTACCCGGTTTTTGCCTGTGACACCCTCCACATGCACTCCATGCTTTACAGAATAATCAGGTCCGTAGGTGGCCTCTGGCCGAATCCATCCGTGGCCTTGGCACTTTGAGAAGAGCAATAAATTAAACATAATATAAATACTGCTGAATCTCAGCGTTTTATTCCAGGTTTTTCTTATCCATTCCATACCAAACAATTATAGGTTAATCAATTAATATTTGAATTTTAAGAGGGCAGTGATCTGTTTGCCAAGGCCCAACCCCACAGAAGAATGCCTTTGGATACAAAACCATTATTCAAAGGATCATGAGTGAATTTTTTTCTAGTCATTTTTGATAACCTGGCTAATGGGAATTAATGGTTGGGAAGAATAAGGGCAGCCCAATTACCCTTTTCCGGCGTTTCTATCCACACTTTCTCCCCTCCCTCCAAAATTGTTTCCTGCTCTTTCCGGATGCTCTCACCAATATCCAACCACCTTAGTTTCCACTTTGCTCTTTGAGCACATCGGAGTGGCGTCTTGAGTTCAATCCGGAATCTTCCCCCATCCAAACCCAAAGTTTTATCAATCCATTTTGATGGGCACTTGAAAGAAAGCTACCATCCGCATTAAAATCTATGTATTCGGCATGGTCCCCAGCCCAGGTCTTGGAAGCAACTGGTATGGCATCGTCATTGAATTTCAGAATATCCGACAGACGATAAATATAAATGTAAGGATCATGTCCGGCATGCAGGATATATTGTCCGCCGGGGTGCCATACCACAGACTCTATTTTCTTCCCGGTATGATTGAAGGTTTTGATCAGATCGGCACTGCGCCATTCCCATAAATACATGTTCCCCCTTGAGGTTCCCCCCTGCCCTACAGCAAAAACATACTTGCTATCCGGTGAAAAGCCTCCACTGGTGAAGCTGACATAATATCCGGGATTAAGGGTCTGCACAAGCGACCAATCAGCTACCTTAAAAATTTTGATATTGCCATGCCCTACAGCAAGGAGAAATTGGTCGTCTTTTGTAAAAAACAGCTCATTTACCGTGTTTCCAAAATTGATGGCCTTCAATTCCTTACCCGAAGGCATATCAAAAATCCTGATCCAGCCTTCGGTGGAATCCCCATTAAATTCAATTTTCTCTTCACCGGAAACCAATAAGCTTCCTTTATGGGACCATGTAAGTCCGTCTATTCCCTGAGAATGTTTTATTTCTTTTATTATCTCACCGTTGTTGGAATCATATAAAGTCACCAGAGAATCTTCGCTGGCAGCAGCAACGTATTTGCCATCGGCTGACCATCCTACCCGCTCCACTTCTTTTGTTGTTTGATTCCTCCACAGCTCTGCACCGTCAGAGGTACGCCACATGATAACCGAATTGTCATATTTGGTGCCACTGACAATATTTTTACCATCAGGGGAAAACTCCACGCTTTCCACAGATCCTGGTTCTCCCAAGGCATCTGCTACCCTAGACCAAACGGGCTCCAGACGGAGCTGATAATCAAGATACTGCTGGGAGGAGGAAAGGTGGACATTAAATGCAAACACCACACATAAAGTCAGTTTTTTCATTTTTTATTGTTTTGTTTTATTGTTTTGGTTTTTTTTTGTTTTTGACACTTGATTAAAGGTGATGAATCCAGCCCGTGATCCGGTTTGGGAAGAAGGATCTCATGGATATCACAATTACCAGTTGCAACAGAGAAATACAAAACCTTTCGGATTCTTAAAGACCTTGTTGTCAAAACCGAATTGGTCCTTTGATGAAATCAGATTTCAGGGAATTTTTGGGAACATCATTTTAGACCCTTTACGATTATTTCTTTTCCGACCACCTGTAGATCTGCACCACCTTCATTTACCGAATTGAGACATTTGAACAATTCCTTCCCTTTTCCCTCAGATGGATCATACAACCTTACAAAGTTGTCATCCTCTCGCCAAGTCGGAACGATAGAGACTGAGGTGACCTTTTTGTCCGCAACCGACACATGGACCAGTAGTCCCTCTCGGTGACGATCCTTACGGTCATTACGCAGATCATCGAAAACGGCTTGGCCGAGACTGTGAAAAATCGGCTTCCCATTGTGGATCTCGATTTTTTGGTATTTGTGAGGACCATGTCCAAATACGATATCTGCCCCGGCATCAATCACTGCCCGGCCAATTTCAGATTGGTAAGAAACCGGCTCATGAGTTCCCGATACTCCCCAATGGTAGGAAACAATGACGATATCAACCTTTTTTCTGAGTTTTTGGATATCATCTATCATGTGGTTTTTGGATGCTTCATCCATCCAGGTGATTACAATGGGTGGCTGTCCTGGTTTATCCAAATTCTTGGGAGGCTGGTAAGCGGTGTACACTTTTATCTCTGCAATTCCCGGTTGATCTGAAGTGGCAGCATGGTCATAAGGAAACACTGTAGCGGCATACTGCATAAATCCCACCTTTAATCCATCTTTTTCCAGAATAACGGGTCGGTGGGCATTTTCCAAATTCTCCCCTCCTCCGGCAAACAAAATTCCTGCACTGTCAAGTACCTGCTTACTGCGCATAAAAGCCTGCCATGGATAAGTCACATTGTTGGCCACACCTACTGCATCAATTTTAGCTGCGACGAGTGCTGCCACCTGATCAGGATTGGAATATCTCCAATTTTTGTGTGGAATATCGGATTTGGTAGTATCGGCTGTCCCTCCGGCAAAAGGCCCTTCAAGGTTCAAAAACCTAAAGCTGGCATTTGCCAATGTGGGCAGAAGATATTTAAAGGCTTCCTCGGGCTTTTCCCGGTGCTGAAAATTATTGTCACCCAGGAGAATGATGGATTGTGTTTCGGGGCTCTGATTTATAAATGGCCAGGACTCCTGCTGGGCCTTTGCCGTGAAACCCAGCAAAAATACGATGGTGAAAATAAGATTTGGGATTTTAGGCCTACCTTTCGGTAGGCAGGCATGAGATGTGAGAAGTGAGATGACTTGTCCGCCGTGGCGGATGAGACTCAGGACATAAGACATAAGACTAAGGTCATGATGGACAATTGAACGGAAGACGGAAGACGGAAGACAGACCGATGTCCGATGTCCGATGACTGATGACCCCCCCCTGTCGGCAGGGCAGGGATAACCGATGAAATTGCCGTACTCAGTAGAGAAAGGGACATTTGGATACTTTTAACAGAATTTAGGTTTACCATTATTGAGTTCCTTGCTTTTGGCGATCCAATTGGGATCAAGGCTTACTCCGAATCCGGGACCTGTGGGAACGGTCACTTTTCCTCCCCTGGCTTCCAGCGAACCTGCGGAACTCTCAAAAGGTATGTCTTGACTGACTCCCTTATATTCCTGATGCGGCCCCGCATTGAGTACAATGGAAGCATAATGCAACATATAAAGGGATCCGAGGCCCCAGCCGGACATGTGCGGGGTACAGGGTTTATTGTCAGCGGCGGCCATGCGGGCAACTTTTATGGAACGGATAAATCCTCCAAAATAGAAAAGGTCGGGCTGAAATACCTGCAAGCCATCATTGGCAACCATCCAGCGAAAGCGGCGCATGGAACTCTCCTGCTCACCTCCTGCTATGGGGACAGTCAAAGCATCTCCGATAGCCTTTGTCTCCCAAATCCAGTCAAAAGGACAAGGTTCCTCAAAAAAGGCAACATTGACTTCTTCTAAAAGCTTACCGATTTTTATCGCTTCCTTCACATCGTAGGAACCATTGGCATCGGCATAAATCACCACTTCATCTCCAAGGGCTTTTCTCAACATGGGGATAAGCATCTCGCTTCTTCCCGGTGGCTCCTCAGGCAAACCCATTCTACCGCCAAGTTTGAACTTCACCGCTTTGGAGCTTTCTTCCTTGTGGACAGCTACAATTCTTTCCACTGATTCCTCGGCACTTTTACCCCTATAATTGTTGGCAGTGTAAACGTCAATTTCCGGTCGGATAACCTCCCCCATCAGTTCGCCTGCAGATTTGCCACTGATCTGACCCAGCAGTTCCAGTATGGCAAACTCGGCTGAAGCAATTGGCAGCAAGGCGGCCATGCTCATGTATTTATAATTGCTATTGTAGTTGAGACAATCATCCACGAGGAAGTCAAGATCCCGGGCATCTTTTCCTTTGAAATAAGGTGCTACCTGTTGGATAAAAAATGGCCAAAGATTTGGCATGCGTCCTTCATTGGAGACTGCATACCCTTCCGCACCGTCCGTGGACCTGACCCTGACTATATAATGGCTTCCGTTTATCAGTAAGTCCACTGATTCCAGGATGACCGGATTGGGAAAGTATTCCCTGCGTAATACAGGCTTCTGTAATATGGCTTCCAGTTCCCTATCCAAATCAGCAGGTGAAAGTTCTGCATGGGACGAATTGGAAAAGGCCCTTTGCCCGCCCATCATTAACAAAGCGCTTGAACTGAGGGATTTTTTAAGAAAAGAACGACGGTTTTTCATGCTAGAAAGATATAAAGTGTTCAATCAGTTGTAATTGAATAAAGGCATGTCAGGTGAAAGATTACCCAATTTATATTTTACTGATCCATTTATCAAGACTTATGCCGCCAGCCATAAAATCATTCAAGTCGATCAGGGTATTGAAGCCTGCCGCAAGTGCCTTGGCAAGGACACTTCCTTCCTCGGTACTGTTGACCAGTGACCTGGCATCTTTGATATTCATGTCACTGATTTTGGCAAAGGGTGAAATCTTCTTTACCATCAAATCATTGCCATCCATAAAATCGGTATCCATCAGATATTTTTTCACTTTGGCATCATCGGGCTGTGCAATTGCCCGGGAAAGCTCCCCAAAATAAAGGTCGGACTGTTTTCTCCAGTGTGCGGTTTTCATTACCCAACCTGCACCATCAGCATCATCGGGCATCACGGTATGAAACCGGATGAAAGTACGGGGAACCATCTCCCTAAAAAGGCTTTTCAAATCAGATTGCTCTTTCTTAGCCATGGGTTTTCCTTTGGTAAGGTAACTCCGGATAACAGCAGCATCCTGATATATCTTGTTTTCGGGGTTGCCTGAAGGGCTAAGCTCTGTAAATTTATTGGCTTTGTCCAAGGCATCCATGGATGACTGATAGCAAAGCGCACCTGCCAATAATCCGAGTTTTTGGGCGGTTTTCTGGTCCTGAACACCGGTTCCCCATGTCAGTTTGATCTTGTCCAGGGCTTGCAAAATTTCCTTCTTTCCATAAGGGACTAGAGCCCCGAGCCGGAAGGCATTTCCGGGCACGATAAAGGTGATGTCAGGCGTGATGCAATGTTTGATCCCTGCCTGAATAAAACCGGAACCGATCCCCAACCTAGTCATTGCGTCCAGAATAAATACCGGGGTGATATAATTTTGGGAAGCCAAGGGCCAATCCGTTTCTTGGGTATAGCTGTGAGATTTTCCAAAAGCCATTGGAGAAACCAAAAGACCGGAGGCCAGTATACCTGACAATTTTATGAATTCTCTTCTATCAAAGCCTGTCCCCGATTGGGAAGCCGCTGAAATATGGATATGGTTGTTTTTCATGGTTCTTTAATTTTAGATCCGGTGGGCCGCGGGGAAAATTTCCAAAAAATCATAGACCGCATCCTTGGATATTTTTTTTGTAAAAAAATCGTTTGCTGCTTTTAGAAACCGGTAACTTCGGAGCAAACCCTGCGCATAATGACTTTGGTTTTTGGCCTTATCAAGGGCATCATCCAGAGGGATTTCGGTTTTTCCGTTATCCTGGATTTCTCTTACCAGCCGGATCAGTTCATCCTTTTCATTATAAAAATTCTCCCCGGTAATATATTTCTCCATTTTCTTGGGATCAGGATCATTGTGGGCCTCTATATAGGTTTCCAGATTTTCACTGATTTTTTGATAATGGTTCGGGAACTCCTCGAGCCAGTCCTCTATACTGTCAGAATTCCGGTGAAAGGTGTGATAAGCATTCAGGTTTTGCTGAATCAGGGAACAAAACAAAGATTCGACAGCATCTACATGTACCAGCCCGGAAGCCGGATGGTTGTTCATGTTTCTTGTCAGGGTGGATTCGGAAATATACATGTTGGGTGAGAGCGGTTTTTTCTTTCCATTTTTATAAACCTTATCGAAGGTGACTACATCCTGATAAATATCCTGTTCATCTTTTGAGAACCGGGGGTCTTTGATATCATCATACGATAATTGATTCGCTTTAACCTGAAAATCAATTGCCCGATGGGCCAACCAGGCCAAAGCTGCTGCAATTTTCTCTTCTGTGCCGTCACCTTTTTTTCGCTGATGCCAGATATCCCTTGTCTGTTCCAAAAAAGGAATGGCATGTAAATGGTTTCCACGGGCACCGGTGGCCATCATTCCGGCATCGAATTGATTTTGAAGGCTGGTATTGAATGCCTCATGAAATTCCTTGGAATTAGAAACCAGCCTGACGGTATCATCATAGATGGCTACATGTGTGATGTGTTCTGACATGATGTTGTTATTCTTGTTTATTTTGGGGAAAGAAACTGTTGGCGGTTTTGCCAGCCGATTCCATTTATTTTATTGATTGAATTTTCATTTGGAAGGACTACCATCCTGGGTTTTGGGGAAGCAAACCGGGGTTGAGGTCGAGGTCTCGGGCCGGAATAGGCCAGATCAACCTATCTGTACTTGGTGGTACTCCCCTTGGGCTTTCGGTGCCGGTTTCAAAATCGAATCCATTATAATTATTGATCACCTCCACAGCCCTACCGGTACGGACAAGATCATAATACCGATGACCTTCAAATGCCAGCTCAAGATACCTTTCGTTTTCGATGGCTAGACGGACAGCTTCCGGAGTGGTGGCAACCGTTGGCATCAAACCTGCACGTTCCCGGATGAGGTTCAAAAGGGGAATGGCCTCACTCGTCCTATTCAGTTCATTTAAAATCTCCGCCTGCAGCAAGATGACATCCGCAAGACGCAATACAATGATATTGGTATCCCTCTGCCTTCTGTTTGACTCGTTGGGATCCACTGGCCCCGCCGTGTATTTTGCAATGTAATAATTGATCTGATTGGTTATAGAAGGATTATCAAAAGGCCGAATATTGGAAGTTGCCCTGATATCTTCTGGATTGTCTTCAAATGCCGCAACCAACTTTGGATCAGGGCCCACCCGGATTGCATTTCCCAATGGCCGGATAAGAGGGACAGTTTCCCAATCCAGGTTGTGACTTCCTCCGGTCTGGATAGTGGGACCAAAACTGATTTCCCAAATAGATTCGGTGGAGTTTTGCTTGAAATTTTCAAACATGTCATGATAATTCTCCGCGGGCATCAGGCTATATCCACCTGTTTCGGTGATACTGTTCAGCTTGGAAAGGGCAAGTTCCGGATCACCGGAACCGTTTCTTGCCAAGGCTACCTTTGCCAGCATTCCCCTTGCAGCCGCTTTAGTAGCTGTATATTTTTTTTGAGGATCATGGGGCAATAAATTTTCGGCCTCTGTTAAATCAATGATGGCCTGATTGAATATTTCTTCCCTGGTGCTTCTGCCCACAGATAATATCCGGTCTATGGATTTGGAAGTTTCCAATGGCATGGGAACATTTCCATACCTCATGGTCAGATGATAAAGAATGAAACCCCTTAAAAACCTGGCCTCACCAAGTACTCTATCCTTTTGCAAGGCAGGATCATCAATACCCGGTACATTTTCCAGAACATCGTTGGTTCGGTGAAGCGCACGGTACATGTCCTCCCAGTAATTGTTGAGGTGGCCATCAGTGGCAGTAACCTCAAAGTTTTGTGTTCGCGTCCAGTTACCACCCCTGAGTGCCCATCCCTCATCCGCAAGGACAGTATTGGGAATAATTACATTGTTGGAGTAAGGAATCATTAACGATTGATAACAAGCCACCAAGGCTGCCTCTGCATCGTTTGCTGACCTGAAGAAGTTTTCTGAGGCAATCTGGCTGATGGGTTCCTGTTCCAAAACATTGATGCAGGAAAAAACACCGAAACAAAATAATCCAGTAATATATTTTTTGTGAAGTTTCATGATTTTCTGATTTAGAATCCTACATTAAGTCCGACCATGTACACTTTGGGCTGCGGTTGGGTGAGGAAATCCACTCCAAGCAAGGGCAAAGTGGTATTGTTACCAATATTTTGATTTTCAGGATCGAATCCGGTATAGTTGGTAAATGTGACCAGATTCTGCCCACTCAAATAAATCCTTGCATTGGATATTCTTAGCCTTTCCAAAACAGAAGGGGGAAGATTATATCCCAAGGTCACATTCCGAACCCTAAGGAAGGATCCGTCCTCTACAAATCGGCTTGATCTATCCGTGGCTGAAGCTCCTGAAACAGAAGAAGTTCCGTATAGAGGCCGCGGCATATCGGTCACATCTCCGGGATTCTGCCACCTGTCCAGTACGGTTGACAATTGGTTGACTTCCCTTGCCATTCCTTCCAGGGCAGCCCGTGTCATGTTGTAAATCTGGTTGCCGTAGGACCAGTTCATCAATACCGACAGATCAAATCTGTTGTAGGAAAAATTATTTGTCATTCCACCGATATGTTTAGGCAAAGCATTGCCAATGACCATTTGGTCAAATGCACGGGAATAAATCCCGTCCTCGTTCAGATCTTCAAAAATAAAATCCCCCCCTCTAACACCTCTGCTGAAAAATGAGGCCGGAACATCTTCATCTGTCCGGTAGACACCAAGGTAGTTGTAACCCCAGAATGACCCTACCGGCTGACCTACCCTATAGATATTTCCAGGTCCCTCCACACTTTGGATACTTTGCATGGTAAAAATCAAGTCTGAACCAAGCTCTCCGTTGTCGGGAAGCTCTGTGATTTTGTTTCTATTCCAGGAAATATTAAAATCCGTGGACCATTTAAAATTACCGGCAACAATATTTTGGGTACTGATCATCAGTTCAATCCCCCGGTTTTGCATGGCACCCAGGTTCGCCCTGCTGATACCACTGAAACCGGAAGTCCACGGCAGTTGCCTTTCAAACAGAAGGTCGTTTGTCGTCCGGTCATAGATATCAATATAGACGTTTACCCGGTTATCAAACATCGAAACATCAAATCCAAGGTTGTTTTGAACGGTAGTCTCCCAACCCAGGGAGGTATTGGACAATGAGCTTTGAGCAATGCCCGGAATACCATTATAATTCTGTCCCGTTCCATAAAGCGCCAATGATCCAAAATCAGAAATACCTTCCTGATTTCCGGTTACTCCCACACTGGCCCTGAGTTTCAAATCATTTAAAAACCCGGCATTCTGTAGAAAGCCCATTTCTGAAACCCTCCATCCCAAAGAAACTGCCGGGAAAACGCCGAATCTTTTATCCCTTCCGAATCTGGAAGAACCATCCCTCCGGATGCTGACTTCTGCCAAATAGGTGTCCTCATATGCATAATTAGCTCTGCCAAATACAGATGCTAGACCCCAATTGGATATAAAATGGCCGGGAACAAATGGATCAGCAATGGCTATGGTGCGGATAATATCAGATGCAGCCTCCTGACCTCCGGCAAACAGATTGGTTGCCCTGCTTTCCAGGAGTGTAGTTCCTACCATTACATTGACTGCATGTTTACCAACTGTTTTGGAGTAGGAAAGAATGTTTTCATTTTGCCAGACGGTTTCATCAAATGATTCTGCCTGGGCCAAAGCCCTTCCCTGAACGCCTGTAAAATAACTGGGCACAAACCTATCTTCCCGGTTGGTAAGATTATCTATGCCGAAAGTACTACGCAATCTGATGTTTTTATGGAATTGGATTTCTGCATAAAGATTGGTAATAAGCCGCTTTTGGGTTGCATAATGTTGTAAATCTTCCGTAATCATGACCGGATTCTCCCAGGCGCCAATAGGATCCATGGACCAATTTCCTTCTTCATCCTTAACATTATAATTTGGGTTGGCAAAAAGGGCATTGCCCAAAGCAGAATACCCACTGAAATCATTGGCCACCTTTCTCCTGTTGGTGTGGCTGTAAGTCAAATTCGTTCCGATTTTTATGAATTTAGTGGCCTGATAATCCAAATTTAACCTACCGCTGAATCTTTCAAATTCCTGGTTCCTGATGGTCCCATCCTGATTGAGATAACCCACCGAAACAAAAGAAGTCATTTTTTCATTTCCACCGGAGATCGACAGGTTATGGCTGGAAGTCAAGGCATCCCTGAAAATCCCATCCTGCCAATTGGTATTGTTTCCGGTGGGCACAAGAATCGGGTCTGAGGGTAGCCCTCTATTGGCACGGGATTCCTGAACGATATTTACCATATCATTTCCTTCAAGCAAATCCAGTTTTTTCCACACCGACTGCACTCCGGTATAGGTATTAAAGTTGATTTTTGCATCACCGGATTTTCCTTTTTTAGTCGTGATCAGGATCACTCCTGCCGCACCCCTTGATCCATATATTGCTGCTGAAGCCGCGTCTTTGAGCACTTCAATCGATTCTATGTCATTGGGATTGATATCCCCTAAGGCTGATGGTCTGTGGCCTCCACCATCCAGGCCCTGCCTACCGATATTCGTCATCGGGATTCCGTCTATTACATATAAAGGCCTGCTATCTGCCAAGAGAGATGCTGAACCTCTGACTCTCACAAAAACCTCAGCTCCTGGTGTTCCCGAATTCTGAATTACTTGTACACCGGCTGCTTTTCCCTGTAACATCGCATCCGGGCTTGTTACCGCAAGATTCAAAACATCATCCAGTTTCACCGAAGAAACAGATCCTGTTAAATCCCTTCTTTTTTGTGAACCATACCCCACTACCACTACTTCTTCCAGCGAGGATAAATCAGCGTTTAGGGTGACGTTGATCTCGGAGCGGTTGTCCACCTGAACCCGGGCAGTCTCGTATCCGATATAGGAAAATACCAATACGGATCCATCCGGAACAGTGAGAGAGTAATTCCCATCGATATCCGTCACTGTTCCCGTTGTGGTTCCAGCTACGGTGACAGATGCTCCTGGTAAAGGTTCTCCATTTTCGTCGGTGACTTTTCCGGAAACCGTGATTTCTAGAATTGCTTCCTTAATGGAAACATGCTGCGGCTGTGGGGCCTGCTGCGTTGACCTCCTAACATGGATATTCTGATTTACCTGTTTGAAATATAAACCCGATTGTCTGCCGATTTCCGACAATATTTCATAAACACTTTGGGTTTCACTTCCGGTTGTGACCCTTGGGATATTTTTCAATTCCTTATCCGTATATACAAATATGAAATCAGTCATTTTCTCAATGGCGGAAAATGCCTTTTCAATTTTTGTCTCCTTGAAGGTAACGGATATCATTACTTCTTCAATATCCTTGACTTGGGCATTTCCGTTCCGGGCAAACAAAAAACTCATGGTTAGAACTTGGATCAGAAATGCGTAAGTAAATAGTTTGGTCATGCGTATAACATGGTGTAGTACAAGATTTTTCATACCTTTACTTTGTTTGTTTTTAAAACTATTGCGAATGGTTTTAGATGAACATGCACCGGAATTAATTTTGTAAGACACTCCGGTAACTGATCTGGCTGGGGATGTTGACGCATCCTCAGCCTTTTTTACTTTTGGGTTTTTGTCATAGACTTTCTGATCTTATTCTTTAAATATGATTTTTACATTTGCCTTGTCAATTATAAAGTCAAACCTGGCAGAGAATTTTAATCCTTCCAACACATTTTCCAAGGTTTCATCCCGAAACTTTCCGGAAAGCAAAACCTGATCTCCGGGCTGATTATTGATTTGAACTTGGACACCGTACCAGTTTTCCAGTACCCTAATGGCTTCTATAAGCGGAGTTTTCTGAAAAACAATCCATTTTTTTGTCCATCCGATCACCAAATCTCTGTTATAATCGGTTTTTTCCAACTGGTTCTTTTCCCTATCAATTTTCACTGCTTCTCCGGGAAATAAAATGATTGCTTCTTCCACAGCCCATTCCCTGCTAACTGCTACCTTCCCGGTCAACAGGGAAACGTCAAGCGTTTCACCCTCATAGGCTTTTACATTGAAGCTGGTGCCCAATGCTGTGGTTTTGGTTTCCCGGGAACTGACAACAAATGGCTTCTTGCTATCCTCGGCGACCATGAAAAAAGCCTCTCCCTTTAAAAAGACCTCCCTCCTATCCTTTTCGAAATTTTTAACGTACTTCAATTCACTCCCTGAATTGAGGATCACTTGCGAGCCATCACTTAAGGTAAGGTGGGATTTTACCCCGGGAACAGTCTTGTGTTCTACCCAGACCATCACAGGTTCGCTTACTTCTGACATAGCAGCATCGGATAAAAACCAACTGGACAGGAAGCCCAAACAAAGGGCAAGTGTAAGAATACAGGCCACCCTGAAACTGAAAAAGTCAACGAAATTAAGGAGGGATGGGCTGTTTAGAGCCCCTCTTTCCAACGTGCCCAAGGCATGTAACGGGACCACCTTATTTTCTTTTGAAGGGATTTCCCGATGGATTGCATCCGACATTTTGGCATCAATATCCTTCCACAAATCCATCATTTCAGCATCCGAAAGTTTCGGCTGATTTTTGGGGTTTAACCGGAGAATGATTGTACGTGCTTTTTTGGCTTCTCTATACTTGGAGGAATTTTTTAGCAACAAATCCTCCCAATAAAGATTCGAAGCTGCATTGGGTTGCAATACCCATTTTTTGAAGGATGGGTCTAATACAAAATCTTCTGTGGTATAATTGGAAATATCCATTTTACATTAAATTCATCCACATAAGTCCCGACCTTTAAAAATCTATCCTTCATTTGTGGAAAAAACTTAATTATTACAGAAAAATTAATTATCGCATTCTCTTAATATTTTTATGGTAAAATTTATGTACAACAAATGTTAATTTTACAAAAAGTCAGGTTAAAAAAGCCACTAGAAATAAAACGATCATTGCAAAGCGCTTTTTTATATTTGCAATGGCCTTCCATGCTAGGGTATAAACCGATTGGACATTGATGCCCATTATAATTGAGATATCTTCATAGGAATGGTTTTCATAATACAATAGGTGAATAACCTCCTGTTGTCTTGCCGGCAGGGAATCCAAGGCATGCTTAAGATTCCTCTTTTTCTCAATAGCCAACGGCGAATTTTCTATATGGCCCTCTTGATCACTCTGTAAATTCTCCTCCGGTTCTTGATTTAGGTGACCATACCGCTTTTTATCCTTTCCTACTTCTTTATGAATTTTATTGCTAAGGCATTTAAAGAGGTAAAGTTTCACATTATCGGTGGGTTTTACAGTATGTCTGTATTGCCATATTTTCAAAAAAACATCCTGAATGCAATCCTTTACCAAACTTCGGTCTCCTTTGATGGACATGCCCAACATAAAAAGTTCCTGGGTATATTTAATATACAACCCTTCCATTCCAGTCCTATCCCCCGACTTGATTTGATCCCAAAGTGTCGCATCGTCCGAAACCGGACCGGGATTATCATGTGGTTTTTCCTTGTACATAATAAGGCAATCAGGGTTTACTGTCTTCCAAAATAGTTATAAATCAATGAATTTAAAAGGATTGGATGGTTTTTGATGGTTGTAGCTTAAAATTTATCATCAAAATTTATCATCAAAAAGCAATAAAGACTGCGGGGAAATTAATGAAGAAGGAGGAAGACTACTGACAGACCGGCCTCCAATCCTACGCACAACCAGAAAATGACCCGGGATCAGGCCCTGAAATCCTCAACTTTGTATGGAGCCTATGCAGAATTTGAAGTGGATTTTAAAGGATCCAGGGAAATTGGAAAAGATGCTGATTTTACGGTTTTTGACAAAACCACTATGGAAATTGAAGAGGATGAGACTCTAAATACCAGAGTAAAAATGACTGTGGTGGGTGGGAGAATTGTTGATCATGCGGATTGATTTTAGGTACTCACTAATATTCTTTTTTTAAACCAGGGAAAAAAAGACGTCAATATTCCGACAGTTTTAAAGTAAAGACTCATAAAAATTGGATAAGTTTAAGCTTTGATTAATATCTGATTCCATGAAGAGCAAAGCCAAAAAATCCAAAATTTCACCACGGAAAAAAAGAAAGCAACCATACCCTACCATAGAAAACCGGATAACCTTAGCTTGGATGAATGGCAGGTTGCACTTAGAAAGCAATTCTCTACCCTTGAGGATTTCACAATCAGCAACATCGGTCCTGAAATTGTTTTTTCGGATTATGCCGTTTACAACCCCCTAACCAACAACTCCTACAAAGTCTCTGTCAGAAGCAATTCCAAAGAAATCCAGACAGGCAAAAACTATAATTTCTGTACCTGTTACGATTTCAAAACCAATGGCCTGGGAACCTGCAAACACATCGAAGCAGTCATCAATCAAATCAATTCCAAAAAAACAACTTCCAGGATTTTTGAGCAGGGGAATTTCCAGCCCACTTACAGTTCTGTTTATCTGGAATATGGACCTGATGGACGTCAGGTCAAGCTTAGGATAGGTTCAGAGGACACCAGAAAATTAAAGAGTCTTTCCGGGAAATATTTTTCAGAAAACGGGAATCTAAAATCCACGGGTTTTGAGAAGTTCGATGAATTCCTGGCTGAAGCCCGTCATATCAATCAGGATTTTAGATGCTATGAAGATGCCACGGCTTTTATTTTAAAAGTCAGGGACAAAAACAGGCGCAAAGCATGGATTTGGAAAAACCAGCTTGCGCTGCAAAACGGACTTTTATCCAACTATAT
This sequence comes from Rhodonellum sp., assembly GCA_041748555.1. Taxonomy (GTDB): domain Bacteria; phylum Bacteroidota; class Bacteroidia; order Cytophagales; family Cyclobacteriaceae; genus Rhodonellum. Next base: position 24,429 of record JBGTDA010000214.1, read on the forward strand.
CAAAGCGGAACTCCACCCCTATCAAAAGAAAGGAGTGACCTTTGCAGTACAGGCCGGGCGGGCATTGATCGCAGATGAAATGGGCTTGGGCAAAACCCTTCAGGCAATAACCGCAGCAGAAGTCCTGAAAAAGAATTCGGGATTCAAAAAGTCCTCATTGTATGCCCCACCTCTTTGAAATATCAGTGGAAATCCGAAATCGAAAAATTCACGGACAGTTCTGTTTTTGTCATCGAAGGACTGAAATACAAGCGGGAAGACCAATACAAGGATGAATCTCACTTTTATAAAATTGTCAGCCATCATACCGTCGGAAATGATCTTGCCGAAATCAATGAAAATGAATTTGACCTGATAATTTTGGATGAAGCCCAAAGAATCAAAAACTGGAAGGCAAAAATTTCGCAGAATATCAAAAAACTCCAATCCGAATATGCCATTGTCCTGACAGGAACCCCTTTGGAAAACAAATTGGAAGAATTGTATTCGGTGGTCCAGTTTATTGATCCATTCCGTTTGGGAGCACTGTATAGATTTTTGCACAACCATCAGATCAGTGATCCTGAAACCGGCAAAGTCATCGGATACAAAGACCTCAACAAGGTGGGTGAAATATTGTCTGATATCCTGGTCAGAAGGTCAAAAAAAACCGTACTCCAACAACTCCCCTCCAGGCAGGATAAAAACCCCTTTTTGTAACCATGACGGATCGACAAAGGGATATCCATAATGAATGTTATGAAATGGTATGCAGAAAAAGATCCTGATTCAAGGGTCTTTCTGAGCACTGATGCCGGAGGTGTGGGATTGAATCTGCGATCCGCCGCATACCTGATCAATCTGGACATTCCCTGGAATCCTGCTGTCCTTGAACAAAGAATTGCCAGGATTTATAGGATTGGGCAAAAAAAGAAAGTCAATATCATCAATCTGGTTACTATCGACAGCATTGAACACAGGATGCTGGATGTGCTGAAATTCAAATCATCCATGGCTGAGGGGGTACTTGATGCATGGGACGATACCATATTGATGCAGGAAGATAGATTCCAGCAGTTTATGAACAGCGTGGAATCTATGGTGGACGGGAAAGAAACCTTCGAAACCGCTTTGGAAAGTGATCCCGAGGAATCAGGAAATTCCGAAGACCTCTACCACCCTGAACCCACAACTGAAAAATCCTCTACTGAAAATCAACAGTTGGATTTATTTGACACGGATGTGCCCGAACCTTCAGATTCGGTAAAATCCGAACCAATAACCCAAACCCAAGATGGTCAGGTACCTGAATGGGTTTCGCAGTTGGCGCAGGTTTTTTCAGATCCCCAAAAAACCAAAAGTATGGTCAACTCCTTCATCGACAAAGATGTCAGCACAGGCAAGACTTACCTTAAATTGCCTGTGGAAAATGGAAAAGTAGTCGAAAATGTCCTAATGGGAATCGGGCAGTTGTTTCTCGGCAATAGATTGGAGCAAGGTGGGAAAATAAGACTGCCTATTTGCATACACACCGGTGAAAAGTAGGGTGAAGCGGAGCCGGGCTTTTTCAAACCTGACCTCCATTATCCGGCAACAGCCGATGAGCTACATCAATGTCTACCATTCCTGGAAAACCCGGAAAAGAGCCGGCTGAAAATCATCGGTGAAAACAAAATAAAGTATCAGAACTCCCTATTTCCGAGCTACAAGGGGGCTTACTTTTGAGAAGAGTGCCTAGTGGGTCCATTGTGCAATGCCAAGCACATAAATTCAAAAATCTCAATGTTTACGGGACAACAATGTTTTTAAATATTGAATTTTCTTCAACCGGCACCATCAGTTCAAAGTATTTTTCCACCATTTTTCCAAATCTTGGTGTAAGGCTCTTACAATTTGAGGGTGTTTTTGGGCAAGATTTTCTTTTTCAAAGGGGTCATTATATATATTGAATAACTGTATTTCCCGATTCTCAGGATTGGCCTCATCCGGAACGATCAATTTCCAAGGATTGGTGATAATCATCCGATTTTCCAGACTTTTTTGAGGCTGATCAACATGGACCATGTCGTGGGAAAAATCTACACTGAATACTTTATCACGTTTTGAAAGTGCATTGGGATCCATAATATTTACTCCTTGCATATTTGGCAACAAATCCATTTCTACGGCTGCCAGAGTGGTCGCAACCATATCAATACTGCTTACAAGGGTAATTGTATCTATAGTTGCCGAAATCCTATTTGGCCATTGGAAGATCATGGGTGTCCGAATACCCATGTCCCGGGGAGCTTGTTTGGACCCGGGGACAAAAATGTTGGCCCTCTCAGGATCCTGGATCCATCCGTTGTCACAAACATAAATCACCAAGGTATTATCGGTCAACCCTTTTTCTTCAAGTCCATCCAATAACTGACCTACCGTAATGTCAAACCATTCGCACATTGCCCAATATTGGGCTACAGGTTTTGAGGGAGCTTTTTCCAAATACTTTTGCAATAAGGAATCCGGGGGATTATGGGGAGAATGAGGTAAAAAGGGAGCATACCATACAAAAAACGGATTTTCATCGCTAACCGCATTGTCCATAAAACGGAAAATCCGATCCATACCTTCCCTTCCGATTTTTAGACCTTCATCACCATGACGGCCACCTCTTGCAGGATCACCATGGGTCATCCCATCGGTAAAACCCCCTTCTTTATAGTTTCCTCCCCACCATTTACCTGATTGAAAAGAGACATAACCCTGATCTCCCAATAACTGGGGAACCGTTCGGTTTTTCTGAAATTCATCCAAATAGGGTTTATAATTTTTTGATCTTGCTATCATCCAATCCTCGCTATACCTTTGTTTGTCATCAAAAGGGAAAGCAGGATCATTCCCGGTAATTCCATGCTGATGCGGATATAATCCAGTAATGATGGAAGCCAATGAGGGGCTGCATAAAGGTGCAGTAACATATCCACGGGTAAATGTCCTGCCTTCAAGAGCCAGTCTATCTATATTCGGAGTTTCAATATGCGGATGCCCCATGAAACCATAATCATTCCAAGCCTGATCATCAGAAAGAATATAGATGATATTGGGCTTGGGGGCCTGTCCCAAAGCTATAGTTCCTGTCAGAAGTAAGTAAAGAAAAGCCAATGATTGTATGGTTTTTTGATTATCAATTTTGAACGAACCCATATAATATCTTTTATTATTGTTAAACATTTTCAATATCCGGGATTTTGCTCCTTCAAATCATACCACCTTTGATTTTCAAAACAGAACCCAACTTGCCTTTCATTCGCCAATAGTGTCCCTGATTTGCTTTTGTTCAAACCGACAAGTGGTTGAGTTAAACCGGCTCTGTTTCGAACCATCTCAACATAAGATATAGCTTCTCCTGTTCTTTACGATTTTCAATACCAAAAAGCTTTACCTAAACTGACATATCGAAATATGGTATAACTACTAAATTCTGAGATGGTCCCATTAGACTGGGCATTTTTTATTCAAACTTAGTTGTTTTTGTGTTAATAAAGAGGGGTTTGGGGAGACTCATACCTTTTATTTTGTTAGTAACTCATGCAGCCATCCGATATACGTATCCGTCCGCCAAACTACATGTTGCTGGGTAAGAATTTTTCAGGCCTGTATTCTTCCCGGTTTGATGGCAGTAGATGATAATGGTCTTTTTCATTTCTCAGTGGTATTTCATTTGGGAGATACAGAGGCGTCAATTACTCAAGGCAAATAGGGTGTCAATGATGTCGATATGGTAGTGGTTATCACACAATTGCTTCTGAATACAATTCCACTCCTGAACTGCTGCTGGACAGTCCGAAAATTATCTATTAAATTAAAGAAGTGAGTTGGGTTAGATGTGAATGTTTAAAAATGTCCTTTTCCTTTACCCCAAGTTCCCTTGGGAAAGCTAATTCTTCTCATCTATCTGGTATTAGATTGCATTGTCAGCAAGTATTCGGATAGGTTCGCCAAATCCTCTTCACCTAAATCCAAAGCTGAAGGCCCGGGCATAATGCTTGTAGAAAACTGTTTGCGATAGGCTATATCCGAAGATTCAATATAATAAACCTCTTCATTCATCCCTTTGAGTATGACTGTTTCGCCATCCACCTGAAGGAACCCCATTGCTACGGTTCCATCACTTTTATATATCAACCACATCTCATAACCGAATGCCATACCTGCACTTGGGTTTACTATGGCATCCAGCAAACCGGATTTATCCAGCTTCGCTCCTATCATTTCCAGACCGGGGCCAATTTCCCTACCTTCATTTCCTATGCGGTGACAGGTAGCACACTTCCCCCGGAAAACGGTTTTCCCTTTTACTGCATCGCCTGGAATTTCTGCAACTTTCGGAATAGATATCAATAGGGATTCCATGGGATTATTAAAATAATCACCTGCCAGAACACGAACGGCCTGATCAGGATTATTGAAAATAATTTTACTTACTTCATCCATTACTTCTTGGGAAAGCTTCTTCCGGGCTGCCATTCCAATCAGCATTTGTCCTCCGGTTACATTTTTGGCCATTGAAGAAGCTGCATTTATCCTATCTGCTTTTGATGAAGCTTTATCTTCAAGTTTTATCTTTAGCGCCAGCATTTCTTTCTGAAGTTCGGGACTGATCGTAACTTCCCTTTCAGGAATTTTCATATCAAAGCTGCTCCACTCGTTGGTGCTTCGATACCGCAACCACCATAATGCCTGATCCTTTACACCAATTATTTCACTGTCCATAAGTTCCTGCATGGCGTTAACCGCTTCCTGATCCATGATGAAACCCAGCGCTACTATGGACTTCTTACGTTGTTCCTCAGAAAGCCGGTCCGAATTTGCCCTTTGTTTTAAGCCTGAGATTCCAGCCTTTGGATGAATTCTCCAAACAATGTCTTCAAATCCCGGCCTCCATTTGAGTGGCTCCCCTCCCATCGTTTTATCTAGAACAGGATAGATTTTTTCTTCTTTTCCTGCCATTGCCAGACCCAGGGCCTCCAGATAGTAACGGTCGTTTCCTTCATAGCGGGAGGCAAGTTCGACAACAGTTTCCTGGATCTTTTCCAATGGTAAATCACGTAAGGCCACGGCAACTTCAGCCCTTACGAGCGAGGATTTATCTTTGCTTAATTTTTTTGCATAGGGGATAATATCTGCCTTTATCTGTTTTAGGGCACGGAAAGCGGTGATACGCAGATTGGGATCTTTGGATTTCAGCATGGATTCGACATGAGCTTCGCCATCAGGGCCCATATTGGCAAGTAACCATATAGCCCGTGCCTGATGATAAGGGTTTTCATCTTCCAATATTTCCTTGACTTCTTTGATTGCTTTGCTGCCTTGTGATGCCAACATAACAAAACCGGCATTCCTCACATTCACAGCCGGGTTCAACAGAGCAGCAATTTGTCCATTTGTAGTTTCCAGATTGATTTCAGGTCTTACCAAATTCTTGCCTTTGGGGGTTATTCGGTAAATCCTTCCATAGCCTGTGCTGTCCATCATTCTATGGCCACCCACCATTCCGTCGTACCAGTCTGCAATATAAATGGCTCCATCCGTACCCACGACCACATCACTGGGCCGAAACCATTTTGCTCTGTCCTCATCTGTGGATCGGCTTTTTGCCTCCTCCACCTCCTCATCCCGTAATGAGGTAATTAGATTATGGCGTTTTAATTTATATCCGGCACCACTCACCTCAGGCTTATAAGCCAAAATAACATTCCGGCCCGCTTCGCCGGCCAATAAAGTACCTCTGTATTTTTCCCCTAATAAATCACTTTCATAAAAAGTAACCCCGGTGGGAGAACCGGAACCTGTACTGTCTCCAAGCGGAATAACACCAGGGTCCTCCTGATGCCAATGTGCAGCAACGGTTCCCTGACCCGGACGTCTGTCTGCCTGCCATTTTCTGGATCCATCGGTGCTGAAATAACCCAAATTACCCCCTTCCATCAGCCAGGATACCCGCACCCCCCTGTTCCCATCATCATCATTGTCATTTTGCCACATGTTGCCATATGAATCCAGAGCAAGTTCGTAAGAGTTCCGGAAATTATGGCCAAGAACAGTCAGACCTTTACCGTCAGGGTTTATTCGGAGGGCTATACCCCCTACCCAAATTTTGCCATCGTCACTGATCATGCCCGGTTCGTTGTCTTTCATATGGGGAGATCCTCCATTGTACAAACTTCCGGACCGCAACGTCCATCCGCTTTTATCCGTCACAATATGAGGGCCTGCATTACCGGCATTGAAATAATATTTACCATCAGGACCTGCCAACATTGCGTGAAGGCCGTGGTCGTGATCCAGGCCCCCAAATCCCGTCAAAAAGATTTCTTTTTTATCAGGTTTGTCATTGCCGTTTTCATCGGTATAAACAATTATGGAAGGTCCACTGGAAACAATGATTTTGTTACCGATTACTGATATACCCAACGGAGCGGTCAGATCCTTGTCCTGCACAAATACGGTGGAGCTCTCGGCTATACCATCACCGTCTTTATCTTCCAGAATAACCACACGGTCTCCTAAATTATGATTTTTAAAGTTTTCGGACTTATTATTGAACAATCTGTAATTAACAGCTTCGGTTACCCATATCCTCCCTTTTGAATCCACATCCATATTGGTCGGGTTAAAGAATTGGGGAGATTCTGCCCATAGGGTAGCCTCTAAATCTTCCGGCAAATACAGCTGTGTACTATCGGAATAGTATTTTTCACCCAAGGAAAATTCCTTCTCAAGCGGAAGTTCTTTGCAGCCTGTGATTATAATAGCCAAAATTCCCGAAAGTAGTATCCCAAATCCTATTCTTTTTAGCATGATCATATTCATTGTTGGATTCTAAATAAACTTAATTTGGTAAATGCTTATATCTTAACCTTCAGTTAGATCAAAACAATAAGTAGCTTTAGATATTTGGGCAATTAATCCATAAAATGAAAGACAACAATTACTTTCTATAATTACACATCAACGGAATGGTAAGCATCAATAAGTGCTTTTTCACCGTCTTTACCGGGTAAAGAGTTGCCGTGTTCCATTCCAAGAATACCGGTATATCCTTTTTTATGGATATGCCGGAAAATATTTTTGTAATTGATTTCTCCCGTTGTCGGCTCTTTTCTTCCGGGGTTATCTCCGATCTGTATATAGGCAATCTCATCCCACGTCAGATCCATATTGGTAATAAGCTGGCCTTCGTTTTTCTGCATGTGATAAATGTCGTAAAGGATTTTACAGGAGGGACTGTCTACTGCTTTGCATATCATATATGTCTGGTCCGAGTGCCGCAGAAACAAATCAGGGGTATCACTCAAAGGTTCCAAAACCATGATCAAATCGTGTGGCTCGAGTATTTGGGCACCCAAACGCAATGCATCAATCACATTGGCTGTCTGGATGCCTAAGGGCAACTTTCGTTCAAAATTTCCCGGCACCACAGTGATCCATTTGGCATCAACCCGTTTGGCTACATCCACAGCATTTCTGCAGGCATTCACGAAAATTTCTTTGTATTCGGGATTCCCCGCTGTAAGGGAATTTGCCGCGTTTCCTCCTTTATCCAAAACAAAAACCCCCATTTTCATTGCTAATTTATTAAGCTGATTGCCTATTTTTTCCTGAATTTCGGGTGTTCTCTTCATCAATCCATTATCCTCCAGAGCCCTAAAGCCAGAATCGGCCATAAAGGAAAGCTGGTCCAACAAATCTTTACCCGCATGGTTTTCGAACATGCCAAAGTGGGGAGCAAAATTCAGATTAAAGGATTTTCTTAATTTGTGGTTTTCAAAAGAGTTAGGAATGGCCATTGAAGACATTCCAACCCCTAAAGTAGATACTCCGGACAGCAGGCTATTTTGGATAAATTTTCGTCTTTTCATTTTTTATAAAGTCTTTTTGGATCCAAAGTATTAATGATATTCTCAAGATGTAGATAGAGGTGGTTAGATGTGGTTAAAGGGGATGGCCAACCTTGATTACGAAACATTAAATAGTTTTGTCTATCACTCATGAATTAAGAAAATAAACAGGTAATAATTAAGCACAACACAGGAATATATGGATTTTTCTTTGACTTTTTTTTAAGTTTTGGAATTTTCCAAATAATTCCCATCCTTTCATTTATACCTTTGACATTCTCCATCATTTCATAGTTTTTCGCTTAACTATTTCCAGATATTTTCAACTAATAAAACTAAGGTATTTCACCGGCTGCCATTCAAATAATCCAGCCTTCTTTTAACTTCTTCATTGGTGTCATTGAGTTGAACACTTCCGGGTTCGAAATCGGATCCACACGGGGTATGGTCCTTAAATTAAACAAGCGTGTTTAGGGCGAGCAAGGCCTCAACCGGGTGCGGAGTGTTATTGATCAGGTCCGTTAGTTGCCGCATGGGGGTTTTCTTTCCGATGATACCCAAAAACTCAATTGCCCTAAGACGAACCAGATTATTACTTTCAGCTGTAAACGGGGAAATTAGAGATTCCAAATCTGATGCCTGTTTTCCAAAAACCGACGCCACCGTCACCGCCCAATATTTTTCTATTGGATTGCCAACTCTCAAAAACAAAGACAGCTCTTCTTTGGCCAAATCAAAAGGCCGTAAAGCCAGTCCGTTGATTTGGATTAATTTCTCCAATTGCGGTTTAAAATCCTTACCGTATTTTACGGGATTTTTCATCGCCTCATCCATCAACATGCTTTCCGGCAGGAAGCCCAGGTCATTTTTTTCCAAGAGGTGAAATTGGAGACGCGATCTCAAGGTCTGCAAAGTTTCTTGGCGAGAGGCATCCCCCGCCGGATTTTTGATTTCCAGCGGATCGTTTTCAAGGTCAAAAAGCATTTCCACGGGTTTTGCCAAAAAGAACCTGCTTTGCAGGGAATCCAGTTTTCCAGCCCGAAAAAGAATTCTCAATTCTTCAAAAGCCAGCATTTTATACCTGTAATTATTGTGCAACCCATCCGGATAAAAAGGCTGAAAACTACGGATATATTTAAACTTCCCTTTTCTCAGGGAGCGGAGCATTTCGTACTTCTCATCAAACCGATCGGCATACCCAAGGCTTTCATCCCTACCCAACAGTTCCTCTTTGTCCAGCCCGTGACCAAGAAAAGGAAGGCCATCCATTTGATCGGGAACAGGTATTTCTGCCAGATTCAGTGCAGTGGGTCCATTGGAAAATGCATGGGAATAAATGACTCCTTCCTCTGCCATCCTGCGGATATGGGGTGTACCCACGCCGCCCATATCAAACAGGTACATAAATTGTTTCGAATTGTTTTCTGATATCAGGAAGATGATGTTGGATTCCTTTTCATTTGGGGAACAGGCAATGGCTGCCTGTATAAACAATGCGAAGAGCAAAAATTGATAGGTTTTCATCATTTAAAATTCTTGATGCAGAAATATAAATAGACAAGGCATTGTATTAAACAGACTTTAGGATTATCATCAGTAACTTAGCAATTAATTCGGAGGGCACAAAGGATTTGTTGAGAATGAGAAAAGGGAGAATGTGAGGTGGAGGTATTGATTCTCTTGCCGTGATTTGTGTCCTCACAAATGACATGACGAGCAAATAAGATTCAGTAATCATGTGATAAAGCAGATTCTTCCGGAAATGTAACCCATAATTATAAAAAATCTTTATCATGTTATGATAACATTCTCAATTTCAATTATTTGAATTTTAAAAATAATTGTACGTCATCAAAATACCCATGATTTTGATACGCTTTGGGTAGTTGTTGGTAATTTTTTCAGTATTGAGCCAATTGTGGGACTTGAAATGATACCCATATTTCCTTTCTCCCTTATTCTTAGTATTTTTACCTAATGGAAAAGGAAGAAATGAAAAACAAAGTCCAAGAACCATCAGCAGAATATGGTCGCTACACTTATGCCGACTACCTGACCTGGCAGATGGAGGAGATGGTGGAACTGATCAAGGGCAAAATCTTCAAACAAGCTGCTGCTCCGAGAAGAATCCATCAGGAAGTCTCCGGGAAAATATTCTATAAACTTTACTACTACTTGGGAAACCATCCCTGCAAAGTTTATGCGGCTCCATTCGATGTCCGGCTACCAGTCAGATCCAAAAGAAATGAAGACATTGATACCGTGGTCCAACCGGACATCTGTGTAATCTGTGATCCCGAAAAATTGGATGAGTTGGGTTGCGTGGGAGCTCCTGATCTGATTGTGGAAATCCTTTCCCCCGGCAACAATAAAAAAGAACTTCAAAACAAATATGAAGTTTATGAGGAATCAGGCGTGACAGAATACTGGGTCATCCACCC
>JBGTDA010000215.1:0-4767 GCA_041748555.1 Rhodonellum sp.
CCGGGAAATTTTTGGGGTTCTTTGGGTTTGAAAAGGTCATTTTTTTGACCTTATTCAATTATTTTGATATATCAAATGTACTACTTTTATCGTATTATAAAACGTTAATCGCTCGAAATTTTAAAAGCGATTTCCCTGCCCAACAAAGAGGTCTTAAGCAAGGCCTCTTTTTTTTTGATATATTTGCATCTTACAAAATCCAAAATGATGAAAAAGGCATATATTTTTCCTGGTCAGGGAGCCCAGTTTCCGGGAATGGGCAAAGATTTGTATAAAAGCAACAGTGCGGCCAAAGCCTTATTTGAATATGCAAATGAAATATTAGACTTTCGAATCACCGATATCATGTTTGAAGGTACTGTTGATGAACTTAAACAAACCAATGTAACTCAACCAGCCATATTTTTACATTCGGTAATATTAGCAAAAACCGCAGCTCATTTTAAACCTGACATGGTAGCGGGGCACTCTTTGGGAGAATTTTCCGCATTGGTAGCTACCGGAGCATTGTCATTTGAAGATGGTCTAAAATTAGTTTACCAAAGAGCCTTGGCTATGCAGGAAGCCTGCGAAATCAATCCATCAGGAATGGCTGCCATTCTGGGGTTGGATGATCAAAAAGTAGAAGAAATATGTAAAGCAATAGAGGAGGAAACCGTAGTTCCTGCAAACTACAATTGTCCGGGTCAACTGGTCATTTCAGGTTCAAACCGAGGTATAGAGATTGCCTGTGAGAAAATGAAAGAGGCCGGAGCAAAAAGAGCTTTGCCATTACCTGTTGGAGGTGCCTTCCATTCCCCTTTCATGGAGCCTGCCAGGGAAAAACTGCAGACTGCCATCGAAGCCACTACGTTTCATAAACCCTCCTGCCCGGTATATCAAAACGTCAGTACCCATGGGATTTCTGACATTCTGGAAATAAAGAATAACCTTATCGCACAACTCACCGCACCGGTAAAATGGACACAGTCCATACAACAAATGGTAGAAGACGAAGCTACGCTTTTCATCGAATGCGGACCTGGAAAGGTTTTACAGGGCTTAGTAAAAAAGATCCATAAAGATGCAGATGTGTCCGGCATCTGATTCATATAGCTGAATGTTTTCCCATAAGATTAGAACCATTTGTTGAAACTTTCATAGCCGAAAAATGAAGTTGTCTTTTCAAAAAAGACAACCTTATTTTTTGATGAATATCCGTACCGCTGAATTATCCCCGCAATTTTCCAAAAGCTGCTGATTGGTTAGTTTAAAAACCGGATGAATAAAATCGGGTAAAACTTCTGTAACCGGTTCCAAAACAAATCTTCTTTGAGCGATATGCGGATGTGGAATTGCAAGATCCGGATGATAAACAATTTTTTGACCGATATATAGGATATCAACATCCATAGTTCTGTCCGTCCATTTTTCAACTCTAATCCTTCCGAGACTGTTTTCAATATTTTGCCCTATTGCCAATAATTCATGTGGAGAAAAATCAGAATCAAAAACCAACACCTGATTTAAATAGTCTCCACTGGATTTTTTACCCCACGCTGCGGTTTCATATATTGAAGATAAAAGGATTGGGTCCCCCAATGAATCTTGAAGTAAATATTTGGCTTTGCTGATTAAATCAGATCTATTACCCATATTCCCTCCGATAATAAAAACAACTTCCTCCATGCATCTGTTTATTGCATTGACAAGATAAACAATAAAGAAAAAAGAAGTAATTTTATCAAAAAATTAGACGAATATGAGATTTCTAGGAAATGTATTGGCTGTGATTGTAGGGCTATTGATTTTTTCGGTATTGGGTTTTTTCATACTTGCAGGAATAATCGCAATTGCATCTTCATCAAAAGACGATGTGGAAATAAAAGAAAATACTGTTTTACACCTAGACTTAAACGGAAAGGTATTGGTGGAAAGAACCAATGAAGACGATTTTGATATTTCAAATATTACAGGTTTCGGAGGGATTCCTTCTGTGGGTCTTATCAACTTGAAGAGGGCTATTGAAACAGCAAAAGATAATGAAAACATAAAAGGAATTTATCTTCAGGCAGGTTTGGTTTCTGCTGGTCAGGCAACTTTGTATGAGTTGAGGGAAGAATTGGAAGATTTTAAAACTTCCGGAAAATTTATTGTTAGCTACGGAGAGATATTTTCCGAAGGGGGATATTTTTTATCCTCTGTGGCAGATGAAATCTATTTGAACCCCATAGGAGGCTTAGAATTCAATGGGTTTGCTTCGGAAGTGGTATTTCTAAAGGGAATGTTCGATAAATTAGAAATTGAACCACTTGTTTTTCGTGTCGGTGAATTCAAAAGTGCTGTTGAGCCTTTTATATTATCCGAAATGAGTGAAGAAAACAGATTTCAGACGAAAGTATTTCTTAATGACCTCAATAATTTTGCTATTGGTGAAATCGCTGAAAGCAGGAATATTCCTGTAGAAAGACTTACTGAAATCAATTCACAAATGCTTGTAAGAACCACAGAAGATGCCAGGGAGCTTAAACTGGTGGATGGATTATGGTACGAAGACCAGGTAATTGATTTGATGAAAGAAAAGTTGGGATTAAGTGAAGATGATGTAATCAACACCATCAATATTACACGGATAAACAAATCATCTACCTCAAAAAACAGGTTGTCAGCAAACAGAATCGCTGTCATTATAGCAGATGGAGAAATCGTGAGCGGAAACGCAGAAGACGTTATTGCATCTGAAAGATTTGTGGAAGAAATAAAAAAAGCACGTAAAAATAAAGATATCAAGGCTATTGTTTTAAGGGTAAATTCTCCTGGCGGATCTGTTCTCGCATCTGAAGTAATCTGGAGAGAATTATCCGAAGCAAAAAAAGTTAAACCTGTAATAGCCTCCATGGGAGAAGTGGCTGCGTCAGGCGGATATTATATCGCCGCACCTGCTGACACGATCGTAGCACAGCCAAATACCATAACGGGATCCATCGGTATTTTTGGATTATGGTTCAATGCCCAGGGGTTTTTGAACAACAAGTTGGGTGTGACCACAGATGTAGCCAAAACGGGAGAATTATCGGATTTCATGAGTCCCTCAAGGGAGCTTTCTGAACTGGAAAAATCAATTATTCAAAAAAATGTTGAAGATGGCTATGATGTTTTCATCTCCAAAGTAGTGGAAGGTAGAAATATGAATAAGGAGGCGGTATTGGATATAGCATCCGGCCGCGTTTGGAGTGGACTTCAAGCTAAAGAGAATGGTCTGGTGGATGTTTTAGGGGGATTGGAAGATGCGATTGAAATAGCAGCAACTAAAGCCGGGGTTTTGGATGATTTTCGAGTGATTTATTATCCTGAGGAAAAACCTTGGTTTGAGCGTTTTATTAAAGAATTTACCACGGAAGTCAATATTGCTTTCAATCAATATCAACTAGGAACCCTTTATCCTATTTATCAACAGATTGAAAAAGCCCGGAAATTCGAGGGGATAATGGTAAGATTACCCTATGACATCACCATCCAATAAAAGTATTTTGGGAGCCGAATAGGCTCCCTTTTTTATTTTGTTTGCAATAAAACCAGCCAAGCCTTGTCCACTTCACCTGCATCTATCAATTCCTTGGCATATTGATGCAAATGCAAAAGAAGACTTTCCCGATCATTCTTAAATCTTTTAATGATATCTTGAATTTCGGGATTTTGACCAAAAACAATAATCTCCTCAGAGTTGGGGAGCCTTTCTACATTACCAAGCCTTCCCAAGTTATTTCCTGTCAACACACTACTACTTTTAATTGAAATGGGAATCCTGTCTACCCCAATACCTTTGTTGCGTAGCGGTTTGGGGATTTCAAACAATGCCGATCCATTTGCTCTACAATACCAACTTCCTCCCATTCTGGCAACAGCATCAAGTTTAAACGGATCAATTTGATCATTTTCATCCAGAATTTCCACATGGATATGGGCGAGAAGTACCTCGCAGATCACCAGGTTAGCAGCACCTCCCTCCTCCCCTATTTTTACAATATCCAGAACCCTACATTCAAAAGCAACCGGAGCCTCCCTCACCCTTGGTGGTTTCACCATCGTTGATGGCTCCGGTGTCAACCCGGACTTGATAAATTCATTTACTCCTTTTTCATATTCGGTACTCGCCAAAGACATTTGCTCCACAATGGCAAAATTAACAATGTTGATAACCACCTCAGGAACAAGTTCAACATTATCCAGGCTGTGTTTAGTTGAGTTATCCCTCACCCTTCTTGAAGGAGAAAAAACAACAACAGGGGGATTTGATCCAAAAACATTAAAAAAACTGAAGGGACTGAGATTTACATTTCCTTCAGGATCTATTGTACTTGCAAATGCAATTGGTCTGGGAGCTACAGCCCCCAATAAATAACCATGAAATGCACCGGTTGAAATTTTCTTTGGGTCGATAACCTTCATGTTTGGAATTAACTGATTGTGATAAAATAACTTAAAATGTAAATTTAGTAAGTAAGGAATAAGGAGGTAGAAAAGTTTTATATAATTGAAGCTAGATCACCTATAAATCAAAAAAACAATCAGAAAATATGGGTTAAAAATTCACTAAGCCATACTTATTGAGATTTTATAATGGAAACTAATCATAAATTCACTTTTAAAAAGGCATAAACGAAAAAAAGCCTCCGGGATGACCGGAGGCTTCTGGAATAAAAAAGGCGGCGGCCTACTCTCCCGGGAACAACCCCAGTACCATCGGCGCTGCAGGGCTTAACTTCTCTGTTCGGGATGGGAAGAGGT
>JBGTDA010000216.1:0-8345 GCA_041748555.1 Rhodonellum sp.
ACAGCAGGCCTTTGACATTGATATCCATCATGGCGTCCCAGTCTTCGAGGCTTCCGCTTTGGATAGGATCCATTCCATGTGCATTTCCGGCATTGTTAACCAAAACCGCTACTTTTTTCCATTGATCTGGAAGGGAAGCTATTGATTGTCTGACAGCGTCTTTGTCCCTCACATCAAAACATAAAGTATAAAGTTCGATCCCTGGGGGCATTTCCTCTTTGAGGGCCGTCAATCTTTCGTTTCTTCTGCCGGTGGCGATGATGTTATAGCCCATCTTGGCCAAGGCGATGGCGGTAGCTTTTCCAATGCCGGAAGTTGCTCCCGTGATCAGTGCAATCTTGTTTTCCATGCTGTAAGATAAAAATAATAGAAGCAAGAGCAAAGAAGCAAGAGCCAAGAATATAGTATCAAGTATCAAGAGCCGGGATTTTAGTATCAGGAAGCAATTATCAAGAGGCTTGATTTTCTTATTGAATAGGTGGGGCTTATTGGAAATTAAGGTAAAGGGTAATGCTTTTTCTTTTTAGGGAGGCGATGGCGTCTGCATATAAGGGATCGGATGCCTCAGATTTGTATAAATTATTCATGCCGTGGGAAAAACGGATTTCAGGGGAGAATTTAAAAAACTTAAAGTAAAAGTCGAAACCCATACCCAGGTCAACTGTAAAGTCTGTTCCTGTGGTCACCAATTCCTCCAAATCCGCTTCCTCCTGAGCTTTAGTCCTGAACATGGCACTTCCGCCGGCCGTAAAAAACATTCTCGTATTGTTAAATCGTTGCGCTTTATACTTGAAATGAAGCGGAAATTCCACCATGGTTGCTTCGGTTACTATTCTTCTGGTGCTGAAATTTGCCTCAGTGTCTGGAGCAACGTTGATGAGGGATGGATCAAGCTCGGTACCATAAAAATTCACATCCGTTTTGAATTCATAAAAACCCACCTTTGGGGTAAACATCAAATTCAATTGATCATGTAATCTGATGACGGCCAAAAATCCAAGGGAAAATCCAGGTGTGTAAACCGGTACAATGCTTTGAATCCGACGCAGCCCGTTATTGGTAGGATCCAGATATGCATCCGAGTATTTTAAACGGTAATAGTTTGTATGACCGGCAAGAAAAAAACCATAGGAAATAGCTTTGTCATCCTGCCCGGAGGTACTGATTGAATTGAACCTGGCTTGGCCAAAAAGGGAGAAACTCCCGATCAGCACCAATAAAAGGCTGAGGCTTATTTTTCTCCAATATAAATCGAGCTGATGCCGAAGGTCAATGGTTTGCATTTTGTGTTTTTAAATCCAACTTTTTCCAAAACAGCCAGAAAATCTTTTCCGTCGGGGAAAGCCTGAACGGATTCCGGTAAATATGTATATGCGGAATCGTCTTTAGAGACGATCTTTCCAATCTGAGGCAAAATATATCTGAAATAAAAGTTATATCCTTGCTTCATGGGGAATTTCTTCGGCTTTGAAAATTCTACGATCACCGTTTTTCCTCCCGGCTTCAAAACCCGATACATGTCCGTAATTCCCTTTTCCAGGTTTTCAAAGTTTCTGACACCAAATGAAACGATCACTGCATCAAATTTATTATCTTCAAAAAGAAGCTTCTCAGAATCACCCAACTGCAAGTCGATCAAATGTTCCAGCTTCCGTTTTTTCATTTTCTTCCGCCCTTCAGCCAACATCCCTTCAGAAATATCCACACCGATGACTTTATCGGGATTCAATACCAAAGCCTCTATGGCAAAATCCCCGGTTCCGGTCGCAATATCCAATATAAGTTTCGGTTGGTCCTTTTGAAGGAGTTTGATGGCTTTTTTTCGCCAGATGATGTCAATCCCCAAGCTGAGTACATGGTTCAGAAGATCATAGCGTTTGCTGATGTTGTTGAACATCGTGGCAACCTGCTCTTTCTTACCTTCCTTTTTGTCTTTATATGGAACTACTGACATTAAATTGATCTGATTATGTTGCAATATTACTAATAAACCTGCGTATTGGAAAAATGTTAAGGATATATCCTCATTAAAACTGATTGGATTTCGGGTTTGGTTTTTGGAGTATTTATTGAAATTTTATGGCCGGGTTATTAAAAGTGATTTTATAAAAAAGTTTGTGGTATGAAATTATAACGAAATATGTATTTCCACTTTTATGCAAGTAGTTTTGGTTTTTCTAAGGAAAAGAACACCGAAGCTAAAAAAGTCAGACTTGAAAAAATTGGATGTGGCTTTTGATCCAATTCTCTTTGTTATTTGTATTTAAGCAAATCATATAATTCACAATTCATCTTATGTTTCCTTTCAATAAGTACAAATCCTGAGTATCCGCCTTCCCATGAAATCCGATGATTGGAAGGGTCTCGGTGGAAAATCTTACCTTTGTCTAAAATCGATGAAACAATGATCAAAAATGCAACCTTCTTAATCAGCAATACAGACATCACCATGTGTCCCGCCCCCACAAAACCTGAATTTGCTTTTATCGGTAGATCAAATGTGGGAAAAAGCTCCCTGATCAATATGCTGACCGGAAACAAGAAGCTGGCAAAAACATCCGGAACTCCCGGAAAAACCCAGTTGATTAACCATTTTGATATTGATGGCAAGTGGTACATGGTGGATTTACCAGGTTATGGATTTGCCAAAGTGAGCAAGTCCCTTAAGGAAGACTGGAATAAAATGATCAGGAATTATCTGATCAGCAGGGAAAATCTGGAAGTGGTTTTTGTGCTGATCGACAGCCGGCTGGAACCACAGAAAGTGGATCTGGACTTTATCACCTGGTGTGGTGAGCAGGATGTACCGATTGTATTGCTTTTTACAAAGGCGGATAAGCAGTCCAGATCAAAAAATACGGGGACGGTGAATAAATTTCTTGCCACAACAGAAACCATATTTGAGGAGGCTCCGCTATATTTTGTTACCTCGGCATCATCCGGTGAGGGCAAGTCAGAAGTGATTGCATTCATTGAAGAACAGGTTACCGAATACTATTCAAAACAAAACTAAATTTGAGCTTTATAATTGTAATTCTATATTTGCACCCTCATTGGCACTTGAGAAAGATGGCCTGAAGAAAATTTGAAGCTTGAAAAAATTTAATGATATGAAATTTAAAGATATAGCAACCGTTTCCGGAAAACCGGGTCTTTATAAAATTTTAAAACCTACCAGGAGCGGCGTTATTCTGGAGGCAATGGATGATAAAAAATCCAAACTTGTTGTAGGAGCAAACGAACGTGTTTCTGTACTTTCCGAAATCTCCATTTACACCATGACAGAAGAAGGTGCAGTCCCTTTGGAAGAAGTCATGAAAAAAATAGAAAAGGAATTTCAGGGTGATCTTGGATTGGACAGTACCGCGGATCCTGATGAGCTTAAGGCATTCTTGAAGCATGTCTTGCCTGAATTCGACGAGTCCCGGGTTTATGCCTCCGATATCAAAAAGATGGTTGCCTGGTACGGAACCATCAGATCACAAGCCCCATCAGCACTTGAAGGAGAAACAGAAGGAGAGGCACCTGCTGATAATGAGACCGAATAAAAGAATTGGGGGATTTTAACAAATAATTCCGGTACAATCAGTTCCGGGAAACCAGGGCAACGCTAATTCAATAAATTTTTTGGCTTTATGGAAAATCCTCAGTTAAAAGAAACGGTACTACTGCTTGAAAAAAGTTTCGGATTTCCTATGGTTCAGGAAATCCATTCTGAAGAGGATTTGGTTGCTTTACTTACACCGGTTATTCATCAGCTTTTGAACAGGGAATTTGAGCGTTTGCTTCAGATCTGTTACCGGATTGATCTCGGCGAGGGGAAATTGAATGATATCCTTTATGCAAGCCCTCCTGATCAAATGGCTGGAGATTTGGCCAAAGCTATTGTTGCCAGGCAAAAGCTAAAACTAGAAATCAGGAAAAAATATTCAGACTTTTAAAAACAAAAGAGTAAAAGATCAATCTTTCACTTCTTCATAATCGACATAATCACCGCCTCTTATTTCTTTGGATTGTTTTTCTTTGAAATCCCTTGGAACATAATCCACATTGATGCCATCATCAGTTGACCCTGATTTTTTACGTTTTTCCTCCCGCTTCAGATCTTCGGAATGGGAGACAAACTGTTTAAGTTTTATTTTGACAAAAAATCCCAAGAGTTTTGAAAATATCCAGGAGATGGCAATGAAGAAGAGTAAGAGTTTAAATATTAATCCCATTTTATTTTGTTGTTTGTGAAGAAGTGAACAGTTCCGAAATGGAACCGTTCACTTTTTTCATGTTTTATCTACTTAAATAAAGATTCCTTTCGGAGTAAATCTTGAGGAAGTAGTCATCCATCAGATCATCTATGAAGTAAATTGATTCTCCTGTGGATTTCATTTCCGGACCCAATTCCTTGTTTACATTCGGGAATTTGTGGAAGGAGAAAACCGGTTCCTTGATAGCATAACCCTTTTTGACAGGTTTGAATTCAAAGTCGGCCACCTTTTTTTCTCCTAACATTACTTTTACGGCATAGTTTACATAAGGTTCCTGATAGGCTTTACAGATGAAAGGGACTGTTCTGGATGCCCTTGGATTGGCTTCTATGATGTATACCTTGTCATTTTTGATGGCAAACTGTATATTTATCAAACCAACCGTTTTGAGCGCAAGCGCAATTTTTTCGGTATACATCTCAATTTGACGCATTACATAATCGCCAAGGTTGTACGGAGGTAGCACTGCATAAGAATCCCCTGAGTGGATTCCTGCAGGTTCTATGTGTTGCATCACCCCAATAATATACACATTTTCCCCGTCACAGATTGCATCCGCTTCCGCTTCAATGGCATTTTCGAGAAAATGATCCAGCAGAATTTCGTTGTTTGGAATATCCCTCAACACCTCGACTACGTGTTGCTCGAGTTCTTTTTCATTGATGACAATCTTCATTCCTTGCCCGCCCAAAACATAAGATGGCCTTACCAAAAGCGGAAATCCGATTCTTTTGCAAAGCTCCAAAGCTTCATCTGTGTTGTGGATGGTACCGAACTCAGGGTAAGGCACATTGTTTTCTTTCAATAATTGAGAAAACCTGCCCCTGTCCTCTGCAAGGTCCAATGCCTCAAAGCTGGTTCCGATTATTTTGATGCCATATTTATCCAGCTTTTCGGCAAGCTTCAGCGCTGTCTGCCCTCCCAATTGGACGATAACCCCGACAGGGTTTTCCAACAGGATGATTTCGTAAATATGTTCCCAAAAAACAGGCTCAAAGTAAAGCTTATCGGAAATATCAAAATCAGTGGAAACAGTTTCCGGGTTACAGTTGATCATAATGGTTTCATAGCCGCATTCCTTAGCCGCGAGAACACCGTGGACACAGGAATAATCAAACTCAATTCCCTGTCCGATGCGATTCGGTCCTGAGCCCAAAACCACCACCTTCTTTTTGTCAGTCCGGATGGATTCGTTTTCTTCACCAAAGGTGGAATAAAAATAGGGGGTCTTTGCTTCAAATTCTGCCGCACAAGTATCCACCAGTTTGTAAACCCGTTTGATATCCATTTCCTTGTACCTTTTGTTGAAAACCTCACTTTCAAGGCAATCCAACAAATGGGCAATCTGCCTGTCGGCATAGCCTTTCTTCTTGGCATTCTCCATCACCTCTTTGGGAATGGTTTCCAGTTCATATTTCTTTATTTCCGCTTCAAAATGAATCAGGTCCTCAATCTGCTTGAGGAACCACTTATCGATTTTTGTCAGGTCCTGAATAGTCCTGAAGGAGATTCCGAGTTTGAAAGCATCATAAATATGGAACAGTCTGTTCCAGCTGGGATTAGCGAGACTGTATAGAATTTGAGCCTGATCTCTGAGCTCTTTTCCGTCCGCGCCTAGTCCATTTCTTTTTATTTCCAGTGATTGACAGGCTTTTTGGAGGGCTTCCTGAAAATTCCTTCCGATTCCCATCACTTCGCCTACGGATTTCATCGACAATCCGAGTCTTCTGTCAGAACCTTTGAATTTGTCAAAGTTCCATCTCGGAATCTTTACGATCACATAATCAATGGCAGGTTCAAAAAATGCAGACGTGGTGCCTGTAATTGAATTTTTAAGTTCGTCCAAGTTATACCCGATAGCCAGTTTAGCTGCTACTTTTGCTATGGGGTATCCGGTGGCTTTGGAGGCCAAAGCGGAAGAACGGGATACCCTAGGGTTGATCTCAACACCTATGATGGTTTTGTTGTCAGGGCTAACCGAGAACTGTACATTACAGCCTCCTGCAAAATTCCCGATCCCGTTCATCATCTTGATCGCCTGGTTTCTCAATTCCTGATAAACCGTATCAGGCAAGGTCATGGCAGGAGCAACGGTAATGGAATCCCCTGTATGAACGCCCATAGGATCAAAGTTTTCGATGGAACATATCACCACCATATTACCGATACTGTCTCTGAGCACTTCCAACTCATATTCCTTCCAACCTACGATGCTTTGCTCTATCAATACCTCGTGGGATGGTGAGGCCTGAAGACCCGCCATCAGGGCTTTCTCGAAATCTTCGGCTTTGTCAACAAACCCGCCTCCTGTTCCCCCTAGGGTATAAGAAGGTCTGATGACAAGGGGAAATCCGATTTCCTGTGCAATTTCTTTCCCCTGAAGAAAGGAGGTTGCCGTATCGCCTATACAAACACCTACTCCAAGTTCTTCCAATAAAGCTTTGAATTTTTCCCTGTTTTCGGCAGTTTCGATCGCATCGACATCCACTCCAATCATTTTGATGCCGAACTTCTCCCATATCCCTGCTTTATCACAGTCCATGGCAAGATTAAGGGCCGTCTGTCCGCCCATAGTGGGCAAAACACAATCAATATCAGGATGATCTTTCAGGATTTTGATAATGGATTTTTTCTCCAAGGGTAGCAAGTACACGTTGTCGGCAGTGACAGGATCGGTCATGATGGTGGCCGGATTGGAATTGATCAACGTCACGATGATGCCTTCTTCCCGAATGGATCGTGCTGCCTGCGAGCCGGCATAGTCGAATTCGCAAGCTTGACCGATTACAATGGGACCTGAACCGATGATGAGGACGTGTTTGATGCTGCTATCCTTAGGCATTATAAATGAGGGTTAAAAGGTTTAATTGGTTATGGCTAAATTGGGGCAAAATTAGGGAAAAAATTTTAAAGAGCCTGATAAGGTGTGAAAAAGCTGAAGAATAATGAAAATAGAGTTGAAAGTTAGAAGACCGAAGTTCAAAAAAGTTATAGGAAAGAGAGAGATGGCTTATGTTGGATAGATCGAAATGCAAATGTTGGCGCGTCATTTTGAATGAGCTCTGGAAAATCTAGAATTTAGGAAAAGCTTTCAGCGAAATGATGAATCTCTTGTGGAATGTGCAAAACTTCCCCGGTTATCACGGGAAGTAGGTCTTCTCAAGTTTTCCATTTAAATCCTTTATCATCCACCGCCCTCATGGTGCACAATATCCCATCGAGGTGATCGTATTCGTGCTGGACCAATTCTGAAACGGCTCCGGAAACCGGCCAGCTTTTTCTTTGCCAGCTCTCATCCCTATACTCCAAAGTCAAAGATTGGTGCCGGGAAACTTTCACCAGCAGATTGGGGAAACTCATGCAGTCATCCCACAGCTCAAACATCTCCTCGCTGGGGGATTTGATTTCCGGATTGATGATGACATAGGGTTTGTCAAGGTTGAGGTAAAAAAGCCGCTTCATTATCCCCAGTTGGGGTGCTGCGATTCCGCGACCAAAGCCATACCGTCTGCGGATGTCCTCCATGGCTTCATGCAGGTCTTGGACCCAATTTTTCACCATTGGCATTTCTGCTTTGGTAATGGGCTCGCAAACTTCGTAAAGCCTTGGATCCCCGAGTCGGAGGATGTCTTCCACTTTTTTCATAGTTACTTTTAACCAATTAAATCTAAAAATAGAAGACCTTTGAGGTTTTGAAAACCTCAAAGGTCAACCTAAAAGAATTTACTGACCATCCAGACCTTAATAAATCGGCATATCCAAAATTTATCTTTCAACCCTGATCTGTTTTCTGATCAAACCATCTTTGTATAGAATATGGAGGTAATAGAATCCATTCTTTAATTTGCTGACATCAATGGTGATCTCGGTTTCCCTGGTTTTAAATTTAGAAACCTGATATCCTTTAAGGTCATAAAGGGAAATTTCGAAATCACTCTCCATCAAATTTTCTTTTTTGATTTTGTTTCCGTTCTCCTCTATCATCACCAGTTTCAACTCATCGGAAACCGGATTGGGATATACATTGACATCATACATGCCGAAACTGCAATTATATCCCGGAAAAACGGTAATTCCGCTATA
>JBGTDA010000217.1:0-11885 GCA_041748555.1 Rhodonellum sp.
CCGGGAAATTTTTGGGGTTCTTTGGGTTTGAAAAGGTCATTTTTTTGACCTTATTCAATTATTTTGATATATCAAATGTACTACTTTTATCGTATTATAAAACGTTAATCGCTCGAAATTTTAAAAGCGATTTCCCTGAGACCAAAACCGTTCATCTAAGATTAATGACATAAAATTGTTATTTTGAGTAAAATTACATCAATTCAAGCTATGGAAAACGATTACGAAAATGAAAATACCCGAAAAAGCGATACGGGTAAGAATATCCTGATCATTGTTTTGATAATTCTGGTCATCATCAGTGGCATCAAATTATACACAGACCATTTGGATAATACCCGAAAATCCGAAGAAATCATCATCCTTTCCGAAGAAAACAATGACCTGAACAAAAGGATAGATTCTGTTACCTATCAGCTGGATCTGAGGATTCAGGAAATAGAAAAACTGGGTGGAGACATCACAGCCCTGGAAGAAATCCGTGAACAGTTGATCCTGGAAAGAAATTCCGATGCGAAAAGATCTGCAACACAAATTGCTAATTTGAATCAGAAAATAAACAGCTATACGAAGGTATTCGAAGAAAAAGATCAGGAAATACTCAAGCTGAGAGAAGTCAACCAACAATTATATGCAGAAAACGAGGACCTCAAAAGTTCACAGGCAGAAATTGAGGAGGAAGTTGTCCAGCTCAACATCAAGCAACAGGAGCTACAAGAAAAAGTAGAAATCGCCGCAAGGCTAAAAGCAGAAAACATTGTAGTGGCGGCAGTCAATTCAAGAGGACGGGAAAGGGAAGATGGTTTTAGAAACAGACAGCTGGAGAGACTCAAAGTGAGTTTCAATATTTCAGACAATAAAGTAGCCGAACACGGTCCCAGAGATATTTATGTCCAGGTCCTTTCACCAAACAATCAACCTATTTTTGATGTAGCAAGAGGTTCGGGGACATTCACGGTTGATGGCAGGGAGGAATTCTACACTGTTCACCAGGACATTCTTTTTGACAATTCCAATCAACAACTGACCTATTTTTACGAGAAAGGTTCTAATTACCCGAGTGGGATTTATGAGGTGAAAATTTATGCGGATGGGTATGAAATCGGAACGAAAAAGTTTGAGGTAAAATAAATCCGGCAATTTTAAAGCGGATTTTTTATGTCCCATTTGGACGAAGCGGATTAAAAGCCTAAATTTGCGGTCTGTTTTAAATAAAAGATCATTAAACAATTAAAAAATGTTCCAAAAAAATTATGAAACGGTATTCATCCTAACTCCCGTTTTGTCTGAGGTTCAGACAAAGGATACCGTAGACAAGTTCATCAGCTTGTTAAAAGAAGAGGGGGCAGAAGTTATCAATGTTGAAAATTGGGGCCTTAAAAAAATGGCGTACCCAATTCAGAAAAAAAGCACAGGTTTCTACGTTTTAGTGGAATTCAAGAGCTTACCTACTTTAATCAAAAAATTCGAACTTGAAATCAGAAGGGAAGAAAAGGTATTCCGTTTCCTGACCACTGTATTGGACAAGCATTCCTTGCTGTATGCAGAAAGAAGAAGAAAAGGAGAATTTAACAAAAAAGTTGAAGTTAAGGAGGAACAAGCCAAATGACACTGAAAAACGAACCTATCAATAGAGTAGAAAACAGAAAAAAATACTGTCGTTTCAAAAGACACGGCATCAAGTATATAGACTACAAAGATCCTAACTTCCTTCTGAAGTTTGTGAATGAGCAAGGTAAAATTCTTCCCAGAAGATTGACCGGAAACTCTGCGAAATTCCAAAGAAAAGTGGCTAATGCCATCAAAAAGGCAAGGCACTTGGCATTACTGCCTTACGTAGCTGATGGTTTGAAATAAACCACCTGTTCTATCCCAAACATTAATAAATCTCACAACAATGGAAGTTATTTTAAAAACAGACATAAAAGGACTGGGTTATAAGAATGACCTGGTACCTGTCAAGGCAGGATACGGTAGAAACTACCTTATTCCTCAAGGATTTGCTGTGTTGGCTACAGGTTCCAATAAGAGGATCCTTGAAGAAAACATCAAGCAAGCTGCCCACAAAGCAGAAAAAGTTAAAACCGAAGCTGAAGGCATTGCTGCCAAACTCCAGGATTTGGCTTTGGAAATCAGGGCTAAGATCGGCGAGTCGGGAAAAATATTCGGAAAAGTCACTACTCTTCAGATTTCTGACGCATTGGCAGCTAAAGGATTGGAAATCGACAGGAAGAAAATTTCAATCAATGGCCCTGTACCCGGTGCAGGAGAATATGAAGCCGAAGTGGATCTCCACAGAGAAGTAAAAAGTAATGTGAAATTCGTAGTTGTTGCTGAATAAGCTCAATTTGAAGCATAAAAAAGGCTTTCCCAAACAGGAAAGCCTTTTTTATTAGTTTGAGGTGATCTTCTCCAGGTCCTCAATCAGTTTTTTGGAAACAGCTTTGCTGTTTCCCTCTCTTTTTGCTTTCAGTACCTTCAGTGCTTTTTCACTTTTCTCTATAACTCCAACCGGGTTGTTGTCATGTTTATAGCTATTCAGGCACCATAATAATTCTGCATGAAGATGCGCATCCAATTTCAGTTTTTCAAGTTTCTCCAAAGTGGAAACTACGGTTTTTTCTAAATTTTTTGTGGACATAATTGATAAGTTTAGGCCGGAAAATCAAATGAATATAATTATAGACAAAAGTCTGCCTTTTTTTTCATATATACAAAATCCGGTATTTCATCCGGTTTCTAAAGTAGAATACAAACGATTCCATTACTTGGAAACAAAGAAAATATTTTCTGAATGAATTCTTATCTTTACCCAAAGCCCATATACATGGAAAGAAAACAGAGCCTTCAGGAAGAATTTGCCAACAGTATCACCCATGGATTCGGAATTCTTTTCAGCATTGTAGCCATTTCTTTATTGGTCACATTCTCTGTCCTGGAAGGTTCAGCCATTCATGTAGTCAGCTGCAGTGTATTCGGTGGATCGATATTGCTCTTGTATACTTTTTCAACGCTTTATCATGCCTTTCAGGAGGAAAAAATAAAATCCTGGCTGAGGACATTCGACCATATCGGAATATATTTTCTCATTGCAGGCACATATACGCCTTTCTTACTGGTAGGAATGCCGGGAACTATGGGATGGGTTTTTTTTGGCATAGTATGGGGAATTACCATTTTTGGAATCATATTCAAAATATTCTATACCCATCGCTTCAAAAAAGCATCCCTGATCCTTTACCTCAGCATGGGGTGGATGGCCATATTCATTGTAAAACCACTTCTGGCAAACCTCAGCATCTCTACGCTTTCCTTGATAGTTGCGGGAGGATTGAGCTATACGGTGGGAACAGTTTTTTATACCCGTCAACAGATGCGTTTCGGACATACCATTTGGCATCTTTTCGTATTATCAGGATCAGTTCTGCATTTTATTGCCATTCTTTATATGATCCAGGGGAAATAAAGGATTGTAAATAAATGTGATCTATATTTTAAAGCTTGAGATTAAGGACATTAGATACATTATCCGAAAAATCTTTCGGATCAAATTTGCATTAAAAAGAAAGAGCCCCTACATTTGTGACACCTTAAGGAAAAGCATTTTCCGGTGGGTTAAACTGGCCGATGGTGTAACCGGCAACACGTCTGGTTTTGGTCCAGAAGAGTCCAGGTTCGAGCCCTGGTCGGCCAACTAAAGGCCCTAATACAATATGTATTGGGGTTTTTTTATTTTTTTACTGACGGTTATACAGAACAAAAACAGAAAACCCCGGATTTTAACTCTCAGGAGAATCCGCAATCTCACATTTTCACCTGTTGTTGGTTTGCCCGGGTTCGGATGTTGGGAGATTATCTACTTGTTCTGATGAAATCCCCTTTCCTCGTTTTAATTTCTTAACGAGCCTGATCTATTTCACTTTTTTGATCCTCATTTGATTGATAAATGGAATCATCAAAATTTATTTCAATAAGTCTATAAATTTCGTCGATAACATTTTTTTTGTCATGATTTGAGTTGTGTTTGTCAATCGTATTTGGTCAGGAAGAATGTAAACCTAATAGCTTCGGAACAAAGGTCTTTTCGAATTAATGATACCCGGGTTGCCGAAGCTGCGGGCTGCATCGTCAACGACAAGTACCCAGTCGTTCCCCTCGCCGCTTGATGGGGGCGTGAATTCCACTGAACTATCTTTTTGGCTATTCTTAATTACCGTTGCCGCACCGGTTTTAGGATTGTACCAATATGCTTTGACTTCAGTGCCTGAGAGTTTGTTTAGATTAGCTGTAAAAGACTTTCCATCGGGTGTATAGACCATCAAATACGCACCATCGGATGCACGGGTTGCTTGAATACGGGCAAAGCCACTACCAGGGGACGGAACAATACTTTGATCCGGAACACCTGTCCGGAAGGGGCGGGATTCCATCAAGTAGCGAAGATGTTTCATTTGGAGGGCAGCTTCGTCGTTGATAAGAGTTTTCCAATGTCCACTGAGACCGGCACTGTCCATAGGATGTGCCCCTGTGGTAAATGGCCAAATATTGTGGTGGCCATAGCTGTGCCCGAAAGCGCCTGCAAAGATTGCCCAATAGGCGAATTTCCGCACTTCATGAGCAGTTGCCACACCTTGGCTGGGTTGCCAGCAGATAACATGGTCTTCATATAATGGTTCGCCATCGATGACAGGTTTGGCAGGGGACTTCCTATAATCACCTTCTATGAGGCTATAGGATAGGATTTTATCCCGACAATGACCACTCTGTACCATATTAAAGTCAAGCCAAAGCTCATTATGTAAAGTTGTTGATGAGGTCTGGTTTCCCAGTGGATGATAGGTCATCAGCATCTTACTGTAATCGTCACTACCGGTCATGCCAATCGCCACACCTTTGGCCATTGCCCGCCAAATGCTTTCGTGCCGTTCTCCATCATCACCGCCAAAAACCCAGATGATTTGTTGGTCCCTGTATCGCTCGCCTAAAAACCTGCCGTATCCTTCGGCATTTGCGGTGGTGACGATATCTCCTGCTTGCTTGTGTGACCATACCGGCAATAAGGCAACATACAGTCCGAGTTTTTCTGCTTCGTCGATCACATAATCAACGTGCTTGAAGTAGTCCTCGTTGGGATTGCCCACATTGCCATTTTAAGGGCTGATGTCATAATGGGAATTTCCGGAACCTCCGGCTTGCGGGAAGATAGCGACAGCCTGAATAACATTATAGCTTTGGTTTTTTCGTGTTTGTAGATAATATACCGGATCTTCCCGGGTTAATCCGGTAAACAAACTCCACGCCGTATCTCCCATCCAGAAAAATGGTGTGCCGTCTGATCTGACCAGGTAGCGCATGTTATCGCTGACCCGCAGAGGGCCGAAATCATCACTTATAGGAGGAACAGTCGGAACGACGGCAGGTTGTGTGCCTCCGGTTCTTGGATTGGTTGCATTAAGGTTCAATGGATATGTTTTAATCATGTCCAAGAGAGGGTCAGTAACGGGAAAGGTAAAGCCACATCCCGTTGAGGATTGTGCCAGGTTCCAAACCAATACAGCTCCGGCACCTTTATTCAGATAGAGATCAAACTTTTGCTTCATGGCACTTACCCGGGCTTGTCTGTCAGTACGGCAGGAGCCCCCACTTTCAATCGCGGTTTCTCCAACTATGAGCACTTTGTTGAGATTGTTCATGGCACGGAGTGCACCTGCAAAATGAGGGGATTCAATGGTATTGGAATTTTCGTGATCATAATCATATTCATGGACACTGCCGACATCAATGTTTGGACTTTCATGCAGGGTTTGGAAGTTCGCATCGCCATCATATGCCCATGGTGCCCATGATCCGGTACTGACCAGATGGTTGGGATCATTTTTTTTCATTTCGGCGGCGACTTCATCAAAAAAAAGCTTGATCGTCTGCCATTCCGCATCTCCCGGTTCATTGATGATTTCCCACATGCCAATTGCCGGTGAGTCTTTATAGGTGCTGGTCATTTGTGTCACGTGGGGCAGGTATTGATCACGAAAGCCGTTGGCATACCAGTCCGGTCGTTTGCCGCTGCCATCGCCACCTTTTGCGCCATCAGAGTGCCCGCAATGGCTCCTGCCATCTGCCAGCGTTAAAAGCAGTTTCACACCATGCTTCTCAGCTGCTTTAATCACCGATCGATCTTGGCAGTGTTTCCAGGAAATGCCCACGTACGAATCATGATGTTATCAGGCAATGATGCAAAGAGTGCATCCACTTGTGGGTCAGTGAACACTTCATAGTCATGACCACATCCGCTTAACTGAAACAAATTCAATGAAGCAGATTGGTATTGCTTTCCATTCAGCATAAGCTTGTTTCCTTCCCGGTAAACAAAACCTGCAGGAGGAGTTGTCCGGGCTTTGCCGGGAAAATCGGGCTCCTGTACCACCGAAGCTTCGGTAAAATCTATTGCAAGAGCAACAAGCAATGTTACGATGATTACGTTGGACTTTTTCATTGCACAGTTCTTTAGCTTTTAGTGGCAATGTAATAAGTTTTGTGAGTTTTCTTCTTCTTCCATACTTCATCCAATCGAAAGAAACCACACTATTCCATGAAACAAAAATGTACATCCAATCCATGACCTCCATGTCATTAGCCCTCCTGTTATCCGGTTGATTTCAGCCCATTTGATTTCGGTTCAAAAGATGTCTAGCCCTGGCTTAAGGCAAATCAGGAATAAACCGCCGGCTATTCAATGGGTTTTTCACTCTTTTTCTTTTTAAACGGGTAAGCCATCTGCTTCCAGAAATCTTTTGGGAACTGTTCCATTCCTTCAAAACCCAAGACTTCATCTTTTCCTTCGTTTGGAATATAGGCAGTTCCGAAAACATAATCCCAGAGGCTCAGGGTCAATCCGTAATTTACGCCGTACTTCCCTTTGGGAAGTTTTTTGGCATGATGCCAGGTATGCATTATCGGGTTGTTTAGAATATATCTGAAGGGACCGTAAGTGATCTTCAGGTTGGCATGGTTCAGATGACCAATGGCAACTGTGAAAATATGAACAATAAAAAAATCCAGAAGACCAAAGCCAATCATGGCCAAAGGGATGTATTGTATGGTTTTATAAATCACCGTTTCCATCCAGTGAAATCTCAGGTGCGCGGCAAATCCCATTTGCTCCACCGAGTGGTGCACTTTGTGAAATTCCCAAAGTACAGGAATCCGGTGCAGCATCCGGTGCACGTTCCATTGTATAAAATCTGCAATCACAAACAATAAAAGGAGCTGAGAGATTTTGGGCCAGGAATCTACCTGTATCGATATGACATTTTCCCAACCGAAAATGCTCAAGAAATCATTGAAAAGCTGTACCGCTACATTGGAAATGGCATTGTAGGCGATGAGGGAAAAGAGAAAAAAATTAAAAAACATATAAAATCCATCCAACCAAAAATCCTTGCGGAAAACCCCTTGCTTCTCTCTCCAGGGAAATATGATTTCCAGCATCCAGACAAATAGTGATAATCCCAATAACCACCAAAAGTAATTGTTCCACGCAGGTTCCAGAATTTCCTTGACAAGATAATTCCAATACCCATAATACGCATCGCTTACAATAGTGATATATTTTTTTAAATCCATAAACTTCTTAAATAGAATGAGTTTAATCTACCTGATGATTTATTAAAAAAATCACCCGACACCCTCTGCACTGAATAATGTGCTGTTCGTTACATTCCACATTAAAGTTAGACATTAAGTCGGGGACTGAGTGTGCCCCGGCCCTTAGATCTTATTTCCTTCCGTTATCCCAATAATATTCTTACCTAATTCACTGACTTTGCGATTGGTTCCCGGCATCAGGATTCATTAATTTTGTAAATTGAAACTTATTTGAAAATTATGAAAATTCTCGTCCCCACAGATTTCTCACAAAACGCCGGAAATGCTTATTATTTTGCCCGAAAACTAGCCCTTCTTCATGAAGCTTCCATCACATTACTGTTTGCCTTTTATCAAGTATATGATTTTGCAGCCCAGCAAGTGGATATTGAAACCATCGAAAGAGATGCAAAAAAAGAACTTAAGGAGGCCATTCTTTTGGGATCCGAGGAAGGGTTGAACGTGAATTCTAAAATAATTCAGGGATCTGTGGCCACTTCTGTGACAGCCACTGCTTTCCGGGAGGATTACGACTTGATTGTAATGGGAACTCAAGGTGCCAGCGGAATGAAAAAAGCTTTGGTAGGGTCCAATTCGGTCCATGTGATCAAGGAAAGTGAAGTTCCGGTTCTGGTCATTCCTCAATCGGCCAATTGGGAAACAGTCAGAAAAATCAGTATCGCAGTTGATCTGGAAAAAGATGATCCGGTTTTTTATAAAAAGTTAATTGCTATTACGGCTAAGATGAACCTTCCCTTGGAAGTCATACATTTTGATCAATCGGTTGATTTCTCGAAACAATTGATGTGGGATGGCCTGAAAACATTTTTTAAGGAAGCATTACCTGCTCATCAGATATCCTTTAATAAGGAACGATCCAGGAATTTTGAAGACAGTCTGAAAAATTATCTGGAGGAAAATCAGGATGTATTATTGGTAATGTTTTACAAAGACAAGACCTTCTTTGAATATCTTTTCAATGCCGGCCAAACCGTAAAAATGGCATATCATACCCATGTGCCGTTACTGGTGATCAAATGATCTTATACGACTCTCAGGTTTATCCAATTTACAATTTCCTCCATGATTTTTTCTTTCTCAACTTCATTGAGAAGCTCGTGATATAAACCGGGATATATTTTTAAGGTTTTGTCAGTCGAAGCTGCCTTTTCCTGCAAAATTTTACTGCCTTTAGGGTTTGTCAAAAGATCATCTGCTCCGTGCATAATCAAGACAGGAAAATTAAAATCTTCCACTTTACCCTCTATTTCCTTCATCATTTCTAACAATTGATATCCGGTTCCTGCGGGGACTGCTTCGTGGTATACCAAAGGATCTTCATTGTATTTGCGAACTTCATCCTGATCATGGGATATAAGGTTACTGACCAGTTTCAATACCTTTAGCTTTGGAGCATATTTGCTAATAAAAGCCGAGGCTGCTATTAAAATTTTAGAGGTATTTTCAGCAGGCTTTAATAAGGCTCCTGATAGGATAAACCCCGAAACTTCAGGTCGATAATGCAAGGCATAACTGACAACCATTCCTCCTCCCATACTGTGTCCAAAAATAAATGCAGGTATTCCCGGAGAGTATTTTTTTACCTTTTCCACCAATGCATCAATGTCCCTGAGATAATCTTTATAATTTTCAAAGTAAGCTGTAGGTAAAGGCCGGGATGATTTGCCATGTCCTCTCCCATCAAAAGTGAAAACCGAAATTTGATTTTCCACCAATTTCTCAGCAAAATGAGCATATCGTCCACTGTGCTCCGCCAGACCATGAACCAGCAATATTGCAGCCTTTGGTTGTTCCGGCATCCAAGCTTGAAGATACAGTTCAATTCCGTCAGGGGATGTATAACCGGTTTCAAGGTGTTTCATATCAGGGGTTTAATCATTGAATTCAGAAGCTGCATTTTTTTTGTTGAATGGAATCGTCAGGCCAAGCCATGGAACGGCAATAAATCCATCTAGATCGCCTACCGGTAGCAGCAATCCGAAATCCAAACCAACATCCTTAATTATTCTCCTCCCACCAAATGAAATCAATCCAAATGATTCGTTGCCAGTACTGATGATATAATTTTCAGTCAAAAGATATCCTCTGGCTCCTGTGCGGTACGTACCACTCAAACTGACTGTAGGGCGAGTGGCAATGCTTCCTTCAGCAAATCCCCAACCCAATCCTAAAGTCATGTTCCTGTCCCTGTTTCCTATGGTATTCACCCCGTAAAGAATCCCGAAAGATCCACCTTCTCCGATGATTGTTCCCAACAAAGCACCTGCTCCGATATTATATTTATCCTGGACTACAGGAATGGAAACTTTTGGATTTATCCAAACCGGTGTCGGTGCACCTGCAAATAAAAACAAAGGAACAATTCCTGCGCTCACAGAAAAATTATCCGAAACTCCCACGGTAAATTGGTTGAAGAATATCCACACATTCTGATAATAGCCATCGCCGGGTTTTATCCCATGGCCATTAGGACCAAAAAAATATCTTGTAGCCTGCGGATTATCTGCCCATAAAACACCATCAACAAGCTTTGATTCCTGGATGACCTCTCTTGTGATTATATCGGATTTTCTTATGGTGATTTCACCGAATTTTTCTGTCATCAAAACTATTTTTTGATCATCTTCCAAAGTTATCTTACCGATAAACTCATTCCCATCTCTTGTTTTAATCAAATAGGTTGATGCCTCCTCCTCTACAACCTGTGAAAATGATTCAGACAAATCCGCAAATGCAAACACACAGATGAAGATCAGGAAATAAATATAATTTTTCATAGGATAGGCATTTTTTACATATATCTATAGTGACAAATATCAAGTTTCGAGAGCCAATTATCAAGAGGAAAGAACCGAGAGCCAAGAATTAAGAGAAAAGAATGTAAGAAAGAGAGCCTAAATCACAAGTCTCAAATTTAAAGTATCAAATTTCAAAAAGAGTGAATATCCTGTCTTTTTTACATCGGTCATCTGCATGAAATTAACCCACTCTTCGCTCCCCTGTCTCATTTCTCAAATCTCATGTCTCATATCTATTTTAAGGTATCCATTTGATGTCCTTAAAGTCAGGCTTTCGTTTCTCCAAAAAAGCATCCCTACCCTCTTTTGCTTCTTCAGTCATATAAGCCAAACGGGTAGCCTCACCGGCAAAAACCTGTTGTCCAACCATGCCATCATCAGTCAGGTTAAAAGCAAACTTCAGCATCCTGATGGAGGTAGGTGATTTTTCCAAAATTTCCTGCGCCCATTTATAAGCAGTAAACTCCAGGTCTTCGTGTGGAACCACTGCATTCACCATACCCATATCGAAGGCTTCCTGGGCGGAATAATTTCTTCCTAAGAAGAAAATTTCACGGGCACGCTTCTGACCTACCATCTTAGCCAGATATGCTGAACCATAACCGCCATCAAAACTAGTGACATCTGCATCTGTCTGTTTAAAAATAGCATGCTCCTTACTTGCAAGTGTAAGGTCACAAACGACATGTAAACTGTGACCACCTCCGACGGCCCAACCGGGCACAACAGCGATGACTACTTTTGGCATAAATCTGATCAGCCTCTGCACTTCCAAAATATTCAAGCGATGCATCCCATCGTCACCCACATATCCCTGATGACCACGTGCTTTCTGATCACCACCTGAACAAAAAGAGTACACACCATCTTTAGTAGACGGGCCCTCAGCAGACAACAGGACCACTCCAATCGAAGTATCTTCCCTTGCATCCAAAAATGCTTCATAAAGTTCCGTTGTTGTTTTGGGTCTAAAAGCATTTCTGACATCCGGCCGGTTGAAAGCGATTCTCGCTACACCATCACACTTCTTATAGGTAATGTCTTGATATTCCTTTACCGTAATCCAGTTCATGAGAATAAAATTTTGATTGATTAACAAATTTATCACAAGATAAGAGTTTCAGGGAAGCTGTTCCAGCTAAATTAGCTTCTTCATTTTAATTTTAACATGAAAAAAATCAGGGGCTGAAACATTATCCAACATGAAATCAACTCACAGTAGGGACATTGAAAATCCATGCATTTGTATCATCACTTTTATCTCTTTATTTTGTAATATGGATATCCGCAATGATACCAGTAAATGCCAAAAACCAAAGGATCCTCTGCCAAATGCTAGATTGATGGCTTCTTCCGACTTCGGTCTTCGGTCTTCTAGCCCTTTGCTCGATAAGCAATTGCTACTGGCAGAATAGCGGATAT
>JBGTDA010000218.1:0-4219 GCA_041748555.1 Rhodonellum sp.
GCTCCATAGAAATAGCCTGTGTTCCAGCCATTCTTGAAACCAAGTTCGAAACTGTTGGTGAATTGAGGCCGTAAAGCAGGATTCCCGACTTTAATGATTTCCGCATCATCGTACTTTGGAAAAATACGAATGTCTACTTCATCAGGGCGGTCAACTCTGCGATTATAGAAAGCCGATAGCTTGTTGCGATCATTGATTTTATAGGTCAATCGAGCATTGGGGAAAGGCTGGAAGTAATCATATCCATCGCTTTGATACGTATTGTGGTTTGGGTCAACGTCATATTGTAAATTCACATATTCTACTCTCAATCCAACTTCTGCTTCCAGTTTTTTGACTTCATAGGTGTAGTTTCCATACACAGCTGGAATAGTCTCTTTATAGGTTGCAAGTCCATCAGCTCCTGTGTCAAGAACAGAGTTAGTGGGCGAAGGATTGAATTGCATATCGGTTGGGATGGTTCTTCTTCGGAATTTTATCCCTGTTTCCAATAAACCGTGTTTCATTGGTCTGGTGTAATCAAGTGTGAAATCGGCTACCTTTTGATCTGCGATAAGGAAAAAGGATTCTTCTGAGGTAAATGCAGGTGTTTCATTCGTGAAGAAATACTTCTCGTCTTCTCTGTCAAATGTATAATTGAAGCCTACATTCAACTTATGGCCCGGCTGCTGGAACTTATGCTCATAGGCAACAGATGCCATTGCAGCGGTTAATACTTCATCTTCCAAAAACTGCCATAGCCTTAGACTTTCTCCGTCATTTCCGCTAAAAAAAGGTTGATCGCCATAGTCCTTGATGGATTCCTGACTGAAGAAACCCGAAACAGTTAGTGTATTATGATCATTCATGAACCAGTCAAACCCTGCCCTTGAAGTGAAGAAGTTGGTGTTTCTATTTCGTTTCAACTGTTGGTTGATCACTGTACCGTCATCATAGGTTCTGGTTACAAATTCATTTTTGTTTAGTGTTTCGGTATATAGGTTGTCAGCCTGGAGGAACAGATTGATTTTCTTTTTCCTGTAATTTAGGGAAAGCGAAGGATTGATCTTGGGTGTGGCCTGATACTGCGGACGTATGCCAGGTAGGTTCTCTTTCCGTACCCACAAAGCACCAAGACCCGTTGACAAACCCACTTTGCCGTTGAGACCTTTCTGTTCTTCCTTTTTCGAGATAATGTTGATGATACCGGCATTTCCATTAGCATCATATTTTGCAGATGGATTGTTGATAATCTCTATTTTTTCAATAGCAGAAGCAGGAATATTGTCTAATCCGTTTTGATTGCCAAAGCCTGTGATGGCTGTTTGTTTGCCATCAATTAATACAACCACTTGATTATTTCCCCTAAGCTGCACCTGCCCGTCCTGTGTAGTAACCCCAGGTAGGTTATTCATTGCTTGAAGCACACTACCGCCACTTTGACTCACATTGTCGTCTACACTATAGCTTTTCTTGTCCATTGTGCCTGTTACAGCATCTTGTTGGGCAGTTACCACTACTTCATTCAATTGCTGAATATCTTCTTCCAATAAGATTGAGCCTAAGTCGATGAACTCAGAATTTGATCCGATGAATAAAGGTGAGCTGTATTTCCTGTAACTGATATATGTTACTTCCAAAAGGTAATCTCCCGGCTTTGCATCT
This sequence comes from Rhodonellum sp., assembly GCA_041748555.1. Classification (GTDB taxonomy): domain Bacteria; phylum Bacteroidota; class Bacteroidia; order Cytophagales; family Cyclobacteriaceae; genus Rhodonellum. Next base: position 1,645 of record JBGTDA010000218.1, read on the forward strand.
GCAATGGCAAACAGGCCATTATCATTTGAAATAGTCCCGGAAGCAAAAGATGAATCTGCAGATTTTTTCAATACAACATTAACAAAGGGCAAGGGCTCATTGGAAACCTTGTCTTTGATGGTGCCAGAAACAGTAACGGATGATTTTTGAGCCATTACCCCTAAAGGACATAGGAATAGGCAGATAATGATAAACTGGTTAATCTTCGTCATTCTCATCGTTTTATTCGTGCTTTTTTTTCTTTGTTAGATTTCCTTTTGTGTCAATTGCAACTTCAAAAGTTTGCAGAATACAAACATCAGACACGATTTAGAAGAAATTTAGAATTAGGTGAAACTCACGGAAAAAGTATGGAAACCTCTCTCAAAATTGTAGCTAATCTGCCAACCGTACTTATTGGCAATCTCTCGAATAATGGCAAGTCCTAATCCACTACTTATTTTGTCTTTTGCCGTGCTCGAGAATCGTTCAAATAATCTCGTATGGTCTAAACTTGTCGTGCCTGAATTCAAGACTTTCAGCGTATTTCCCTTTCGCTTAATCCTGATCTCACCACCCTTTTCAGTGTCTTATTGCATTGGAAAGTAGATTATGCATCAGCGTTTCAATTAAGAAAGAGTTGGCATGAACTACAATGGTTTGCGATACACTATAAGACACTTGCAACTGCTTTTCATCTAAATAATCTTCAAAAAGGTTTATTACACTTTCTAAATTGGCTTTTATGTCAATTTGCTCCAGATCAATGTATTGATGGTTTTCTACCTTGGCCAATACAAGGAGGTTTTTGTTGATTCGGGAAAGGCGGGACAATGGTGCTTCAATACTGTTAATTATTTCCAAGATTTCTGGCGAGATGTTTTTTTCCTGTATCAATAAATCCATTTTGGATTTGAGCAAGGCAATTGGAGTTTGCAATTCATGCGAAGCATTTTCAGTGAAAGCTTTTTGTTGCAAATAAGCGTCCACACTATTTTCTGTTAAGTGATGTAATGAATGATTCAGTTCTTGAAATTCATGAATATCCGTATCTGGAAGCTTGATTGATTTTTCCCTTGAAATCTCAAAAGATTTCAAGGTACTCAAGGTTTGCCTGAAGGGTTGCCAAGTCTTGGAGGAAATCTTTCGGTTAAGTAAAATAAATCCTGAAATCAGGATAAGGAAGAAGAGAAATGTGATGAATGCTACCGCAGTTAAAGTTTCATCGGTTTCTTCAAAGTTTGTTTCAATCGTTAGGAGATAGGGTTCCCCATTAAGCATTAACTTTGATTTTAAGCCACGAAATCGATCTTCTCCATTGTCCAAATCATATTCATTTGGTCTAATGGCTTCATAGATACTATCTTGAAAAATCAGGTTGGTCTTGGCTTTTTCTATCGAAACACCGGGCTGAAGTTCTCCCCAGATATGGTTGATGTTTTCAATCTCTGATGGAGTAAACTCTTTAGATTGGAGCCTGTTTTTGGTGTGCTGCAAAGTGAGCCAATTGTTTTCATCAATTTCACTGACCCAAATCTTTTCAATTACCAAAACATAGGTGGGGATACTCAGGATCAAAATAACTAAAGCATATATGGCAAATGCTTTTAGTGGTCTATCAAGTAGCTTAGTCATAGTTCCCATTTATATCCCGTTCCGTAAATGGTCTTAATGTAGTCACCATAGCCTTTTTCTTTCAGCTTTCTCTTTAGGTTTTTTACATGTGCATACACGAAAGCGTGGCTGTCAAACATATCAGCAAAATCGCCTGAAAGATGCTCTGCCAAAGCTCCTTTTGAAAGGACTCTGTTTTTATTGCCAATGAAGAACAAGAGCAGATCGTATTCTTTTTTGGTCAGATTGGCCAGTTCGTTATGAACCACCACTGTCTTGGCATTGAGGTCAATGGTCAATTCATTTTGCGAGATTAGGTTGTTGCTATCAAATTGCTTTCTCCTGATTAAAGATTCAACCCTTGCTGCTAATTCTGCCTGATGAAATGGTTTTGCGAGGTAATCATCAGCCCCAAGTTTGAGCCCCTTTACCTTATCTTCAATCGCATTTTTAGCGGATATGATGATTACTCCATCTTGCTTGTTTAGTCTTTTGAGTTCTTCCAAAATGGATAGCCCATCACCCCCCGGCAGCATTAGATCCAGTAGAATGCAATCGTACTCATATCCATAAATCTTTTCTAATGCTGCCTGATGATCCGAAGCACACTCACACAAGTATTGCTCAGTGGTAAGGTATTTTACCATGTCTTGTGCAAGTTCATATTCGTCTTCTATGATCAGGATTTTCATGGGCACGAATTAAATATTCGATTTGGAAGAAATTTGGAATTATTCATTTCAGGCGTTACTAAAAATAGCTCTTTTGGTTTTTTGTGCTCCGGCTTTGAGTGTCGGCAAAAACCAAATGTGCTATTTGTGCGGTCAACTTTTTGCATGGAGCACAACGGCTAACTAAACGCTGTACAGCTCCGTGCCATTTGGCAGTCCCCTGTATTGCGTTTAGTGGATGTTGAATGGAGTTGGCCTTTGCAAGGAAGGCTCCCGGGTTCCTGCTCTTTTTCCTATACGGGTATAGGAGA
>JBGTDA010000219.1:0-2812 GCA_041748555.1 Rhodonellum sp.
AATATATGCAGGGCTCGGTAAGGTTTTCATCTCCTTTATCCTATCAAGTGCTAACGTAACTAATGGTTCTTTACTGCTCTTTCTTCCCAATACAAACCAACGATTACGATACTCTTTCAATAAATAAGCATGGAAGTTAAAATCGTTTGGAGTCCTTGCCTTAAAAGACTGATAGGTCAATTCAATAACCTGTTGCTTTTTGATTGATTGATAAACTTCGTCAATGAATTCAATACCTCTAAGGCCCTCGTTCGTTTCGAGGTGAACAATTGATTTTCCCTTACTCTTGGCTGCGCTGACTTTGTCTTCTAGTCGTTGAATCATTCCAACCATTTCATGGAAGTGAGAGAATCCCTTGAAATGCCGCAGGATGTCCACTACTTCTGTAAGCTTGTTTAAGTCACCCTTGGACAACGGGTTGTTAGTAATAGAGTAGGTAGGATCTTCATAGGTGTAGTATTTCTTTTCCAAGACCACAATGGGCGCGTTGTAGCCGAGTTTATCACTCCGCATTAATTGTATATCCATTTGAATGGTCCGGGTACTGACCCCCTTGTCGATACCCTCATATTCATAAAGGGCTTCTGAGCAGGCCGCGATTAAATCCTCTAGAGTCCATTGTTTTTGCCTGTTTTTCAGACAGTTATCTATGGTTCGGTAACGGATTAGTGCATTTCTATTAACTGGCATGGGATGAAATATGTGATAAAATAATGAAAATATATTTCACTACGCAAAAAGACTGCGTAGTTGATGCCCACCTTTGACCTATCAATCGAGGTTGATATGCGGTAAAAAGCTATCCACCCCTTCAAGAGAGAAGGGGTGGTTTCGAAACTGAAAGGATTTAATTAGGTATGGAACAGGAAATAAAGAATAGGATATTCATGACAATTGAGGATCACCTGTCGCTGAAGGAATTTGAATCCTGGTTATACAGTCAAGAAGTGTTGTTGAGCAGGCTGAATCAAGACTATGTCCTTGAACTCTTTACTTTTAACTACAATCAAAAAGGAGCTAAGTATGAATTTAAAAATGCTTTTTTAGGATATTTTGAAAAGGAAGAATTCATGCTTTGGAAAGTGAAGACAAACCTTCAGGATTTGATCGATGGTCGAGAAACTAGAGATAGGATTTTGAATGATTTCTACACGATCGGATACGATGAAGTTCCATGTATTCAAGGTTTGGGATATTACATGTATGAATTAGAGGATGCGGACTATTATAGAATGGGAAACCAAACTGTAATTGAGAGTTTAAAAAAAGAGGCGGCAGAACTTCTTCAGGAAATAATAGCAGAAGAGAGCAAAAACTCCGAATTTAAAATTTCATTATTCAAACGGGTTCCTCGTTTAGAGTTTAGCGCAGAAGTAACTACAGCGAATAACTCTAAAGAATGGTGGAAGTTTTGGAAATAAAGAAGTCAGAAAATAGAATAAATAAATCATGCTTTTAAAGATATCTACTACTCACAATCCAGCAACTGATCTTAGTCACTTGTTGCACAAGCATCCGGAAAAACTGCAGGCCGTAGAGTTGTCGAATGGCAAAGCGCATGTTTTTTACCCTGAAGCTACGGAGGCTAGGTGTACAGTTGCGTTATTGTTAGATATTGATCCGATAGGTTTGGTCAGGAATTCCGGAAGGAATGGTGATGATTCATTTTCATTGGGGCACTATGTAAATGATAGACCCTATGTGGCCTCTTCTTTTATGAGCGTTGCAATATCAAAGGCATTTTCAACAGCTATGAACGGAACATGCAATAAGCATCCTGAACTGGTTGATCGGATCATGCCTTTTGAAGTCGAGATTTCAGTTTTGCCAGCTCCAAAAGGAGGAGAGATTTTGATTCGGAAATTATTTGAGCCACTGGGGTATCAAGTAAACCTCGAACGGCATGAGTTGGATAGTAAGTTCACCGAGTGGGGGATGAGTAAATATTTTACGCTGAACCTTTCAGGCAATTTCAAACTCAAAGACTTGCTTTCGCACTTGTATGTTTTGATTCCTGCACTCGATAATGAAAAGCATTACTGGGTTGGACAACACGAAGTTGAAAAGCTTTTGGAAAAGGGGAAGGGCTGGTTAAAAGATCACCCTGAAAGAGAACAAATCTCGAGACGCTATTTAAAAGGTATTGGAGGGTTGACACGAAATGCTTTGAGCAGATTATTGGAAGTTGATGAGTTGGTTGAGAAAGAAGAAACTGACGCAGAAAAAGAAGATGTGATTAAAGAAACCTTGCATTACAAAAGATTAAAGGTCGTTTTAGAAGAGCTTATAAGTTCAGATGCAAAAACAATTGTTGATTTAGGATGTGGCGAGGGAAAACTTCTGAGAATGCTTTTGAAAGAAAAACAGTTTCAGAAAATCCTGGGTATCGATGTGTCCTTTCGGGAATTGGAGAAAGCGAATGACCGACTTCGTATTCAGGAAATGGCTCCTAAACAGAAGGAAAGAATTGAATTAATGCAAGGAGCATTAACGTATCGTGACAAAAGAGTTCAGGGTTTTGATGCGGCTGCTATCGTAGAAGTCATTGAACACCTTGATCCAAATAGATTAAAGGCTTTTGAACGTGTGGTTTTTGAGTTTGCGCAACCCAAGACGGTTGTGCTCACAACTCCAAACCGTGAGTACAACGATCTATTCGAGAACATGGAAGCTGGTCAAATGCGACATGCTGATCACAGATTTGAATGGACAAGAAATGAATTTGAAACTTGGGCTAATCAAGTGGCTGAAAGGAATGGATACAAAGTTTTAATTAAGCCTATTGGAGAAGAAGCTGAAAAAGTTCGTATGG
>JBGTDA010000220.1:0-19485 GCA_041748555.1 Rhodonellum sp.
TTTCCCAAAATGTATTTTTTTATTTTCTGGTTGAGCGTATTGATTTCTTTTGAATCTACTTGATAGCCTTTCAATCCGGAAATTTGAGAACCTTCAATCAATCTCTTTAAATTATATTCATCACATTCACAATAAATTTCAATATCAGAGTCAGAAACATCGTCAAGGCGACTAAGCAAATTAATGGCCATCATCGCACTCCCATAGTTGAGTGTATTATCTATATGGGTAATTAAAATTTTCTTTTTCATTTTGAGTTTTTTCAACAAATATCTGGTTAATAATTACTAGTAATTTTTATTAAAAACTATTCTCTTCGCGACTATGACATAGTATTATTTTTTGAAAATAGATTTAGTATTTCGAAACCATACACCAGTAATCCTACAAATATTTTCCGTAAATGAGCCTCCATCCAAATATCCAAATCTTGGAATTTCATGAATATTATTTATGTTTTTAGGGGTTATATATTGTGGTTCATTTACAAATGCTAGTCGGTAATCAAACTCTTTTATGATTTTCACATCTCTTTTGGTATAAGACCCATTCGGATACGCAAAATATTTAACTTCCTTTTGTAACCAAGACGCCAGCTTTTCATTACTTACTTTTAAATCATTTTTCAAAAAGTCACTTTCACAATTTGGCATAATAGGATGAGAATGGGTGTGTGCTCCAATGGTTATCAACTTGGATTTCGCAATATCCTGCAGCTGTGCCGAAGTCAAAGCCTCGCGATCAATAATTATTTTTTTCTTGATTTTGTTTACTATTTCAATTCGCTTTTGGTTTTGAACTTTTTTTAGTTCTTGAGAATTAGGAAATCCCATATTCGTTCTGGTAGCTTCTTTAACATAGCTCCACCAAAAATTCCCTCTTTCTATTGCCTCTGTGGAAACAAATAATGTGAGTGGAATATTATATTTTGATGCCACCTGGATAACATTATCATTGTTTGAAGACCAGCCATCATCAACAGTAATCATGACCGCTCCTTTGGGAAAAGGGGATTTTCCTTCAATTATTTCTTCAAATTCCGAAACACTAATAAACTTAAATCCATATTTTATCAGCCATTGAATCATTGATTCAAATTCATTTTTTGAAGGTTTATGAAAATAAACCGATAAAATATAATCCCCTCTTAATGCTTTTTTCCTTGCTCTTCTTACAAAACCGAACATGATAAGCAAACTACCATACAAATAAGAAACTAAATTTCGACTGCTAAATTTCATTGGATTCAATTAATTGCATTTTAACGGATTCACCGTTTACTTACATTTACGCATTTTTTTCTTCCAAAAGCTTAACATCAATTATGCTTTTATGACAAACTTCTTCATATACTTTTATGATTTTTTTGGATATTGACTGGGAGTCCAATCCTAAATGTATTATTCGCTCAAAACCTTTAGTTAATCCAATACTTTCTGAAAATTCCAAAGCCTTTTCTATTTTTTCGGAAAACTCTTCAACTTCAAAGGATGATATAAAACATCCATCCAAATCTCCCAAGACCAATTTAACATCTCCAACATCAGTAGCAACTATAGGTCTGCTACATGCCATTGCTTCTTTAATGACATTAGGGGAACCTTCCATAAAGGAAGTCAAAAGCACCACATCTGCTGCATTGAGATATCCGGGAACTAAAAAGTGAGACAAAGGGTATGGGTTGACCAATTCGATATCCGGCCTATTCAACTTATTAATTGCGTTTAATGCCAAGGAAAAATTTTTGACTTTCTTTGTCTTACTTCCAAGAAAAAGAACTTTTTTCTTTCTATCTCCCGTTAAAAAAAGCTCATTCGAATTGTTTTTAATTTCCGGATCCGGAAAAAAGGAATTTAAATTAATACCGTTCGGTATGATTTGGGATTTACTTTTGAAATACACATATTTTTCAATATTACTGCTTTTCGAAATTATTCTATCAACAAAAGGCTGTATAAGCAAAGAAAGCATGGTATACAAGCGGCTCTTAAATTTGATTTTTTTGTTCCCAATATGTTCTCCCAAAACATCGGTTCCCATTAGGGATAACACAATAGGGAGATTTGACGATCCAAGAACAGCAACCCAACCTGATAACACGAAATGGGCATGTATAAGGTCATAATCCTGGTTTTTTAGAAATTTTTTTAATTTTTTAACTGATTTTAAATAACCTGAAAAGCCTTTTTCAGTTATAGTAAAGTAGTCTATTTCTACTCCAGCAACACGTAAAGAATCGGCTTGTGCTTCTATAAAAGGTGTTATTTTAAAATTTTTAGAATTTCCACTGCATATGAATAAAACTTTCATACTCTCTATTTTAAATTGATTTATGATGAGGTTAAAAGCCTCGTTTTGATTTTTTGTGATTGAACCAATCTGTTACTGCGAATAAGTTTATAAATAGGTTTATTGTAATTGGTATGTTTAATCCCGGCAATTAAAAGCATTAATAAGGGTCCATAAGTAAATGTACCAATAAATCTCCCAGGTAGAAGTACAAACAAAAACATGAACAAAAGAGGAAAGAATAATTTTTTACTTTCGGAATCAATCCTGTTATTACCTCTCCAAAGATAAAAACTAAAGAAGACAATAAATAACATCAAGCCCACTAACCCTGTACTATAAATTATCATGTTTATGTCACTATGAATATGTCTGCCAACTCCAAAATACCGTAATCCAAACGATTCCGTGTCAAACATTTTTACTCCCAAAAATAGCTTTTTTGGATCTTGAAGCTGACTGTGAAATTGATAAAGGTACAAAGATTCCAGGTATCTACCTTCTTTTGTATAGGTATCGATATTTTGTATTCTCTCTCTTTCTTCCAATTGAGCATTCAGCCTATCTTGGTATAAAGGAAAAGTGGCTATGGCACCAACCAATAAAAAAACAATAACCATCATCATTTTAAAAATGACCTTTCTATTCAACAAGGAATATACGAGGATGGCGCCGACCAACATTCCCAAAGATGTGCGCCGGGTTGTAACTACCAAAATCAACGTATTTAATCCGATCAAAGAACCTTTGAAGATATAGGAAAGTTTTGTTCCGGGAAATTTATCTGGATTTAAAATATAATGAAAAGCCATAAAAATCAAAATGGGTACTATATACATCCGTGAAGTATCCAAAAAACCAGTAGAAAAGCTACTTGAATAGGAGTCGCCCACCTTAAACACATTGGCATAGATAATATAAACAGGAACTATCGCGAGCATAAAGGTATTGAAGGGTTCATATTCTTTGACAAAATTTATTTTATTTCCTAAATACCTTCCTACAAGCAACAAGGAAACTGAAATAATTATAGAAAGTGTAACTTTTCCAGACAAAATAAAATCCCCGTGATTTAAAAATAAAAACAAAAAAAGACTAATGGTGAAAATAAAAAAAACAAAATCTTCATTTTTTAATGCCCTGTTTTTAACAACATAGATAACAATAAAAGCCAGCGGCAGGATATACCTAATTGCAGCAAAAACTTTAAAATCCTTATAAAAGCCATCAAACATATCAAAAAGAAGAAAGAAAATCATCAATGAAAAGATGAAATACTTTTGATAAAAAATAAATGAGAGTGCAAGGAGAAGACCAAGGATTAATATAATCATATTTCTTGTTATTCTTTTGACGATATTTTTTTATATCTAAACAATAAAGATCTGAAAACGTGGGGCATTCGATTCAACAAAACAAGTTTAATCCATTTAAAATCGATCTTATCGTCTTCCTTTAAGTGCTTAAAATTTTTCTCGATTTCTCTGCTTTCTTTCAAATATCCGCCCCAAGCATACCTGATTCCCTTTGAGATAGCTTTGGATGCAATAAACGAATTCCGACACATATCCTCATTAGATAATAAATCGCTCCAGGATTCAGTACATGTATCCCGCTTTCCGGCCCTTGAAAAAACGTCACTTTTGTTATATACAGCTAAAAGCTTCGGAGTAAAAACAACGGGGAAATGAATCGCAACTTTTGTCCACATATAGGCATCTTCCCCACCAATCATTCCAACAGGAAAATAACCTACAACACCGAACACCTTCTTATTCAGTACCGTAGCCGATGTCCATGAAATAGAATATTTGTTTGCCTCTTTAAAATAATCTTCTACAACACCTTCTTTTAAATTCGGTTGGTCAATATGAATTTTATCTTTTGTTTTTATCCTATAAGAACAATTGTACATTCCTCCATCGGGGAATTTCAAAATCAAATCTTTCATATACTTTAAAAAATTAACCTCCCAAAAATCATCTGCATCCAAAAAAGCTATATAATCATATTTGGCTTTCAAAATCCCGTAATTTCTTGCATCAGAAACTCCTCCATTATTCTTCGAAAATATTTTTATTCTCGGGTCATTAAATTCCCGAACCATATCAACACTTCTATCCGAAGATCCATCATCAACTACTATTATTTCAAAATCCTCAAAAGACTGTCCAAGGGCTGAATTTAAAGTTTCATTAATACAATCTTCTTTATTATAAAGAGGTATGATTACACTAAACATATTTATTATAATGATTAAATCAATGTCTTAAAGAACAGAATCTGATATGTCACCCAAATAAGAAGATTAGAATTGAAATATTATTTTCAAGGGTTTAAAAAGATATCTCAATACAGCTTCGCTCTTTCAATCCCAATGTGGAATCTAGCCAGAAAAATTTGATGAATTTTAATTCTGATGTTTAAGATTAAATGGAAGATAAGGTCTTCTTTATAATGCGGCTCTTTTTCGTAAGAATGGAAATTTGAAAAAGGATTTTTTTGTTTTAGGTTTGGAATAATATTGGTACCCCCCATATTTTAACTTTCTATTCGGCACATCATTTAATACCGCATATATATTGGGAAGCCCCTTTTGAAGTTTTATGTTGTTCAAATCGGACAAAAACGATTTTTCACTATAATTAAACCTAATCAAATACAAAATAATATCAACCAATTTCAGAATTTCAAAAGATTGACTGATCAAGCCAACAGGAGGGACATCTAAAATTATTACATCATAATTTTCCTTAAGATTATCAAGTAGAGTTGAAAACCGTGGTATGGCCATCAATTCTGAGGGATTAGGAGGTATTGATCCTTGGGAAATTATATCAAGAAATGGAAATTGGGATTTTTGGATAATTTCGTCCAGCTCTTTTACTTGCTTACACAGGTAATTAGACAATCCCAATTCATTATTTAGTCTGAATTCATTACTGAGATCCCGCTTAAACATATCACAACTCACTAAAATGGTTTTCTTTTCATTTAAAGAATAAATGGAAGCCAGATTGATTGCTGTGAAAGTTTTTCCCTCACCTGAAATTGTGGAGGATACTGCCAATATCAATTGTTGATCATTTGGTACTACAAAACTTATATTTGTTTTAAGAGATCGATAAGATTCCGCAATCGCAGAATGAGGTTCTGAAAATACAGCCAAATCCTTTCCGGAATCATTGTTATTGATTTTTCCCAAAAGAGGGACAAATAAATCTTGTTCTATTTCTGTCAAATCCTTGATCCTTTTATCAACTGATGTGACTATGCCCACTATCACCATGGGGAAAACAATTCCAAAACATATTGCCAAAATATAAATAATATACATCCTCAATTTTATTGGAATAAAATTGGGTTCCGAATATTCGACAATTTTATTTGAATTGGTATTTGAAGCCAAAGCAATTGCGGCCTCTGCCCGTCTTTGCAATAGAAAATTATAAATTGTTTCATTCAATGTAAACTCCCGCTGGATCTTAAGCAGATTTTGTTCCGTTGATGGAAGCTTACTGAATTGTTGGTTGATTCTTCCAATACGAGCCTCCAAATCATTGATCTGTAACGTTGTGTTATTAATCATATTTCGGACAATTTCAGACAATGAACCTGTGACATCATTGATTTTCCTACTCAACTCAATAACCCTTGGAGATGCTTCAGTTTGCATCGTGAGCAACCTGGATTTTTCATTCTGAAGAAATATCAGGTTTTCAATTAAACTATTCATAATAGGATCATCTATTCCCATGCCTGAGGGCATTATAATCTGATCAAAACTCTCGCGAACCAAATAGTTTTGTAAACTCCGGAAATATTGCTTCTTGAAATTCTCTTCCGAAAGTTGTTTTTCCAATTCAGTTATTTCACGATAAACAGAATTACTCTCTTCTCCAATATTGTATGTCCTGTTGCTACTTCTGAATTGTTGTAATCTACTTTCAAAAAAACTAAGTGTATCAGAGACTCCGGTGATTTGACTATCAATAAAATCCACAGTATTTTGCGCAATTCGGTTTTCCAATGAAAGTTCTTCGTCCAAATACACTTCCATAAGGGTATTGAGATAATCACTCCCTTTTTTAGGATTTGAAGCATTTAAGGTGAGGCCAAGCACTGAGGATGTCGCATCGATAGGTGCAATTATCAGGTTTTCACCTGTATAGTATGATATTAATTCACTTTTGGACCTCAATTTGACTAATGTCTCTCCACTTGGTTGGCTCGTATTTAAAGTAACCTTTATTTTTATAAACGGAAGTTCAAGCCATTCCCCAAATTTGAATTCCTTTACGGAATAAGTTGAAAGGTCAATTTCCTGCAAATTTGAAGAATAGGCAGAATAAACAAAATATTCAGTATCCGAGAAATGAATATTGTAAGATTCATTATCCAGCCAGGAAACAAGAATTTTACCATTCGTGAGCTGGGGATGTTCCCAATCTACCTCCAGATTTAAAGGTGAATTGTCGTATAATTCCACATCAGAAAAAATTCCCGGCATATATTGTTCTACCCTCAAATCAAGAATTTCCAAAGCCTTTTCAGCTATTGGTTTTGAAGATAGAAATATAGCTTCATTGGCAAGTCTATCACTTTGAACACTCAGTCCACCTCCGGATGATAAACCCGTTAAATCCAAAATTCCGGATCCGGATTCAATCTTTTTAACATAAAACATGCTCGAAACCTGATAAGTTGCCGGGATAGACTTATTGTACAAGTAGGCTGCACCTAAAGCTATTAATAGCGAAAAAAGGAAATAAGGCCAATATTTAAGGAGCTTTAGAAAAAATCTAACAGGATCAAACTCTGTTTTTTTTTCATCTATCAACACTCCCTCTGAACTCTTTTCAATGATCTTCATAATTTTTAATTGGTTGCGGAATAAATTAATAAACCAATTGTAGCTACATTTACTATAAGTTGAAACGTCTGGGATAAGGTGGTTCCAGTTCCCAACTCCCTGATTTTTAAAGGTTCGGCATAAATCATATCATTAGGCCTGAGAAAATAAAATTCTGTTCCCATAATCTTTTCACTGTTTAAATTTATTCTGTATGATCGAGAACCTTCAGGGTATTGCCTAATCAACCTGATTTTCCCCCTTTTTGCTAAGGTGGTCAGGTCTCCGGCATTTGCTATAGCTTCAAATATTGTAACTCGATTTTGTAGAATGGTATATTTTCCGGGACGCACAAATTCCCCAATTGCACTATACCTAATCCCTCCAAGTCTAATCCTGACATAATACTGGTTTTCAAGAACGTAACTCTTCAATTTTTCCTCAATGGCTACTTTTGCCTGATCTAAGTTGAGGCCAATTAATTTAACTTCTCCTATTACCGGGATATCTACTATGCCATCATCATTTAATGTGTATCCGTTGAGATAAAATATATCTCCTCCTCCCATCATATTCCCATTCATCCTAAATTGATTATCCGCAGATACATTGGCATCCAACAAAAGATTCAACTCAGGATCATTGGTCCTCATATTAATATCTACCACATCGTTGCTTTGAAGTATATATACATCTGAAGTATGAGAAAACATTGGGCCGCTTTCTGAAATAGGTTGCGAAGATGTATCAGTTTGCATGTAGATCAGTCTCCTGTTTGGAATGCAGCCTACTGCTAAAATTAAAACAAGGATAATTATTAATTTATTAAACCTTTTATTCATAAGATATGTATAAAATATAATTTTTATTTTTTTTGCAAAAGTAAAAAAAAGAAAAACAACTGCTCGGAAATATTTCATGTTATTTTTTGAGGCCGAAATATAGCATTTCATCTATAAATAAACGCATTTTATAAAATATTTTTTATTTTTTCTCGGGGTGAAAACTTTTTTTTAATTTTTGTTAAATTAAACACATGCACTTTTTGCCATACAAAATTATTTAAATACATTTATTTGGTTGATTTACAAATGAATCTAAAGGTTGCTATAAATTTTTTATTTTTTTCAAAACAACTCTGATTTAGATATAGAATTTAAAAAAACAACTATTGCCTGAAATCAAATTATTAGAAGAATTTTTTTTATTATTTTAAATAATTAAGAATTTATAAAAAAACTGATAATTCATACAAATTATTCAAAGAATGGATGATTTTGACTTTTCCAACAAAATTTGATAATAAAGAAATCCTTCTAATAACCTATCTTTTCTGTCAATTGAATAAATTTTCAATCGCCACACATCCTCTTTATTTGTTTCTCGGCTTAGATTTTCATGGCTGGCATTTTTAAACAAATCAGAGTTTTAAATATTTTTTTTTGCTTTTCAGATTATTTTTTTTGTATTTTGAATTAATTTCCTCAAATTTGAAAGATATTCTATCAACTTATATTTACAGGATACTTATTTATTTGTTTTATCATATTTTCCAAATATATAATGATAAAAATCACCTTATTTAAACTAAATATTATTTAATTAGCTATTGATATGATAAATTTTCAAAAAATTAACCAACCGATATTTATTGTTGGTGATATCTTAAATCTATCTGTTGTTTTTTATATCTCCCTCTACTTTGCAGATTACTTTGCGGATTTCAATGAATCCTCGTATCAGTATTGGGAATTTTACATTCTTTTGCCTATTATCATCTTATGGTTAATAATTGGGCACTCCTTTAAGCTTTATCGGGATTGGAGCCAAAAGCATGTGTTTAAATTACGATTGATAAATTACCTGAAGACATATGCCATACTATCGGCCATACTTATCTCCGTGTATTTCATCTTCTCTTTCCCACAGGAAAGTAACTACCTTTTTATTTCTCTTTTGTTCGGAATTCCCAGTTTGGGGTTGGTTACCAATCTGGTTGTAGTCAAATCAATAAAACCACTCCAAGCATTATATATTCCGCAAAAAACAGCTTTAATAGTTGGTGAAGGACCAATTGCTAAAAGAGTTGAAGAACATGTGAAAAACCGTTATCCGGTCTATGCAATACGCGGATTTATTGCATGTGAAAATGATCCAACAAATCAAAAAATAAGACAGGATAAAATTGTATCACATATTAACGAACTTAAAGATTATTTATCAAATAATCCGGTTGATGAGATATTTCTGGCTGTTTCTCCGAATTCAATAAATATTATCCAGTCTGTGGTAAAAATTGCGGACTACCACGGAACAAGAGTTAAGTTTGTGCCGGATTTTGAAAGCCTTTTTGGAGAAACTTTTACATCCCGAAAAAAGAATAACATTGAATTCGTAAATGTCCGCCAATTACCTTTAGATAGCCGGTTACAAAATTTCCTAAAATCTTCTTTTGATAAAATTTTCGCATTCACGGCCTTGATTTTTTTAGCTGTACCCTTTATAATTATTTCAATTTTAATTAAAATGGAGTCTCCTGGACCCATATTTTATTGTCCCCAAAGAATAGGAAAAGGTGGAAAACCTTTTAATGTTTTTAAATTCCGCACAATGTCTCAAAATGACGCTGTTGTTGGTGGCGCACAATCCACGGTTAAGGATGATCCAAGAATAACTAAGTTTGGAAAATTTTTACGAAAGTATAGTTTGGACGAGGTGCCTCAGTTTCTTAATGTTTTGATCGGAGAAATGAGTGTTGTAGGACCCAGACCCCACAGGACATTTTTAAATCAAATGCTTCAGGCTTCAGAAGAAGGTTATATGGTGAGGCATTATTATAAGCCAGGTATTACCGGCTGGGCTCAAATAAACGGTTGGAGGGGTCCATTGGAAACTTGTGAACAAAAAAGGGAAAGGACTCGTCATGATCTGTGGTATTTAAATAATTGGAAGTTTTGGCTTGATCTCAAGATAATATGGCTCACAATTTTTGGATCAAAAACCAATAAAAATGTCTTTTAAAATTTAAACTTATTTAAAATACATAAGTTTAAATTCGGGAAGGTTTCTGATTTGGTACAAAAAATCGATGCTGTCCATCCCACATGGATTAGGTAATCCCTAAAAAGCCCCTTTTATCTTCTCCACCAAAACCTCATTTATTTTTTTATAGGACTGAATTGTCCAGCCTGCCACATGTGGCGTAAAAATTACGTTTTTTCTCGCGGCAAGTTCTTCGAAGGACAGTTTCTGGGCGTGGGTTAATTTGCTGAATTTTTCATTTTCCAAAACATCCAATAGCGCTCCTTTCAGTATTCCTCTCTGCAATCCTGCATTCAAGGTGTCAAAGGAGATGATTTCTCCACGTGCGGTGTTAATCAAGTAAATGGGCTTGTGGAACTTCTCCAACTTATCTATAGTTAAAAAATTTCCGGTTTCGGCAGTAAGAGGAACATGAAGACTCAAAATATCGGCTTCTTCCTGGATTTTTTCAAAAGTACTTTCCTGAACATGAAAACTGGAAAATCCGGATTTATATTTATCATAGGCCAGAATATTAACATCAAATCCAATCAGCTTTCCGGCAAAAGCTGCTCCCATATTTCCATATCCGATAATCCCTACTGTTTTGCCGGCCAGCTCCTCACCTCTGTTTTCTTCCCGTTGCCAGATGCCTTTGCGGACTTCCTGGTCAGCGCTGGATAGGTGGTTGAAAAGTGAGAGCAACATCCCAATTGCATGTTCACCTACGGCATCCCTGTTTCCTTCGGGTGCATTGAAAATGAGGATTCCATTTTCTTGGGTGTATTCCAGATCGATATTGTCCAATCCTGCCCCTGCCCTTCCGATGAATCTGAGATTGGGGGCCCTTTCCAAAACAGACCTGTCCATAGGCAATTTGGTCCGGATGATCAAACCCTCGTAATCTCCGACAATTTCCAGGAGTTCATTTTTTTCAATTTCCGGCCTATAATCCGCCAAATGTCCCGCATTTTTTAATAAGGGTATAATGCTAAGGTGCATTTTATCAATAATCAGAATTTTCATTTAGAGGGCGATTATCTATAAACCAAAGGTTAAACTATATCAGTTTCAAGCTATCAAATCCAAATCTCTTGCCAAATGACTCCACTCTAATATCTTATTTTATGTCTTAAAATCTCAAATCTCCACTCTACCCCTAAAGCTTCAACAACACCATCGCAACACCAAAATAAACTGCAAGTCCTATAAGGTCATTGGCAGTGGTAATAAATGGACCTGATGCCATTGCGGGATTAATACCGTATTTGTCGAGTACAATGGGCGTAACGGTCCCCATAAATGAGGCCAACAGGACGACACAAAACAGCGCAAAACCTACCGTCACACCGAAAATCGCATCAAATCCATACAAAAACACAACCACGAAAAAAACAAAAAGTCCCAACATCACCCCGTTTAAAAGAGCAACCAGAAGTCCTTTTATAAATCTGTGCAGGATCGATTCTTCAAAAACCGATTTGGCAGCCAAAGTCTGGACTACCAGGGACGAAGATTGAATTCCGACATTTCCCCCTGTGGCCGCTATCAACGGAATAAAAGAAGCCAAGGCAATGTACTTGTTCAACCCTTCTTCGAAAAAACCGATGATCTGCGCACCCATCAATCCTCCCACCACTCCGATCAGAAGCCATGGAAGTCTTGCCTTTGAAATTCTAAAAACACTATCGGATTCCTCCACATCATCCGAAATACCCGTCATAGCCTGGATGTCCTCTTCGGATTGTTCCCGCATCACATCCAGAATATCATCTACCGTAATCCTACCTACCAACTTGTTTTTAATATTTACTACCGGAACAGACTCCAAATCATACTTCCGCATGATTTCAGCCACTTCCTCCTGATCCATGTGAGTTGGAACGGAAATCATATCCGGGTCAAAAATATCAGCTATCTTGGTCTGTGATGAAGAAATAATTATTTTTTTCAGGGAAACTCTTCCCAATAGATGTTGCTTGTTATCCACCACATATATGGAATATAGCTTTTCCACATTTTCTGCCTGCCTCCGGATTTCGTCAATGGTCTGAACCACATTCCAGTTTTGATTGGCTTTTATAAATTCTTTTGCCATCAATCCTCCCGCAGTATCTTCTTCATATCTCAAAAGATCCAGAATATGTTCGGATTTTTCTTTTTCCTGAAGATGACTGATGACATTCTCCCGGTCGCGGACCGACATCAGGTTCAGAATATCAGCAGCATCATCAGAATCCATTTGATCAATCAAGACTGCAAGTTCGGTGGCTTGCATCTCCCGGATAACCTTGATTACAGAATCCTCATCCAGCTCGATCAGAATATCGGCAGCAACGGGCGCTTCCAAAAGTCTCAGCACATACAAGGCATCCTCCATATCCAGCTCATCCAAGAGGGCTGCGATATCCGCAACATTGACGCCTTCCAACGACTGGATGATGTAGTCGTTTTCTTGAAGCTCAATGCCTTCCCGGAGACTTTCCAAATACTCTTTGGATAATTCAAATGCTTTTATCGGTTCCAAGATGCTTGTATTTTATTGGTTAATTTAATGAATTCCTCCACATCCAATTGCTCGGCTCTCTTATCCATCACAGGATCTTCCCGCAATGCATCGGATAGACCAAAACTCTTCAATGCATTCCTCAGTGTTTTTCTTCTGGTACCAAATCCCTGTTTGACAACTCTGGAAAACAGTTTTTCATCACAGGCCAGTTTCAAAGTGTGGTTTCTTGTCAGCCTGATAACTCCCGAATTTACCCTGGGAGGAGGACTAAATACCTCGGGGGGTACAGAGAATAGATATTCTATATCATAATAAGCCTGAAGGAACACGGAAAGAATTCCATAATCCTTATTTCCTTTGGGCGATGCAATGCGCCGGGCAACTTCTTTTTGTAACATGCAAACCACCTCGGTCACCAACTCTTTCTCTTCAAGTACTTTGAAAAATATCTGGGAAGAAATGTTGTAAGGGAAATTTCCGATGATTGCATAGGGTCCGGCCATAATGGTGGAAAAATCCTTTTTGAGAAAATCAGCTTCCACAATACTGTCACTGAGTGTGGGGTACTTACGCCTGAGATACACTACTGATTCATGGTCAACGTCCACAAGATGCAATTCCCAGTTTTCTTCCAAAAGAAAATCAGTCAAAACCCCCATCCCCGGGCCAATTTCAAGAAGTTTTGTAACATCCTGATGACCTTTCACCGAATGGGCAATTTTCTCAGCAATCCCTAGGTCGGTAAGAAAATGTTGTCCGAGGTGTTTTTTAGGTCTGACTTTTTCCATGCTTTATTTACTCTGATATTTTTATTATAAATTGCAATTCAAAAATAAGACAATTAAAGTAAAGGTCTAAATTAAATCCTTAAAGCGGGAGAAAGGCTTTCATGATTGCAATTGTCAGGGACATTTCCCATCACCCGCCATTTAAATATCTTTTAATTTTAGAGAAAAATCTTTTAGTTTAAAATAAATTCGATGAATCAAAGAAAAAACAAACCGGTCATTGGAATCAGTATAGGAGACATAAACGGAATAGGCGCAGAAGTTACCATGAAAGCCCTGATGGACAACCGCCTCCAAAAACTCATTACCCCCGTTATTTATGGCCATGGCAAGGCTTTGACTTTTTACAGAAAACATATGGGTCTGGAAGATTTTAATTTTATGCAGATCAAAAATATAGCTGAGATTCACCATAAAAAGACCAATGTTCTTAATGTTTTGGATGAAAGCCCGGAAGTGATACCCGGTGTAGAAACCCGGGATGCAGGCAATATGGCACTTGCGGCATTGGATCATGCAATTAAGGATCTCAAAGAAAATAAAATAGAAGCTTTGGTCACTGCTCCGCTCAACAAAAACAACATCAACTCTGATATGCTTCAATTTGTCGGACACACAGAATATCTGACAGATGCTTTCGGTGCAAAAAACAGTTTGATGCTCTTGGTTGCCGAGGATATCAGGATCGGGGTGGTGACAGGTCATATACCGCTTAGGGAAGTTGCACAGAAAGTAACAGGCGCCAAAATCAGGGAGAAGCTGAACATTATGATCCATTCCCTGCAAAGCGACTTTGGAATCGTTAAACCTCGGATTGCAGTTTTGGGCCTCAATCCACATGCAGGTGAAGATGGATTACTTGGTGATGAGGAACAGACGATCATCAAGCCGGTCATTTATGAATTTAAAGAAAACGGACATTTAATTTTCGGACCCTACCCGGCTGATGGATTTTTCGGGATGATGCATCAGAAAAAATTCGATGGGGTTTTGGCCATGTATCATGATCAGGGATTGATCCCTTTTAAATCTATGGCCTTTGAGACAGGTGTTAATTTTACAGCAGGTTTATCCATTATCCGAACTTCACCCGACCACGGTACGGCCTATAACATTGCCGGAAAAAATCTTGCCTATGAAGGATCTATGCGGGCCGCCATTTTTCAGGCCTATGATATTATCAAGCACCGGGGAAACTGGGAAGAGGAGGAATAATGGGTACAAAATTTCATTCTGAAACCCTTTTCCTGTTTTAATTAAAAGAAGATAATTGGCTTTGACAAATCCATATTTCAAAACAAAAGCCTCGAATTAAAACCTATAGATATCCATTAGTTATCCATTCAAAATAATTTCCAGCCAAATTTTATTTTTCTGATTAAGTTCGCTAAATTTGCGGTCTTGAATCAGCAGGAGGAAACGTGAAATTCTGGAGAGCTTACGATATTGACATCATCAAACTAAATGAAGGAGAGCATACTTTCACATTTCATGTTGATGATGAATTCTTCGGTAAATTTGAAGGGAATGATTGGGTAAGTAAGGGTGACCTTACAGCCAACGTCCGAATAAATAAGCTTGCATCGTTGATAGAGGCATATTTTGATATTGAAGGAAAGGTGAATCTGACTTGTGACAGAAGTCTGGAAAAGTTTGATCATCCGCTTTCAACTTCGGAAAAAGTGCTATATAAGTATGGTCACGAAGAGCAGGAGATCAGTGACGAAATTTTCATGATCACCAGGGATACGCCCAGGATCAATGTTGCACAACTGATTTACGAATATATCATCCTAGCCATACCTGCTAAAAAAATCCACCCGGAATATATTTACGAGATGGATGATGAGGATTTTGAAGGCGAAGGCGATGTAGTATATTCTTCTGGGCAAAATTTTGAAAAGGATGATTCTGATCCGGAAATAAGTGAAGAATCAAATGAGAAAATAGATCCCAGATGGGAAGCATTAAAAAATTTAAATAAAAAAGATTAATCTAAAAATTGTATAGCAATGGCACATCCTAAACGGAAAATTTCCAAAACCAGAAGAGACAAAAGAAGAACTCACTATAAACTAACTGCTCCTGGCCTTGCAAAATGCCCAACTACCGGAGAATTTCATTTACCACACAGAGCATATTGGCTAGACGGCAAATTGTACTTCAAGGGTCAGGTGATCATGGAAAAAGAGGTTCTTGCTTAATTTAATCTACTTCCTAAGTTTTAGTGTAACATAGCACTTGTATAATTAAATCCATTCGAAACGCCCATTTCGAATGGATTTTTTATTTAAAAAGGTTGTTTATGCCATTATCGACGTAAACATCAGCTACATAACCATACTACTTCTAAAATCTTTTGGTGGTAAAGGACATTTTAAATAATTTTGGAGGCTTCCAATCAAAAGTGTCTAAAAAAGCCGGAGGAATGAAACCAAAACAAAACCCTCCATTGATTTGAGGTAAAATCAATCAAGGGGGTTTTAACAAAATCAGTGAATGAAAAAAACCAGAGCAGTAATTACCGGTGTGGAAGGGTGGGTCCCGGACTACATCCTGACCAATCAGGAATTAGAAACCATGGTAGATACCAATGATGAATGGATAGTCACCCGCACAGGCATCAAAGAAAGAAGGATTCTCAAAGGTGAAAACCAGGGCACCTCTGTCATCGGCACAAAAGCTGTCAACGGTCTACTTAGAAAAACCAATACCAATCCCGAAGATATTGATTTGATCATATGTGCTACTGTCACCCCGGACATGCCATTTCCTGCGACAGCCAATATCATTGCAGATAATGTAGGTGCAAAAAAAAGTTATAGCTTTGATATCTCCGCGGCTTGCTCAGGCTTTCTTTATGCACTTACTCTGGGAAGTCAGTTCATCGAAACGGGCATGCATAAAAAGGTAATCATTGTTGGAGCAGACAAAATGTCCTCTATAGTTGACTATCAGGATAGGTCTACCTGTATTATTTTTGGAGATGGAGGAGGTGCTGTATTGCTGGAATCTACGGAAGAGGAAGTGGGAGTTATGGATTCATTGCTGCACGCCGATGGATCAGGTGCCCCTTATTTGCATATGAAAGCCGGTGGCAGCCGAAAACCTGCCACTGTAGAAACCATTGCAGCCCGGGAGCATTATGCTTTTCAGGAAGGTGCCTCTGTATTTAAATTTGCCGTAACCAACATGGCTGAGGTGAGCGCCAGAATTATGGTTAAAAACAATCTCAAATCAGAAGATGTAGCTTGGCTGGTTCCCCATCAGGCAAACAAACGGATAATAGATGCCACAGCCAACAGGATGGGAATCGGACCTGAAAGGGTAATGATGAACATAGAGAAATACGGTAACACAACTGCCGGTACACTCCCACTTTGTCTGTGGGATTATGAATGCCAGCTAAAAAAAGGTGACAATATAATACTTGCAGCTTTCGGAGGTGGATTCACTTGGGGAGCAATTTATCTCAAGTGGGGTTATGACCCTAAATAAATAAATATAAACCCATCAAAATATGGCATCGACCGCAGATTTTAAAAATGGATTATGTCTTGTATTCAACAATGACATATTTGCCATCACGGATTTTCAACATGTAAAACCGGGCAAAGGCGCCGCCTTTGTAAGAACAAAACTTAAAAGCCTGACCTCCGGTAAAGTTTTGGAGAAAACTTTCAATGCAGGAGAAAAAGTCACTACTGCCAGGGTTGAAAAAAGACCCCATCAGTTCCTGTATTCAGATGATATGGGGTATCATTTCATGGATACAGAAAATTTTGAACAGATACCCATTGCCGAAAGTATGATCGAAAGATCAAATCTTCTCAAAGAAGGTCAGTTGGTGGATATCATTGTTCATGCTGAAAACGAAACTCCGCTTGCTGTGGAGCTGCCTCCGTTTGTCGAACTTAAGATAACTTACACAGAACCTGGCATAAAAGGAGATACAGCCACGAATGCCCAAAAACAGGCAGTGTTGGAAACAGGCGCTACGATAATGGTCCCTCTTTTTGTAGAACAGGATACTGTGATCAAAGTAGATACCCGGGATTCATCGTATTCCGAAAGGGTAAAATAATTTCAAAAAGATATGTGATTTATTTAAATTACATCATCTAGTTGTTTTTAATACAAACTGAAATAATAAGATCCCGATTTGGGAAATCATAAACCAACCAAAATATGAAAGCCAAAGAAATTCAAGAGTTAATAGATTTTATTTCCAACTCAGGCTTGGCCGAGGTGAAAATCGAAACTGATGAATTCAAACTTTCCATCAAAAAACATGCTGATACACCTTCAGCAAAACCGGAGCAAACACAGATGGCAAATAACTCTGAAAGTCGCTCTGCACCAACACATACTCAGTCTGCTCCCAATGCAGCTCCTGTTTCCAATCCCCATAAAGAAGATAATTTAAAATATATAGAAATCAAATCTCCCATGATCGGGACATTCTACAGAACTCCTAATCCCGAAGCTGAACCCTTTATCCAGGTTGGCGACACTGTAACGGCGGGACAAACAGTTTGTGTAATAGAAGCAATGAAACTTTTTAATGAGATCGAATCCGAAATCACAGGGAAAATTGTGAAAGTACTGGTTGATAATTCCACCCCTGTAGAATATGATCAGCCTTTGTTTTTGGTAGATCCAGCAGGTTAATTTCTTTTTCACAAAAATCCGAATAATTGTGTTTAAAAAAATACTCATTGCCAATAGAGGAGAAATTGCACTCAGAGTAATCCGAACCTGTAAAGAAATGGGAATCAAAACTGTCGCGGTTTATTCCACAGCAGATAAGGACAGTTTACATGTACGATTTGCAGATGAAGCTGTTTGTATTGGACCAGCTCCTAGTAAGGAATCCTATCTTAATATCCCCAGAATCATCGCAGCAGCAGAAATTACCAATGCGGATGCTATACATCCGGGCTACGGCTTTCTTTCTGAAAATGCTGAATTTTCCAGAATCTGTGAAGAATATGGGATAAAATTCATTGGTGCCAGCCCCGAAATGATCAATAAAATGGGTGATAAAGCAACCGCAAAAGCCACCATGCGTGATGCCGGTGTTCCTACTATCCCAGGATCTGAAGGGATTCTCAAAAACATGGAAGAGGGCATCAAACTGGCAAACGACATGGGATATCCCATAATCCTAAAAGCAACTGCAGGAGGTGGCGGTAAGGGAATGCGTATCGTCAAAGAAGAAAGCGGTTTCAAAAAAGCTTGGGATGACGCAAGGCAGGAATCCGGTGCTGCCTTTGGAAACGATGGGCTTTATCTGGAAAAATTTGTTGAAGAACCAAGGCATATTGAAATCCAGATTGTTGGAGACAGCGATGGGCATGCTTGCCATCTTTCAGAAAGGGATTGCTCTATCCAAAGAAGACATCAGAAACTGATAGAAGAAACACCCTCTCCCTTCATCACCGATGAATTGCGGAATGCAATGGGAGAAGCAGCTATAAAAGGTGCGGAAGCCATTGCTTATGAAGGTGCAGGTACCATAGAATTTCTTGTGGACAAGGACCGTAACTTTTACTTTATGGAGATGAATACCAGAATACAGGTGGAACATCCCATTACAGAAGAAGTAACCGACTTTGATCTGATAAAAGAACAGATCAAGGTTGCCAATGGAGAAAAAATTCTCGGTAAAAACTATTATCCAAAACTTTTCGCAATGGAATGCCGGATAAACGCTGAAGATCCCACCAAGGACTTTAGACCCAGTCCCGGAAAAATCATTAACCTTCATCTGCCAGGTGGTCGCGGAGTCAGGATTGACAGCCATGTTTACGCAGGTTATGTGATTCCTCCGAATTATGATTCCATGATCGCAAAGCTGATCGTCAGCGGGCAATCAAGAGAAGAAGTTATTACACGAATGAAGCGTGCGTTAAGTGAGTTTGTTATTGAAGGCGTTAAAACAACTATTCCATTTCACCTGGCCCTCATGGATAATCAGAGCTTCAAGGACGGCAACTTCACCACGGCCTTTCTGGATACCTTTG